>NZ_RQVE01000004.1 GCF_003992315.1 Veillonella sp. 3891
TCCCATCCCGAACACAGTAGTTAAGCTCGTAAACGCCGAAAGTACTTGGCTGGAAACGGCCTGGGAGGATAGGAAGTTGCTGATTGATAAAGAAAGCGCACCCAAAAGGGTGCTCTTTTTTTATTAATTAATAGTCTTAAATACTCTAAGCCGTTTCCAGCCAGATTAGACAAGTAATATCTATGAAATAAATGATAAGGTCTGGAATAAGCAGGGATCATGATTTAAAGGAGCGGAGCGACGCATAAATCATAGAGCATCGCTTAGTTCCTGACGTAAGGTTTTAAAGCCCGAAGGGCGAATAAAACCCACAGTTAGGAACAAAGTAGGAAAAGGAAAGTATGAAAAGATAAAAATAGAAGAAACGACGCGCAAATCATAGAGCATCGCTTAGTTCCTGACGTAAGGTTTTAAAGCCCTAAAAGGGCGCATAAAATCCACAGTCAGGAACAAAAGAATAACAGATAAAAGTATTGCCGTAAGATTTTGAAGCCCAAAGGGCGCACAAAATCCGCAGCTAGGCGCATATAAGAAGTCGCAAATGACAGGTTATAGCTAAAAAGCAATTTCCAGTTAACAAGAAGTAAAACTTTTAAAATAATGAAGATTATTTTACATAATGACAAATCAACTGTAACCTTGTATACTATACCTATTATTAAGGTATATAAGGTGATTGTATGATACATAATAAACGAAACAATATTTTTAAAAGACCTAAGATAGAATTTTTTAACACCTTTGACAGGGAAGAGTTTCTTTTATTAATTGTAAAAGGTATTCTTATTGGAATAGTGGCAGGTACGATTGGATCTGCTTTCAGATATATCATTCACTGGGGCAATGACTTTCGTCATGTGTTTATGGCTACTGCTACAATAGAGCAAATCATTATATGGACCATCGTTATGATGATCTTAGGGTGGTGTTGTCATTTACTATTAAAATGGGCACCTTTATCAGGTGGTTCGGGGATTCCTCAAATCGAAGGGGAGATGAAAGGGATCTTTAACATGAACCCCTTTCCTACATTAGTATCTAAGTTTTTTGGAGGTGCTTTTACTGGCATTGTTGGATTCTCTGTAGGTCGGGAAGGACCATCGGTACAGCTTGGCGGTGCAACTGGTAAGTTACTGTCGAACTGGTTTGGGAGCTCTCTTCGAGAGGAGCGAATCCTAACATCTGCCGGCGCTGCGGCGGGACTGACTGCGGCCTTTAGTGCACCTGTATCAGGAGCTATCTTTGTATTTGAAGAAGTGCATAAAAGTTTTTATCCTAAGCTGGTTATTCCTACATTTTCTGCTACCATTTCGGCGAATTTAATAACTTCTTTGGTGTTTGGCTTAACGCCGTCATTGGGTTTCTCTGTGATGGAAAGTATCCCTATCGAGTATTTTGCTACACTTCTTATATTAGGTGTTGGGGTAGGTTTCTTCGGGATCTTTTTTAATCGTATGATTGTGGGCGTCAAATCCGTATATGATAAACTTCCGATTTCTAGAGGGTGGAAGATTTCACTCACATTCCTAGGGGTGACGCTATTAGGACTGGATTCACAATTGCTCCTAGGTGGCGGCAATGATGTAGTTAGTATGATGGTTGAGCATCAACAGACATTACAACTGCTAGTATATATTGTTATAGGCAAGATTATTTTAACATCTATTTGCTATGGTAATGGTGCACAAGGTGGTATTTTCCTACCTATGGTGGTGATTGGATCGGCAGTGGGAGCGTTGACGCATAGTATATTGGTAGAATTGCACATGCTTCCTAATGCCTTCGGTGGTAGTTTTATCATTTGTGGTATGGCAGGTATGCTAGCAGCTTCTATGCGAACACCTTTGTTAGCGATTTTACTTGTTTTAGAAATGACAAATAGCTTTCACAGTATATATCAAGTAGGAACGGTGGCAATCATTGCATACTTAACGGCAGAATTTATGAAAGAATTGCCAATTTATGATAACCTATTACTTCGTATGAGCCAAGGCATTATAGGCGCGGAGGAAGAGCAAACATTTTTCCAAACACGATTGTCAGTAGTATGTCCTTATGTAGATACGATGTTGAAAGATATTGAATTACCGAGGGGAGCCATCATTGTTAGTATTGATCGAGGAGGGCAACCAATCGTACCAGTGGCGACAACCCTGTTACAGTGTGGCGATGAACTATATGTTTCTTGCACCAAAGGACAGCTAAAAGAAGTAAAAGAATTTTTTAGTCAGTAACAGTTGCTATAGAGATAGGATAGAAGATATGTTACTATATGTATAGGTATAACTTAAATGTTTTGGTCACTTAGATAGTGTATTTTTTAGGGTTTCTGTAGAGGTTAAAGATTGTATTGATTTATTTTTAGCTAAGTAGTGTATAAATAAGAGTATATCTTCATAGTTCTAATTTAGAATCATATATATTATAGAATTTGGTGTAATATATTTTGTTAAAAAAATATGATAAGATCCCTCTAGTATGGAGAAGTTATAGCTGGCCAAGTAAGATGCGTACACTATAGGAGATGTATCCTATATAGTTTTGGTTACATAGAAAGGAAGAGACACATGGCAATGATGGAATTTACAGACCGTCCGTTGACAGTAGCGGTTATTACGGTGTCTGATACAAGAACAAAGGAAACAGACAAAGGTGGCGCCCGTGTAGAAGAGTTAGCTCGTGAGGCGGGTTTTGTTGTGGTTTCTCGACAAATCGTGACAGATACAATCGATGAGATTCAAGGTGCTATTCATAAGGCTTTCACTGGCAATTATGGTAGAGAAGTTCAAGTTTTGACGGAGTCCATAGGTAATGATGTTCGTGCTTGGACATATGAAGATAATGTAGGTGTTGCAGATATTATTATCAGCACAGGTGGTACAGGAATTGCTAAACGTGATGTATCCATCGAGGCAGTGCAACCTCTATTAGATAAGGAGATTCCGGGCTTTGGTGAGTTATTTCGTTTCTTAAGTTATCGTGATGATATTGGTACAAAAGCGTTGGCATCTCGCGCGATTGCTGGTGTGAAAGAACATACGATTTTATTTGCCATCCCAGGTTCGGTAGGGGCTGTTACGTTGGCTATGAAAGAATTAATTTTACCAGAAGTGAAACATTTAAAGCGGGAATTAATAAAATAGTGGATTAGAGATAGCTATCTTTTGTAACTATGTATTCATAGTGCTGAGATAGCTATATTTTTGCTTTTTACAGACTAAAATTTGATACTTGTACATAGTTATTAGTTTTATGAGATATTGTAATGACACATAAATAGAAGCAAATTAGTCATAGAATGTATTTTTCGTAAAAGATGCAAAGTAGAAACTAAAAAATGCATAGGCTCTTTTGCATTTTGCGTGCACAAGTGATTGGTAACGTGCTATAATGGAACTATATAAATCACATAGTAAGTTATTGGAGGATGTAATGGCTTTCAATTTAAAAGGAAAAGAAGAAAAGTTTTTCAGTATGCTGAATGACCATGCTGAACTATGTCATGAGGCGGCACAGTTGATGCAAGACGTATTTGAAGGAGAAGTGGAAAAGAAAGAAGCTCTTCGTCAAATTGAACAAAAAGAGCATGAAGCTGATGAGTTGGTGGCGGCTACGATGGACCGTTTGCGTAAAACCTTTATTACACCAATGGACCGTGAAGATATCCAACTATTGATTGATCAATTAGATAATACCATTGATAATATCAAAGAAATCATGGATAAAATGGTGATGTATCAAGTGCAAAGTGAGCCAACTACAGGAGCTATTCGTATGGCAGAAATTGTGGCGAAGTGTTGTAAGCACATTAAAAAATCTATTTCTTATATGGGAAGCTTAAAGAAAAACTATTTGAAAGTAGAAGGTCGTGCTTTAGAAGTGTTGCGTCTGGAAGCAGAAGCAGATGACATTTATCATGTGGAAATGGCGAAACTTTTCACAGAGTGCAGTGACCCTATTGAAATCATTAAGTGGAAGGAAATTCTTAGTTCCATGGAAGAAGTTATCGATGGCTCTGAGACTTTGGTAGGAACATTCCGCCGGGTAGTATTGAAGTATGCTTGATGGTTGGGTGATATGGGCCGTCGTTTTATTAGCGTTGGCCTTTGACTATATAAATGGATTCCATGATACTGCGAATGCAATTGCTACGTCAGTATCAACAAGAGCCATTGCTCCGAAAACAGCAGTGATGATGGCGGCTACGTTAAACTTTTTAGGAGCCATGATCAGTACAGGTGTTGCGAAAACAATTGGTGGGGATATCGTTACTGCTCCAGAGATGATCAATGGTGAGATTATAGTAGCAGCGCTAGTGGGTGCTATTTTTTGGAACCTCTTAACCTGGTGGTATGGGATTCCCAGTTCTTCTTCTCATGCATTAATCGGTGGTATTATTGGTGCCGTATTGATTTCTGTAGGACCAGAAGCGTTACAAGCTGGTGGGATTGGTAAGATTTTTATTTCTTTGGTGGCCTCTCCTATTTTAGCGCTAGTATTAGGCTATATTGTAATGAAAATATTGCTGATCTTATTTGGACGATTTTCTCCCATTGTTTTAAATGATCGATTCCGGAATATGCAATTGGTATCTGCGGCACTCATGTCATTCTCGCACGGTTCCAATGATGCACAAAAAGCGATGGGTATCATTACGTTAACCTTAGTAGCTAGTGGTCATTTACAAACCTTAGATGTACCTATTTGGGTTAAAATTGCCTGTGCCACAGCGATGGCCTTGGGTACAGCAGCAGGGGGATGGAAAATTATTGCTACTGTAGGTAGTAAGATTTTTAAATTAGAAAGTATCAATGGATTTGCAGCGGATTTAAACTCTGCCATAACTATTTTTACGGCTACTTTATTACACTTGCCAGTATCTACAACACATGTTGTGAGTGGATCAATCATGGGCGTAGGCACTGCTATGCGTGTGAAAGCGGTGAACTGGAGTACAGCACGGTCCATGGTATTTGCTTGGTTTATTACGATACCATTATCTGCTGGTGTATCAGCCTTGGCATATGTAGTGATTGATGTGTTGGCACATATATAAAAAATGAAGAAATAATGAAGAAATGTGTTGCAACATTCTCAATAATTTCTTATAATAGAGGTAAGAGATGCTCGAAGGCGTATGCACTCGAGCATTTTTTATACTTTTAAAGTATACTGTTAGAGTGTACTTTTAATGCCCATACATATACAGTTTAGTTTAGATTCAATAAGGGAGATATCATTGAAATTTAATCAGGCAACAGACTATGCATTTCGGATTATCTTATACATGTCTACATTACCATTCGGTACTCGAAAGGTAGGGGCAGAACTAGCAAAAACAAGTAAGATACCTGAACGATTTTTGTTAAAAATTATGCGCTATTTGGTGAATGCAAAGTTATTACATTCCTATCGTGGCGTAGATGGTGGATTCACCTTGGCTAAAAAGCCAAAAGATATTAGTTTATATGATGTGGTAACAGCCGTAGAAGGAGATACGTATTTACAACATTGTTTATACGACTCTAACAGTTGCTCCCGTGGTTGCCATGGTCAATGTGCCGTGCAAGAAGCGGTTGGTAAAATTCAATCTGTATTAATAGAAGAATTAAAAAATGTTGATTTCGAAACGTTAGCGAAACGTGAACGTTCGATTCATATATCAATGCACCATGTGGTCTAAATGTATATTCAAGTGAGGAGGAATTAGCATGATGGATGCAGTCTTGTTAGCTCGTTTTCAATTTGCGTTGACTACGATCTATCATTGGCTCTTCGTACCGTTCACGCTAGGAATGACAGTATTGGTAGCAATACTTGAAATTACCTATGCGCGCACAAAAAACGAAGTGTACAAAAAAATGGCAAAGTTTTGGGGTAAATTATTCCTAATTAACTTTGCAATGGGTGTTGTAACAGGTATCGTTCAAGAGTTCCATTTTGGGATGAACTGGGCAGAATATTCTCGTTTTATGGGAGATATCTTCGGTGCTCCTTTGGCGTTAGAAGCGTTAACAGCATTCTTCTTAGAGTCCACCTTTATGGGGGCTTGGATTTTTGGCTGGGATAAATTGTCGGCAAAAGCCCATGCATTTGTAGCGGTGTTAGTAGCGATTGGTAGTAACTTATCCGCATTTTGGATTTTAGTAGCGAACTCATTCATGCAACATCCAGTAGGCTATGCACTTCGTAATGGCCGTGCAGAAATGGATTCTTTTACAGCCATCTTACAAAATGGGTATTTACCAGGTCAATATTTACACATCTTTACCGATGGCATTTTAACAGCAGGCGTGATTATTGCTTCTGTCAGTGCATGGCATTTGTTGAAAAATAATCATGTAGAATTTTACTCTAAATCTATTAAATTTGGTTTAGGAGCCGCTGTGATTGGTGGTTTATTAGTAGGTGGTGCCGGTCACTTCCAAGGTCAAACCGTAGCAAAATTACAACCTATGAAAGTAGCTGCCTTTGAAGCATTATGGGAAACTCATGATCCAGCTCCATTTGCTATCGTAGCTGGCATTGATCAAGAGGGTAAGAAGAATAACTTTGAAATCGGTGTGCCAGGAGCATTGTCCTTCGTAGTTCATGACTCTTTCAAAGGGGAAGTGAAAGGTATTAATGATCTTCAAAAAGAAGCAGAACTAAAACATGGTTCTGGTGATTATGTACCACATGTAACATCTATGTTCTGGTCCTTCCGTGTGATGATTTTAGCGGGCATCATTATGCTTGTCACATCTATTGTAGGTTACTACTTACATATGAAAGGCAAGTTGCTTAATAATAGAATAGCTCTAAAAAGCATCTATCATTTACTAGCCCTTCCATTTATTGCGAACTCTACAGGTTGGTATGTGGCTGAAGCGGGTCGTCAACCATGGCTTGTATACGGTTTACAAAAAACAGCTGACGGTGCATCCAAAGTAGTAACAGCGCCGGAAATCTGGACAACAATCATTGGCTTTACTGCTGTGTACGTAGTGATGGCGATTGCTGCGATTTACCTAGCAGTAAAACATATTCAAGCAGGACCAGCTGGTAATCCAGCTCATGATGTGGTTGAACAAGAGGAGGCTACATTATGGAAATAATTACAAATAACTTAGAATTAATTTGGTTCATCTTAGTTGGTGTTCTATTTACTGGATTCTTCATTTTAGAAGGTCTTGATTATGGTGTAGGTATGTGGCTCCCATTCTTGGGTAAAACTGACCGTGAGCGTCGTCAATTGATCAATACGATCGGCCCTGTATGGGACGGTAACCAAGTATGGATGCTCACCGCTGGTGGTGCTATGTTCGCATCCTTCCCGCAAGTATATGCTACCTTATTCAGTGGTTTTTACTTGGCATTGTTCTTGATGTTAGCAGCATTAATCGCTCGTGGCGTGTCCTTTGACTTCCGCAGTAAAGATAAAAGTCCAACATGGCGTGCTGCTTTCGACTGGTGCATTTTCTTTGGCTCTGCTATTCCAGCTCTTCTATGGGGTGTGACAGTAGGTAACCTAATTCAAGGTACGCCAATCGATAAACACATGAACTATGTAGGTGGTTTCCTAGATTTATTGAGCGTATACACAATCCTTTGTGGCATTGCATTTGTATGCGTATTCTTGTACCATGGTGCATTATATGCTTCCTTGAAAACAACAGGAGAAATCTCTGAACGTGCTCGTGCAGCGGCTTTAGTAGAAGGTGTGATTACAGCAGTAGGTGCGTTGGTTTTGGTAGGTGCTACTTATGTGTACACAGACCTATTCAACAGCACATTGGCTACAGTAGCCTTTGCATTGGCAATTATAAGCTTCTTAGTATCTTGGGGCTTTACACGTGCTCGTCAAACAGGTAAAGGGTTTGTGTTCAGTGCATTAACAATTTTATTTGTTACACTAGCTTACTTTGCAGGATTGTTCCCTCGCATTATGGTATCTAGCATTGATCCAGCATATAGCTTAACAATTATGAATGCAGCATCTTCTACATACACATTAACATTGATGACAATCGTAGCATGCATCTTCGTACCTATCGTATTAGTGTACCAAGCATGGGCATACTACTATTTCCGTCATCGTGTATCACAAGATGACTTACACTATTAATTTATAGTAATTTTGAAAGGGGCGTGGTTTCACGTCCCTTTTGTTGTATAGACTAGGAATCCATACACAACGATTCTGAAAGGAGGTCTTATGTTTCATTCCTTTGCGTGGCAATTGGTCAAGTTGCATCCTCGTTCCTATGGCGGGCTGCTTTTGCTGACCTTAGTTGGTACAGCAGCGACTTTAGGACAAGCTTATGCCTTTGCTCTTATCATTAATAGCTTAGTGGTACAAGGTGAAAGCCTATCCTATGGCACGATGACTGTATTAGGCGCCATGATTCTTATGCGTATGGCATGTTCTCATGGAGAACAGTGGTTGCGAGACCATATTGCTAGCACCGTTCATGAGGACCTACGGAATCGAGTCTTGCATCATATGATCGCCCAAGGTGTTCGTCAATCTGACAGTGCTGGATCTGTCACCCATATTTTGACAGATGGATTAGACCATGTAGATGCCTATATGAGCCAATACATCCCACAAGCTCTCTATGCGGTGTTGATTCCTCTTATGATATCCATAGCTATCATCGATTCTATATCTTGGATTGGATGGATTTTATTGGTTACCTATCCTTTGATTCCTTTCTTTATGATTCTCATCGGTAAAAAAGCGGACAAATTAAACAAACAACAATGGGAACGAATGCAATTCTTAGGTGGCCATTTTCTTGATGTATTACAAGGTTTGACGACACTGAAAGTATTTGGCAGAGCCAAAGAACAGGTCCATGTTATCGGTCGCTTATCTGGCGAGTTTCGTGATGCTACATTAAAAGTATTACGAATCGCTTTTTTGTCTGCCTTGGTATTAGAATTAATCGGTACTATTAGTACTGCTATGATTGCGGTCTACTTAGGTGTGTCCTTAGTCTATGGTGAAGTAGAGTTTTTGCCGGCTTTCTTTATTTTGCTATTAGCACCAGATTTCTATGCACCTCTACGACAACTAGGTGCTGCTTTCCATACAGGTTTGTCTGGTAAGGTAAGTTTGACAGCAGTACAAGAGTATCTCACATCTGGTATAGAAGTAGTTCGTACAGGTCAAGAAATACTTGAGGAACCGATTCAAACCATTGAGTTCTGTGATGTGGCGTACCAATATGAAGAAGAGCAGGTGGGTTTAGAGACTTTCACAGGCGTACTAAAACGTGGGCGGTCCTATATGCTAGTTGGTGAAAGCGGAGCTGGTAAGACGACCCTATCTAATGTGCTTATGCAATTATTGACGCCTACTAAGGGACAGGTCACAGTGGATGGTTGTGATTTACAAACCCTAGATAGTCAGTGGTACCATGAGCAAATTGCTTATCTTAGTCAAACACCATATATTATGAGTGGTACTTTACGAGAGAACTTACAATTTGGGTTAGAGGTAACTGACGAAACATTGTGGCAAGTATTAAAGAAAGTGCAATTGGCTAATTTTGTGGACACATTGCCATTAGGTTTAGATACAGTGATTGGAGAAGGTGGCTACGGATTGTCTGGCGGACAACGTCAACGATTAGCCTTAGGACGAATCTTGTTACGACCAGCACAAATCCTAATCCTTGACGAAGTGACGGCTCATTTAGATGTGGAAACGGAAAGTCTAATCATGCAGGTATTGCGTGAGTATGGAAAAGATAAAATCGTTCTCTATGTGGGCCATCGAGTGCAAACCATGAAGTATGTGGATACTTTATTTGTGATGCAAGCAGGAAGGCTAGTCGAATCGGGTAGTTATGCGGACTTAGTAGCACAAAATGGATATTTTGCGTCTTTAGTGAATACCTATAGTAATCCAGTGATGCGGAAACTAACGGTGAAGAGCGACGATTTTACATGTGTAGAACAAGTCTCAGAAACAGTGTATAGTGAGAATGCTGGCATCCGTGATAAAAGTGTTCCATTTGACGAAGTAGCTCTACATGACTCAGATGGATTACATGGTAAGGAATCTATTGCGATAGTTGATGCACTGGTGGTACAAGAGGGAATTGCTAGTACCTACCAAATGAAGTATGGCAATGAGGCTCATAGAGCCATGAAATCGAGTACTCCAAAAGGTGAGGCACTACGAGGTGAAGCGATAGGTTCTGTGATACAACAGGATATACGCTGTGGGCTAGTATCGTTATGGAATTTGCTATCTCAACATAGAGTATTGTTAGTGGGTAGTATTATGTTTGCCATGGGAACGGTGCTCATGAATATAGGATTACTGACTACGTCCACATGGTTAATTACGAAAGCCTCGGAGCATCCTATATTGGTAGTTCTTAGCTTGGCTATTGTAGGAGTACGTTTCTTTGGGATTAGTCGTGCCATCTGTCGCTATGGGGAACGATATGTGTCCCATTCGATGGCTTTTCAAGGTTTGTATGAATTACGTATTGCTTTCTTTAAGCGGTTAGAACCGTTGGTGCCACGCATCTTTCAATCGATGAAAATGGGTGACCTATTAGGTCGCATTATGGCGGATATCGAGACATTACAGTTCTTTTATTTGCGTACCTTAGTCCCTAGCCTTTCGTTCATCGGTGTTACAGTATTAGGCTGCATGATTGGCTACCAATTACATCCTATAGTTGCGATAGTGATTGCGCTGTACAGTATCATTGTAGGTGTGGTATTGCCAATTATCATTACCTATGCCTTACGACAAGTTCCACCTATGAGGCTCCATACAAGGGGACGAATGAAAGAGGAATTAATTGAATCGATTCACGGTGTAGTGGATATCATTATGAGCCATCAAGAACAACGATTTGTACAGTCTATGAAAGCATCTTTTAGTGCCTATGATAGTTGGCAAAGTCTATGGAATCGTGGTGTTCGCTGGAACCAGACTATCCTACTAGGGCTAGCTCAATCAGCATTACTAGTGGGGATGGTCGTTGGAGTGTGGGTCATCGATGAAACTGCCTATGGACCACTATGGGTGGCTGTTATTGCTATTGGATTACAGGCCTACTTTGAAGTGTTGCAACCTATGACAGAAGCCTCCTTGCATGGATATGAAAGTGCTTTGGCCATGGATCGATTAGAAGGTCTAGAAGGTCAAGAAAGCCAACAGATACAATCAGTAGATCGTGTAAGTAATGATAGTAGTAGAGGCTTGAGTGAATACATTGATAATGACAGTTCGCATGATGTATCTCCTATGATTCGTGTACAATCACTATCCTTTGCCTACGATGTTCTACCTATTTATGATGGGTTAGACTTGTCGATTCAAAAAGGTGAGAAAGTAGCAATTGTAGGCCCTAGTGGGTCTGGTAAAAGCACCTTATTTGCACTCTTACAAGGATGGTATACATACAGTGGTACTATCTCTATTGATGGAGTCGATGCAAAGATGCTTTCAGAGGAACAATTGCAATCCTATATGGCATATGCTACCCAAGATATCTATGTATTCCATGCGACTATAGGAGATAATATTCGATTGGCTAAGCCGAGTGCAACAGATGAAGACATTTGGCAAGCTTTGGATGCGGTGCAATTGTCAGACTGGGTACGTAGTCTACCGAAAGGATTGCGTACCATGGTCGGTCAAGGAGGAATGGGACTCAGCGGTGGACAACGGCAACGTCTTGGTATGGCGCGATTGTATCTACGTGATGCAGAGATTTTGCTATTGGATGAGCCACTAGAAGGATTAGATCAAGTCACACGGCACTTGGTGCAAGATCAGCTACATACCTTGTTCCAAGGAAAAACTGTGTTATATATTACACACCATATTGAACAATTACATGAAATGGACCGTATCTTGTTCTTAGAACAGGGCCACATTGTAGAAAGTGGAACTTATGAAAGTTTATTAGCTTTACAAGGACGATTCTATGAATATCATCGATTGAGTATGGAACGAATTTAAGAGATAGACTGAAATTGTATGTGCTAATGGCGTAGATACTATATTGGTGTAGCTCATGCAAATATGTATATATCAGTAGGAGTAAGATGTAAGTCCTTGTAGGACCAACGAAGAGCCCTACCTATAGTGAATATACTATAGATAGGGCTTTTCTTTCATTTGTAGGGGGACTATGATATAATTGTGGTAAATTATGAAAGTGTATCACTTAGATTCGAATAACCTACTAGATAGGAGATATATATGGGACAATTAGTTACGAAGCTATTGAAGTTAGCCAATGCTGTAACTACACAAACACATATAGAAGGGCCACGCTTACCTGAGTCATTAGAAGATGGAAATACATTGTACGATCATCGTATGCTATCCATTGAGGAAGAAGCGGTGAACCGCAAGATGCGATCTGTGGTGCGTAATCATTGGTTTTTTCATTCTATTATCTTTGAATTTGAACCCAATAATAAGGTATTTATGAATGTTATTACGAAATTGGGGAATGTCATCAATGTGGAGTTTGATATTGATGATATTTGGTTTGATGATTATACCTCTACAATTCAGCTCAAAGTAGATATGGCTAATGTGGATATGGGTGGTTTATTCTTAAATATAATTACCCACATTTTGGGAAACTGGAGTTTGCATGTATTGGGAATGTTCTTTAATCCTTTCAGTATCGGTAATGATACATCATCTATGCGTTTAGAAAAGAAAGGCATTATTCGGTTTGACTTGTCACCGAATAGCCCGGTACGAGAGTTTATTCCTTGGCCACAACGACCAAAAGAAAGCGTAGGACCAGTGCTATTAACGGCTATCAAATCGGGACAATCCGTATTGCAAGTGGAGTACTATGCATTCCATCAGAAGCTAGAGACCTATTCAGCTCCAGAAATGCCGGTTAAAACGAACTGGGTTCGCTCCATAGATATGGCAGCAGCGTTGTTAATGCCGATAGGGGTTTGGGTGAGCTTTATTATCTTGAACCACTACTTACCACATGAAGAATTACAGGATTTTTCTTTTTCTACGTATTTCTTTATTTCCTTAAGCATTTTACTATTCAGTTTTATTGTCATGAATATTCCTCGGTATATTTATATGTACTTTGAAACGAGGAAAAAGTGGCAATCTGTATTTGTGAGCAATAATATTAAGATACAAATGCGACGACTACAACGACGCATTGCTATGCAAAAGCAGGCTCTAGAGAATGATAAAAATGTTGTGAAACGACAAGAACATATCGTGGAAATGTTGATGCAAATACGGGATAAACGATTCTTAGCACATCGGTTGAAAGTGGCTGATGAAGATCGGGATCGGAAACAGAAAGTGAAGTTTATTATTGCGTATGTGTTGTGTACATTCCTCGAATGGATGCTCCTTATACACTGAGCACTGATGTATTTGGGGGAGGGGGATATGTGTCTGTAAAAAACATGCTGTCGCAAATCGTTTTTTACAGACACATATCCCCCTCTTATTATACAGTCAGTGCTGAGGTAGGCGTCGCAAGGGGAGCAGGAGAAAGAACAGTCGAGTAAATTGTATAATTGTTGAGTCAACAAAAGGGCTGCTTTTTGTGCTAGGTACAAGTTGCAGTCCTTTGTGTATTGTTTATTAAGCAAAAAATAGCACTAGCTATTTAGATAGCTAGTGCTAGAAGTTTTTATATAAGCATCCACTATATTTGATTTGAAAGTTTTATTTTTTAACGTCTGGGACGTTGGTTGGGTTTGCTTTGAATGGGGCTTTGACTGGTGTGGATTTACTTGGTTCTGGAGCCTCGATGTCAGGGTGTTCCCATTCGAGTTGCATGATGCGGAACTGGTGTTGGTTGGCAAAGCGTTTAAGTTGCCAATTGTCTCGCTCTAGTTCTTTCAGTCGATCTCCGTGAGAGTTGCTGATATTTTCTAGGTTAGTTAAGCGATAGTGAAAGGTATCACTATGTTCCATGGTGTGCTCTGTGTCAATGCGTTCTTTCAGCGCATCGATTTCTAGTTGTTGAGACACCATCCAATAGGTTGTGCTTAGCACATAGAGGATAATCCAGAATAGGGGCTTCCGTAGGAGTGTACCTACTTTCAAAAGTAGATTACTCAGCTGTTTCATCATGGGTGTCGCCAGGGATCAAAGGCAAGCGCGCCATCACAAAGTCTAACCATAGGCGGGAAGCATGAGATAGGTAATGTCCTTTTTTCCAAATCACGTGTAAAGTATGCATAATTTCAGGGTTTACTAAAGGACGTACTACCACGCTAGATCCTACTTTTGTATTTTCATCTTCTGTAGGGCATAAACGGCTAGGTAATAATGCAATTGCTAAGTGAGCAGCTACAGTTTGCAACATTAAATCGCGTTGGCTAGTTTCAAACACGATATGTGGTTGGAAGCCAACAGATTTACAAGATTTTACGATTTCATCATGTAAGTTAAAGTCATCTTTATGCAATACGAAAGATTGGTCTGCCAATTGATCAAGGGAGATAGAGTCTTCTTCTGCTAATGGATTGTCTTTCGGCAGGATGACGCTTAAAGGGTCGCTTGTTAAGTAGAAGGAATCGAATTCTTTCGCATTAGGTTTAGTACAAATAATTCCTACGTCGATAAGACCTTCTTGGACAGAGATTTCTATTTTTTTAGAACCATGTTCATATAATTCTAATTCGATTTGAGGGTAGGTTTGTTTGAACTCTCCTAATAATTGCGCAAAGATAGGGGCATCTGTCACTGGTGGTAATCCAATTAATACAGAGCCTTGTTCTAGGCGGAATTCGTTTTCGAAATCGATTTTTAAATGCTCAAACATGAATACAACCCGTTTAGCATGCGTTAAAAAGATGGTGCCACCGTCAGTCATTTCAACGGATTTTGCATTACGAATGAATAATACAACACCTAGCTCATCTTCAAGAGCTTTTATAGTACGGCTGATAGCAGATTGTGAAATGTGAAGATTTCTTGCGGCCTTGCTGAAACTTTTTTGATCCGCCACTTCTACGAAGTATTTTAAGTGATGAAAGTCCATAATGCACCTCTTAAATATGGTAATAACAAAAGTCCTCTTTTTTAGTATGCTATTTGAGCAACAATGCATGTATAAATGTAAATTGATAATCGCATAATTAGCAATGCATGATAGTCCATATGGTATTGCGAAGTTATCGTTCTCAATGTATAATGAAACCATAAGGCTATATCAATTTGTTCACGAAGTAGATTAGCTACTTCACGAATTTGCAAAGAGGTACTATATAACTTATATATTATTACATTTTTGCAACATATGCAATCTTTTTAGAAATAAATGATTCATATTTCAAAAACAATTTGATACTCAAGAGGGGAAGACTTATCCGGCGAGTGCTTGGATATGAGTCTGTATACATCCCCCTATTTTGTATGTAACTACAAGTGTTAATTTTTATTTGCTTTAAGGAGGCTATTTTAACATGCGTAAAATGAAAACTATGGACGGCAACCAAGCTGCAGCTCACGTAGCGTATGGTTTTTCTGAAGTGGCAGCGATTTATCCTATCACTCCATCTTCTCCAATGCCAGAACATGTGGATGAATGGGCAGGACAAGGTCGTAAAAACTTGTTCGGTCATACTGTACAGGTTGTTGAAATGCAATCCGAAGCCGGCGCTGCAGCAGCAGTTCACGGTTCTTTACAAGCGGGCGCATTGACAACTACTTTCACATCTTCTCAAGGTCTATTATTGATGTTACCTAACTTGTACAAAGTGTCTGGTGAGTTACTTCCAGGTGTATTCCACGTAGCAGCTCGTGCTATCGCAGCGCAAGCATTGTCTATCTTTGGTGACCATCAAGACGTTATGGCAGCTCGTGCTGCTGGTTGTGCTATGTTAGCAGAATCCTCTGTACAAGAAGTTATGGATCTTGCTCCAGTTGCGCATTTAACAGCGTTAAAAACTCGCGTTCCTTTCATCAACTTCTTCGACGGTTTCCGTACTTCTCACGAAATCCAAAAAATCGAAGTATTAGAATATGATGAATTAAAACCTTTAGTAGACCAAGACGCTTTAGAAGCATTCCGTCAACGTGCGTTGAATCCAGATGCTCCTGTAACTCGCGGTACTGCTGAAAACCCTGATATCTACTTCCAACATCGTGAAGCTTCTAACCCATTCTATTTACAAGTTCCTGATGTAGTAGAACATTACATGCATGAAATCAACAAAATCACTGGTCGTGATTACCAATTGTTCAATTACTATGGTGCAGCTGATGCAACTGACGTAATCGTAACAATGGGTTCTTCTGCACAAGTAGCTACTGAAACTGTAGATTACTTAAATGCACAAGGCCGTAAAGTTGGTTTCGTACAAGTACACTTATTCCGTCCATTTGCGACAGATCGTTTTGTAGCGGCTCTTCCTAAAACTGTAGAACGCGTTGCAGTATTAGACCGTACAAAAGAACCAGGTGCTTTAGCTGAACCTTTATTCTTAGATGTTCAAGCAGCACTTGTTCAACACAATATCAATGCTAAAGTATTCGGCGGTCGTTATGGTCTTTCTTCTAAAGACGTAATCCCAGCTGACCTTGTAGCAGTATTCAATAACATGTTAGCAGAAGCTGGCAAACGTTTCTTCACATTGGGTATCAATGACGATGTAACTAACTTGTCCTTGAACCGTGCTGAAGGTGTATCCGTAAAAACTGAAGGTTTAACTGGATGTAAATTCTGGGGCTTTGGTTCTGACGGAACTGTAGGTGCTAACAAATCTGCTATCAAAATCATCGGTGACCATACAGATATGTATGCACAAGCATACTTCGACTATGACTCCAAAAAATCTGGTGGTGTGACAATGTCTCACTTACGTTTTGGTAAAAACCCAATCAACAAACCATACTTGGTAACTGAACCAGAATTCATTGCTTGTCATCGTCAATCTTATGTACATGAATATGATCTTCTTCGTGGTATCAAACATGGCGGTACATTCTTATTGAACTGTACTTGGGGTCCAGAAGAATTGGCAGAAAAATTACCAGCAAAACTTCGCCGTACAATTGCTGAAAAAGAATTGAACTTCTACATCATCAATGCAGCGAAAATTGCAGCTGAAATTGGTTTGGGTGGCCGTATCAACATGGTTACACAAGCTGCATTCTTCAAATTGACTGAAGATACAATTATTCCTATCGACAAAGCAGTAGAGTACTTAAAAGACTCCATTGAAAAAACATATGGTAAAAAAGGTGCAGACGTTGTTGCCATGAATAACCAAGCCGTTGACCAAGGTGTTGGCGCCCTTGTAAAAGTTGAAGTTCCAGCAGCATGGAAAGATGCAAAAGATTCTGAAGATACTTTTGAAAAATCTTCTTGCACAACTTGCCCAAGCTATGTGGCTAACATTGCTAAACCTGTTAACGCACAAGCTGGTTACGATTTACCAGTATCTGCTTTCACAGGCTATGAAGATGGTACATTACCTTCTGGTACAGCTGCATTCGAAAAACGTGGTGCCGCTTTATTTGTTCCTCACTGGATCAAAGAAAACTGTATCCAATGTAACCAATGTTCCTTCGTATGTCCACATGCGACTATCCGTCCTGTATTAGCGACAGCAGAAGAAGCAGCAGCAGGTCCAGAAAACTTTGAAACAATTCCAGAAATGATGACTAAAGGCGAATTGCAATTCCGTATTGCAGTATCTCCATTAGACTGCTTAGGTTGCGGTAACTGCGTAAACATCTGTCCAGCTCCTAAAGGAAAAGCAATCGAAATGCGTCCTATCGATGGCGAATTAGAATTTGCTCCAGCTTGGGATTATGGTGTAGCATTGCCAACTAAATCTCACCCAATGAAACAAGAAACTGTAAAAGGTTCCCAATTCAAAACTCCATTGCTTGAGTTCTCCGGCGCTTGCGCAGGTTGTGGTGAAACTCCATATGCTAAATTGATTACTCAATTGTTCGGTGACCGTATGATGATCGCCAATGCAACAGGTTGTTCCTCCATCTGGGGTGCATCTATGCCAGCATCTCCATACACTAAAAACCAACAAGGCCAAGGTCCTGCATGGGCTAACTCCTTATTCGAGGACAACGCTGAGTTCGGTTATGGTATGTTCATCGGTACTGAAAAAATCCGTACACAATTAGCTGAAACTGTAGCTTCCATCGCTGAAACTGCTGATGAAACAACTAAACAAGTTCTTGACTTGTGGTTAGAAAAACGTCTTCAAGGCGAAGGTACTCGTGACCGCGCTAAAGCAGTGATCGACGCTCTTTCCAAAGTAGAACAAACAGAAGCTGTAAAAGAAGTATTAGCTAAAAAACAATACCTTGTTAAACGTTCCCAATGGATCTTCGGTGGTGACGGTTGGGCATACGATATCGGTTTCGGTGGTCTTGACCATGTATTGGCTTCCGGCGAAGACGTTAACGTGTTCGTATTCGATACAGAAGTATACTCCAACACTGGCGGTCAAGCATCTAAATCTACTCGCGTAGGTGCGGTTGCTCAATTCGCTGCACAAGGTAAACGTACAAACAAAAAAGACCTTGGCATGATCGCTATGACATATGGCAACATCTATGTGGCTCAAGTTGGTATGGGTGCTGATATGAACCAATTGATGAAAGCATTGGCAGAAGCTGAAGCATATCCAGGTCCATCCCTAATCATCGCTTATGCTCCATGTATCAACCATGGTATTAAAGGTGGTATGGGTAATGCACAAGCTGAAACTAAACAAGCTGTTGCATCCGGTTATTGGGATTTATACCGTTATAACCCAGCATTAAAAGCACAAGGCAAAAACCCATTCAGCCTTGACTCCAAAGAACCTGACTATGAATTGTTTGATTCCTTCTTAGGAAAAGAAGTTCGTTACACATCTTTGGGTAAAGCAGTTCCTGCAATGAGCAAAGAATTGTTAGAAATCAATAAGCAATTAGCTAAAGAACGCCGTCAATCCTATGTTCGCCTACAAAAAGGTTTTGAAGAAGAATTGCAAGGCTAATCAATAGCGAAAGTAATATGAAGAGGCTCTCCTTTGGGAGAGCCTTTTTTCTGTAGCAAACGTGGGGATTGTGTATATAAGGGCTCTATAATAAGTGTTAGAGAGATTCATATAAGTGTAGTCATCAATATTCTTTTGTTACTAGATAATAGAAAGTGCATCTTAACTGTGAAGCAAGTACACTATAATAAAAATATAAGAAAAGGTATATTCCCATAGGCAAATAAAGTTGATATACTAAAAATAGTTATTATGAAAAAGGCTAAGTAAGAAAGTGATTATGAATGACGAAATGCAAGAGAAGAAAGAAAATGATTTAGAAGATATTACTATAGAAAACGAACTGTTTGTTTTCGAGGATATTATAGATGACATTTTAGAAGATATCATAGATATTTGCTTGGAGGAGGGGGGACAAGAGAGAATAAAGCATTGTAAAAACGTAATTAGTGAATATATTATAGATTTTGCGAAAATAGATACCTTAAGGGGTCATGAATGGTTAAGCACTTTTTTTGAGATTGCAGACTCTAAAGTGGATTCTGACCACAATTTCTCTACAGATTGGGATATAGGACATATTGTACATGGTGCTGGTGTAGAAAGTGCGGAATTCGTTGCTATTTTCTGTGGAATAATTGTTGTAGTGCAACAAATTATTGCATTATTAAAAAATGAGGTTGATGGAAAAGAAGCACTTCTCAATATTGGGGGAAATACTTTTAAACAAGCAGTGAAAAAATACATATTAGTAGCTAGCTCAACTTTATTAAAAAACACATTGGAAGAAGCTCATCATGTGGGATTACGTGGTGCATCTATGACAGGATTACCAGAAACGGCGGTTCAGGTAAGTATAGCTACTTCAAAGATTTTATATCAATATTGTGCCGGAAAAATAGATGCTAAAACATGTGTGCAAAAGATATCGGTGCAAGGTGCAAATATGCTATCTGCTAATTTGCTTTCTGTGATTGGGCAAATTGTTATTCCTATACCTATTGCTGGGGCTATAATTGGCAATATAGCAGGATATACCATGTCAGCATTTATGGTCAAGACCCTACAAGAGACCTTCGATGAAGAATGTATATCTATTGAAAGACGCAAGGAACTAGAAAAAGCTAGTGTTGAGTACATACAACAAAAGAAAATAGAACGAGAACAATTTGAAAGAGATATTGATAGATATTTAGCCAATAAAAAGAAGCAGTTTGAGTATGCTTTCATAGATATGCAAGATGCCATAAAATTGAATGATACACAGTGGGTAATAGATATGGGAAATCGTATGCTGGTTGACTTTGATGGGGAAATTGTGTTTAAAAATCAAAGTGAATTTGATATACTTATGGAACAAGAGGACGCGTTAAGAATCTAAAAAATAGTATCTTATGATGAACTATAAAGATATAAAAGGTATGTATTTATGAGAAATGGAGAAAAGATATGCCAATACCATTATTAGTAGCAGGGTTAGCAGCGATTGCAGGAGGTTTTACTCTTAAAAAAGGGATAGGAGCAAAAGGAAAGTATGATGAAGCTAAGAAAATAAATGAACGAGCGCAATTTTCTGTTCAGCGGGCACAGGAATCTATTGATGAAGCACGTACAAAAGCAGGTTTTGCTATTGATACTTTGGGAGCGTATAAAGTACAACTCTTAGACGGTATAGTGAAAGAGTTTTTAGACACGATGGAGCAAATTAAGCATGTAGACTTGAATCAAACGAAAGAATTAGAGATATATCGACAAACAGAAGAGGACATGCTTAAAGACTTACGAAAAGTTCAATTATTAGCATCTAGTATTGCAAAAGGAGTTGGAAGTGGTGTTGTTTCGGGGGCGTTAACTGCTTTTGGTGCCTATAGTGCAGCAGGAGCATTGGCGACGGCATCTACAGGGACTGCTATAGGTAGCCTTACAGGAGTAGCTGCAACGAATGCGACATTAGCATTCTTTGGAGGTGGATCCATAGCTGCTGGTGGATTAGGTGTTGCTGGAGGTATGGCTGTATTAGGAGGTTTGGTAACAGCTCCTATGTTAGCTGTAGCTAGTTATGTGATGGACTCTAAGGTGAATAAAATGTTAGAAGATGCGAAATCTAATCGAGCCATGTCAAAAGCATTTGAGGCAGATATGAAGAATGCTAGTATTGCTTGTATGGCAATTGTAGAGCAGGCGAATATGGTTCGTGATTTTTTACAACAATTAGAGGGGCTGTTACAACCATTAGTAGATACAATGAAGAAAATTATCCACCAATCGGGCACAGACTATAGACAATACGATGCTAATGAAAAGGGATGCATTGCTCAGACTGTGATGATAGTTAAGACAATTAAAGTTGTCCTAGAAAGAAGATTATTAACAGATGCTGGAGAAATGGATCAAGAATCTATGAAGATTATAGAGAATGCAAAAAAAAATATATGTAGTTGAGTATAACGAAAAATTCAGGTTCAGTTTAAGGCTAATACCCTATAATAAAATTGTTTTACTTCGATTTGCAATCGAAGGTATGTAGTAGGTTAGTAGATTTCTGTAAGAAATTCTTGACAAGACTGTGGTTATACCGTATACTAATTGAGTATTAACAAGTAGAAGCCATCCGCTTCTCACCTAATGTCATGAAATGTTGGGTACAGATAGTTACAAACTATGCTCGGATGGCCTTGTGCCATCCGATTTTTTTATCCCTTTGGAGGTGACTAGTATTAGCAAAGATACACCGCGTATTAATGAAGAGATCCGTGCTCGCGAAGTTCGTGTCGTAAGTGCAGATAATGATCAGTTAGGTATTATGTCTGTTCGTGATGCGTTAGCTATGGCAGAAGAACAACATTTAGATCTAGTAGAAGTAGCCCCTAATGGTAAACCACCGGTTTGTCGTATTATGAACTATGGTAAATACCGTTATGAGCAACAAAAACGCGAAAAAGAAGCAAAGAAGAAGCAAAAAACTTTCACATTGAAAGAAGTTAAGCTTCGTCCTCACATCGAAGATCATGATTTTTATGTAAAACTTAAAAATGCAGCTAAATTCTTAGGTGATGGTAATAAAGTTAAGGTAACGATCATGTTCCGCGGTCGTGAATTGAGCCACCCAGAATTGGGGCTTAATGTGCTGACTCGTTTTGCTGGTGAATTAACTGACCAAGCGGTTGTTGAAAAAGAAGCGAAACTAGAAGGCCGAAACATGACAATGATTTTAGCTAAAAAAGGTAATTAGGAGGAAGAATAATGCCAAAGATTAAAACTCGTCGCGCAGCGGCTAAACGTTTCCAAGTAACAGGTAGTGGTGAATTCAAACGTGCAAAAGCTTTCAAAAGCCATATCTTAGAGAAAAAATCTCCAGCACGTAAACGTAATCTTCGCAAAGCTACATTGGTTAGCAAATCCGACTACAAACGCGTAGTAAAATGCTTACCATACGCATAAGATTCAAACATTTTAGTAACATATAACGATATTGGAGGAATACAATAATGGCAAGAGTAAAAACAGGCGTAACAGCGCATGCACGTCATAAAAAAATCTTAAAATTAGCTAAAGGTTACCGCGGTACACGTTCTCGCTTATTCAAAAAAGCAAACGAATCCGTAATGAAAGCATTATACTATGCTCGTCGTGACCGTCGTGCTAAAAAACGTGAGTTCCGTAAATTATGGATCGCTCGTATCAATGCAGCAAGTCGTATCAATGGTTTATCTTACAGCCGTTTCATCGCTGGTTTAACAAAAGCTGGTGTGGAAATCAACCGTAAAATGTTGGCTGACTTGGCAGTACATGATGCAGCTGCATTCGCGAAATTAGTAGAAATCGCTAAAAATGCGTAAGAAAAATATATAACGACCTATATGATAGGTTGCGAATAGAAGAACAGTCCTTTGGGACTGTTCTTTTTTGTTACGCTAAAATTGTATCATTATGACTATAGGATAAAATAAGTTGTTTTTACTGTCGAGGTTCATAGCGAAAGATAGGAGTCTTACTTTGTGTAATAAACCTATCTAGAAATACTGGATTAGCATATCAATATTACTTGTTGATAGTAACCTATCCATAAAAAATACCCTCGAAAGCTATGTTTCAAGGGTATTTTGCTATATTCATATGGAATTCTCTAAGAACTATTCTACTAATGGAGATATACAATTATCCCAAAACTACCGGCAATGGGACAATACTTAATTACCTAAAGAACCGTCCTACCACAGGCAATCGAGCGCCGTCGTTTTTATTAAGTCCTTTCAATACAATCATGATTGCTACATAGATGAAAGCACCAATGATGGCAGTGATCATAATGTTAAAGAAGGTAGGGATACTTCCTTGCAAGATTGGGTAGAAATAATACATAGCCACGCCCATGATGGAGGCGGAGATAATATTTTTACCCAATAAGATAAGGTCGATAAAGTAGCCTGTATGACGATGAATCCAGATAAGATTTAAGAGCGCTGCAAAGCCGATGTCAGCTACAGTGGCATAAGCAGCACCACCGATGCCTAAAGCTGGGATGGCTGTTAACTGCCAGTTTAAGATGACTTTCACAATGGCAGCAATCCCCATGTTGATCACGGGAATGCGTGGTTTTCCTAAGCCTTGTAGGATACCTGTCGTCACCTGGTGGAGGCCTAAGAAGAAGATGGCCCACGCTAAGATTTGCGTTGCTTCTGCTGCACGTGGTGCGTTATAGATGGTGGATACCACTGGTTCCGCCAAAATGTAGAGCATCACTGTAAAAGGAATGGTAGCTACGAAGGTTAACCGCATGGAACCTGCCGTGCGATAGTAGACCTGTTTGATATCCTTAATAGATACGGCGTTGGAAATAGCTGGTACAATACTGGTCGCAATGGCTGCAGTAATGATAGTCGCTAAGTTAATAAGAGGTACCGCCATACCCGATAGATAACCGTACAGTTCGGTAGCTTCGTGTAGTGGATAGCCGATGTCGATTAATCGTCTTGGAATGATTGCTACGTCTAGCATAGCTACGATAGGTAACATCATGCTGGCTAACGCGATGGGAATGGACAAGTTGATTAAACGACGAATGATAGACTTGGAACTTTCAGGTGGTTCTGTAGTCGTTATCGGTTCGTCCAATCGTTTTGGTAGGCGATAGTAATAGTACATAAGCACGACTAAAGCACCGACGGCACCGATACCAGCGCCTAGACTAGCCCCACCGGCAGCTACATCTAATCCATAAGGTAGTAAGATGTATGCAGCCCCCAGCATAACTACAACACGTAGTAATTGCTCCACGATTTGGCTGATTGCCGTAGGTGTCATCATTTGCCATCCTTGTAAGTAGCCACGATAGCAAGAAATGAGGGTTACAAAGAACACCGCTGGCGATAGAGCGATTAAGGAATAGTACGCCCTTGGGTCTGTAATGAAATTAATGTCGATGAGCCATTGAGCAGAGCCATAGACGGCGATACTGAACAATAGACCGAGAACAAATAGCATTTTGAAAGAAATAGAGAATACTTTTTTAGCTCCTAATAAATCGTGTTTTGCTAATTTTTCTGCGGTCATAATGGAAATGGCAATAGGGATTCCTGCACTGGATAGCTGCAACGCCAATAAGTACGCTGGAAATGCCATTTGGTAGATACCGATACCCTCACCACTGAGGACACGGGATAAGAAAATCCAGTTCAAGCTACCAATAGCTTTCACCACAAATCCCGCAATCGTCAAGATGAGCGTACCCTGTAAAAATCGATTAACCATGATATCTCCTATACTGAAAGATTCGATTGAATCTATGAAAGACTTACTTTTAATTGTACCATAGAATAGGCGTGTTCTCAATCATATTGACAACCTTTGAGAATATAGATTTTTCTTGAATCGCTCTAGTAGATACGGTATAATAAAAATATATAGTCATTAATAATGTATTTAATTATATACTACAAGGAGGCCCATTATGCCATTAGTATCTACGAAAGAGATGTTTGAGAAAGCCTATGCTGGCGGCTATGCCATTGGTGCGTTCAATGTCAACGACATGGAAATTATCCAAGGTATTGTGGATGCGGTGAAAGTGGAGCAAGCTCCATTGATCTTGCAAGTATCTGCAGGGGCTCGTAAATATGCTAAACCTGTGTATTTAACAAAATTGGTAGAAGCAGCTTTAATCGATACAGATCTCCCTATCGCGTTGCATTTGGATCATGGCGATGATTTTGAAATCTGTAAAGACTGCATCGACAGTGGTTTTACTTCTGTTATGATTGATGGTTCTAAGCATCCCTTTGAAAAAAATGTGGAACTCACAGCCCGTGTAGTGGAATATGCTCATAAACATGGCGTGGTAGTAGAAGGCGAATTAGGTCGTCTAGCAGGTGTGGAAGATGATGTAAATGTTAGTGAAAAAGATGCATTATTTACTGATCCAGAGGAAGCAGCTGAATTTGTTCGTTTAACTGGGGTTGATTCCTTGGCGATTGCTATCGGTACAAGCCATGGTGCGTATAAATTTAAAGGCACTCCATACTTAGATTTTCGTCGCTTACAACGAGTAGGCGAATTATTGCCTAACTTCCCAATCGTATTGCATGGTGCATCTTCTGTACCACAAGCATTCGTTGAAAAATGTAACTCCTTTGGTGGCGCTATCCCAGGCGCACAAGGGGTGCCTGAAGATATGCTTCGTAAAGCAGCGACAATGGCAGTGTGCAAAATTAACATCGATACAGACTTGCGCTTAGCTATGACTGCAAGCATCCGTGAAGTATTAGCAAACAATCCTGCTGAGTTTGATCCTCGTAAATACTTGGGACCTGGCCGTGAGGCTATCCAAGCTATGGTGCAACATAAAATTAAAAATGTATTAGGTTGCAACAACAAAATTTAATTTGATTGGAGAAAAGCTGGCATGCCCTTAGGGTGTGTCAGTTTTTTTGCACACAAAATGGAAAATAGTTGTTTTGTCTTATAGCCTTAATATATAGTATACGAAAAGGACTGTATCACATGCCTAGGCATGTGATACAGTCCTTTAGTTATGTTAGTTGTATATCGTCGGTGGGAATCACCGCTCTAATATAGCTTCTCACTTCTCGATGTACCACACATACATCGTCGGTGGGAATCACCGCTCTAGTATAGCTTCTCGCTTTTCGATATACCATAGTAATAAGATACTGCTATGTTAGCGATTTGTCAATGGAAAATGAGTGTGTTAAGGGATTTCTTTAAAATATTCCGGCAAGGGTGCCTGCAATGCCATCCACTCTTGTGTCATGGGATGGATAAAGTAAAGTTCTGAGGCGTGGAGGCATTGTTTAGTTCTCCACGTTAGGGAGCCTCCATATAAATCATCGCCTGCTAGTGGGTATCCTAGAGCACTGAGGTGGACTCGAATTTGGTGAGTCCGACCTGTATGCAGATAACAGCGCACATGAGTATGATGTAGATGTCGTTGAACCACGGTTATATCTGTATGAGCAGGTTGCCCCAATGGATGAGCACAACGTTCAATAATGCTACCCTCTAGGCGAGCGATGGGAAAATGAATGGATAATTCATCAACAGGAATGATACCATCGGTGATGGCATCATATACCTTTTGAATACGTGTATGTTGCTTGGTGAAAGCATGTTGAACTAATGCATTCTTAGCAATGATAACGAGACCTGAGGTATCTTTATCTAACCGATGGATGGGATGAAAGCTAGCATTCATAGAGTGCGCTTCAAAGTATGCCAATACACCGTTGGCAAGTGTGTGATATCTTTCAGAGAAAGTAGGGTGCATAAGCATGCCCATAGGTTTATTGATGACCAGTAGATGGTCGTCCTCGAAGACAATATCTAAGTCCATTGGCGTGGGATCGATATGTGAAGTTTTGGTAAGGTATACTTTCACAGAATCACCAGGATGTAATAGGCTATCCCAAGAAGCAGGTGTGTCATTCACAAGGAAGGAACCTTCACGACGAAGACGACGACGCATAGCCTGCGATACCTTTTGCTCTCGAATAGCTTGGTTCATGGAGCAAGGTGAATGATCCATTGAAAGTGTGAAATATAAAATTGGGTACATAAGACTCCTTGTTATACTTGTAACCAGTTAATAAAATATCTACATTTCTTTTATCATATCATAAGCTAGGATAGATACGATACTTGTTAATAAACAATTTATAAATAAAAAATATCTTTCTTATAAACCCTGTTTATGTCTAGCTAATTTCAACGTTTAGGAGTATAATGAGGTATACAAATGTCTATTCCATAAGGTGTTAAGGCTGAAATAGACAAAGTTGAGGAGGGTTTATAATGAAACAAATACGTTCGCTATTAGTAGCAAACCGTGGGGAAATTGCCATTCGTGTACTTCGTGCATGTAACGAAATGGGCATTCGCACAGTGGCTATTTATTCCAACGAAGATGCACTTTCATTACATCGTAATCAAGCAGATGAATCCTATTTAGTAGGGGAAGGTAAAAAACCGGTAGATGCATACTTAGATATTGAAGATATTATTCGTATTGCCAAGGAACATGACGTAGATGCGATCCATCCAGGGTATGGCTTCCTGTCTGAAAATGCACATTTTGCACAACGTTGTGAAGAAGAAGGGATTACTTTCATCGGTCCTAAAGTAGAACATTTAGTGATGTTCGGGGACAAAGTAAATGCTCGTATTCAAGCCAAAAAAGCAGATATACCTATGATTCCTGGTAGTGATGGTCCATTGAAAGACTTTGCAGAGTTAGAAGCATTTGCTGAGAAATATGGCTATCCATTGATGATCAAAGCTGTTAATGGCGGTGGCGGTCGTGGTATGCGTGAAGTGACAAAATATGAAGAACTTCGCGATGCTTATGATCGTGCAAAATCGGAAGCAAAAATGGCTTTCGGTGATGATGATGTGTACGTAGAAAAATTAATTGTAGAACCGAAACATGTCGAAGTACAAATCATCGGTGATGAACATGGTAATATCGTGCATTTACATGAACGGGATTGCTCTATCCAACGTCGTCATCAAAAAGTAGTAGAAGTAGCGCCAGCATTTGCCTTATCTCGTGATTTGCGTGACCGTATTTGTGCAGCAGCTGTGAAAATCATGAAACACGTGAATTATGTCAGCGCTGGTACAGTAGAATTCTTGGTAACCGCCGATGGAAATTTCTATTTCATTGAAGTTAATCCTCGGATCCAAGTAGAACATACAGTAACAGAAATGATCACAGGCATCGATATTGTGCATACGCAAATTCGCATTGCCGAAGGTCACGAATTGCACAGTGAAGTGGTAGCCATTCCTGCACAAGAAAATATTCGTTGTGAAGGGGTAGCCATCCAATGCCGTATTACTACAGAAGATCCAAACAATCACTTCATGCCAGATACAGGTAAATTGATCACGTACCGTAGCTCTGGTGGTTTTGGTATTCGTTTAGATGGCGGGAATGCGTTCACAGGAGCTGTCATTACACCATATTATGATTCCTTACTAGTAAAAGCTACGTCTTGGGCATTGTCCACAGAAGAAGCTATTCGTAAAATGTTACGTTGCTTGCGAGAGTTCCGTATTCGTGGCGTAAAAACGAATGTGCACTTCTTAGTGAATGTATTAGAACATGAAGTGTTCCAATCTGGTGATTACAATGTTCATTTCATCGACGAACATCCAGAATTGTTCAACTTGAAAAAAGATAAAGATAGAGGTACAAAATTACTTCGCTACATCGCCGATGTAACTGTGAATGGTTACAATGGTCATAAAGAAGAAGTGCCAACATTTGAACCTATCATCATGCCATCTAATGTAGCCGGTGCACCAGCAGCGGGGACAAAACAAAAATTAGATGAATTGGGACCAGAAAAGTTCTCTAAATGGGTGCAAGAACAACCAAAAGTATTGTTCACAGATACAACATGGCGTGATGCACATCAATCCTTGTTCGCGACTCGTTTGCGTACGGCTGATATGGCTCGTGTGGCGGGCCGTGTGGCGAAGGGATTGCCTAACTTGTTCTCCTTAGAATGTTGGGGCGGAGCTACCTTTGATGTGGCGTATCGCTTCTTGCACGAAGATCCATGGGAACGATTACGTATGTTCCGTGAGCAAGTGCCAAATATCTTGTTACAAATGTTACTTCGTGGTTCCAATGCTGTGGGATATACAAGCTATGCAGATAATGTGGTGCGTGAATTTATCCGATTAGCTGGTAAAAATGGTATTGATGTATTCCGTATTTTTGATAGCTTAAACAGCTTAGATAATATGAAAGTAGCCATCGATGAAGTACGTAATCAAGGTAAAGTAGCAGAAGTTGCCTTATGCTATACAGGGGATATTCTAGACCCTCGTCGTGATAAATATAACTTAGCGTATTATGTAAATATGGGTAAAGAATTGGCAGCAGCAGGGGCTAATATTTTGGCTATTAAAGACATGGCTGGTTTATTAAAACCTCAAGCGGCATATAATTTAGTAAGCGCTTTAAAAGATGCAGTAGATTTACCAATTCATTTACATACTCATGAAGGTTCTGGTAATGCGATTTACTCCTATGGCCGTGCTGTAGATGCAGGGGTAGATATTATCGACTTGGCATACTCTGCATTTGCCAATGGTACAAGTCAACCTAGCATGAGCTCCATGTACTATGGTTTGACTGGTCACGATCGTCAACCAATTATGAATGTAGACTATATGGAAGAAGCATCCAACTACTTTGGCTCCATTCGTCCATACTACAAAGGAGTGGACCATACATCTTCCTATCCAAATACAACTGTATACCAACATGAAATGCCTGGTGGACAATATTCTAACTTGCAACAACAAGCGAAAAGTGTTGGCCTTGGTGAACGCTGGGAAGATATTAAACGTGTATATCACGAAGTAAGTATGTTATTTGGGGATATCATCAAAGTAACGCCATCTTCCAAAGTCGTAGGGGACATGACTTTGTTTATGGTGCAAAATAATTTGACAGAACAAGATATCTACGATAAAGGTGATACATTGGACTTCCCACAATCTGTAGTTGAATTCTTCAAAGGATACATCGGTACTCCATACTTGGGATTCCCTGAACGTTTGCAACAAATCATCTTGAAAGGTGAAAAACCATTAGATGGACGTCCTGGTGCTACTCTTCCAACAGTTGATTTTGAACTAGTTCGTAGAGAATTAGCAGAAAAAGGCGCAGGCACTACAGACGAAGATGTAATTGCTCATTGCTTATATTCCAAGGTATTTGCTGATTATACTACGTTCAAACATGACTATTCCGATGTAAGTGTTCTTGATACACCAACATTCTTCTTTGGTATGAAACGTGGTGAAAGCGTAGAAGTTACCATCGAACAAGGTAAAACATTGGTGATTAAATACATCCAAATGAGTGAAGCGGATGAAGATGGTAATCGCTATGTCTTATTTGAATTGAATGGTCAACCTAGAACAATTAAAATTCACGACAAACACACTAAAACAACGGGTGTAGTTCGCCATAAAGTAGATCCAATAAAACCAGGTGAAGTAGGTGCTACATTGTCTGGTTCTGTGGTGAAAATTGTGGCACAAGTAGGTCAAGCTGTGAAAAAAGGTGACGCTCTTGTGGTGACAGAAGCGATGAAGATGGAAACTACGATTACAGCGCCAGTATCTGGTGTGGTAGGTGTCATCCATGTCCGTGAAGGTAGCCGTATTGAAAGTGGCGATTGCTTGTTAACTATCGAAGAACAAGCGCACGTAGCAAACTAATCGATACGACGCATGTTGTATCAGTTTGTTAGAAGATATGGGACTAATAGTATTTATGTATATGGATTATACATAGGTTACTCAGTATTACTAACAAGATATACCATAGATGTACCGCAGATATACGACAGATATATCGCAAGTTATAGTGTACATAAGTTGTAGGTTATATCATATGACATACGAAAACAGGAGCAACGCTGTTGCTCCTGTTTATCATATCCGTGAGGAAAATAGTGTGAAGTCTATCCCTACTAGGATCCCATATACATGGTCCATAGCTCTTTACCGTATAGTTATTGCTATATAATCATGTAGCTATATGACAGAAATGAATAGAAATACATAGAAATAAATATAAGAAAAAATATAAGATATAAAAGGAGTGATTCTTATGGCATTCAAATTGCCAGAAAGGTCCATCAGTAAGGGCCCTAATTTCATTCGAGATGTATTTGAACGTGGCGCAGGGATTCCTGGATTCATTAGTTTTGGTATAGGAAATCCTGCTGGTGAAGTGGTGCCAGTAAAGGAAATTCAAGCTGCCTTTGACCACATTGTACATACAAATCCATTAGAAATTTTACAATATGGTCCTATGCAAGGAGATGCCAAGTTAGCAGAGCAAACATTGCACCGTTTGGTACATGTTCATCACATGCCTACAGAGAACCAACAGTTGTTATTGTCCATTGGAGCTGGTCAAGACTTAGGGCTAGTGCCACGTACCGTGTGTGATGCGGGCGATGAAGTGTACATGGATGCCTATACTTTCACAAGTGCTATCAATGCAGTGCGCAGTGTAGGTGCCAAAGCGGTGGGGATTCCTACCGATGAGGATGGTATGATTCCAGAAGCTTTAGAAGCGGCGGCAAAATCTGGGAAGGGTAAATATATTTACCTAATTCCTAATTTTCAAAATCCTACTGGTATTACTATGCCATTAGAACGTCGAAAAGCGATTTATGACATTGCGAAAGCTTATGATTTGTTCATTTATGAAGATGATCCATATGGTGAAATTCGCTTCGGTGGTGAGCGAGTTCCTACTTTCAAAGAAATGGACGTGGATAATCGTGTGCTCTATGCAGGGTCCTATTCTAAAACGATTTCTGCAGGGTTACGAGTGGGATTCTTATATGGTCCGAGTGAAGTGATTCAAGCTATCCAAGTGATGAAGAATAATTGCGATGGTCAAATGCCACTAGTCACACAACGTGTAGTAAGCCATTTGTTAGAACACATCGATTATGATGAACAGATTCAAAAGGTGTGCAAGGTGTATCAAGAAAAATGCCAAGTTATGTTAGATACATTCCGAAAATTTGGTAGTTCTAAAGTACATCTAACGGAGCCTACTGGAGGGATGTTTGTATGGATGACCTTACCAGACCATGTAGACTGTGATGCCTTTTTTGAAGAGGCCATTGCTCGCAAAGTAGGCATCGTAAAAAGTGGTGCCTTTGCAGCAGATGGAGTTCCTTATGGACAACATTTCCGTTTGAGCTATACGGTGCCATCTTTGGAAGATATCCGTAAAGGTATGCAAATCATTGGAGAATTGACACGTGAGTATTGTGGAGATTAATTATTTTCACTGTATATGCATGTTATACAGATGAATTAGAAGCGCAACATACGTAGAGTAACTGTATTAGTTATTCACGACTATGTTGCGCTTATCTTATAGGAGAATGTTACAAAATTCTTGTATCCTATGATATAATATGAATATACCTATAGATATATAGGATATACATGCCTTCACAGGTGTGAATGGCATTCATTGTTATGGTAGAGAAAGTTCTTAGGACTTTCAGACATATAGAAAGAAGGTTTATTATGGCATGTGGAGATAACGGTGGTTGCAGCGGTTGCGCTTCCTCTAGCGGATGCGGTACGCAACAACCAGTAGATTTAACAGTAAAAACAAATGATAGAAGTCATGTGAAAAAGGTGATTGGCATTGTATCCGGTAAGGGTGGTGTAGGTAAATCCTTAGTCACAAGTTTAATGGCAGTAAGCCAGTCTCGTAAGGGTAAATCTGTAGGGATTCTTGATGGAGATATTACAGGTCCATCCATTCCAAAAGTATTTGGTTTGAAAGACAAAGTACGCAGTGATGATGGCAAGCTAATGTATCCTATCGTGTCTAAAAACGGCGTAAAAGTTATGTCTGTGAATTTGCTATTAGATGATGAGTCGGATCCAGTTCTTTGGAGAGGTCCTGTGGTAGGCAATGTGGTTAAACAATTCTTCTCCGATACAGTATGGGGCGATGTAGATTACTTATTCGTAGATATGCCTCCTGGAACAGGCGATGTAGCGATGACAGTGTTCCAATCTTTACCATTGGATGGTATTATTGTGGTCACATCTCCGCAAGATTTAGTGTCTATGATTGTGGAAAAAGCAGTAAAAATGGCGGATATGATGCAAGTGCCTATCATTGGTGTGGTAGAAAACTTTGCGTACTTCCATTGCCCAGATAATGGAAAAGATTATAAAATCTTTGGTGAAAGTCATATCGATGAAGTGTTGAAAAAATACAATTTATTGTTACTAGGTCGATTCCCAATCGATCCAAAAGTAGCGGAATTGTGCGACGCTGGTGAAATTGAAACCATAACAACAACAAATTTAGAATCAGTAGGCTTACCAGAGTAAGTGTGGACAATACCATAGTGTACGTTGTACCTATGGTATTTTTCATAGGAGGAATTATGTGTGAACAAAACGAAGTAACAGCTATGTATGCTGACTTTTTTGAGTATATTGAAAGCTCCACCTCACCGTATCATACGGTGGAAGAGTCTTATCGGCGACTCGAAGAGCAAGGCTTTACGGCTTTATCCATGGATGAAGAATGGGACTTAACTGCAGGAGATTATGTCATTGACGTATATGGTACAACCTTAGTGGCGTTCCATATTGGAGAGAACCCTAGAGAAACATTGCGTATTGCTTCTGCCCATACCGATTTTCCAGGGTTTCGGGTGAAGCCAAATGCTATGATTACAGACAAAGGATATGGTAAGCTCAATGTAGAAAGTTATGGCGGATTAATTCAATATACTTGGTTTGACCGTCCGTTGTCCTTAGCTGGTGTAGTAGTGACAAAAGGAGCGGGTCTGGACATAGAAACACACTACGTAGATATAGCAAAGCCGGTGGCTACTATTCCTAGTTTAGCGATCCATATGAATCGTACGGTCAATGAAAAGGCTACATTTAACAAGCAAAAAGAAATGTTACCCCTCATTTTAATGCGTGGCCTTGGGACGGAATATGAAGACGACAAGACCCTATTAAAAGCTTTATTAGCGGAAGAAATTGGCTGTGAACCAACAGATATTCTATCCTATGAGTTGACCGTGTATAACACAGATACAGTGGAAACAGTTGGCTTTGATGCGGAATATATTAGTGCACCACGATTAGATAATCTTACGTCTTGTTATGCTTGTTTACAAGGCATTATCAGCGCGAAAGAACAAAATGCTACAGGAATTCGTATGGCATTCCTATTTGACCACGAAGAGGTGGGCAGTCGTACTAAGCAAGGAGGAGCCTCCTTGTTGTTACCAAATGTAGTGCGCCGTGTGTACCGTGCCTTGGGACTTTCAGAGGAAGCCTGCGAAGCGGACATTGCCAAAGGTTTCATGATTTCTTCTGATGTGGCTCATGGATATCATCCTAATTATGGAGAGAAAAATGATATTACGAATTACCCAACATTGAATGGTGGTGTAGTGTTAAAAATAGCGAGCTCTCAATCCTATGCAGGAGATGCGGTTGCACAAGCGATTGTAACAGATTTGTGTGAGACACATAATATTAAGCATCAGATTTATGTGAATCGCTCAGATATTCCAGGTGGCTCAACAGTGGGTTCCATTTCTTCAGCACAATTGGTGATGCGGACTATGGATGTAGGATTACCGTTGTTAGCTATGCATTCCGCCCGTGAGCTCATGGGTACCTATGACCAAATCGAGTTACATCGTTTATTAACAGTATTTTTAGGAGAGGTATAACATGGTTTCTATGATGGCAATTTTTGTGGCATTAGTATTGAATCGGATTTCTACGCCCTTTCAACATATGTTCTATGCACGAACCACAGTGAAAGAACAGCAAAAAGAAGAAGTCACAAAAGCATTACAATTATTGGGTATGATTGTGGTAGCTGTGTATGGGGTGACAGGAAATATTTCCTTATTAGGCATTGATGGGGTCACCATTGTACAAACCGTTCTTGCCATAGCCTTAGGTATTGGAGTTGTGCAAGTATTTGAAATCGTATCAGTATCTCATTTGCGTCCTGTATTAGAAGGACAAGAAGCACCTAAGACGGTCTATGATCGCTGGATTTGGGATACCATATTCATCGTAGGGTTACTATCTGCGCATGTACGGTATGACTTAGAGTTTTATTACATGGTCCTTGCATGGGTATTGTACACTCTTATTCCTTATGGAGTAACGCGATACAATATGAGTCGAGGCATAGAATTTAGCATTGGGAAAAAAGCTTATAAATGGGGAGCCCTAATCTGGATTTTTGCAGGCCTTATCCATTTGTTTGTATTATGATTCTCAATGAGAACGTGATATAATAAGTTAGCATTATGACAAAATGTTATACATATATAACAACGGTTTGAACTAGTGCGCTAGGGAGAGCCGTTGTATGTTTAGTAGATAGAAAAGAGGTATTATGAAGTTAAATACAGTCTATGCAGGCTTTCGTGTAGAGCGAATTGAACCTGTTCAAGAGGTGAATGGCACAGCCTATATGTTACACCATGAGCAATCTGGTGCACGTTTGTTATACATCGATACAGAAGACACAAATAAAGTATTCCATGTAGCATTCCGTACACCGCCACATGATAGCACAGGGGTAGCACATATTTTAGAACATTCTGTGTTGTGTGGATCTCGTAAATTCCCATTAAAAGAGCCCTTTGTTGAACTAGTAAAAGGTTCTCTGAACACATTCTTAAATGCTATGACCTACTCTGATAAAACGGTGTATCCTGTGGCGAGTAAGAATGATGCAGACTTTCATAATTTGATGGATGTCTATTTAGATGCGGTATTTTATCCGCGAGTAGCTAAGGATCCAATGATCGTGATGCAAGAGGGATGGCATTATGAATTGGAATCTCTAGAAGATCCATTGACATACAAAGGTGTTGTTTACAACGAGATGAAAGGGGTGTATTCCTCGCCGGATTCTCAGTTAGATCATCATAAAATGGCATTGCTATATCCTGATACTACTTATGGACATGATTCTGGTGGATATCCTGATAATATTACAGATTTGACCTATGAAAACTTTAAAGCATTCTACGAGTCTTATTACCATCCATCTAATAGCTATATCTATTTATATGGAGATATGAATATTGAAGAAACCTTGGCATTTATCGATGAAGAATATTTGTCAAACTTCCATGCCATTGACGTAGATTCTACTATTGCTATGCAAGAGCCTTTATCTGAACCAGTGGTAGCATCTTTCCCATATGGTATTGGCAATGATGAAAGTGATAAGGGTAAAGCCATTCATTCTTTAACCTATGTATTCCCAGAAATGACATTTACTCAAAGCTTAGCGTTCGAAGTGTTGAATCATGCTTTATTTACATCTGGTTCAGCACCGTTGAAAGAAGCCTTAGTGAAAGCAAATATTGGTAGTGATGTAAGCGGCTCCTACATGGATGGTATTCGTCAGCCATTATTTGAAATAAGCGTGACTGGTTCTGAAATCGAAAAGCAAGCACAGTTGCAAGAAGTGGTGGAAAGTACGTTACGCCAATTAGTAGATACAGGCTTAGATAAGGAATTATTAGAAGCCTCCTTGAATCGTATTGAGTTCATTTTGCGTGAAGCTGATTTTGGAGGTCGTCCAATTGGTCTTGCTTACGGATTACGAGTGATGGATAATTGGCTATATGACAAAGATCCTATTGAGTTGTTACAATATGAACCAGTATTGAAAGCACTCCGTGAAGGATTATCCACCGATTTCTATGAAAACTTGCTGCGCACCTATATTTTAGATAATACGCATAAAGGTTTAGTTTCCTTGTATCCAGAAAAAGGATTGCAAGAGAAAAAAGATCAAGAAGATACGGCAAAATTGGCGGCTATTAAAGCGGATATGAGTAAAGAAGAAATTGCCCATATTATCGAGCAAACAGCAAAATTAAAAGAAATGCAACAGGCTGTGGACTCTGAAGAAGCACTAGCAACCATTCCTTTGTTAGAATTATCTGATATTTCTCCAGTCGTAGAAGTAACACCACGTCGTGAAATTGATCATAAAGGTATTCGTGTACATCACATTGATGTACCAGCTCGTGGCATTAACTATGTTAGCTTGTACTTCAATATGGAATCTTTGCAAGAAGATGAAGTATTCTATGCAGAGTTATTGTCAGATGTATTAGGTCGATTAGATACAGAACGTTTTACCTATGCAGAGATAGCAAAAGAAATTAACCTTCATTTAGGTGGTTATACGATGGATGTATTGCCAGTGTCTATCCATAATGAACGTGATGCATTTGTACCATTAGCGGTCGTTCGTAGTAAGGCATTAGCATCTAATATTAGTCATTTAACATCTCTACTTGGAGAAATTGTAGGGCGCACAAAATTTGATAGCCAAGAACGTCTTGTAGAATTGTTAAAAGAAGGAAAAGCCATCTGGGATACAGAAGCCTTCCGCCGTGGTAATACGATTGTTACTAATTTGCTCATGGCGAAAGTATCGAAAGTTGGTAAATTTAGAGACCAAGATACATTAGGCTATTTCCGCCGTTTAGTAGAAGTCTTAGAGAATGAAACATTACTAGCTGGTGTGACAGAACAATTGGTGAAAGTACAACAACGTTTATTCCGTAAAGATAACTTGGAAGTATCTTTTGTAGGTAGTGCTGAAGAACTAGAAACTTTCTTAGCACATCTAGACGATATCACTGCTGTTTTAAGTGATGATAGTTGGGAAGCACAGCTAGAGATGACTCAATCCTATGTGAATGAAGGTTTAGCTACATCTGGTAAGGTACAATATGTGGCAAAAGGTGGCAACTTCCGTGATCATGGCGGTACACATACAGGCACTATGAGCGTCTTAGAAACTATGTTGCGCTACGATTATCTATGGAACTTGATTCGTGTACAAGGTGGAGCGTATGGAGCCTTTGCTAACTTCCATAATAATGGTAATATGGTATTCTGTTCCTACCGCGATCCAAACTTAGAAAATACATTACAAGTGTACGATGGATTGCCGACCTATTTACGTGAATTAGATTTATCTCCACGAGAAATGCGTAAATACATTATTGGTACCATGAGTGGACTAGATGTATCTAATACACCATTCTTACAAGGTGCTCGTGCTATGAGTCTATACTTTGGTAACACCAATGAAGAAAATATGACAGCTTTCCGTCAACAAGTATTGGAAACAACAGTAGAAGACTTACGTGGATTAGCAGATGTCATTGAAAAAGTGCTACAAGATAACCACATAGTTGTCATGGGTAGTGAACAACGTATCAAAGAGGCAGAACAACTCTTTGACAAAGTTAGCAATCTAGTACAATAAGTTCATAAATTGATTGTATGAAAAAAGCCATACCCTATCTGAATCATCAGATGGGGTATGGCTTTTATGAGTTCACGATGTATAGAAAAATAACAACGCTCATCAGAATATACTGATGTGCGAATTTTATTGGTATTTAGTTAGGGAAGATATACCCATCGATAGCATCGGCTTGTGTAATTTTGCTGTTTATGATGTATGGTTGTTCTACGCCGTGGAAGTTACGAGTACCGATAGTTCCTTCCATTGTATACCAACTATGTTCTAATAATGGAGTAGTGGAAGAATATTCTGTAGGTAATCCAAATGGAGCCATATCTGCTACGCAACAAATCATTAAATCACGAGCTAATACAAAATCGTTTCCTTGTAATGCTTTGTCATGATAAGAAATATAGCCTGTAGCTGTTACCGTATAGCCTTTGTATTTATCGATGTGATTAGATACTTTCAAAATCGTATCGTAATAATTTTTAGATGTTAATGTAATGTGTCGATGAGTGTCATCGATGCCATCGCCAATGTTTTTATAATCGTTCGTTGGAACTGGTTCTTTAGTAATGGAAATGACTTGGTCCGCAGGTTCTTCCGCTGGTAATGCAAAGGCTTGGGCATGGAAGATGGATGGACTTAATAATAAGGTACATAATCCGTACAAGATGGCATTTCGATACGATGATCCATAGGACCTACGGAATATGTTTTTACTTGCTTTAATCGTGCTCCACAATAATAGTAAAGTTAATGCCCATAATAAAGCGATGATATAGGAATTAGGAGCAATTAAACGATAGATGGAGCCTGTTGTTAATAAATACAACAAAGATAGGCTACAACTAGCAGAGGCCACGATTTCTACGGCGGCGTGAATGTTGATGGTAGGAATGTATTTCATAGTGCATAACCTCCTATGAACGAAAATAGTATACATATAATTGTTGTTCCTAGAATAATGGAAAGACTATATACTTTCACAAAGGAATTAGGGAACAGATTACGTAATAGAACGTAGTTTTTGATATCTAATAATGGTCCAAAAATTAGAAATGCTAAAATTCCAGGTAAAGGAATGACGTTCATAAAGGACCGGGCGATAATGGCATCTGCAGTAGAGCAGATAGATACGCAAAAGGCGAGTGCCATCATACCAAAGATAACTAAAATGGAGCCAGATAAGGAAATATCTTGCAACCATTGTTTAGGTAAAAATAATTGTAACCCACTACTTAGTATAGACCCAATTATGATAAAGGGCAATAGGCGTAAGGTTTCTTCTTGCAATCGTCCGAAAAATCCTACGTCTCTTGACAGCGATTTTACCAGGGTTAACTGTTTCCATGGTGGGAAGGCATCGGTACGACCGTAAATACGGGGCCCACAATACTGGCTCACTATGAATGCTAGTACTATTCCTAGTAAAGGTCTTCCCCAGAGTATCAGAGGTTCTTTGGGGAACGCATAATAAGTGGAGAGTAGCACAATAGGATTTAGTAAAGGACTAATCATCGTAAAGAATAGGCTAACTTTCGATTCCATACCTTGCCGTGTTAGGCTACGTAAGATAGGGATTACCGCACAGTCACAGAGTGGCACTGTGCAAGCCATAATAATCGCTAGTATATAGGCAAACATAGGAGACCGATGCAAATATTTTTCTATGCGATAAGGAGAGGCGTATTGTTCCACTATGACAGAAATACCTGTTCCTAAAAGTAAGAATGGTATCATCTGTAATAGGATAGCCGTTGTCATGGTCACCCAATTTGGCTGTGCATAAAACATATATCCTAAAGTTAATAGGATAGGAATGATAGCATATTGTTTCCATTTAGGTTTAGATATTTGTATAGGTTTTGTAATAGGCCATTGCTTCACATCTCCAGAGGCAATCCAAGTGCTATTAGGCGCTAATTCAGTATATTCTTTAGCATTTTCTTGTGTAGTGTTACCAAGTATGATGGTATTGCTATAACGAATTTGTGAAAGTGGAATTTCTCCTAAATAAGGTAGTTGCTCCTCAATCCATTGTGGATAGGTTACATAATAGATATGTTTAATGTCTAACATATCTCCTAAGGGAGAGCGAAGGAAAAGTTCTTCAAAACTTTCTAAGGAGCCCATGCCATTCCATTCGATCCAAAGTTCACGATACTGGTGATTTTGTAATACTTGCTGACAAACGGAAATAGTGTTCTTGGGATCATCATCGATGGAGAAGGTGTGTGATCTCTCGTTGGAAAGAGCAGGACTTTGTAAGCCCTGCTCAAATTGAAAGAGAAGAACATTTGAAATTTTATGACTTTCAATACCAGCAGTGATGGCGCTTGTCTTTCCTGAACCAAGAAAGCCCATCACTACATGGGTGGGGATAGTTTTCATAGGTGTTACATTGTTCCATTAATAAAAGACTGCAACGCATCATTGTTCAAAGAAGGACCAATGATGGTTAAATATGAATCATGTAATGTGGTAGGAGTAATCTCTAAACCAGTTCCATTGTATTGTACCAAAGCTTGCCCACCTGTGGAAAGAGGGATACATCCTTTCAAGCGTAAGATATGACCAGTTGTATTCGTTTCGATGAGGGCTTTCAAATGATCTTGCCATTCATCGATGGTGCGAGGCAAGGTGCATTCTACGGTGCATGTCAAGAAAGCATCTTTGGCCTGTGCATGATGAGCGATGTGGTCATGGTGAGGAATCTCAGGATGATTCCGAGCTGTATGATGACCTTTGTGGTTTTCAATATTCTTGCTAGCTGACAAAGAAGAGACAGCTTGCTCTCGAGGATACATAGAAATATATTTTGAAAGCTGAATTTCTTTCCATGCCGCGATATAAACAGGTGCAGATGGATTTAGGTGACGAATAATTTCTAAGGTGTTTTGTAATAGATGCTCATCCTCTTGATGGCTAATGAAGACTTGACTAGAATAAGCAATTTGATCTTTAAAGAAGACGCCAAAGTTTTTATAATACATAGGAGCTCGCATGGCATCCACAATGGATACACAACCAGTGAGTTCAATGCGTTTAGCAATGGATGAATCCTTACAAATGGCGAGGATGTCCGATAATTGGCTAACCCCAGATGGTTCAATGATAATATAGTCCACATCTTGAGTGTCTAAAATATCTACTAAAGCTCTACGGAAATCTCCTGCTAAACTACAACAAATGCAGCCAGATGTAAGTTCACGAACAGTATATCCTTTTTCTCGAAGAATGGCTCCATCCAAGTTCACTTGGCCAAAATCATTCTCTAATACTAAAATTCTTGTTGGATCTGGCAATTCTTGTATGAGTTGCTGAATGAATGTTGTCTTTCCAGCACCTAAAAAACCAGAGACGATATATACTTTTACCTTATGGGAACTTAGATTTTGTTTTGCTCGGGTAAAAGCACGACTGATTAGATTCATCATACATCTCACCTCCAATGTGTATAATGGTATATATAATAAAATGAAAGTTCTTGCATAGATAGTATACTCTCTTTTAGTAAGCTATGCATGAATGATTGAGCATTTCAGTCTGTATAACTTATAGTCGTTATCAAAATTAAAAACAAATGATAAAAAATCGAAAAAAATAGAAAAAGAAGATTGATTTATTTCGATTTGTCTGCTATAATGATGTCAAGATATGAGAACATATCGATTTTAATTTTAGTTTATATAAGTATATATGAGGTATAAAAAGATGAATCAAAAAGTAGCACAAGCTCTTAATGAGCAAGTAATTTTCGAATTTAACGCAGCATCCACATATTTAGCTCTTTCCTTAGCTATGGCTGATGCTAACTTCAAAGGTTTCTCTGCATGGTTACGTGCACAATACCAAGAAGAAGTAACTCACGCTTTCAAATTCATTGATTACTTACAAAGCAACAATGAAAAAGTAACATTAGGTGATGTAAAAAATACGGCATCTACTTTGACTAATCCTTTAGAAGTAGCAAAAGCTGTATTGGCTCATGAGCAAATGATTACTGGCAAAATCCACAACTTATATGCATTAGCATTAGAAGAAAAAGATTATGCAACAGTATCTTTCTTGAACTGGTTCGTAGAAGAACAAGTAGAAGAAGAAGCGAATGCAACTGACTTAGTAGATCAATTTACATTTGCACAAGATAGTCGTTCTGCACAATTATTCTTGGACTCCAAATTAGGTAGCCGTCAATAATTGCTATACTCACTCTTACAGTAAAGTGAGAATTTTATATCAAGTTTAACAAAAACCTAACACACATATAAAACATAAAACAAACAAAACAAACAAAACACACAAAACCTAAAACACACAAAACACATAAAACCTAACACACATATAAAACACACAAAACAAAACCTAACACAAGAAATATAACTAGATATAAAGTTGATGTTTGTAAGAGTGATGTTGTTTGCTAACATAAGAATATGGGTAGCCTTTCCGATGGAAAGGCTACTTTTTTTGTCAACGTATAGAGAGATGACAAATGGTAAATGTCATTTAGTTTTATTTTTTTTAACTAAATAGTCAAAAAGTCAAAAAAGTATTTGACAAAGGTCAAAAAGTCAGATATAATCTAACCATAGAAAAGAGCAAAAAGTCAAATCTAGATGTTCTATGTATATAATGACTGATGATGTGTATGTACAGGAATGCATTATAGTAGATAGTACATCATAGATGGAAGAAATGAGGTTATATTATGAGTATTTTAGCAGATAAGATTGAACAGTTTATACTGACGAAATTATTGGAAGAACAGGAAGGTATTACGCTGAGAAGAAATGAACTAGCCGAGACTTTGGATTGTGCGCCCTCACAAATTAGTTATGTGCTGAGTACACGATTTTCAAATGACAGGGGATTCATAGTTCAATCCAGACGGGGATTAGGTGGATCCATCACAATTACTAGAGTTATGGAACCTGTAAGAACACAAGTCCTGATTCCCTTGGAGAAAACTAAAAAACGTAATGAAGAGGAACCCGTTATTACAATTGGTCACATTGACCAGGTGTTGTTTCAACATATGAAAGAAGCGCGCATTACAAAGCGTGAAGCAGCTATGTTGCATGAAGCATTTGTTAGAATTTTACAAGATGTTCCAGTAGAACGTAGAAAGGAAGCAGCAGAGCGTTTCTATCAAGCTATTATGAATATCGTAAATGAGGAGGTGTAGGCTATGAAATGCGATTCTTGTGGGAAAGAAAATGCTAATGTCCATATGACATCGATTGTAAATGGAGTGAAAGAGGAGCATCATTATTGCCAACAATGTGCAAATCAAAAAGAGCAGGGAACGGGATCCATGTTTTCTTCCATGTTTGATGATACCTTTTTCAATAATCAGTTTTTTGCCAATGTGATGTATCCTCAAAGTGCGTTAGGTAACAGCAAATTGAGTGCGTGTCCACAATGTGGAATGACTATATCTGCATTTAATCATCAAGGTCGATTAGGTTGTGATAAGTGCTATGAGGCGTTTCAACAACATTTAGTGCCACTCATTAAGCGCATTCAAGGATCTACATCGTATGAAGGCCGTATTCCTCAACGAGGAGCAGAAGATTTGAGAGTAGAGCAAACCATTAAGCAACTACGGAATGACTTAATTCAGGCGGTAAAGCAAGAGCAATTTGAAAGAGCTGCACAGATTCGTGATGAAATTAAGTCTTTAGAACAGTCTAAAGTATCAAATTAAGGAGGGTCTATGTTACATACAATTTTAGATGAGGCGCTGTCGCCTTGGATGAAAGATACAAGTTTAGATCATCGTATCGTGTTATCTAGTCGTATTCGATTAGCAAGAAACTTTAAGGGGATACCGTTTACCAATCGAGGAGATATCAATGATTTGACTAAAGTTGATGGGTATATGCGTTCTATGATTACCCCTTTACAAACAGTCTATGGTAAAAGTTTTTCAAAAATTAACTTAGAATCTTTAAGTCCTATTGAACGAGATGTATTAGTAGAAAAACATTTGATTTCCCCAAACTTAGCTAATCAAATTCAAGAACGTAGTGTTATTATTTCTGAAGATTCTCGTATTTCTATTATGGTGAATGAAGAAGATCATTTACGGATTCAGTCGATGGAATTGGGATTGCAGCTAGAGAAAGCGTATGAACGAGCTATAGCTGTAGATGATGTCATTGAAAGTAAATACGATTATGCATTTTCTAAAGACTTTGGATACTTAACTGCCTGTCCTACCAATGTAGGAACGGGGCTGAGAGCATCTGTGATGGTCCATGTCCCAGCGTTGTCAATGACGGGTAAATTACAACGTATCATCCGTAGTATAATCCGCATGGGGTATTCTGTACGAGGTCTCTATGGCGAAGGGTCTGAGGGCTTAGGACACGTATATCAAATCTCTAATCAGCAAACCATGGGAATTAGTGAACAAGCAACAATTGAACAACTTTCACAGATTGTACAAGGCGTTGTAAAAGAAGAAGAAAAAGCTAGAGCTGAATTGTGGACTACTGATAAAGAAGGTATAGAAGATAAGGTGTGGAGGTCTTATGGTATCTTGACCCATGCACGCCGTATTTCAGGAGAAGAAGCCTTGGCTTTATTGAGTGATGTGCAATTAGGCATAGATATGAAATTAATCGATGTGACCATGAATTTTCATGAAATGTTAGTCATTACAAGACCAAATTTCCTAGCTAAATTGGTGGGGAAAGAGTCAATGGGTACGCAGGAACGTGATAGTCAACGAGCACAAGTAATACGAGATACCTTATTACGAGGTACAAAAGGAGGAACAATATGATAGAAAGATATACAGAAGGGGCAAAACGTGCGTTAGCGATTGCCCAAGAAAAAGCGATAGAATTTAAACATAATTATGTGGGAACTGAGCATTTGTTGTTAGGTCTTGTAGAAGAAGAAAAATCAGTGTCTGCTCGTGCATTGGCAGCGCTAGGAGTACAAGGGAAATCTTTGGAGCAAGAAGTGATTCGTACAGTTGGTAAAGGTACGCATAGTGGTGGGCAATTGCAAATGACCCCGCGTACGAAACATGTATTGGATTTAGCGCAGCAAGCGGCCAATAGTCGTGGTCATAACTACATCGGTACAGAGCACATTTTATTGGGCCTATTGTACGATGGTGGCGGTGTAGCCATGCAATTATTGGCATCGAAAGGAATTCGTCCAGAAGATGTAGTAGAAAAAGTAAATGCTATTGTAGGCGGTGAAGAACAAAGCTCTAATCCAACACCAGCTAGTGACTTAGGTGAAATTTCTGATTATGCTACAGATCTTAATGAAAGTGCAAAACAAGGCAAGATTGATCCTGTCATTGGTCGTGATACAGAAATTCAACGGGTAATTCAGATTTTAAGCCGTCGCACAAAAAATAATCCAGTCCTTATCGGGGAACCTGGGGTTGGTAAAACGGCTATTGCTGAGGGCTTAGCACAACGTATTGTCAGTGGTGATGTGCCGGATGTATTACGAGATAAACGCATTATTTCGGTAAGCTTAAGTTCCATGTTAGCTGGAGCAAAATACCGCGGTGAGTTTGAAGAGCGTTTGAAAAAAGTGATGGATGAAGTACAAGCACATGATGATATGATTGTATTTATTGATGAAATTCATACTTTGATTGGAGCAGGCGCTACAGACGGAGCTATGGATGCGGCGAATATTCTAAAGCCAGCTTTAGCTCGTGGTAATTTCCAAGTGATTGGTGCCACTACATTAGATGAATATAAGAAACATATTGAGAAGGATGCTGCCTTAGAACGTCGTTTCCAACCAGTACAAGTAGGAGAACCAAGTGAAGAAGATGCTTTATCTATTTTGAAAGGCTTACGTGATCGCTATGAAGCATTCCACAAGGTGCAAATTACAGATGAAGCCTTGGCAGCGGCTGTACACTTATCAAGTCGTTATATTGCAGATCGATTCTTGCCAGACAAGGCAATCGATGTAATGGATGAAGCAGCGTCTAAAGTACGTATGGCTGTATTTACAGCAACTCCAGATGTGAAAGCATTAGAAGATGAGTTAGTACAAGTGCAAAAAGAAAAAGAGGCAGCTGTGACAGCTCAAGATTTTGAACGAGCAGCTACACTTCGTGATAAAGAAAAAGAATTAGAGTCTGACATTGCATCAAAACAAGAAGATAGCAAAAAAGATAGCGAAGCTAAGTTAGTGGTTACAGAATCTGAAATTGCTGCAGTAGTGTCTGAGTGGAGTGGAATTCCTGTTTCCCGTGTGGCAGAGGAAGAATCAGAACGATTATTACGTTTGGAAGAAGAATTGCATCAACGTGTGATTGGTCAAGATGAAGCTGTAGTAGCTGTATCAAAAGCTGTCCGCCGTGCTAGAGCTGGATTAAAAGACCCTAAACGCCCTATTGGATCCTTCTTATTCTTAGGTCCTACTGGAGTTGGTAAAACAGAACTAGCTAGATCCTTGGCATCTAATTTATTTGGTGATGAAAATGCTATGATTCGCATCGACATGTCAGAGTATATGGAAAAACATGCGGTGAGCCGTTTAGTGGGAGCGCCTCCGGGCTATGTTGGATATGATGAAGGCGGTCAATTAACTGAGGCTGTTCGTCGCCGCCCATATAGCGTAGTTCTCTTCGATGAAGTAGAAAAAGCGCATCCAGATTTCTTTAATATGTTATTGCAAGTGTTGGATGATGGACGATTAACAGATAACCAAGGTCGTACTGTTGATTTCAGAAATACAGTCATCATTATGACAAGTAACTTAGGAGCGAAATATCTCAAAGAAGATACGGCAGCTATGGGATTCTTAGCGGCTAAAGGAGAACATGAAAGTGGAAAAGATAAAGAATCTATGAAAAAAGATGTGCTCCAAGCTGTGAAATCTCATTTCCGTCCAGAGTTTTTGAATCGTATTGATGAAATGATTGTATTCCATGCATTAGAAACAGAGCAATTACAAAAAATTGTTCGTATCCTATTGCAATCGGTGACAACACGATTACATGAACAAGGGATGGAATTAGAAGTATCTGATGAAGCTATGGAAAAAATTGTAGCAGAAGGAACTGACTTTGCTATGGGGGCAAGACCATTAAAACGAGCCATCCAACGGTTAGTAGAAGACCCAATTTCTGATGCTATCTTAGAAGGAAAAGCTGGAGAAGGTAAAACAATTCATGTAGTAGTAGAACATGATGACATTGCGATTGCCGTGAAGTAATATATATGGAGAGCTATACTTAGTTGTTAAGTAAACAATTAGGTATAGCTCTTTTATGTTCGACTTTACTATACTACGTCAGGTATTGGACATAAAAATAAGAAGTCTATATTGAAGTAGTGTAATCCATTAGTGTGAGAAGAATTTGGTTGATGACTTATATTTATTTTACAGAACTCTATTTTTCTTATACACTATAGATTAGGTATATTCTTAATTTAAGTATGAGGTATAACATGAAAGAGATTATATTAGTCACATCTTTTGGCTCTACAGTGGATAGTGCTAGAGAAAAACAAATCTTTCCAGTAGTAGAGGACATTCGTAAGGCTAACCCGGAACATGAAGTTCGAGTGGCTTTTACATCACGTATTGTCATTAAACGTTTGAAAGATAGAAATATTGTATTTCAAAATGAAATTGAGGCCATGGAATCGATTGTGGCGGAAGGGTATGAACGTATCATTGTACAGCCTACACATTTAGTAGGTGGTGCAGAGTTTGATAAGCTTCGCAAAAATATTATGGCTTTCAATGGACAGGGTTCTGTACAAGACATCGTATTTGGTAGACCTCTTCTGTATTTCATGGGACAAGAGGAGGAAGTACCAGATGATTATCAAACCCTGATTGATCGATTTATTAAAGCCTTACAGGTTCCTACAACAGAAGATTTACTTTTAGTAGGCCATGGGGGATTTAATGTAGGAAATGCATCTTACGCAGTACTACAATTGAAATTACAATATGAAGGGTTCCGTAATATATCTGTTGCTACCTTGGAGAACTTTCCAACTCCGGAAGATATCTTGGCACGATGGGAACGAGAAGGTCACGAACGTAAAAAAGTACATTTACACCCATTATTATTAGTTTGTGGTGACCATGCCTTGAATGATTTATTCGGAGAGGAAGAAGACAGTTTGCTTTCTGAATTAACAACAGCAGGCTATGAAGTGGTACCCTATGAAAAGGGTCTTGGAGAATACAAAGAAATTCAAGATATTTATGTGGATCATTTGGCAGATGCTATGCAAGGGTTATATCAAAAAAGATTATAACGTTATGATTCATGATAATTTGATGGTTAAGGGATTTTCCAGTAGTGTATAGAAGAGTATTTCGTGTACATTCATGGGTAATCATGATATACTAAACAAGTTATAGTAGATTAGAAGTAGTAAATCTTACTAGTTCCATGTTGATAGATAAAAGGGGTGTCCTGATGAAAGGTAAATTATATGGTATAGGTGTAGGTCCTGGGGATTCTGAATTGATGACTGTAAAAGCTGCTCGTATTGTGGGAGAAGCAGATGTTATCATTACACCGAAAACAGAAAAGAAAGATGGCTCTGTAGCCTTACATATTGCAGAACCATATATTCAAGAACATACAGAAATCGTACCTGTTGTATTCCCAATGGTATTGGATGATAATGAACAATCTAAAGGCTGGGAAGAAGCACGTAAAATCATTACTGGATTACTCGAAGAAGGTAAAAAAGTTGTATTCTTAACATTGGGAGATCCAATGTTTTACAGTACATACATGTATGTATATCGCTTAGTAGAATCTGCTGGTTTTGATATTGAAACTATTCCGGGTGTTACTGCATTCTGTGCAATCGGATCTCACTTGGGGTACCCAATTGTAGAAAAAGAAGAAGTATTAGCGATTATTCCAGCCACAGCACCAAAGGAAAAAATTGATGCTGTACTTGCCGTAGCTGATGATGCAGTCATTATGAAAGTGTATAGAAACTTTGCGGAAGTACAAGAAACACTTCGCAAACATGATATGGCAGATGAAGCGGTAATGATTTCTCGTGTTGGATTGCCAGAGGAAGAAGTCTATCGCAATGTAGATACTTTGTCATCTGATACAAAACTAAATTATTTATCTACAATTTTGGCGAAGCGTAAAGATCGCTAAGAGGTATGTTATGAACACTGTACAACGACCAAGAATTGTCATAGCAGGCACCAACTCAGGTGTCGGTAAAACAACCATTGTAGCAGGGCTTTTGGCGGCTTTGACAGAGCAAGGCAAAGCAGTACAGGCATTTAAAGTAGGCCCGGATTATATTGATCCGGGCTTTCATAAAATTGCTAGCCAACGAGAATGTTACAACTTAGATACATGGCTTGTGCCACCACATAAATTAATACCTTTTTTTGCAGGACAAGCAGAAACGGCAGATATTTCCATTATAGAAGGCGTAATGGGGCTATATGATGGGGGCCGTGAAGGTATTAGTTCCACGGCGCAAGTAGCCAAAGATTTAAATGCACCAGTGGTGTTAGTGATCGATTGTAAGGCAATGGGAGAAAGTGCGGCAGCCATTGCTAAAGGCTTTCGAGATTATGATCCAGAGGTACAATTTGGTGGGGTTATTTTGAATCGATTAGGGTCGGATAATCATGAACATATGATACGGACGGCGATGAAGAAATTGGGTGTTCCCGTACTAGGTGCCATTCGTCGTGACGAACGCATGCAATCACCAGAACGTCACTTAGGATTGACACCAGTGACAGAAATTGATCCTACGGATGCTATTGCTACTATTCGAGAAGCTGTGAAAGTCATGGTGAATTTGGAAGCCTTAGTAGATTTGGCTCAAAGTGCTCCTGATTTAGCAGTTGAGGAAGTAGAAACGGTAGGGACGATTAATAAACGAGCGCGTATCGGCATCGCCATGGATGAAGCTTTTTCTTTTTATTATCCAGCTAGTTTAGCAGCATTAGAAGCGGAAGGGGCTGAGCTGCATTATTTTAGTCCTCTAAAAGATCAAGTTTTACCAGATGTAGATGGAATCTTTTTTGGCGGAGGTTTTCCAGAGATGTTTTTGTCTCAATTAGGATACAATACATCTATGAAAGATAGTATACGTAAGGCCAGTGAAAAAGGGATGCCAATTTATGCGGAATGTGGCGGTCTCATGTATATGACAGAAGCAGTGACAGATTTTGAAGGGAATACCTACCCGATGGTAGGGGTTGTACCAGCTACCTGTGAAATGCAACAAACCTTACAACGTGTAGGTTATGTAAGTGCCACTATGCTGGAGCCAAGCATTTTAGGATCTGTAAAAGATACTTTGCGTGGACATGAGTTTCATTTTTCCACAATGACGCCGACCCAAAGTCCATTTCCATGGGCATTTGAATTAGTAGGTGGACGTAAACCTAAAGCCTATCAAGGTGGATATGCACATAAGAATGTGTTAGCCTCTTATTTGCATATTAATTTTTCAGGTAGTGAAGCTGCGGCGAAAGCTTTTGTAGATTCCTGTGAAGTATATAGTCAACGGAAACAGTAGTAAGAGTATAGATTGATGTTAAATTAATAATTCTACTTTGCGTTTTAGGTATACTATAAAAGGTAGAAAAAGATTGACATTTTTTTTGTCTCTGTGTATACTAATATCGTTGACGAGCCGGAGTGGCGGAATGGCAGACGCACTTGACTCAAAATCAAGCGGGTAACACCGTGTGGGTTCAAGTCCCACCTCCGGCACCAACGATTAGCAGATACTGTGTAACAGTATCTGCTTTTTTATTTTGTGTTGAAATATGGTAATTATTCTTGCAAAGAGCGTATTGTTAGTAATAAGAGTTATAAGAATATAGATAGCATAATCTAGGGAGAAACATCATCAAGATAGTTTGAAATAAGATCTATTATGATTATTTTATATAGCTTTCATGATGAAAAATAATTGACGTTTTGTAGAAATTTATATATGATAGTCACAAATTAGGATGATAATAATTTGCAAAAAGTTATATAAAAATAGAGGAGGCTAGGAGGTCCTAGTGAAAAATGATGCATATACACTATAAGAAAGGAGGGACCCTATGTCGGGCGAGCGTAAAAGACTATGTATAAGAACGTATGAAATTAATAGGAAATCGAATGAGGGAAAAAGCTATGGATGGATACGAGTATACATTGGATAAAACGGGTTTTTATAAAATCCTTTTTAGTACGTCTTTGACAGTAGCCAAGGAACAATTGCATACGGCATTAACACCAAAGAAGCTGGAAGGGGCGGTGGAATATATGTGTATGCTTTGTACTTGTATGAATTTGGCCATTGATCAAAACCAACTAGAATGTGCCAAGTTTAATGATGGAATTGTAGAAGAGTATGTAAGCTTAGTAGATGTCATCATTAGTAATGAAGGATGCATTAACTATGTAAAAGCAGCTAAGATTGACGAATTATTTATAAAGTCTGCTGAGTTGGTACGGGCATTGTTGCAAGGGGGCGCATTAACTGAACAGTTGGGAGAGTTACAACGGACTTATCATTATTGGAGTCTGAAACAGCGCATGTATGGTTCGCGAAAAAGATTACTTCATTGAAGAATAAGAAGTGATGTGTATACATTACCATAGTGAGTAATGTATCAGTCGTAACAAAATTTGGGTAGATATAATAGAGGAAAGTTGAACGGAGAGGAGCAACTTTCCTCTATCTTCTTATCTAGCATCATTAGGTAAATGGCTTTCTATTGATGAGGACAAAAAACTTGCACCAACCCCAATAGTCTTGTAAAATAGAGGTATAACAACTTATATAATACAAGATTTTTTAGGAGGAATTGATTATGGCAGTGAAGATTGGTATTAATGGCTTTGGTCGTATTGGTAAATGCGTCATGCGCGCAGCTCTTAACAACCCAGAGGTGGAAGTAGTAGCCATTAATGATACTGGTGATATTGAAGGTTCCGCTTTACTGTTTAAACATGACTCAATTCATGGCAACTTAAGCTGTGACGTGTCTGTAGAAGGTGAATATTTAGTGGTAGACGGCAAAAAAACACGTGTATTCTGTGACCGTGATCCAGCAAACTTAGACTGGTCCTCCGAAGGGGTAGAAGTGGTTATCGAATGTACGGGTGTGTTCCGTTCTCGTGAAAAAGCAGCAGCTCATTTGGGTGGCACTGTAAAAAAAGTAATTATTTCCGCACCGGGTAAAGATGAAGATAAAACTATCGTAATGGGCGTGAATGAAAGTGAATATGATCCAGCGACACACCATGTTGTATCTAATGCAAGCTGCACTACAAACTGCTTAGCTCCATTTGCAAAAGTATTGCATCAAGAATTTGGTATTAAACGTGGTATGATGACAACAGTACATTCTTACACTAATGACCAACGTGTTTTGGATGCACCACATAAAGACTTACGTCGTGCTCGTGCAGCAGCGATGTCTATTATTCCTACTACCACAGGTGCAGCGAAAGCAGTGGCCTTAGTATTACCTGAATTGAAAGGTAAATTGAACGGCTTTGCTCTTCGTGTACCTACTCCAAATGTGTCTGTTACAGACTTAGTAGTAGAACTTGAAAAAGAAGCAACTAAAGAAAGCATCAATGCGGCATTCCGCAAAGCAGCTGAAGGCGAGTTAAAAGGTATTCTTGGCGTATCTGATTTGCCATTAGTATCCAAAGACTTCAATGGTGATGCTCGTAGTTCTATCGTAGATGCTGACTTGACAATGGTGATGGAAGGCAATATGGCAAAAGTAGTAGCTTGGTATGACAATGAGTGGGGCTATTCCTCTCGTATTGTTGACCTAGCTGTGTACATGAGCAAACGAGGCTTATAATCTGCGAGGGACTACGAGAGTAGTCCCTTTTTGGCATATGTATTGTGTATATAGGAGACAGTATGAAACTTTCACTAGCAAATATGAATGTAGCAAATAAAACTGTATTTGTACGAGTTGATTTTAATGTGCCTTTGAAAGATGGTGTTATCACTGACGACACACGGATTCGTGCGACCTTACCTACCTTGCGCCATTTGATTAGCGAAGGGGCAAAAGTTGTCATTGCATCCCATTTAGGTCGCCCTAAAGGAGAGCGTAAACCAGAGTTTACTTTGGCTCCTTGCGCCAAACGATTGAGTGAACTATTAAAACAACCAGTTCGTTTCGTAGAAGATTGCATTGGTGAGATTCCAGCGCAAGCTGTGTCCGAAATGAAATCTGGGGATGTAGTTGTCTTAGAAAACCTTCGTTTCTATAAAGAAGAAGAAAAAAATGACCCTACCTTTGCGAAAGCCTTAGCTGACTTAGCAGAAGTAGGTGTAAATGATGCCTTTGGCGTATCTCATCGTGCCCATGCCTCTGTGGAAGGGATTACAAAACACTTGCCAATGGGAGCTGGTTTCTTATTAGAAAAAGAAATTCGCTATGTAGGCGGTGCTGTAGAGCATCCAGAACACCCATTTGCAGCTATTATCGGCGGTGCTAAGGTGAGTGACAAAATTGAAGTCATTTCTAACTTATTACCAAAAGTAGAAGTGCTAATCATCGGTGGTGGTATGGCCAATACTTTCGTAGCGGCCCAAGGTCTTAATGTAGGGACTTCCTTGGTAGAAGCAGATAAATTTGAGTTAGCTCGTGAATTAATCGCTCGTGCGAAGGAAACGAATACTAATTTATTGTTGCCAGTAGATTTCGTAGTAGCTGATGCTTTCAGTGAAACTGCTAATCACAAGGTGGTGGATGCCACAGCCATTGAAGAGGGCTGGATGGCGTTAGATATTGGACCGAAGAGCCGTGAGCTATTCGCAGAGGCCTTAGCACCGATGAAAATGATCGTTTGGAATGGTCCTATGGGCGTATTCGAAATGGAAGCCTTCGCAGGTGGTACCAATGCGGTAGCGAAAGCGGTGGCAGAGGCGAGTGCGACCACAATTGTAGGCGGTGGTGATTCGGTAGCGGCCATTGAAAAAAGCGGTTTAAGTCACAAAATTTCTCATATTTCCACTGGTGGCGGCGCCTCTCTAGAATATTTAGAAGGCAAAGTGTTACCAGGTATTGCAGCCTTACAAGAGGCATAGGAGGTTATCATGCGACAACCGATTATTGCAGGGAACTGGAAAATGCATATGACGAATACGGAAGCCACAGTATACGTAGAACAATTGAAACCATTAGTGTCGGATACTAGCTGTGAAGTGGTGGTATGCCCTCCGTTTACAGCCATTAGCACTGTAGCTGATTTGGCGGAAGACACTAAGGTTCGTGTAGGAGCACAAAACGTGTTCCATGAAGAATCTGGTGCCTATACAGGGGAAGTATCTCCTTCGATGTTGACAGATTTAGGTGTGTCCTATGTAATTGTAGGGCATTCTGAACGACGTTCTATCTTTAAAGAAGTGGATCGCTGCGTGAACAAGCGTGTACGCATTGTCTTACAACATGGCATGAGCCCTATCCTTTGCGTAGGTGAAAGTTTAAACCAACGTGAAAGTGGAGAAACGGTGGCGTTCATTCATTCCCAATTAGAAATGGGATTGCATGGAGTGCCAGCGGAAGAAATGACAGAAGTAGTGATTGCCTACGAACCGATTTGGGCCATCGGCACAGGTCGTACAGCCACAGCGGAACAAGCTGGGGAAGTATGCCAAAGTATTCGTGAGAAAATCGCTGCTATGTATACGCCTGAAATTGCAGAACAAGTGCGCATTCTGTACGGTGGCAGTGTAAAGCCGGAGAATGCAAAAGATATTTTAGCTCAAGTCCATGTAGATGGTGCGTTAGTGGGCGGTGCTTCTTTGGAAGCAGAGACTTTCACAGGCATTATTAAAGCTTGTTAATATAGGTTTGAGGTAGAGTATGGCAAAATTAAAAGGACCAGTGATGCTAACTATCCTTGATGGATTCGGCATCGGGGACGGTCAAGACCCAACAAATGCGGTGGTGCAAGCGAACCCCCGAACATTTTTAGATCTGTGGGACACGTGTCCTCATACCTTACTAGAAGCATCTGGTATGGCGGTGGGTTTGCCGGATGGACAAATGGGAAACTCTGAAGTAGGCCATTTGAACATCGGTGCAGGGCGTATTGTGTACCAAGAATTGACGCGCATTACAAAAGAAGCACAAGAAGGGACCTTATTCACTCGCCCTACCTTGGTGAAAGCCTATGAAGAAGGGGCTAAACAAGCTTTGCATCTAGTAGGCTTGTTATCGGATGGGGGTGTCCACTCTCATATTGATCACTTGAAAGAACTGATTCGTGGTGCCAAAGCAGCAGGTGTAACGAAGGTATACATTCATGCCTTCTTAGATGGTCGTGATGTACCTCCACAAAGTGCGTTGGCCTATATTGATGATATAGCTCACTACTGTAACGAGTTGGGTTTAGGATCGATTGCGACGATAGGTGGCCGTTATTATGGCATGGACCGTGATCAACGATGGGAACGAGTACAATTGGCATACAATGCCATGGTCTGTGGTAGTGGTACAGAAGTAGGTTGTGCCCATGAAGCGGTAAAACGTAGCTATGTAGAGGAAACGACAGATGAATTTGTCATTCCATCAGTGGTAGAAGGGTACGAAGGTATGCAAGATGGCGATGCGATCTTATTCTTTAACTTCCGTCCTGACCGAGCTCGCCAATTGGTGCGTGCTGTGGTGGATCCGAAGTTCACTGGATTTGAACGGAAACGAGTATTGCAAGGTTCCTATGTGGCGAGCATGACTCGATACGAAGCAGACTTGCCAGTACCTGTGGTGTATGATAAAGAATTATTAACAGATACCTTAGGAGAAGTATTATCCAAGGGTGGCTATCGTCAATTGCGTATTGCAGAAACAGAGAAATATGCTCATGTCACGTATTTCTTCAATGGTGGTAAGGAAGATGTATTCCCTGGGGAAGATCGAATTTTAGTGCCCTCTCCGAAGGTAGCTACCTATGATTTGCAACCGGAGATGAGTGCTCCAGAGGTAACGGAAAAGGTTGTATCCGCCATTCGCAGTGGCGATTATGATATGATTATCTTGAATTATGCTAACCCAGATATGGTAGGTCATACGGGTGATTTTGAAGCTGCAAAACGAGCGATTTTAGCCGTAGATGTGGGGCTTTCAGAAATCGTAAAAGCTATTCAAGAGATGAAAGGACAATTGTTAATTACAGCAGACCATGGAAATTCTGAGGTCATGGTGGACCATACCACAGAAATTCCGCACACGGCGCATACGACGAATCTGGTACCACTCATTTTAGTGGGAGCTCCAGAGGGTGTAACCTTGCGACCAGGTCGGCTATGTGATTTAGCACCAACTATGTTAGCTTTAGGCGGTATTGAACAGCCTGAAGCTATGAGTGGTGAAAGTTTGTTAGTACAATAAGGAGAAGTAACAATGGCAGTAATTACTGATGTATACGCAAGAGAGATTATGGATTCCCGTGGCAATCCAACAATAGAAGTAGAAGTATATTTAGAAGACGGTACGATTGGTCGTGCAGCGGTTCCATCTGGGGCATCTACTGGTCAATTTGAAGCGGTGGAATTGCGCGATAGCGAGTCTCCTCGTTACTTAGGCAAAGGTGTATTACAAGCAGTAGCAAACGTGAATGATATTATTGGACCTGCTATTTTAGGCTTTGATGCATCTGAGCAAGTGGCTATTGATGGGTTAATGATTGAGTTAGATGGCACTCCTAATAAAGCAAAATTAGGTGCTAATGCTATCTTAGGTGTATCCATGGCGGTAGCTCGTGCAGCAGCTGAATCCTATGATTTACCATTATTCCAATATTTAGGTGGTACGAACGCAAAAGAATTGCCAGTACCAATGATGAACATTTTAAATGGTGGTGCTCATGCAGATAATAACGTGGATATCCAAGAGTTTATGATCATGCCAATTGGTGCCACAAGCTTTATGGAAGCCCTACGCTATTGTGCAGAAGTATACCATACATTGAAAGGTGTATTGAAAGCGAAAGGCTTGGCAACTGGTGTAGGTGATGAAGGTGGCTTTGCCCCTAACTTAGGTTCCAACGAAGAAGCATTACAAGTGATTACAGAAGCTATCGAAAAAGCAGGTCTTGTAGTGGGTAAAGATATTGTATTTGCTATCGATGCAGCATCTTCTGAGTTCTATAAAGATGGTAAATACCACTTAGCTGGTGAAGGCAAAGTAAAAACAGCGGCTGAAATGGTAGAATACTATGCGGAACTTTGTGAAAAATATCCAATCTACTCCATCGAGGATGGTCTAGCAGAAGAAGATTGGGAAGGCTGGAAATTATTGACAGATCGACTAGGTAAAACTGTTCAATTAGTAGGTGACGATTTATTCGTAACTAACACAGAACGCTTGTCCCGTGGTATCAAAGAAGATACAGCGAATGCGATCTTAATTAAAGTGAACCAAATTGGTACTTTGACAGAAACATTCGATGCTATTGAAATGGCAAAACGTGCAGGCTATACAGCTGTGATCTCTCACCGTTCTGGTGAAACAGAAGATTCCACAATTGCTGATATCGCTGTAGCAGTAAACGCTGGTCAAATCAAAACTGGTGCCCCAGCTCGTTCCGAACGTGTAGCAAAATACAATCAATTACTTCGCATTGAAGATATGTTGGCAGAAACGGCGCAATACCGTGGTAGCAATGTGTTCTATAACATCAAACGATAAGAATATGTGAAAATGTAAAAAGGACCCTGCGGGGTCCTTTTTAATTAAAAACCTATATGTATTTCCCGTATACTGTAGGAAATTCTTGTAAGAACAAACTATAATTAGGCGCTTGGCGCTGGTTTAATACCGCAAGAATAGTAACAGTATGATATAATTCGTTGATACTATAATAAATATCATATTTTTCAAAAGAATAGATATGATATACGTTTTTAGTATATTTAGCTATCTCTAGAATACGATATCGATGTGGTAGATATGACAAACTTTTTATAGCTTCATAAATTTTATTTGAAATATGTTTAGCAGTTTCTACTGAGAAAGATTCAGCCATATAACAATAGATATTTAAAACATTGTATTCCGCAAATGATGAAAGTTGTACATCATAGGTTTCCATAATTACTCTCCTAGTAAAGTAGTGAAAAATTCTTTAGCAGAACGTCCATGACCGTGGTTTGTTTCCTCAACACCACGAGATAAAATTTCTTCTAATTCGGAAGGGCTGAAGTCAGCTGTACTAAGAGGTGGTGTATTTAACTTTAAATCAAAAGGTAGGCCTTTATGTAATATAATTTGTCGGTAAAATAAATCAATAGCGACAGCGCGACTAAGGCCAAGGTCTTCTAAAATAGCTTCAGCATGTTGTTTCACATTTTCATTAATTCGAACATTAACACTAGCAGATTTCATGATAATCTCCTTTCTGTTTAATATATTAACTAAATTATAAGCCAATGTGTTGCAATATGCAATATAGAATTACAAAATAAATTAGTAACGGGGAGTTATTTTTATGATATAATAAAACAGATTAATGCTAAATGCATTCTATAGAATTATAAGTAAAGGCATGAGGATTAGGAAAGGAGGAGTAGGGTGTACAACAATTTTGAAGTGATTGGGGCATTTGCATTGTATTTAGGCCTCATGATGTACATCGGGGTATATTATTACCGCAAGTCTAATAGCTTAGACGACTATATTTTAGGAGGTCGCCAGCTAGGTCCGTGGATCACGTCCATGAGTGCAGAAGCGTCTGACATGAGTGGATGGATGTTGATGGGTTTACCTGGATTTGCCTACTCAACAGGGATATCAGCGTTATGGATTGCCATTGGTTTGGCATTAGGGACTTGGCTGAACTGGGTGTTCGTATCGAAACGATTACGCAATTATACAGAGGTAGCGAATAATAGTTTAACTATACCGGATTATTTGAAAAACCGTTTTCATGATACTTCAAGAATTGTACCGGTTGTATCTGCTATCTTCATCGTTATTTTCTTTTTAATTTACACATCTTCTGGATTCGTGGCAGGTGGTAAATTATTTAATACTATCTTCGGCTTAGATTACATGACATCCCTCTTTATTACAGCAGGGGTAGTTATTTTCTACACCTTCTTAGGTGGTTTCCTAGCTGTAAGTTGGACAGACTGCATTCAAGGGATGATGATGTTCTTTGCCATCTTGCTAGTACCTGTAACGGCAGCCATGTATTTAGGGGGTCCTGTAGAAACAGCAAACTTAATTGCTACGGAGTTCCCAGCAGGATTGTCCATTTGGGGACCGGAACAAGATATGTTCACTTTAGTGGTAGGTATCATTTCTAGCTTAGGATGGGGTCTTGGTTACTTCGGTCAACCGCACATCTTAGTACGTTTTATGGCAATTTCCGATGCGAAAGAATTGAAAAAAGCAACAAACATTGCCATGATTTGGGTAGTTATCTCCTTGTTAGCTGCGGTGGCGGTAGGTCTTGTTGGTAAAGTATACTTAACAACACCTCTAGTGGATGCTGATGCAGAAACAGTATTCCTTGTGATGAGCGAGCATTTATTTAATCCGTTTGTGGCAGGCTTAATTTGGTCCGCTGTATTGGCAGCAATCATGAGTACTGCGTCTGCGCAATTATTGGTAACAGCCTCTTCAGTGTCACAAGACTTGTATCGCAATGTGTTTGCTCGTGATGCAGGGGACCGTGAATTGGTTATGGTTAGCCGTGCAACGGTATTGATCGTATCTGCTATTGCCATCGTGATGGCGGTGAACCCACAAAGCTATATCTTAACGATGGTTGCCTATGCATGGGCTGGATTCGGCGCTGCATTCGGTCCTGCTATCTTAATCTCTTTGATCTGGAAACGTATGACTCTGAAAGGTTGTATCGCAGGCATCTTAGTGGGTGGTATAACCGTTCTTGTATGGAAACAATTTGGTTGGTTCGGCTTGTATGAAATTGTACCAGGCTTCATCTTGTCTACCATTGCTATCTTTGTAGTTAGTTTATTAGACCATGAGCCAAGCAAAGAAATCCAAGCGGAGTTCGATGCATCAGAACAAATGCATATTTTATAATTACATACACATAGTAAACGAAATGTTGGGGCTACTCCGTTGAGAGTGGTGCCAACATTTTTTGTAAACGTATTGGACTATGTATCAATACGTATTGTATAAAGAGCGTAATGGTATGGTAATAGTAATTTAGGTAGATAGGTTTACGCCGTAGGCCATTACATCAAGTGAAGAGTAAAATAGCGTCGTAACAGTAGTGTAAGTGAATGCGGTAATAGTATGTTTATTCTAACTATTTGATGGTGATGATGATACAATAAAGAAATATGTAAACGAAATATCTATGAATCGGAAGTGCTCCTATATAAGGTGAATAATTAGTATGGAAGGCATTTAGTAGAAGTGGACTATCATGACAAATGACTGAGGGAAATAAAGGATAGTTCTAGTTCAAACAGTTTATACTAACCCATAAAAATGGTATAATAAATAGATACGATTCGATGAATGTACTGTTAGAAAGGAGGAAAGACATATGGATGCTAGAGCCCTACGAGCATTGCAACATTTTTATGGATATTCCAGTTTTCGCCCCGCTCAAGAGGTACCTGTTACAGCTTTGTTAAAGAACCAAGATGTGCTAGGAATTATGCCTACAGGGGCAGGTAAATCGATTTGCTTTCAGATTCCAGCTATGTTAAAGGCGGGCATTACTATTGTTTTTTCTCCGCTGATTTCCTTGATGCAAGATCAAGTGGATACTTTGAAAGAACAAGGTATGCCAGCAGCCTATATGAATAGTACCCTCAGTCGAGAGGAACAAAATAAAATTCTCTACTACCTAAGGGAAGGACGGATTAAATTATTATACTTGGCTCCAGAAAAATTAGAATCCGAAGGGTTCTGTGAGTTTCTAAGAGGACTACCAATTAGCCAAGTGATTATTGATGAAGCCCATTGTGTGTCACAATGGGGTCATGATTTTAGACCCTCTTTCACGGCTATAGGACCTTTTATTAAAAGTTTGCCACATAGGCCAGTGGTAGGGGCTTTTACAGCCAGTGCTACGGAAGAAGTAGAACGTGATATGAAACAGCTCTTAGGATTGGAGAATGCTCGTGTGCATATTACGGGATTTGATCGTCCTAATTTGGCCTTCTCTGTTATCCATGAAAGCAAGCGTATGGAATATGTACGGGATTATGTATTACACAATCCGAACGATGTGGGGATTGTCTATTGTGCCACTAGGGCGAATGTAGAAAAAGTATACCGTGAGCTGTTGAGATACGGCGTGAAAGCAGGCTATTACCATGGTGGCTTATCTGATGAAGAGCGCAAGTACCAACAGAACCGATATGCATTTGATGAAGTGCAGGTTATGATAGCCACCAATGCGTTTGGCATGGGTATTGATAAAAGTAATGTACGTTATGTGATTCATTACCAAATGCCACGAAATATGGAAAGTTATTACCAAGAGGCAGGTCGTGCTGGACGGGATGGAGCTCCTGCAGATTGTATTTTGCTTTACAATGGGCAAGATGTGGCGGTGCATCAATATATTTTGAGCCAAAGTGATTTGCCACCAGAACGACAACGAATTGAGCGGAATATGCTCCAAGCTATGATCGATTATTGTCATACACCTATGTGTTTGCGCAAGTTTATGTTGTCCTATTTTGGTGAACAAGTGCCATGGGATCAATGCCATCATTGTAGTACTTGTGATGAACCGCGAGTGGCTGTGGATGTGACTGCCGATGCGACTGCCGTATTACAGACGATTTGGAATACAGAAGAACGATATGGTGTGACCATGATTGCGGATATCTTATGTGGGAATCGGACGGAGCGTATTGAGAAGTTTCGTTTACACCGTTTATCTGTATTTGGACAATTAAATCGCTGGGCAGATAAAGATGTAAAAGGCTTTATTAAGCGTTTAATGGCGATGGGCTATGTTACTTCTTCGGGAGGGCAATATCCGATTCTGTCCGTTACGGAACAGGGCCATGAAGTATTGGCTGGACGTGTAACGGTAAAAGATGTACCCATAGAAGTCGGAGAGCATCGACCATTACAAAAGCGTGGAAAGTCTAGTGTAGCTGGCGTGGCGAAAGCTACAAAAGAAAACTCTTTATTTGAGGCCTTACGTGTGCATCGATTGGAACTTTCAAAAACAGAAGGGGTAAAACCATTCATGATTTTTTCAGATGCTACCTTATTGGATATGGTAGCAAAAGAACCATTGACCTTAGGAGATATGGCGAATGTAAAAGGCGTAGGAGATATGAAACTACGCAAATATGGCAATGAATTTTTGAAGATCATAGCCAAGTTTAAAGGTAATATATAGCTATAGATACACATGTTGATAGATGTAAATATAGATATACATTTAGAGGCAGATAGTAATATAAATAGAGTTTAGAGTATTTCCACATACAAGGAGGCATAGATGAGTTTAGCAGATACGCAATATTTACAGATTATAGAGAATATATTAGACCATGGGTATTATGCCAACAATCGTACAGGCATTGCGACCTATAAACTACCGCATCAAGTAATGCAGTTCAATTTAGCAGAAGAATTTCCAATTTTAACTACGAAATTTGTGGCTTTTAAAACGGCCATTAAAGAATTACTTTGGATTTGGCAATTACAATCTAATGATGTGCGCCAATTACAGGCCATGAATGTGAAAGTTTGGGATGAATGGATGCGTGAAGATGGTACGATCGGTAAGGCCTATGGGTACCAAATTGCCAAATATAAGCAGTTGGACAATTTATTGGATATGCTACAAAAGGATCCTCAAAGCCGTCGTATGATTGTGACCTTGTGGAATATTGAAGACTTGCCAGATATGGCCTTGCAACCATGTGCCTATGAAACATTATGGGATGTCACCGATGGTCGTTTAAATTGTATGCTTATCCAGCGCAGTGGGGATATGGGATTAGGAGTGCCTTTTAATACAGCACAGTATGCAGCGTTGGTTCATATGATTGCCCAAGTATCTGGATTGCAGGCAGGACAATTTACTCATGTCATCAATAATGCTCATATTTATGAGAACCATGTAGAAGCTTTACGTACTCAATTAGAACGTAAACATGAAGCCTTAGAGGCCCCGGTGTTACGATTAAACCCAGAGATCAAAAATTTCTATGATTTTACACCAGAAGATATCACCTTAGAAGGTTATGAGCATTTAGGGAAGCTATCTATGACAGTGGCTGTGTAAGGAGTTTTATATGTTAGCAATGATTGTAGCAGTGGCTGCGAATGGCGTTATAGGTAAGGACAATCAGCTGATTTGGCGCATTCCAGAAGATTTAGCATATTTTAAAAAACGCACTACTGGGCATGTTATCATAATGGGACGGAAGACATTAGAATCTTTACCATTTTTGTTGCCTAATCGTGAACATTGGGTCATTACGTCGCAATTAGATTACACAGCACCCTATGAAGGTGTAAAAGTATTTCATAGTCCAGAGGATGCGGTTCAGGCGGCGAAGGACTTAGACTTGGTGTACTGCATCGGAGGCGCTCAAGTGTATGCTAGCTTAGCGCCCTATGCAGATCGTTTGTATGTGACGGAATTACACCGAGCTTTCACAGGGGATGTGATGTTTACGGAGCATACCAAGCCAGAATGGATAGAAGTAGAGCGTATACAAGGCGCAGGGCATGAGGAATTGTCCTATGATTTCGTAACGTATGAAAGGCGGAAATAGAATGGAAATACATGTAGTGATAGCCCAAGGATTAGGGGTAAAACCGCATCAAGTAGAAGCGGCTATTACTTTATTAGATGAGGGCAATACAGTACCATTTATTGCACGGTATCGAAAAGAAGTGACTGGTGAGTTAAAAGATGAACAATTACGTGAAATCGAAGAGCGTACGAAATATTTGCGCAATTTGTTGCAACGAAAAGAAGAAGTGACAAAGTCTATCGAGGAACAGGGCAAATTGACGGAAGAATTGTCCTTAGCCATTACGAAAGCTATGAAATTACAGGAGTTAGAGGACTTGTATTTACCGTTCCGTCCGAAAAAACGAACTCGTGCTTCTATGGCGAGAGATAGAGGGTTGGAACCATTGGCACAGGCATTGTTCACAACGGCTACAGAAGAAGCGTTATGCCAACTAGGGGCAGAGTATCTTACTGAAGAAGTGCCGACTGTGGAAGATGCCTTACAAGGAGCGATGGATATTGTGGCGGAAGAAGCCAGTGAACGAGCAGATATTCGCCAATATTTGCGTAAAGCCATGTGGGAAACAGGCCATATGAAGACAGAGCTTGTAGGCGAAGAAGAAGTAAACCAAGGATTCTTACAGTACAATGAAGAATATAAGGAACCAATCCGCCAAGTTCCATCCCATCGTGTATTAGCGATGAATCGAGGAGAAAGCTTGGGGGCTTTAAAAGTTAGCTTTGTGGTACCGGATGAAACGTTTATCCAATATATGGTAGATACCGTACAAGGTAATACAAGGGTAGAGCATTCGTATATTGCAGAGGCTATTGCTGATGGATATAAACGGTTATTGTACCCATCTTTAGAACGTGAAACACGAAATGCTATGACGGAACAAGCAGAAGAGCAGGCTATCAAAGTATTTGGTACGAATTTGCGCAATTTATTGCTCCAAGCACCTTTATCTGGACATGTTATCATGGGCTTAGACCCAGGATATCGTACCGGTTGTAAAATGGCCATTATCGACAGGGAAGGTAATGTCCTAGATTATGGCGCGTACTATCTTACAATGAGTGATAAACAAGCAGAGCGGGCCAAACAAGAATTGGCGAAGAAGATTCGTCAATATGGTGTGACCTTGATTTCTATCGGCAATGGTACTGCTTCTTATGAAACAGAGCAATTTACATCTGCCATGATTGCTGAAGAAGGCTTAGATTGTCATTATATTATCACTAATGAAGCAGGTGCCTCCGTATACTCCGCTTCTAAGTTAGCTATTGAAGAATTGCCAGATTTAGATGTATCTATCCGTGGTGCTGTGTCGATTGCGCGCCGTGTACAAGATCCATTGGCGGAATCTGTGAAGATTGACCCAAAATCAATCGGTGTTGGTCAATACCAACATGATGTGAATCAAAAACAATTGGGTGCCACCTTAGATCAAGTGGTAGAAACTGTGGTAAACCATGTAGGAGTAGAGCTCAATACAGCATCTCCAGCGATATTAAAGCATGTGTCAGGTATTTCTAGCACCGTGGCAAATAATATTATTGCCTACCGTAAGGAACATGGTGCTTTTACTAGTCGTAAGCAATTATTGAAAGTAGCTCGTTTAGGTCCTGCGGCCTTTACACAATGTGCTGGTTTCTTGCGCATCGGTAAAGGGGAGAACCCTTTAGATGCGACGCCAGTTCATCCAGAGTCTTATGAGATTGCCCAAGGAGTGCTAACACAATTGGGCATGTCTCTAGAAGATTTACGAGATAAAGGGACGTTGGAAAGGGCCAAGGCGAAACTTCAAGCTGTGGATGTGGAAGAGTTGGCGAAACAGCTAGAAGCAGGTGTACCTACAGTGCGAGATATTGTAGAAGCCTTACAAAAACCTGGTCGTGACCCACGGGAAGATTTACCAGCACCGATGACTCGGAAACAAATTATGAGTTTGGAAGATATTCAAGTCGGTACCGTGGTAAAAGGAACAGTTCATAATGTGGTGGACTTTGGTGCCTTTGTAGACTTTGGTGTGAAAATCAATGGACTGCTGCATAAAAGCGAGTTTTGTGCCTATCATGAACATCCATCTGATGTATTAGCAGTAGGAGATATTATCGAAGTAGAGATTATTTCTGTCGATGCAAAACGGAACCGCATTGGTTTATCCATGAAACGAGAAAAACCAAAAGATCCAAACCGTCAAGGTCATAGACGCAATGGTACTGGAAACACTCGTGGAGATACACAAACTAAGAATGGTCAGCAACAAACGGGAGAAAGACAAGAGTCTAGAAGTCCTAAAAACTCAAAAGGTAATCCTATGCGAGATAGAAACAAAGGCAATGGTGGAAAGCGTCGAGAAAAAGAACAGGATCTAGGTGCCTTATTGCAACAATGGGCTGACCGTGGAGGACGTAAACGATGATATACATCATAAGTATCTTGACTTTCATGTTGGATCAAGTAGCAAAATGGTATGTACGCAGTCATTTTAGGCTAGGTGAATCTGTACCAGTTGTACCTGATGTTTTTCATTGGACCTATATTGTGAATCATGGAGCAGCCTTTGGTATGTTGATGCATCAACGATGGATATTATTGTTGGTAGTGGTGCTTTTGTTAGGCGCTATGTACGTAGGTCGTAAGAAATTAGCTATGGCACCGTTATATGCACGAATTGGGACAGGCACGCTCTTAGGTGGTGCCTTGGGGAATGCCTGGGATCGTTTGTACTTAGGTGGTGTGGTAGATTTCTTTGATTTCCGAGTATGGCCTATCTTTAATATTGCGGATATTGGTATTTGCATTGGTGTGCCTTTGTTGATTCTATATTTTTGGTCCTATGAAAGTCAGAAACAGTGAGGTAAATGATGGAAACAAGACAATATATAGTAGAGGCTCAAGATGAGGGTACACGATTAGATGTGTACCTCACGAAAGAGCTTGGTCAGTCACGTAGCTATGTACAATCCTTAGTGAAAGAGGGTCATGTACAAGTGAATGGCAAAACAGGGAAATCGAATTTGAAGCTATCATCATCTAGCGAAATTCTTGTGACGATTCCAGAGGTGCAGGAAGTAGAGGTAGAAGCAGAGGACATTCCACTGGATATTCTATTTGAAGATTCCCATATGATTGTCATCAATAAAGCGCGTGGTATGGTGGTACATCCAGCGGTGGGTAACCATTCGGGAACCTTGGTAAATGCACTTCTCTTTCATTGTAAAGATTTATCTGGCATCAATGGAGAAATTCGTCCTGGCATTGTGCATCGCTTAGATAAGGATACATCGGGTGTGATGATGGCAGCAAAGCATGATGAATCCCATTTGGGTTTAGCAGAGCAAGTGAAAGAACATAGTGCTACAAGAACCTATTATGCATTAGTACAAGGAAATATTGCAGAAGAAAAAGGGACTATCAAGGCTCCTATCGGTCGTCAGCCTAAAGATCGTATGAAAATGGCGGTGGTTTTTGAAAATAGTAAAGAAGCAGTGACCCATTTCCATGTATTAGAACGCTATGGCAAACATACATTAATAGAATGCCAATTAGAAACGGGTAGAACGCACCAAATTCGTGTACATTTAGCGTATATTGGACATCCTGTGGTGAATGATCCATTCTATGGGTTCCGGAAAATGGACTTCCCTATTGTAGGGCAGGCTTTGCATTCTAAAACTTTATCTGTGAAACATCCTATGACAGGAGAAGCATTACACTTTGAAGCGCCATTGCCGGAAGATTTTTTGGCATGTATTGAGTATGCGAAAGAGCATAATCGATAAGGAGTGATACTATGGAAGAACGTATCTTAATTGATGAAGCGGGTATGATGCGTGCCATTCGTCGTATTGGGCACGAAATTTTAGAGCGTAATAAAGGATTATCCAACGCCTTAATCATTGGCATTGAGCGCCGTGGTGTATACTTAGCAAAACGATTACAAGCTCAAATTGAGGCCATCGAAGGGATTCAAGTCGATGTAGCAACCATGGATGTTTCTTTGTATCGAGATGATCGTGGAGAGACTGCAAAGGAAGGAGTTCCTTTCACCATGGATACGACCGGGAAAGTCGTGATTCTTGTAGATGATGTGTTGTTCACAGGTCGTACGATTCGTTCTGCTTTGAATGCCCTTATGGATGCGGGTAGACCGAGTGCGATCCAATTAGCTGTATTAGTGGATCGAGGCCATCGAGAACTACCTATACGAGCTGACTATGTAGGGAAAAATATTCCTACGTCTCACTTGGAAACGGTGCAAGTTCGTGTGCACGAGGTGGATGGGGACGACAGTGTAGTGATTTTTTAGAAAGATGAGGAACAACCAATGCATGGTATGGGAACCATCCTTAATGTGGTGTTGATTATTTGTGGTAGCTTATTAGGGCTCTTTATTCGACACCGTATGAAAGATAATTTAAAAGAAACGCTCATGATGGTGTGTGGCATCATTATCCTTTTGTTAGGTATGAGTGGCACTATGCAATATATGCTAGTTATTGTTAGCGATAGTTTGCATACAACGGGCCCCATGATGATGATTATCTCTATGGTACTAGGGGCTATCATAGGAGAGCTTATCGACTTTGATCGTCGCATTACTGCCATTGGAGAATGGTTAAAGTTGAAAACAGGCAATAGCCGAGATCCACAATTTACGAATGCGTTTATTACGGCATCCATGACATTTACCGTAGGAGCCATGGGCGTCATTGGGTCCATTCAAGATGGTTTGACAGGTGATTACAGTACGATGGTTGTCAAAAGTATTCTAGATGGTATTATTGTGATGGTTATGGCATCCTCCATGGGAAAAGGGGCACTATTCTCCTTCTTGCCAGTGGGGATTACGCAAGGGATCATTACGGGGTTAGCGCATTTGGCGGCACCTCTTATGACTCCAGAGGCGATCGATAATTTATCCTACGTAGGCTCTATCTTAATTTTCTGTGTAGGTATCAATGTATTGTGGCCTAATAAAATTCGAGTAGCTAACTTGTTGCCAGCTATTTTTATTGCTATGCTGTTAACATTTTTGCCGATTACACTGTAAACGATAAGGGGACTACGAATAGACCTTATAGCATAGAGAAAAAATGAGCGTAATATTCTATAAGGAATATTATAGATGTATTGCATGATAGAGGAAGGTTGAGTATGTGGTACTCACTTTCCTTTATTTTTTATGAAAGTGAATTGAGCCTACTTAATCTATATCTAGCATTGCTAGAGATATCGGATTTTTTGTGATGAATTATAAAGACTCTCAGCCAGTGACTATGGTAAAATGAGTATACATCTAGATGAATGATTTATAAGATACAGTGAAATGAGTATGAATTATATGTATACGTAGTTGATAGGGGCATAGATTAAAAGATGATAGCTGAGGTGTTAGTAGTGAATCAAGGGATACAAAAACAAAGAACTGTGGAAGATAAGCGCATGAAGGAATTAAAAACTGTGCGCAAGATGATAGAAATCTATTGCAAAGGGCAGCATGGATGTAAGTCCGGTGCTCTCTGTGAAAGCTGTGCAGAATTGATGCGCTATGCAGAAGCAAGGGTAGAGCGATGCCCGCATATGGAAGAAAAAACATTTTGTGCTATGTGCAAAACACATTGTTACGCACCGACCTATCGGGAACGAATTAAAGAAGTCATGCGCTACAGTGGCCCTCGCATGTTATGGATACATCCAATCATGACGATACGACACATATTATTAGGGAAAGGTCTGTTAAAATAATTTTTCACAGAAATTAAAATGCATTAAAAATCAAGTTTAGTACTTTACACTATATCGAAAATTATAGTATACTATAGGTAGACAAAAGAGCGCCCACAATAGGTTGCTCTTTTTTTTACTGTAGGAGGCACGACATTCGTGAGGGAAACTCCTAAGCGTATATTGGGTATAGTTAAAGGGCGTATAACATGAAATTAAAAATTGTAGGATTATTGATCTTACTGGTCATTTCACTCGTAGTAGCCCCTCAATTTGGGGCTTCTTTTATACCGGTGTGGGATATGTACCAGGCATTTACCAGTCCAGTGCCAACAGATGAGATGAAAATGTTGAGCACTATCGTGCAAGATATTCGGTTACCGCGGTTGTTGTATTCAGTACTGACAGGAATTGGATTATCCTTGGTAGGTGTATTGATGCAAACGGTGACACGCAATGCCTTAGCAGATCCTTATGTATTAGGGGTATCTTCAGGAGCAAGTACAGGGGCTGTCTTTGCCATTATCATGGGTGGCTTACCATTCTTGGCATCCTATAATGTGCCATTCTTTGCAGCCTTAGGAGCGGGTATTTCCATCTTGTTGGTGTTACTCTGCGTGGGACGTAGCCAAAGTCCAGTGAAATTAATTTTAATCGGCATGGGCATGACTGGTATTTTTTCATCCATTACGATGATGATCATTTATGGAGCGAAGCATGAAGCACAAGTGCGAAGTGCTATGTTCTGGTTGCTCGGTAGTTTTGCAGGTATTCAGTGGAGAGATTTACCATTAACAGCCATCATCATTGGTTTGTTGATACTCTATATGTACATGTATAAACAGGATTTTGACGTCCTCTTATTAGGTCAACAAGAAGCGAAGCAAATGGGATTATCTGTGAAATCCTTGCAATTATCTATGGTCATCGTATCCTCTGTGGCTATTGCTACCTTAGTAGCAAAAGTAGGTGTAGTAGGATTTATGGGCCTTATTATTCCGCACTTGGCACGCATGGTTGGGGGACCTAAACATGGCCGATTACTGATTTTTGCACCACTCATTGGTAGTATTGTGATGATTTGGGCGGATGTACTTTCACGAGCTATGTATAGCCCCGAAGAAATACCTATCGGAGTATTGACATCCTTACTAGGGGCACCGCTATTTATTTGGATTATTATGACGAGATACCGTCATCAAGGTTAGACAATAGGAGGGACTATGTACGAGGTAAATTCTTTGTCCTTTTCCTATGGAAAACGACAAATTTTAGATGATGTGAAGCTCAGCTTTCCTAAACATAAAATGACGGCTATCATTGGACCTAATGGTTGTGGTAAATCGACACTCCTTGGACATCTAAGTCAGTTGCATCCTACCGATGCAATTACATTGGATGGTGTGCCTTTACAAACGATTGATGGCCCCACCTTTTCACGAAAGGTGGCGGTCCTAGCACAAATGCATGATGCTATGATCGATGATTTTTTAGTGAAAGATATTGTGCTTATGGGGCGATATCCCTATAAAAGTCATTTTGGAAATTATACAACAGAAGACGTTGCTATCGCCCAGTCTTATATGGATCAAGTGGGTGTGTCTCACTTGGCAGAAGAAGAAATGGGACATTTGTCGGGCGGTGAACGGCAACGGGTGTTCATTGCAAAAGCATTGACACAACAAACAGAGGTATTACTGTTAGATGAACCAACGAATCATCTAGACATGAAATACAAGGTAGCGCTCATGAAAGAATTGCAAAACTTTTCGGGCACAAGTATTGTAGTTCTCCATGACCTAAATCTAGCGGCGCGCTATTGCAATCACATCGTATTGATGAAAGATGGCAAAGTATTACAGACGGGAACACCTCAAGAGGTGTTAACTCCAGAGTTGCTAGAACCTATTTTTGAAGTGCCATTCCATGTGTCCATGGAAGATGGCGTGTATCATTTATATTACTAAGTTTAGTAAGAAAGGGAAGATTATGTTAAGTAATTGGAAAAAATCTAAAGGATTCGTATTAACAGCCTTAGTATGTGGCGCCTTGGCAGTGGCAGGCTGTGGTTCTGAAAAGGAACAAGCTAAAACTGGTACAGAAGTAACGTGGCATCAAACATTTGAAGGAAAACAAACAGAATTTGCTGTGAAAGAAGCGCCAAAACACGCAGTATCCATGTCTCAATTTACAACAGAAATGATGTTGCAATTAGGCTTGGAAGATAAAATGGCAGGCACAGCCTTCCAAGAAGAAGAAATCTATCCACCATTACAAGAAGCCTATGGTAAAGTAAAAGTATTGTCTGAAAAATGGCCTTCTTATGAAGTGTTTATGTCTGTAAAACCTGACTTCGCTACAGGTTGGGAAGATTCTTTTAGTAAAGAAGGTATCCCTGCAGATAAAATGATTGCTCAAAAAGTAAACATTTGGATTCCAGAGTCTGCTTTATCTACACAAGCTGACTTAGAAACTAATTTTAAAGATATGATTAAATTAGGTGAAATCTTCGGGGTGAAAGCAAAAGCAGAAGAATGGGTAAAAGGTCAACGTGCTTTGTTAGAAAAAGTACAAGCTAAATTGAAAGACCTTCCACATAAACGTGTATTCGTATATGACTCCCAAGATGGACAACCTTTCACAGTATTTGAAGGTTACACAACTAACGTATTGCGTTTAATCGGTGCCGATAACGTAATGAGTGGCTTAGGTGTAGATAAAACTTGGGCGAAAGGTTCTTGGGAAACTGTAGTTAAACAAAATCCTGATTACATCATCATTCCTGACTATGGTAATTCCATCCGCAACGATGATGATTTCCAAGAAAAAGTAGCTAAAATTAAAGCTGACCCTCAATTACAAACAATTAAAGCGGTACAAGAAAATCATTTCGTTCGTGTAAAATTATCTGAAATTACACCAGGCGTTCGTACAGTAGAAGCGTTGAAACGTTTAGCTGAAGAAATCCATGGTATCCATATCGACTAATTACATAGTGTCATACATAGGGAAAGCCGTCACAATAGTGACGGCTTTTTTTGTATGTTTTACTTATTACTTCGAAATATAGTATTATTTAAGTATAGAGAGTACATGCTGATTAATATGTACTACATAGTGATTCACTATGGGCAGTGGATATACACTTGGTAATAAAAATCAACTATAGGAGAGGTAATGGTGAAAGGGAAGACATTACATATTGTGGTGAGTATGATATGAAACATTCTATATTACTCATTACGTCTATGACGAAACATTGGCAGTGGGCTAAAGAAATAGAACAGAAGTGTACAGATGAGACTATGTCCTTGGGCATAGTCTTTCTGTCGTGCAACGATATAGAGTTAGCAGATGTTCAGCACGCTATAGATGTGGCGGATATAGTACTGTTTACTCATGTAGGCAGTACGTTAGATACTCCTTTGGTAAAAGGAATTTACAAATATATTACACAGAAACAAGTTCCTTATGTATTACTATTCCATGATTCAGCGTCGGATGTACAGCGATATAGTGTTGCAGATGAGGACATTGATCAAATTAAGGTTTATTTGCACCAAGGTGGAACAGAAAACTTTTATGGACTGTGCCAATATATGCTATCCTTACAAGGTTATACAGGGCCAGTGGAAGCGGTGAAAGAACTACCATACCAAGGTATTTTAGGCAGACAAGGGGAAGTGTATCCATCCTATGAGTCATATCGTAAGGACTATGATCATGGTGGTCCAGTGGTAGGCATTTTCTTTTATCGAGATGAATGGGTGCAAGGTCAATTAGACTATCCCTATGCACTGTATGATTGTGCATTAGAGCAAGGATTATCGCCAGTATTAGTATTTGGTCAATACAGCAGTAAATCTGGTGGACAATTACGGTGGTATGATTGTTGGCACACGTTGTTTGATCATCAAGTGAAAGAGACCATATCTCTCATCATTAATACATGCAAGTTCTCCATCATTGGCTTGCAGGGGGCGAGTCGTGATGAAATGACGGATTTAGGAATCCCTATCTTGCAGGGCTTTGTTACCTATACTACTCTTGAAAGCTGGCAAACACGTTCACAAGGGTTAGAGCCTATGGATATATCTTTTTCCTTGTCATTGCCGGAAATAGATGGTATTTTAAACGGTCATATTGTAGGGACCAGAGCGTACTCAGAGGAAAGAGGCTACTATTTCAAACCATATCCTGAGGGGATTCAAAAGTTAGTAGACCAAGCCAAACGATGGATTGCATTGCAACAGAAACATAGGTCAGAAGTAAAGATTGCTCTATTCCTTCATAATTATCCTCCCAAAAATTCACATATTGGCAATGCCTGTGGGCTAGACACGCCAGAATCTGTACTACGGTTGTTGCAAGAATTACAACAGAACGGATATATAGTAGATGGTATCCCCCAAATGAGTGAAGATCTAATGACGATACTGACCAAACATGCTACGAATGATGTAGATTGCTTGACCGATTCAGCCGTAGAGAAAGCCCCAAAATTACCGAAAGAAGCGTATAGGAGGTGGTTTTCAAAGCTGGATAGTGCTACCCAAGAATCACTACTACAACATTGGGGACAGCCCATAGGAGAGATATTTGTAGAAGAGGATGAGCTTATTATTCCCGGTGTGGCCTTTGGCAATGTGTGGGTATTAGTACAACCGCCACGTGGATTTAGTGACAATCCAGATGCTTTGTACCATTCGCCGGACATTCCACCGACGCATCACTATGAGGGGGTGTATCATTGGGTACGCACTGTATTCCAAGCCGATGTGGCGATCCATATGGGGACGCATGGCAATTTAGAATGGTTACCCGGTAAGGGAACGGCTTTAAGTTCCTATTGTTACCCTCAGTTAGGTATCGAAGATATACCTAATCTGTATCCGTACTGGACGACCATTGTCGGTGAAGGTATCCAAGCAAAACGGCGTAGCCATGCTGTTTTACTTAGCTATTTATCGCCACCTATGAAGCGGTCCGGCTTGTATGGTGTCTATGAAACGCTAGAACGGTATTTGGACGAATATGACCATATGAAAGCGCAGGAGATGGGTCAAGAGTCTGTGGTGCTAAGTTATATCTTATCTTCTGTGAGAGAGTGTCATTTAGAGCACTTGTGCGAATCCTTCGACTGGTATCAAGAGGGAGGTCAGGTACACTTTGTGGCAGATAGATCTGTCAGTGAAGAAGAGTGGCGTGCCTTAGCTGACTCTATTCATGCAGACGAGGCAGAAGAACTGTTAGGGGATATTCATAACTATTTGATGGACATCCAAAATCGTCATATTCGTTGTGGCTTGCATATTTTAGGGCAAAATCCAACCACAGAGGAAGAGGACGGGTATATAGATGCTTTCATAGATATGCATGGTGTGCCAGACGATGCACAGAAAGAAACGCTGTGTGAGACCTACCTCGCAGGGTTGCGCCAAACGACAGAAGAAATGTGCCAATTGTTACGAGGTTTAGAAGGGAACTATATTCCACCTAATATCGGTGGCGCTGTTACTAATGGTGGTATCGATGTATTGCCTATGGGGCGCAATTTTTATGGCGTTGATGAACGGACCTTGCCGACCGTGCCTGCCTATGCTATCGGTTGTGAACTAGGCGATGCATTGCTCAATGAGTATATTCGAGAAGAACAGAGATATCCAGAGGAAATTGGTATTGTCTTATGGGCAGACAACACGCAACGCACTCATGGACAATGTATTGGTGAAGTATTCTATTTATTGGGTGTACGACCAGTTTATACAGGAAGTCGTGTGTCCGATTTGGAAGTCATACCTCTAGCGGAATTAGGGCGACCACGTATCGATGTAACAAGCCGTATTAGTGGACTATTCCGAGATATGATGCCTTCCGGTGTCATGTGGATTGCAAAAGCTGTGCAAATGGTAAACGCCCTTGATGAAGATCATAGTGTGAATTACGTAAAAAAACATATAGACCTGGATACAGCTGCATTAATAGAAGATGGTATGGACTACGAAGAAGCTATCAAGGGCGCTACGATTCGTGTCTTTGGCGATGCACCAGGTGCCTATGGGGCAGGGGTGAATCAAATTCTAGAACAAAGCAACTGGTCTACTCGTGAAGATTTAGCCAATGCCTATGTCACCTGGGGTGGCTATGGATATGATGAGCAAGGGGAAATTATCCCAAGTCATCAACAGTTTCGCAAGCGATTAGGTTCCATCGAAGTGACTGTGAAAAATGAAGATAATCGCGAGGTTAGTTTGTTGAGTACTGATGATTTCAATGCCTACCACGGGGGGATGATCGCGGCTGTGGAGGCGGTGAAAGGTACTAAGCCGAAATCATTTATAGGAGATACCACGTATCGCAAAGATATTTTGGTGCGGTCCTTAGAAGATGAAATTCAGCGTCAGTTCCGTAGTGAACCAATGAACCCTATTTTTATAGAGGGGATGATGAAACACGGCTACAAGGGGGCAGCGGATATGGCTTCCTATGTACAACATACCTATGAATGGGACGCCACTAGTGATATGATTCAAGATTGGATGTATGATGCCTATACAGACGAGTATGTCATGAATCAGGAGGTACAGGACTGGATGCGCCAAGTCAATCCTTGGGCATTAGGGGCCATTTGTACTACTTTATTAGAAGCAGAACAACGAGGACTTTGGAAGGCCAGTGCGGAACGTATAGAAGGATTGCGCGATGTGGCAATGTCCTTGGAAGATGATCTAGAGGGGTATTATGATGAAACGTAAGGAGACTAACATGAGTACTATATATCCTTTTACAGCCTTAGTAGGACAAAATCAAATGAAATTGGCCTTACTCCTCAATGCGGTAGACCCACGGGTAGGTGGTGTATTGATACAGGGTGATAAGGGAACGGCAAAATCGACGGCGGTACGAGGCTTAGCCAAGGTGCTGCCGATGCATCGTGATGGCACACCGATGAAAGTGGTGGACCTTCCATTGCATTGCACGGAAGACAGGTTGGTGGGAACCTTGGATATTGAGCGGATGCTGCAAGAGGGGAAGCAAAAGTTTTCTCCAGGCATTTTATTTGAGGCTCACGAAAATATTCTCTATGTGGATGAAGTCAATTTACTAGAGGACTACTTAGTGGATACATTGCTAGATGTGGCGGCGATGGGTGTGAATCGGGTTGAACGTGAGGGCATTAGCCATAGTCATCCATCACGATTTATTTTGGTAGGTACCATGAACCCCGAAGAGGGGGCTATTCGTCCGCAATTGTTGGATCGCTTTGGTCTATCGGTGACTGTGAAAGCAGAAACAGATGTAGCATTGCGGATGGAAGTATTGCGTCGTCGATTGGCTTTTGAAGATACTCCACAAGCATTTATTGAGTCCTACAGGAAGGACGATGAAGGGTTGCGTAAAACCATTGAAACAGCGCGTAAAGCGTTGCCTACCATTGGGATAGATGCAAATCTATTAGAATTGATTGCTAATATATCGATTACCCTAGGCGTAGAGGGACATCGTTCTGATATTACTTTGCTCAATAGTAGCCGTGCTTTGGCGGCCTTACAAGGGGAGCCACATGTGACCATGGATCATCTGAAACAGTTGACACCGCTTGTGATGGCGCATCGGATGAAACGGAAACCCTTTGAGCAACGTGAATTTGATGAAACTATGTTAGGGAATCTATGGGCTACTTATGAAGGGATACAGAAGTAGTAGAATTATCAAAGATTTTGTTAAAGGAGGTGAAAGGGATGAGTTTACAGCTAAATACAGGCATTCACCTCTTTTTGCAAGAACCTTTGTTGCGGACATTACTGATTTCAGGTGAAGTGGGAACGGGAAAAACTTATGCTCTGTTACAAGCATTGCATGATAGGGGCCGAACCTATACGACGATTACATCTCATACAGATGTGAGTGCTATGCAGGAAGCGGTGGATATACAAAGGACCTTAGAAACAGCTCAAATTGTAAAACAAGCACATCCTTGGGACGTGTATGACTTGCTCATCTGCGAAGGATTGGATCACTTTGACCGGTCCAAGTGGTTACGGATTCTTTACGAGCAAAATCGGCGATACAAAGCGGGGAGACCTCTACAAATCATTGGGACCTATACGGGAGCAGAAGGGCTTTCAGCATGGGTCTATGATATGGATTTGTGGATTTCCATAGAGTCGCCGGATGCGAACAATAGAGTGCGGGTCCTAGCAGATAGGGACGATGCGGAAACCTATGAGATAGGTGTGGCTCGTGAAAGTCACCACAGAGAGGGGACTCTTCACGAGGGAAGATTAATAGATGTATATGGAACTCATGGAGAAGAGTCGATTCGTTCTAAGAGGAAATTAATGGATGCACCTAGATCTCCCACGGTGCATGATAGCATATATACATATATTTCCAGTCTAGTAGAGAGATTCAATATTTCCTTTATGGGGATGGAATATATTTTACTAAAAGCGGCCATAGGTTTAGCTAGAGAAAATGGTCATCTGTTTGTGGAGCCTATTGATGTAGAAACAGTACTTCCTTGGACATTACCACAGAAGATGAAGAACCTAGTGAGTTCTCGAACATCTCAAGATGGAGAGGCACAGAATCCATCAGATCGAATGCCATCCGATGAGGCAAGAAGGGAACAAGAGAAAACGAAAGAGGTCAGTTCAAACCGAGAACAAGAGGACAATAGCTCACAAAGTATGGATAGGGAAAAGGACCGTGATGAGACAATAGAAAAGGTGCCTCAAGGGATGACGACAGATAGTGATGGATCTCATGATGAACAATCAAAAGAGGAAACTACTCTGGAACCAGATCAGACAGAAGCGGAACTTGACACTAGTCATGATGAAACAGAGAAAGAAAAGGATACGAGCGGAGAGGGCCAACGTGAGTCCCATAGAGGTAAGATAGAGGAGGCCTTTGTACTTTCAGAAACGGTGGAAACACAGGTGTTACATTTATATGGGATGTTGCAATCTGAGGCTGCAAAGAAACGCATAGATATCAGTGATGACGGCCGAGGCCCTAAGGTACATCGCCAAGGAACTACGGGGAGAACCATTGCCTGGATACCGACGATAGTACAAGGGATTGTACGCAGTCGGCAAGTACCGATTCAGCTAACTATAGAAGATGTCAGATATGCTATGTATCAGGAAATGCCAAAAGAAGCCATCTATTTAGTAGTTGATACAAGTGGATCTATGGGACAGAGACAACGTTTACAGAGGACGGAGAAGTTACTTTCACAATTGATACAGATGATGTATGTAAAACGACAGTATGTATCGCTCATCACCTTTCAAAAGCAAGGGGCTCAATGTGTGGTGCCGATGACACAGCAAATCGAGACTATCCCCAAAGCATTGGGAGAAGCTCGTATTGGGGGCAGAACGCCCTTTGTAAAAGGCATTGAGGAAGCAGTCAAACAGATAGGTATGGACATGTCACAAATGGGGCATGTACAGGCAAAGGTCGTAATCATTACAGATGGGAAGGTCACCTCACAAGCACTGCAGGGACTAGATGACATCGGTAAATGGCTTGCAAATCAGGGAATACAAACGACGGTCATCGATACAGACACCAGTTTTGTTCGCATGAATCGCGCCAAAGAAATTGCTCATATGTTAGGGGCAGAACTTATAAATATTTCTCAATATAGATCGTACAACTAGTGATAGAATATATAGGTAATTACACGCTGTATATGCTACAATAGAAAGTAGAATCCAAGTTTGATTTGGTAAAAGGTAAGGTGTAATTATATATGAAACAACGACAAGATTATTTGCAAATGATTGCAGGTGAGTCGGTGTCCCGTAGACCAGTCTGGTTTATGCGTCAAGCGGGGCGTAGTCAAGAAGCGTATCGCAAGATAAAAGAGCGATATAGCCTATTTGAGATTACTCATCAACCAGAATTATGTGCAAAAGTAACGGCTCTGCCTGTTCATGAATATGATGTAGATGCGGCTATTTTATACAAAGATATTATGACTCCTTTGGTACCTATGGGTGTAGATGTAACCATTAAACCCGGTGTAGGACCTGTCATTGCAAATCCCATACGTTCACATGAAGATGTAGCAAATTTACGTGATATTGTAGTAGAAGAATCGTTGGATTTTATGGTGAAAACGATTCAAATGTTAACGAAGGAAATGCTTACAGTACCGTTGATTGGCTTTGCAGGGGCTCCTTTCACATTGGCTAGTTATATGATTGAAGGGGGCCCTTCTAAAAGTTATCAGAAAACACGCCAATGTTTAGTAGCAACTCCAGAGATTTGGCATGCTTTGATGGAGCGCTTAACGACCATGTCCATTACCTATATGGAGGGTCAAATTAAAGCAGGTGTACAGGCCATTCAAATTTTTGATTCTTGGATTGGTGCACTTTCAATGGAGCAATATGAAACTGGCGTATTCCCGTATATGAAACGAATTATCGGAACTATCAAGGAGCTGTATCCTCATATTCCAATCACTATGTTTGGGGTAGGTACAAAGCATTTATTCCCAGTGTGGAAAGAATTGCCTTTAGATGTCATCGGTTGCGATTGGAGATGTTCCATTGCAGAAGCTAGTGCGATGGGGATTACACAGACACTACAAGGAAATTTAGATCCTGCCTATTTATTCGCAGATTGGAAAACAATTCAACATGAAATTGACCGCATTTTAGAGGAAGGTGCTGCCCATGGAAAGCATATTTTCAATTTAGGTCATGGTGTTGTGCCAGATGCAAATCCTAAAGTATTGCGAAAGATCGTGGAGTATGTACATGACAGAGGATAAATCGACACAAGAAGTTTGTGTATTGGTATTAGATTATGGTTCTCCTCGCTCTTTAGAGGATATAGAAGGGTACTATACTCGCATACGAAGAGGCCATAGACCAAGTGAGAAAGAGTTACAGCTTTTACGTCATAAGTATGAACGCATCGGTGGACAATCTCGATTAATGGAGTCCACAGCATGGCAAGTAGAGCGATTACAAGAAGAATTACAACAGGAACTGCCTGGTGCAAAGGTAACTGTGGTACAAGCACATAAATATATAGAACCGCTCATTGCAGAGGTAGCTAGGGAATTGAAAAACTATGATGCGGTAGTGGTGCTCATGATGAATCCTTATGGGACGGATGTTTTAAATGGTTCTTATTTAGAACAAATACAATCATTTAGGGACACAACGTGGAAGGTAGTACAGAATTGGTGGGATGCACCGACATTAGTCCAATCTTGGGTAGACCGAGTGCAGGAGACGATGTGTACATTGCCTGCTACGGCGAAACCGATGTATGTCTTTACTGCCCATAGTGTGCCATTGATGAAAGGCATTTCCTATGATGGATATGTGCATAGTCTGCAGCAAGTGATGCAGTCCATAGCAGATCAATTGATGTTGCCAAATGCTACCTTAGCTTGGCAAAGTGCAGGTACTCGTGGAGAATGGTTAACTCCTACGGTGGAAGCTGTCACAAAACAAGCCAGCACAGAAGGATACACACATGTGGTATATATTCCCATCGGTTTTACTTGTACCCATATGGAAGTGTCCTATGATTTAGATGTAGAACGGCGTGAACAATGTGATCACTTAGGTATGACCTATGTGCGTGTGCCTATGCCAGATGAGGATACTCTTTTTGTAAAAGCAATGGCGCATGGTGTCACACAAGCTCTATTACGGGAGGTGTAATGTGAAAGTAGCAATTATTGGCGGTGGGTTAACGGGACTATCGTCCGCCTATTATATGAGTAAGGCATTTCCTCACTGGGAGATTCATGTTTTAGAATCCTCAAATCGTTGGGGTGGTAAAGTGCAAACAAAACGCCATGATGGCTATGTAGTGGAAGTGGGACCTGATTCGTATTTAGCAAGAAAAACAGCTATGACAGATTTGGTGAAGGAATTGGGATTAGGTAATACCTTAGTGCGTAATGCCACTGGCGAATCCTATATTTACCATCAAGGTCAAATGAAACCCATCCCTGGAGGTTCGATTATTGGGATTCCTACGGAGTTTCTTCCCTTTGCTAAGTCTAGCTTATTGAGTTGGTCTGGTAAATTACGAGCTGGATTAGATATTTTTAAGAAGCCATATCCAGGAAACGAGGATATGAGTATCGATGCCTTTTTCCGCTATCATTTAGGAGATGAACTAGTCAATTTGTTAATTGAGCCCCTCTTATCCGGTATCTATGGCGGAGACTTAAAGCGATTAAGTTTACTGGGAACCTTTCCAGAATTTCGTCAATTAGAACAAAAGCATGGAAACTTGGTGAAAGGTATGATGGCGATGCAAGGCATGCGCAAACAATCTGGGACTGCTACAGAAGGTCAATTTGCCCAATTAACGGGAGGATTAGAATCTTTAGTAGATGCTCTAGTAGAGCAAATGCCGAAGAATGTTTCCTTGCATCTATCTACTAAGGTACTAAGCGCATCCTACACAGATGAGCACTATGTGGTGCAAACACAGACAGGCACAGACACGTATGATCGACTTGTAATCACCACACCGCCGAAATCTTACGAAAACTTCTTTGTGGGAGATATAAATTTTAAAGACTTGCGCCATATGGAACAATCTTCTTGTGCTATTGTCATAATGAGCTTGCCAAAATCAGCGTTTACAAAACCATTGCAGGGCACAGGTTTTGTCATCACCCGCAGTACAGAGACGCCATTGACGGCATGTACGTATATTTCTAGCAAATGGCCACAAACGACACCGCAAGATAAAGTTGTACTGCGTGTCTTTTTAGGAAAGCCTACAGACACGACGGTGGATACTCATAGTGAAGAAGAGTTGTGTGAATTGGCACTTTTAGAAATACGGAAAATACTAGGGTTCGTAGGAAATCCAGAATGGATGGAAGTAGTACGTTTACAAAAAAGTATGCCTCAATATGAAGTAGGTCATAAAGAACGAGTGGCTACACTCGTGAAGCATGTGGCAGAGTATTATCCAGGACTGGCATTGATTGGAACGCCATTTAAAGGGGTAGGTATGCCAGATGGCATCAAACAAGCATATGAATTAGTAGAAGTATGGAAAGAAGAAACTAAGGAGGTAGTTCCTATGGATACACATACAGAATCTAACCACGGACATCATGGAGTAGGTCCAGTGGAGGGGCGTCAAGAACCTAAGCACGGTCATCCTGGAGCAGTGTCTATGGAAGGACGTCCAGAAATAACAGGACTAGAAAAAGTGCCTGAAACATACGAAGGTTGGTTTAGCTTGCACGCTAATTATTCCATTAATTTTGAAAAATGGAGAACTTGGTCTACTGAGCAACAACGTGAAGCCTTACAATCTTTTAAGGAGTTTATTGGCAATTTAGAAACAGCTCATGAAGCTAATGAAAGTAGCTATGCTATGTACCAAATTAATGGTCATAAAGGTGATATTATGTTTTGGTTCTTGCAACCAACTTTACAAGAGTTGAATGAAGTAGAGCTGACACTGAAAAAATTACCAATCTTTAGCGTATTGCAACCGGAATCTTCTTTTGTATCTGTTATTGAAGTAAGCAATTATGTAAAATCTCCAAAAGATCATCCAAAAGTACAAGCTCGTTTGTACCCTAAAATTCCTAGATTAGCATGCATGTGTTTTTACCCTATGGCTAAACAACGCAATTTGACAGATAACTGGTATATGCTAGATCGTCAAAGTCGTGGTAGTATGATGCGTTCTCATGGTCAAATTGGCAAAAAATATGAAGACACGATCAAAGAGTTTACCACAGGCGCGTTTGGTATGGACGATTGGGAATGGGGCATTACCTTGATGAGCGATGATCCAATTCAGTTCAAAAAAATCGTCAATGAAATGCGATTTGATGAAGTAAGTGCTCGTTTTGGTATCTTTGGACCATTTACGATTGGTACCATTCTAGATATGAATGGCATAGATCATCTGTTTTCCTAATACATCGATAGGCATTACACTATAAAGAAATAGAATTGCGACAGGTTTGCAGACCAGTACATACTGGATTGTATAATCTGTCGTGTTTTTATTTTCTCAAATGTGGTGGCGCTTATTTAAGAGTTGTGGCTAACATCTATGGTTGAGGCATTTTTTATATCATTTCATATAGAACTATTTGTATCATAGTGATACTTATACAGTAGTTATATGTTGTTATGTGGTATAATGAAAGATATGATGAAGGAGTGATGTCATGAAATTGTTAGCCATAGACTTAGATGATACGTTATTACGTGATGATAACACCGTGTCTGACTATACAAAAACTGTGCTTAAAAAAGCGCAGGACAAGGGAATTGAGGTACTTATTGCCACAGGCCGTATGTACCAAACGGCATATCCTGTAGCACATCGTTTAGGCTTAGGCGATGTACCGATGGTACTGTATTCTGGCGGTGTCATTCAACGTGTGGAAAGTAAGGAACTTATTTGGGAACGAGCGATTCCACCAGAGGTAGCCCGTAAAGTATTAGCCATCGCAAAAGAGCATAATATCTATATTCAGTCCTATATTGATGATGAATTGTTGGTACACAGTGAAACAGAGTTTTCTCGCCTTTATGAAGAAATTACAGGTGCCAAGGCTGTGTATGTAGGGGACGCTATCTATGAACCTCAAAAAGGGACGAATAAACTATTAGTGGTGGAAGAACCTGAACGTATGACAGAGGTGATTGCTATTCTTTCTGAAGAAGTAGGCCATATGGTTGATTTAGTTCGGTCTAAGGTAAACTTTTTAGAAATCGTGGCACCTCATGTATCTAAAGGGGAAGCTTTGGCTTTCATGGGTGAACGATTGGGTATCGGTTTAGAAGATATGGTATCCTTTGGTAATTCAGAAAATGATATTTCTATGTTACAAGTGACTGGACATTCTGTGGCAGTAGGGAATGCAGAGGAACATGTGAAGACAATTGCCAAAGAAGTATGTGACACAAATGAAAAAGATGGTGTCGCTAAATGGATTGACGCTAATGTGTTATAAAATTTTGTAGGAGGGTCTCATGGAAGGGTTTCGATTAATCATTGTGACTGGTATGTCCGGAGCAGGTAAAACACAAGTGATGCAAGTTTTAGAAGATATGGGATATTTCTGTATCGACAATATTCCTCCTGTGCTGATTCCTAAATTTAGTGAAATTTGTCGTCAAAGTGCAGGCACTAAGGTGAGTCAAGTAGCCTTAGTGGTAGATATTCGTAGTCGTGAATTTTTTGATGATTTAAACAGTGCTTTAGACGATTTGACGGGCATGAATGTGCCGTATGAAATTGTGTTCATGGAAGCTAGCGATGATACTCTGATTCGCCGGTATAAAGAAACACGTCGTAGTCACCCTTTGGCACCATCAGGTCGTATTAGTACAGGACTGTCACAGGAACGGGCACTATTGGCAGATGTACGCAGTAAGGCGGATCATATTATCGATACCACAAACATGAAAACATCGGCGTTGAAATCATTTATGCGCCGTATCTTTAGCCACGTGAAAGAACAAACCGATGGGATGGCGATTACGGTGGTAAGTTTTGGGTTTAAATTTGGCATGCCGAATGATGCGGATATGGTATGGGATGTACGATTCTTACCTAACCCGTACTACATTCCTGAATATCGTCATAAATCGGGGCGTGTACCGGTGGTGAAAGATTACATCCATTCCTTTGAAGTGACTGATGAATTTAAAAAGCATTTCTTTACAACACTGGATTTTCTTGTGCCAAATTATGAACAAGAAGGAAAAAGTCAATTTGTGGTGGCTGTAGGTTGTACAGGTGGTATGCATCGTAGCGTGGCCATGGCGGAAGCACTGTATACACATTTGAAAGAAAAAGGCTGTAATGTTTCAGTGGAACATCGTGATATGATGCGTAATCATGTAGAAGAAGATGTGAATCCACGTTCTCGATTAGACCTATAAAGAAAGGAGCGGGACGATTCTTTCGTCTCTCAAGCCTATGAAATATAATAATTGGATGCGATGGTTTGCACCAGGCATTAATATTAAACGGTGGCTATTCCTATTTTCTTTAGGCACGATTTGGCTGGTAGTGGGTGTCCTTATGATGATGAACTACCAGTGGATTAGCAACTTTGAAGATATTTTCTTGGAATTTTTATTCCACCTGACAGGATCCTATAACTATACGGTCATAGCCAGTCTTGGTTTGGCTGGTATTGTAGCGGGTATAATCGCTATGTTATGGGGGATACGTAAGCTGATTCAGACCATAGTCAATGCTATTTTGCCGAATACAGAAGATGGCGTGAGCGATTATATTTTTGAAAAAATTCGTTTAGGGCAGGGGCCTAAAGTTGTTGTCATCGGTGGTGGTACTGGTTTATCCATGCTATTGCGAGGGTTAAAAAGTAAAACCACAAATTTAACGGCCATCGTGACGGTAGCAGATGATGGAGGTTCTTCTGGTCGCTTGCGGGAAGATTTTCAAATGATTGCCCCTGGAGATTTGCGTAACTGCTTAGTAGCATTAGCGGAAAAAGAAGGACTCATGGAAGAACTATTCCAGTATCGATTTACTAAAGGGGCAGAATTGTCAGGCCATAGTTTTGGGAACTTATTCTTAACAGCTATGACTCAAGTGCTGAAAGATGATGTGGAAAAAGCCTTAGAAGCATCTAGTAAAATCTTACGAGTTCGGGGACGTGTTATTCCCTCGTCTACGGAAGAAATCAAATTGATTGCGAAATTGACAGATGGCACTATCGTAGAAGGGGAAAGTAATATCCCTAATGCGGGTAAGCCCATTGCGAAGGTCTATACGGAACCACATAGACCATCTCCTGTAGGAGCGGCCTTACAAGCTATTGATGAAGCGGATGCCATCATTTTAGGCCCTGGCAGTTTGTATACTTCAGTCATGCCAAACCTACTGATTGATAAGGTAGCGGATCATATTGCTAACTCTAAAGCAGCTAAAATTTATATTTGCAATGTCATGACACAGCCAGGTGAAACAGATGGGTATACTGTGTCTGACCATGTGAAAGCCATTGAAGCCCATAGTGAAGTGGGGATTATCGATACGGTGTTAGTGAATGACAATCGAATCCAAGATGCTACATTAGAACATTACAAACAAGCTGGTCAAGAACCAGTAGAAGTAGATATGGATGTATTGCAATCGATGGGGATTCGGACTATTCGTGCAAATTTAGTAGATAGCCAAGACAAAGCAGTTCACAATTCTGAGCGGTTAGCGAAGGTGGTCATGGATGTGGTCTATGCTTTGCAGACCGATATTGAACCGCATATTTTAGAATATTACTTACAACGAGAAGATCATTAAGTATGAAAGTAGAGCCTCTAGAGGCTCTATTTTCTAGTAGAAGTAGAAAAGGAGAGGCTATGTCATTTGCAGAAGATGTAAAAAATGAATTGTGCCAATTTAAAACAGAAGATGCGTGGGCATCCAAGGTAGAGGCCTCTTGTTTATTACGGATGGGTGGATCCATCTTATTAGGTATGCAAGGACGTGTAGGGGTGCGTTTGGTGACGGCCAATAATGCTGTAGCTAGACGAGTACTAGGAATCATCAAAGAACAGTATGATTTACCTACTTCTGTACTGGTGCGTAAAGGGTTAAATCTACGCAAAAAGAATATGTACACCTTAACGGTAGAACCTACAGAACCGAGTCGTCTTGCTTTAGAGGATTTACAATTGTGGCCCGTAGATGCCATGATTCCTGATGCATGGCTAAAAGATATGGAGTCTAGACGTGCCTTTTTACGAGGGGCTTTTCTTGGCTGTGGTTCTGTGAATAAACCGCAAAGTGACTATCATTTAGAGTTTATGACGACAAAGGAGAATTTTGCGGATCAAATTATTCGTGTCTTAAAAATGTTTCGTCTCAATGCACGGAAGGTAGAGCGTAAAGAAGAGTTTGTAGTCTATTTAAAGGAAGGCGATGCAGTGACGTCGTGCTTACAAATTATGGGAGCTCAATCAGCGCTGATGGACTTTGAAAATGTGCGTATTATGAAAGATGTTCGTAACACTATCAATCGACAAGTCAATTGTGAAACAGCAAATCTACAAAAAACAGTGAATGCAGCGGTACGCCAACTCGATGCGATCCGTATCATTGATAAGCATCAAGGTCTTGATTCGTTGCCAATTCGTCTCTATGAGGCAGCTATATTACGTCAAGAGTTTCCTGATGGAAGTTTGCAAGAATTGGTAGATGCCTATGAAACAAAATATAAACGAGAATTGACGAAATCTGGCATTGGACATCGTTTGCGTAAATTAGAGGCCATTGCCTTACAATGGGAGCCAGATGGGCTTACGATAGAATAGAGGTAGTATGAAATTAATGAATAAAACACAATGGAAACGTTGGTTGTTAGGTAGCGTATTAGCCTTATTGGGGTTGGGTACTACCTATGGACAAGCGCCAAAAACTGTTAATATTGATGACTATACATTTACTCCTTTAGCGGTGAAAACTATAAAAGAAATGGATACATTGTTGTTGTCAGATAGCCCCGAATATGTGAAAGAGCCAGGGATTGTAGCAGGTGGTACACTTCACGGGAAAAGTCGTATTTACTTTTATCATGTCAATGAACGAACAGAACCGATGAAAGTAGGTATATTATTGGAAAATAAAGGGAATGTCCCAGCATTTGTGGAGATTGAGCGAGCTATCTATGCGAAACCAAGTCCAGACTATTTTAAAGTAGGACGAGAGCTTTCGAAAAAGGAAATTACTACGGCAGAATTAGATTTGGGTACTTGGGCGCAAGAAGGAGTCAATATTCCTGTTCGCTCTAAAGTGATGAAAAAAGACATTAAACAACAAAAAGAAAATCTCGAACAATCTCGAAAAGCAAAGGTAAAGAGAGTGGAAGAAGAAATTAAAAAAGATGCCACATCACGAACTATTTCTTTAGTCTCACATGATACTAGTGGTACAGAGTTTGTATTGCGTCCTGGAGAAGTACGTCCCATTTTTACTGAACTAGAAAAAGTTCTCGTGAAAAAAGATGATTTATTTAGCGGTATCGTTGATCTTTCAACTTCGGAACCTATCTATGCCTCTGTGGCAGTAATGGAACCTAAATCAACGGTTACCTATGGGTTACCGTTGCTGCCAATTCATCCTATTGATGAGGTAGAGTTGCGTGGCACTTATGAAGGCATGCGCAGATTCCATGTAGTAGAACCAAAGTTCAATAGTGATGCAGGTCCTGCAAGCTTTGAAATTGCCAATGACCGAGAAGATACCTTTATTAGTGGTGTTGATGAAACGACAAAAGGTAAGGTGGTAAAAAATAAGGGAAATTATGGAGTTTCCAATGTATATGTGTTGCACACAGAAGGAAAAACGCCGTATGCATTGTATTTTAACCCATTAGGTGGCGCATTCAGTGGGACATTCAGGATTACATCTTCAAAAGGTGCATATACCTATGATGTGCCTGTAAAAGGTCCGTACTTAGGGCATCAAACGATTTATGACACACAGTTGCTAGATGTATTTGATAGACCAGAAGATTTGCTAGTAGAATACATGTCACCAGGAGCGTCTAACTTACCAGTTAGATTTTTGTTGATTCCTCAAGTTGCAAAGGAAATGAAAAACGATAGTACATCATCGGAGTATGTAACGAACCTAGTGAATAAGATTTTGGGAAAATAATCAAAAACTATTTAATACAATCTAAAAAGACATGGTATATAAGTAGTAAGAATTTATAATTTTATACAAAATTAGTGTCGATATTATCGAAAACTATGCGAATTGAAATTTTGCTGTATATTTTAAAATCACCCAAAACGACAAATTTTATATTGACAATCGTTGCCAACTATACATATAATGAGTATTAGAAATGATACTCAGATTAAAGTAGGCGATGTAATTCGGCAAAGAGGTTCATTTGTTAGTCGTATGAGACAACAAGTGGGCTTTTTTTTGAAAGGAGGAACATGAGTCAAAATAGAATGAATGCTGTCGAAACGTTCAAACCGAAAGTGATGGATTTAGATATGTTGTCTACCACAGAGGTGGAACATGGCACTATTTATGAGATGAATACTCCCCAAGGTAAGGCAAAGATGCATAGTTATCCGGTGTTTGGTGGGGTAGAATTAACCTTCCAAGAGGTGACTATGAAAGAAATTCGTCACCGTGCCAAACCTTTAGAAGGAATGTTTGAAATTCATTATTGTAAGGAAGGTCGCATTGAGTGTGCCTTTGATAATGGAAAAGTGTTATATATGGATGAAAATGATATTTCTGTGGGGTGGAAAGAGTCACCTAGTTATGTACATTCTACGAAGTTTCCTACCGCGTATTATAAAGGAATCAATCTATCCATCTATATTCCTAAGGCCCAAGAGATGGTGAATAAGTTCGTAGGACATGATCGGATTAATCTTCGTGATGTATGTAATCGCTTTTGCCAGGATTTTGAATTTGGCTTTGTATGTCGTAGAGAATCTAGACTTAGTGATATTTTTAAGAGCTTATATGATCTTCCCAATGAAGTGATGCCACACTTATTTCAATTGAAATGTATGGAAATTATATTGTTATTGAGCACTATAACATCAGATGATGATTGCTGTATGCCATATTTTGAACGAAAACATGTAGAAAGCGTGAAACGTATGCATGAGTTTTTGATGAAAAATTTGCATCAAAAACCGACCATTGAAGAGTTGGCAAAAACATATGGACTAGCACCGACAGCGTTGAAAAAATGTTTCAAGGGAATTTATGGTAGTAGCATTCATCAGTATGTAAAGCATATGCGGATAAAGGAGGCGGCAAAGGATTTAACTGATACAGATGATAGTATTCTCAGCATAGCTAACCGATATGGCTATGAAAATGCTAGTAAGTTTGCTGAAGCATTTCGGGTTATTATGGGACATAAGCCTAGTGAATACAGGAAGAAAAATAAAATGTCTGAATGGATTGAATAGAAGCTTTTTAGAGTAGATTTGAAAATATTAAATTTGCTATTATATACATAAGCTGATAAAAATTATCATATTTTTAATGGAGGTAACAATATGGACAGCCTTTTATACATTGTACATTTATTTAACAGCGGTGGATTAGTAATGTATCCATTGGTAATTTTATCAATCATTGTAATTGCGATTGGAATTGAGCGTTATACGTATTTCAAAGCTAATACTGCATTGCTAAAAGAATTTAGTCATGATGTGTATTTTGCAGTAAAAGAAAATGATTGGGCGAAGGCAAAAGAATTATGTGCGGCTAACCAAACTGCGACAGGTCGGATTTTAAATGCAGGATTAAAGTACTCCAAAAATGAAGCAAGCATGAAAAATGCGTTTTCTGAACAAATGATGATTGAAGCATCTCATTTGAAAATTCATTTGGACTACTTAAGCGCTATCGTAACTATTTCTCCATTGTTAGGTTTATTAGGAACAGTATCTGGCATGATTGGTACATTTAGTATCCTTGACAGTGGTTCTGGTGCCTCTGCTATCTCCGGTGGCGTTGGGGAAGCCTTGATTGCTACAGCAACAGGTTTGTTAGTTGCCATTTTATCCTTCTGTGTATATACATATTTCAGTCATCGTATGGATGCCATCATCAATGATACAGAAACATTATCTGTAGTGTTATTAAATGGTATGAAAGAGCAATGGAGTGATTCTCATGTTTCAAAATAGTCGATTAAAAATGAAACCTGAGTTCATGATTGTGCCAATGATTGATATCATATTCTTCTTATTGGTGTTCTTTATGATGAATAGTATCGAAACAGTGGCACAAAAGTCCTTGGGTGTACAGTTACCACAAGCACAATCAGCAACACAAGTCAAACAAAGTCCTGTGATCCTCACCTTAGATAAAGAAGGGCATATTTTGATTGACTCTAAACCATATAGTATCGATGAAGCTCGTAATTACATTACTAGCAAAGTAGGAGAAAATCCAAATACAGCGGTACTACTACAAGCAGACAAAAATACGCAACATGGATTCGTGGTTGCCATTATGGATATGCTAAAAACGATTGGGGTTAAGAAGTTCTCAATTGCTGCTAGCTAGAAAGGATGACACATGGAACAATATATTTCCTGGAAAAAATCCTATATAATCTCCGTTGTAATCCACATTATTCTAGCAGTTGTATTAGGCCTTGCTTTAGTCTCAGTAGTTGAGCATAAGGAGACAGAAAATGCTTTTGAAATTGACATGTCTATCTCCGACGATTTAAAAGCATCCGCTGGCGGTGGTGGCGGTGGTGGCGGAGTGGCCTTCCCACAACCTCTTTCCCAAGAAGTTGTACAAGCAAAAGTACAGGCTGCACAACAAAGTCTGTCTTCTCCAGTACCGGTAGAGGATGCTGTTAATGTACCAACTTCTACGAATGCTGCGACAGGTACTAGTGATGGAACATCTAGCAACCAAGGAACTGGTGGTGGATCTGGTGGCGGTAATGGCACTGGTAACGGTACTGGCGATGGTAGTGGCAATGGCTCTGGTAGCGGTGGTGGATCTGGAACTGGTAGTGGCGGAGGTAGTGGCGATGGTGTAGGTACTACAACCGGTAATGCCCCATTTGACTGGGCAGGTTTTGTAGCTACTGTACAAGCCAATGCACAAGGCACATACCCTCCAATGGCAGTAAAACGTAACTTACAAGGTAGTGTTAGCGTAAGCGTAACTATCGATGCAGGTGGTAACATCGTATCTGTATCTGCTGGTGGTGGTCCAGGCATCTTAAATAGTCACACCCAAGATGTTGTCTATGGTATAGGCAACTATCCGAATGGTAGTGGTTCAACAGTATCAAATACATTCACGGTGTATTACACATTGAATGGCGACTAGTGCAAATGCACGAGAAATAATTCAGGAGGAATTATGGATTTAAAAGCTTTATTTGACTCCATGTCGGAGGAACAACGTAATATTCAACTTGGTTTCGACACAGCGACACCATTAACACACGCTTTCACAAGCAAGCGTGCGGTACATGCTGGTCTAAGTGGTCGTCCTTTGGAAAAGGATGAGGCACAACGTGTATGGAATGAATTAATGCAACAACCGCCTGTTCCAGGGCAAATGCAAACGGCATATATTCATATCCCATTCTGTCAAACTAAATGTACTTATTGTGGATTCTATCAACATGCTACGAATCAAGATGCAGAAGATAAATATGTAGATATGTTATTGAAAGAAATACAAATGGCAGCAGATCAACCACGGTTCCGCGATGGATTGATTCACACTATCTTTATTGGTGGTGGCACGCCGACATCGTTATCAGCTAATAATGCAAAACGCATGTTATCTGCTATTCAAGAATATTTTCCGTTGGCCAATGACTATGAGTTGACATTAGAAGGTCGTATTCACGACTTGGTGCCTGAAAAAATGGATGTATGGATGAGCCATGGTGTAAACCGTATGTCCTTAGGGGTACAGTCTTTCCATACTCACGTGCGTCGTCAATTAGGTCGTTTAGATGATCAAGATACAGTATTGTCTCGATTAGAGCAATTAAAGGCATATCAACAATGTTCTGTGATTGTAGATTTAATCTACGGTTTGCCAGATCAAACGATGGATGTGTGGATGGAAGATTTAAAACTTCTTGAACAATCTGCAGCAGATGGTATGGACTTGTATCAATTAAATGTTTTTGAAAATAGTGATTTACAAAGCTTAATTGAACGCGGTAAAGTAAGCCCAGCAGCTACTACTAAAGAACAAGCTTTGATGTATGAAGCGGCTGTCAAATATTTGATGAAACGTGATTTCACACGTTTAAGCGCAGCTCATTGGAGTCGTGCACCACGTGAACGTTCTATGTACAACACTATGGCGAAAGCTGGATATCCAATGTATCCATTTGGCTGTGGTGCCGGTGGTAATTTAGGTGGCTATATGACAATGTTACACCGCGTATTACCTCCATATGAAGCCCTTGTAGAAGAAGGTAAAAAACCATTTATGGTTCTTATGAAACAATCTGAGCTACAAGAGTTCTCTAATTATGTAATCAGTTCCTTGGAACGAGGCGTTTTAAATTTAGATGCTTTGATCGAAATGGATGCAAAATTAGAAGATTTACGTTGGCTGCTTGATACTTGGGTAACTCGTGGTTTGATGGAATATAACGGCGTATTATATCGCTTAACAACAGCTGGTGGATTCTGGCATGTAAATATTACACAAACAGTTATTGAATGTGTTCAATACATCTTAACTGGTGAAAGCACATTGTTACATGAAAACATTGCTGCACAAAACCACGGTGGTAAGCCCAAAGATCATCCACATGTAGGGGGTCATCCTGAAGGAGTGGCGAAACACCCTCATGGCGCAGGCGGACACCCAGCAGGTATTCCAAAAGGTCATCCAGAAGGAGTACCAATGGGAGGACATCCAGCAGGTGTACCTAAGCATCCACATGGAGCAGGTGGACACCCAGCAGGTATCCCAATAGGGCATCCAGAAGGAGTACCAATGGGTGGACATCCAGCAGGTGTACCTAAGCATCCACATGGAGCAGGTGGACACCCAGCAGGTATCCCAATAGGGCATCCAGGAGATGTTGAGACAACTCGTGCTCATGGCACAGTAGGACATAGTCCATTTAAGAAAAATATTTAGGTAGTATCTATTACAGGCGAACTCCTACACACCTTACCAAACCAAATATATAGTTTCCTGTAATAGTTCTATAGCCACTCATCGAGTGGAATCAGGTATACCAGGTCAAAGTTGGTAGGCTGCATCATACTATAGTACGTTTAAAATCACTTCTGTAATGAGAGTGCAGTATCCGCAGGCTAAGCCTGCGGATGTATATCTGATATATGAACATTGTGCCTTAGGCTACAATGTTACATAGAAAATAATGATATACTAAGTATAGTATTTATATGTTATGTAAAAGGAGCGCACTTCTTAGAAGTGTGAAAAAATGAATGAAAGCAATCGTAGTTTACTCAAGCCGTACAGGCAATACAAAATTAGTAGCAGAAGCTATGGCAAGTGCTTTGCCTGCTGGTACACCATGTGTATCTGTGAAAGAAGTTCCAGCTGATTTAGCATCTTATGATGTAGTATTTATGGGTTTCTGGGCAGACCAAGGTAATGCTGATAAAGCTGCACAAGCGGTACTTAAAGAAATCACAAATGAGAAAGTAGCTTTATTCTGTACATTAGGGGTTCCACCTGTATCTCCTCATGCACAAGAAACTGTGGAAGCCGCTGCGAAATTGTTGCCAAATGGTCAAACACCAGTAGGTTATTTCAAATGCCAAGGTAAAGTAGATCCAAAAATCATCGAAATGATGTACAAAATGTTCCCAGAAGGACATGCCCATGGTAAAAGTCCTGAACGTGATGCACGCCATGCACAAGCAGCATCTCACCCAGATGAAAACGACTTGGCTAATGCAAAAGCATTCGTTGAAGAAGTTGTTGCTAAACTATAAGTTTTTTACCTATGTAATAGGTTGCAATATAATAACACTCCGAAAAAGACTGTCAAAAATGGCGGTCTTTTTCAGTTGAAATAAAACAATTGATAGAACTTAGCAGATGGTATAAAATGGGTGGAAATCTCTTGACGTTTAACCGCCCTTGCTTTATAATACTTATAAGCTTAATGAATCGGTACGAGAGACCGAAGAGCGCACATGTAAACCTTTTAAATTAGTCCTGTGAGGCTAGTAAGGGAACGTAGTAGGCGAGTTTACCTATAATCTATAGGTGTACTCTAATAGAATCACTATAACTATGCGACCTCTTGCCTTAGGGCAAGAGGTCTTTTTGTGTGTAATAGAAGTACTATAAAGGAGGCTATGATGGGAGAAATCAGCTTAAAAGGTAAGCACCTATTAGGACTGCAAGGTCGGACAAAGGAAGAAATTGAACTCATTTTGCGGGTAGCAAAAAAGATGAAGAAAATCGTCTTGTCGGATAACAAAAAACATCCTTTATTAAAAGGAAAATCAATTATCAATTTGTTCATGGAAAATAGTACAAGAACGAGAAGCTCCTTTGAATTAGCAGGGAAATATTTAGGAGCCGATGTAATCAATATTTCCAAAAGCGGTAGTTCAATGGCAAAAGGGGAAAGCTTCCGTGATACATTGCTAACTATGTCCTATATGGGAACCGATGCCATCGTAATGCGCTCTAGTGAAGAAGGCGCTCCTTTATATGCTACAAAATGTGTAGATCCAATTATCATCAATGCTGGAGATGGTGCTCATGAGCATCCAACACAAGCGTTATTAGATATGTATTCTATTTTAGAACATAAGCCTACCTTAGAAGGTTTGAAAGTAGTTATCGTAGGCGATATCATGCATAGCCGTGTTGCCCGCTCCAATATTTATGGTTTAAAAACAATGGGGGCTGACGTGCATTTAGCCGGCCCACGAACCTTAGTATATCCAGAATTAGAGAAGCTAGGCGTTACTGTTCATCACGATGTACGTGAAGCAGTGAAAGATGCAGATGTGGTAAACGTATTGCGTATCCAATTAGAACGGATTCACTCCGCGTTATATCCAAGCAATCGTGAATATGCACGTATTTTTGGTATTAATAAATCTGTTTTAGCTAATGCAAAAGAAGATGTATTAGTATTGCATCCAGGACCTATGAATAGAGGTCTTGAAATTGCGCCAGATGTTGCATATGGTGACGCATCGGTAATCCAAGAACAAGTACGTAATGGTGTAGCCATCCGCATGGCGATTTTATACTTAACAATTATCGGAGGTGACGGTAGTGAGCTTGCTGATTAAAAATGGTACGGTGGTTAACCCGGCAAAAGGACAACATGAAGTAGCAGATATTCTTGTAGAGAATGGTGTAATTGCAGCGATTGGACAAAACTTACAAGCTGATCAAGCGGAAGTGTATGATGCAACAGGCTTAATTGTAGCACCAGGTTTGATTGACATTCACACACATTTGCGTGAACCAGGTCAAGAAGCAAAAGAAGACTTTCACAGTGGTACACAAGCGGCTGCTGCAGGTGGATTCACACGTATCGCGACTATGGCGAATACAAATCCAGTAGTAGATAATGCTGCACTAGTACGTGGTTTACGTAAACAAGCAGAGTTAACTGGTGTGGTGAAAGTTGAATTCATGGGCGCTATCTCTAAAGGTCTTCAAGGTAAAGAGTTAACGGAAATGGGCGATTTAGCAGAAGCCGGTGTAGTTGGTTTCTCTGATGATGGACATTATGTAGAAAGTGCAGCTTTCATGCGTCGTGCTTTAGAATATTCATCCATGTTTGGAAAAATGGTGGTAGACCATGCAGAAGAATGTAGCTTAACATGTGAAGGTCACATGCATGAAGGTATCGTTTCCTATGAAATGGGTGTAAAAGGTCGTCCAGCGGTAGCAGAAGACTTAGCGGTAGCTCGTGATATTATGTTAGCTGAAATGACTGGTGGACATATCCATATTGCACATGTGAGTACAAAAGAAGCTGTCGACCAAGTACGCCGTGCGAAAGCAAAAGGAATCAAAGTGACTTGCGAAGTAACAAGCCAACATTTAGTGTTCACAGATGAATATTTAAGAGACTATAATCCAGACTTTAAAATGGCTCCGCCAATCCGTTCGGAAGATCATCGTCAAGCCTTGTTAGAAGCCTTACAAGATGGCACTATCGATGCGATTATTACGGACCATGCACCACATGCGTTTGAAGAGAAAGACGTTGAATTCTGCTGTGCAGCGAATGGTTTCACAGGTTTGGAAACATCTTTTGCGGCAGTAGTTACACATGTATTAAAAACAGGTATCCTCACAATTGATGAAATCATCAATTTAATGAGCACAAAACCAGCGCAATTAATTGGCGTCGATGGTGGTGTATTAGAAGTAGGTAAACCTGCAGATATCTCAGTTCTTTCCTTAGATGAAACATGGATTGTAGATAGAAATAAATTTTACACTCGTGGTAAATCATGCCCATTCAATGGTATGACGGTCACAGGTAAAGCAAAATTAACAGTAGTAGATGGACAAATTGTAATGAAAGACGGGGTTGTAATCGGGTGACAGGAAAACTGGTATTAGAAAATGGAACTATCTTTGAGGGCACATTGCTGGGGGGCATGCCAATCGTTGGCGAAGTAGTGTTTAATACAGGGATGACAGGATATCAAGAGATTTTAACGGATCCGTCATATGCAGATCAAATTATTACTTTAACATATCCTCTAGTAGGCAATTATGGTGTCACACGTGAGGTAGATCAATCTTCTAAGCCCTATTGCAAGGCAATGATTGTAGGAGAATTATGTACGTTCCCTAGCAATTGGCAAAATGAGGGGACATTTGAAGAATATATGAGAAGCCATGGAATTCCATGCTTGTATAATGTGGATACACGTGCAATTACACGTGCTATCCGCAGCCATGGTGTAATGAAAGGCGTCATTTGCCCAACAGATACACCACAAGAGAAAATCGATGCTTTATTAGCACAGCCACTAGCGACAGATCACATTATGCGTGTTACCACAAAATGGGAAGGTCGCCGTGGTTCAGATACAGCAGAGTTTCATGTAGCAGTGTATGACTTTGGTGTGAAAGAAAATATTCTTCAATCCTTAGAAAATGAAGGATGTAGATTGACAATTTTCCCAGCTCATACAAAAGCTGAAACAGTATTGGCTTGCAATCCTGACGGAATCTTTTTGTCTAATGGACCGGGAGACCCGAAAGACGTACCTGAAATTGTTGAAGAAATTAAAAAGTTAGTGAGTCAAAAACCAATCTTTGGCATTTGCATGGGGCATCAATTGATTGCCCGTGCATTTGGTGGAGAAACGTATAAATTACGGTTTGGTCATCGTGGCTCAAATCATCCAGTAAAAGATTTAGATACGAATCGTGTTCATATTACCTCTCAAAATCATGGTTATGCAGTTGATGAAGCGAGCTTGGAGGGTTCAGGATTGCGCGTATCCCACCGCAGTGTGAATGATGGTACTGTAGAAGGATTAGTGCATAATGAATTGCCGATCATGTCGGTACAATATCACCCAGAAGCATCTCCGGGTCCGACTGATAATGTGTATTTGTTTGAACGTTTTAAAACATTGATGAGAAGAGGTTAATGATGGTAAAGAAAAAAGTTCTTGTAATTGGTTCTGGTCCAATTATTATCGGGCAGGCAGCTGAGTTTGATTATGCAGGTACACAAGCTTGTCAATCTCTTCGTGAAGAAGGTTTTGAAGTGGTATTAGTAAACTCTAATCCGGCTACCATTATGACAGACCGAGATATTGCGGATCGTGTCTATATTGAGCCGATTTCCTTAGAGTTTGTTACTGAAATTATTCGTAAAGAACGACCATATGGTGTTTTAGCAACATTAGGTGGACAAGTAGGTCTGAATATGGCGGTGGAACTGTCAGAGGCAGGGGTACTTAAAGAGTATAACGTGAAACTTCTAGGGACTACGTTAGAGGCTATCAAACAAGCAGAAGACCGTGAACTGTTTAAAGAAGCTATGAAACGTATCAACCAACCTGTGCCGGAATCTGATATTTTCAGTGATGTAACAGAAGCGGTGGAATTTGCAAACCGCATTGGCTACCCTATCATCATTCGTCCTGCCTATACATTAGGTGGTACTGGTGGCGGTATTGCACATAATGAAGAAGAAATGTACATGATTGCACTTCGCGGTATTAAATTGAGCCCTATCCATCAAATCCTTGTAGAACGTTCTGTGGCGGGCTGGAAAGAAATTGAATACGAAGTGATGCGTGACCGTGCAGACAACTGCATCATCGTATGTAACATGGAAAACATCGACCCAGTAGGGGTGCATACAGGGGATTCTGTCGTTGTAGCACCATCTCAAACATTGAATGATACGCAATACCAACTGTTACGGACTGCGTCAGTGGATATTATTCGCTATCTTGAAATCGAAGGTGGATGTAATGTGCAATATGCATTAGATCCATACAGCAATCAATACTATGTAATCGAAGTAAACCCTCGTGTATCTCGTTCCTCTGCTTTAGCGTCTAAAGCGACAGGCTACCCAATTGCTAAGGTAGCAGCGAAGGTGGCAATCGGTATGACATTAGATGAAATTACCAATGCCGTAACAGGAGAAACAAAGGCTTGCTTTGAACCATCCCTAGACTATGTAGTGACTAAATTCCCGCGTTGGCCATTTGAAAAATTCAATTTGGCAGACCGTACCTTGGGAACACAAATGAAAGCCACTGGCGAAGTTATGGCTATCGACCGTACATTAGAAGGCTCTTTATTAAAAGCTATCCGTTCTTTAGAAATTGGATTAGATCACATTGAGTTAAAAAAGATTGCTCATGAAACACCAGAGCAACTTATTGAACGATTGCAACTAGTGGATGATGAACGTCTCTATGTGATTGCGCAAGCTCTTCGTGTGGGTATTAGTGTAGAAAAAATTTGTTACATCACAAAAATCAATTCTTTCTTCATCAATAAAATTAAAAATATAGTGATGGTGGAAAAAGATTTGACGGCCAATGGTTTGACTGAAAGTAACCTTCGATTAGCTAAAAAATATTCTTTCCCAGATAAAGTTATCGCTCGTTATGCTAACTGCTCCCCTGAGGATGTGTTGGCAAAACGAAATGAATTAAATATTCATCCAACCTATAAATATGTAGATACTTGTGCCGCAGAATTTGAAGCGCATACACCATACTATTACAGTGCATATGCGACAGAAGATGAAGTAGTGCCACGTGGTGAAAATAGCGTTATCGTGCTTGGTTCTGGTCCAATTCGTATCGGTCAAGGCGTAGAGTTCGACTATTGTTCTGTACATTCCTCTTGGGCATTGCGCAAAGCAGGCATGAAATCCATCATTATCAATAACAACCCTGAAACAGTAAGTACAGACTTTGATACATCTGATAGCTTGTACTTCGAACCGTTGACAGTAGATGATGTGATGGAAATTATTCGCAAGGAGAATCCTGTAGGGGTTATCGCTCAGTTCGGTGGACAAACAGCTATCAACTTGGCTGGTCCGTTGGCTGAACGAGGTGTAAACATTCTAGGCACATCTGTAGACAGCATCGACATGGCCGAAGACCGTGAACGTTTTGATGAATTGTTGGCAAAATTGGAAATTCCTCGCCCAGTAGGTGCGTTGGTAACCAGTGATGAAGAAGCTTTAGAAGCAGCAAAACGTCTTCAATATCCATTGATTGTTCGACCATCTTATGTACTAGGTGGACGTGCAATGGAAATTGTATATAATGACCAAGAGTTAGATCGTTATATGAAAGAAGCCGTAGTGGCATCGAAAGATCATCCAGTGTTAATTGACCGCTATATGGTGGGTATGGAAGTGGAAGTAGATGCTATCTCTGATGGCATTGATGTATGTATTCCGGGGATTATGGAGCAAATAGAACGAGCAGGGGTACACTCTGGTGACTCTATCGCCGTATATCCAGCACAACATTTGACGGAAGAGTTGACAGAACAAATTGTAGACTATACACGCCGTATTGCCATAGGACTTAATGTAAAAGGTGTATTAAATATTCAATATATTGTGGTAAATGGAGAACTTCATGTTATCGAAGTGAACCCTCGTTCTAGCCGTACAGTACCTTTCATCAGTAAAGTGACTGGTATCAATATGGTAGAATATGCGACACGCATTGCCTTAGGAGAAACATTAGAAAGCTTGGGATTACCAACGGGGTTAGTGCCAGCTCGTCCACATGTGGCGGTGAAAGCCCCAGTATTCTCCTTCTCTAAAATGGGCTTAGTAGAAATTGCATTAGGACCAGAAATGAAATCCACTGGGGAAGTTATGGGTATTGGCCGCACCTATGCAGACGCTTTATTTAAAGCCATCCATGGTGCAAACATGCGCATTCCAGATAAAGGTAATATCTTGATGACTGTAGCAGACCGTGATAAAGAAGAAGCGGCTCGTTTAGCAAAAGGCTTTATCGATTTGGGATACCATATTATGGCTACTGGTGGTACAGGTCGTTACTTCAAAGAACATGGCGTGGATTGCACTGTCGTAAATAAAATTTCTGAAGGCAATCCAAACTGCGCTGATTTCATTCGTGAAGGTAAAGTGGACTTGATGTTGAATACATTGACCTATGGTAAAAAACCAGAACGTGAAGGATTCCAATTGCGTCGTTTAGCTGTAGAAATGGGTGTACCATGTTTGACATCCTTGGATACAGCTCGTGAAGTGTTACATGTAGTGGCGAGTCGTGCTACTGCAGGTGATGTAATTACAGTAGATGCTGTTCAAGATTATGAAATGGAGTAATCATACATGAGTGGATATATAGAAATGGGTCGAGTGATTCATAACACCCAAATAGGCAGTGATGTATGGAGAATGTCCGTATATGCACCAAAACAAGCAAAAGAGGCACAACTAGGACAGTTTTGTAATGTTCGCGTTACAGGGGGCACAGCTCCCTTGTTGCGCCGACCTATCAGCTATGCAGGATTTGATGCGAAGGCAGGTACTATCGACTTATTGTATCGTGTGGTAGGTAAAGGCACTGAACTAATGACCAAACTACAAGAAGGGGATACTTTAGATTGCTTGGGACCATTAGGTCAAGCGTTTACCACTGCAGACCGCATGTTACTCGTTGGTGGTGGTGTTGGAATTGCGCCCATGCTATGTATCGCTGATCGGTTACAACCAGGCCAAGAGGCGCATGTGATATTGGGTTTCCGCAATGCAAGCGAATCTTTCTGGGCAGACTTGTTCAAAGATAGTCCTGTGACTGTTCATATCACCACGGATGATGGATCGTTAGGAACTAAAGGGTATCCTACGACTGTGATGGAAACACTTATGAAAGAAGAACAGTTTGATGCGGTTTTAACATGTGGCCCTACGCCGATGATGAAAGGTGTGGCTGCTGTTGCGCAACAAATGAATGTACCATGCCAAGTGTCTTTAGAGGAACGCATGGGTTGTGGTACTGGCGGTTGCGTAGGCTGTGCTTGCCAAGGTAAAAGTGGTACACGGTATAAAGTATGTAAAGATGGCCCTGTGTTCCCTGCTGAGGAGGTGTTTTTCTAATGGCTACTGTAGATCCTAAATTAGCTGTAGAGTTCTGTGGTATTTCTATGAAAAATCCTATCGTAGCAGCGTCGGGCACCTTTGGGTTCGTATTGGAATACGATGGATATTTAGATCTCAATACAGAGGTGGGGGCGATTTCTGTAAAAGGTTTAACACCTACAGCTCGACCTGGTAATGCGGGCGTTCGCATTGCGGAAACGCCATCTGGAGTATTGAACTGTATTGGATTAGAAAATCCAGGAGCAGAAGCTTTCGTAGCTGATATATTGCCAAATTTAAAACATTATGATGTACCAATTTTTGCCAATATCTCTGGTAATACACTAGAAGAATACGAATTTATGGCAAAAACATTGACTGTTGAAGGTGTAGCAGCTTTAGAGGTCAACATTAGTTGCCCTAATGTCAAATGCGGAGGTATGGCATTTGGTGTGCAGGCGGAGAGTGCTGCTGCTGTATGTAAAGCAGTAAAAGCGAATACAGATTTACCGGTGATTATGAAATTATCACCCAATGTCACAGACATCGTAGAAATTGCTCGCGCTGTGGAAGCAGCAGGGGCAGATGGTATTAGCATGATTAATACCCTATTAGGGATGTCTGTAGACTTACGGACTCGCAAACCATTGTTGGGGAATATATATGGTGGTTTATCTGGTCCAGCTGTGAAGCCAGTGGCATTGCGCTTAACACATCAAGTGGCACAAGCCATTGATATCCCTATCATGGGGGGCGGTGGCATCATGACTGGTGAAGATGCTCTAGAATTTATGCTAGTAGGAGCTGACATCGTGTCTGTGGGGACGGCAACGATGGTAGATCCACGAGCTATTGGCATCATCGCTAGTGAAATGAGTGCTTACTGTGAAAGCCAACACATCGACCATGTGTCGAACCTAGTTGGTGGCATTATTATGCCGTAAAAGAGAAGAGAATATTGAATGACACATAGAAAAGGACTGTTCCAGTGAAAGCGACACTGGGAACAGTCCTTTTAATGTTTAGATTTTGTTAAGTAATTCTTCTTTTTTCTGTTGAAATTCTTCGTCAGTAATGGCTTCTATATCGAGAAGTTCTTTTAATTGTTTGATGCGAAGAATGGGGTCATCCTGAGTGGGCACTACATCAGATGTATTGATAGCATCATCAGATGTATCCTCTACTTCAATAGTAGTAGTTTCCACTGGAGGACCTGCGTCAATGGCAGCTTTTACGGCTGCTGTGTTCACCCATAAGCCACGTTGCTGTTGATCGTAATCGTAAGCTACGGTGCCACGAGATTCAATCCAAGCTTGTAAATTTTCATTGACTAAGTTGGTAAGAACATCGAGGGTGGCAAGGCAAGTATCTCGACCTTGAATGAGTAAGACACGATGGGTGCGACTCACCTCTTTGTTATCGATATGGTCGATGTCTGTATCGTAAAACTTGGCACGTGTACCATAGCGACCACGATAGGTGAAGAGTCCAGTTTCTGTATTGTAAGTAATTTTAACTTGCAATGTATGACCGCCAGGGGCGTAGCTGATGATATGGTCTGGGGTCTGAGTGAACCAGTCGAAGAATCCCATAGTGACTATCCTTTCTTACTTTTACTAGGCCAACGTGTAGGAGAACCGTAACGGTTGTTTCCAGTAGAACCAGGGAAACAGGCTAGGAATCCATGAAGGATATAGACGATAATAAGATGTAAAATGTATATATTTTTTAATGGGATGTACAGGTTTGTACATAGTATATACATGCCCAATAAGATACCAATAAAGCGACCAGGCAATCCGATATCGTTGAGACGACGGATGTACAAGGTATAATAGAAAGGTAACAATATAATATAACCTGCATAGGCCAATGCTTTGATAGCAAAATAGGCAGGTAAAATAACTACTACAGTTAATAGTTGTTGGATAAACATATTAAAGATATGCATGGAAGCAGATAAAAATAATATGCCTATGATAAATTGAAAGCGATTGATACGTCCAGATGTACTTAGCACATCATGGCTGTGTGGTTCAATTTTGAGTATAAGAAATAGGGAGACTAAACCCACAAGGAATGAAATCCCCACATTAATTAGTATGTCCATAAGGAACCTCCTTATATGCTATGAATAAGTATAGCATAGATTACAATATCTGGCGAACTATGGTGAAATAGAATCGTATTGAAAGAGATTCTTCATTAAAATCTTAAAAAAGTAGAGTACTATATAGAAAGTTAGTAGAAAAAAATAGGCAAAATAGCGGTTCATTGGTATAATAGTAAAGATAGTAAAAAAATGGTTCACTTTTTTCTTTCTAACTACGATTATATAGTTATGAAAGGAGGGACGTATGGAACCTGTAACAACACCTATGGAAAAACGCATTCGCATGGTTCGTGCTTGGTTAGATGCAGCAGCTACATCGTATGCTAACAAAGGAAGTGTGAAAGGAAACTTTCACCTGTTCCTAGCACAAGCAGAGATGAAACAGATGAATGAAGGCAAACCTTCTATTGTGTCTTATGCACAACGAGCTGTTTTAGCTATTGCACTAGTAGGAATCATAGGGGCAACACATTGGTGGCTATCACAACATGAAACAGGGAATACCGCGAACACTCCTGTCATTGACACGCAGGTGGAAGTACAACCAAGTAAGGTCATTACTCCAGTGGTTGTAAAAGAATCACCACCTGTAGAACAATCAGAAACGAAGGTAGTGGAAACCGTGGAAAAACAAGAACATGTGGTGACTACGCGACCAACTGTGGAGGTAACACCAGAGCCCTCTATTAGTTCAAAAGACATGTTACATGCAGTGCAAGCTGGTGGACGTATTTTGCGAGATTAGCACCTTTTATATTCTAAGGAGGAACATATATGAAGGGAAACCTATCTTATAAGAAATTTTTAACCTTTGCTGTCCTAGCAGCAATCAGTGCCACTCCAGTGTTTGCTGATAATGCTACGACAACTGAAAGTGGCAAAACAATTGCTAAATTGTCCATGGCGGACTTAGGAAAGCAAAATACTACGCGCCAAGAAGCAGTAGCCTCTGGTGATGCTGCCACAGAAGCAGCCATCGCAGCAGCTCGTGAAGGCTTATCAGAAGCGGCACAACGTGATGCAATCGAAGAACAACGTAAACGCGTGGATAACTCTTCCTTAGCTACAAATGATAAAGAAGTTAAAACCATCACGAAAGCCGGTGGTGATAAATTAGAAGAAGCGCAAGCAGCAGGTGTGGAAACAGCGATTCCTCAAGTACAAGCTCGTTATTTCACATCCTTAACAGAAGCAGAATTACAAAAATATGTAGGTAAAACGATCACTCATATTTCTATTGAAGGTCTTGATCAAGCAAATCAACCAGCATTCCTATCCTTGTTGCAAGGTAAAATTGGGGATGTTGTGACCGTAGAGGGAATCTCTAAAGAGATTGCTAACTTAGGTGGTTCCGGCGTTCTTTCAGAAATTACACCAGTGTTCACGGAAGTACCAGAAGGTGTGAAAGTAGCCTACCATGTGACATTAAATCCAGTGATTAAAGGTGTGTCTGTAGAAGGTAATACAGTGTACAAAACAGATGTATTGGTGAACTACTTAGGTGTGCAACCAAACACGGTATTAAATACAATTTCCGTAGGGGAAAAAGTACAAGGTATTAATGCTGCGTACCAACGTGATGGTTATATCTTAGCTCATGTGAAAGACATGGCAGTAGATGATAATGGTGTGTTACATGTATCTGTAGTAGAAGGCATTGTAGAACGCATTACTCCACATGGTAATAAGAAAACAAAAAATCGAGTGATTACTCGTGAATTTAACCAAAAAGTGGGTCAACCATTCAATAAATTCTTAGTACGTCGTTCTGTAGAAAAAGTGTATAACTTAGGTTTCTTCGATGATGTAAACGTACGTTTAACACAAGGCTCTACAGATGAAATGGTAAACATTGAAGTGGACGTATTGGAACATAAAACAGGCACCATCACATTAGGTGCTGGTTACTCTGGTTCTGATGGATTTGTAGGTATCGTAGAAGTAGGGGAAGATAACTTGCGTGGTACTGGTGACAAAATTAAAGTTCACTGGGAATTCGGCGGTAAAGCAGGGTCTAAAAACTACTCTGTATCCTACTTACGTCCATGGATTGATAATAAAGGTACATCCCTTGGTGTAACATACTTTAATCAATTGAATGAATACACTGATTATAATGAAAAAGGGCAATCTGTAGCTACTTATGATCGTAAATCTAATGGATTTAATATTTCCTTAGGTCGTCAAACAGCTGAGTTTACTCGTGATTATGTAACACTAGAACATCGCAAAGATAAATATATTTGGGATAATAAAGATTCCAGTGGATTCCGTTATGATACAGATGTAAAAGGAGGTCCTGGCTCAGGACATCGTTGGAATAACTATGGTTATCCATTCTTATCCTCTGGATATTTAAAACACAACTTCGGTACAACAAACAGCGTAAGCTGGCAAAAAGTATTCGACTCCCGTGATAATGTATACGAACCAAGTCGTGGTAAACGTTTATCTAGTACATTACAATGGGGTGGTCATGGCTTAGGCGGTGACTTTAACTTCTATAAATTTACTGGCGAAGCGAGAACGTACAAAAAAGTAGGTAATAAACAAGTATTGGCGTTCCGTGGCCGTATCGGTTGGGCTGTTGGTGATTTACCATATAGCCAATTATATACAATTGGTGGTTCTGATTCTCTTCGTGCTTATGAAGATGATCAATACCGTGGTAAGAAAATGTACAACTTTACAGCGGAATATCGTTTCCCAATTTGGAACAAAGTAAGCGGAGCCCTATTCACAGACTTAGGTGATGCATGGGATGCACCAAATGTACCTTGGTTCAAACATTCTAAAACATTCAATGCTTCCGTCGGTGCCGGCGTGCGTGTGACAACACCAATTGGTCCAGTACGTATCGACTATGGTATTGGTAAAAATCAGAAGAAATTCCACTTCAGCTTTGGTGGACAATTCTAATTCATGACGATGCAAAAATGGATAGGAGGGGCTCTTGTAATGGCAACATTAGGGATTCCCTCTGTCTATGGTGCTCCTGTTCAGACGGTGCATGTGGACCTGCACAGTACAACAGGAACGATTCCAAAAGCCTTGGAATCGCGTATGGTTGCCAGCATTCAAGGCGCGGCTACCTATATGTACCAAGGGAAAGAAGATTTTCAAATTAGAGACTCTCTTGAGGCCTATGAAAAAGCAACGATGGATGTGGTGGATCGAATCCTCTATGGATATACGGTGAAAACTATTTCTATGGATGTGGGCGAAGCTTTACATATTCATCTTGCCTTAGAGCCCTATGGAAAGGTAGTACAATCTCTGGAAACTACGGTGAACTATGGTAACATATCTCCTTATGGACGGTCGTTGATAGACGCCGATTTAGGGAATGTAAGGCCTCGGTTAGAACAAATGCTTTTAGGGGCATCACTGGATTCACTAGATTGGATTACACCATTGGTGCAAAAGTCGGTGCGTAGTGACCTAGAAGGTTCTCTTCCTGAATTTACTCCACAAATTGATGTGGTAGGAGGAGACACTGCGAAAGCGACAGTGTATTTAGTTCCTAATGGAAACAGCGTAAGTCGTACGGCGGTGACGATTCAATCGAATACATTACCGAGCGTGTTCTTCTATACTATGCGTCAATATTATGAAAAGAAATTGCGTCAATTAGAAGGTCTGCCAGTCTCTTTTGTGAGACGTCATCAAATGATGATAGAAAAAGAGATACAAGGTGAACTTAATAAAAGTCGTGGTGTTACACAGTTCGGTGTGACTATGATTCCAACTTTGGAAGTGGGTTCAGAGACGACTTTATCAATTCATGTAGATTCCTCTAAGTATATTCTTCGTGGAGAAGGCTATTTGGATATGGGGCGTGGCGTTGATTCTGTGGGATTACGTTTGTATACGGGGGTTCATGATGGGCCTCATGACTGGTATGTGGAAACGGAGTTTTTGCCGAATCGTTTGGAATGGTCCTTTAAGCCATCTTATGGGTACCAATTCACGAAAGATACAAAGATAGGGTATCAATATGGATTGCCTAATCATCACCAGTATGGAATTGTGCAACAAACTATTGGGAACCGTTGGAATACAAGATATGAAAGAGATATAACGGCAAAAACAAATGAATTTGCTCTTTCCTATGATGTACATGAATATTTACGATTAGAATATGTATGGGGTGACCATGATCGATGGTTGCGCCTGATAGGACGAATATAAAGAAAGAAGGTAGATACACTATGATGCGTTTATTGAACAATAAAAAGAATGTAAAAACAGTGTCCATCATTGTTGGCGTTCTTTTTGTTATCAGTGTGGGCGCTTTGGCGTACACACAGATGGCAGGGCATGGTGGTTCTAATGCGATTAGTAACATTGGCGTCATCGATATGCAACGAATTGTAGAAAGCAATCCGAACTTAGTGCAAGATGCACAACAAGAATATGCAGCGTATAACGAAGAATTGCAAAAAGAATTTAACGAAAAATCCGCTAATTTAGACGAAGCAGGTAAGGCAAAATTATCTGATGAACTTCGTCAAAAATTGCAAGATAAGCAACAAACAATTCAAGATAATCTTAAAAAACGTGTAGATGAAGCATCTAAAACAGTGGCAGATGGTAAAGGTCTTAGTGTTGTGTTGAGCCGCGAATCTGTGTTGTTTGGTGGTACTGATATTACAGAACAAGTAAGCAAAAAATTAGCAGAAACTAAATAAGGTAACATCCAAATGGGAAAAGGACCTATCTTCGCTTTCATAGGTATGCTAGTATGTGCTGTGGGCATTGGTGGATATTATGGACATCAGCAATCGAAGGCAATAGAGGAACCACGAATTGGGGTTGTACGATTGCAAGAAGTGGTGGAAAGACATCCAAACTTTCACAATTATGATGAGCAAAAGAAGGAATTGTTGCGATTAGAGGCACAGCGAGATAGAGAAGATGAACTTCTCAAGTCTAAGTTAGGTGCTGAAGTAAACAAATCGGAAGAACATCTAAAACAGTTAGAGTCAAATTTAACGGAAAGTTTGAATCGTGAGTTACAAACTAAAATTGCCCTACGTGAAGCTGAATTAAATCAAGAGTTAGCCGCTAAGCAACGGGCATTGATTGAAGAATATCGAAAAGCCTACAAAGTAGAACCTAGTGAAGCAGATATAGAAATTGTGAATTTACAATTATGGTTAACAACTGAAATGAAGGTAAAACCGATTGATGATACGCAACGTCAACGTTGGGATACGCAAAAACGTGAGAAAGAACGGCGTTTATCAGAACTATTGGCACAGCGTAGTCATGGTCTAAGCGGTTCCGACCAATGGAAAGACATTGAATCGAAAGTGGCGGCAGCTATGGCACCCGCTCGTGCAGAAGCACAAGAAAAGTTAAGTGCTTATGCGACAGAACAGGCTAACGCTTTAGATGCACAGAGGGACCGCTCCATGAAAGGTTTAGTGGACTCTCAGCAGGAAGTACTAGCAAAAGTTCGTCATGATGGTACCACATTGTGGGATGCAGAGTGGGAACAAAGATTGGCGCAAAAACGAGATGAAGTACAAGCCCTACATGATGCCATTCTAGAAGATATTCGAGTTCGTGCAGGTGTTCTGGCGAGAGCAAAACAACTAGATTTGGTGGTAGTGGACCATATTACGGATCGTACTGGTATGGATTTGACAGATGAAATCATTCAATCGTATGGACAATAAAGGAGTAAAGTGATGAAATCAATGTGGAAACGTATGGCTACAGGAGCTATGATGGTATGTGCATTAGGATTGGTTGCTGGTTGTGGCACCACAGATAAAGTAGGTGTGGTAAACACTGAAAAATTAGTGCAAGAAAGCCAAAAAGCAAAAGATATCAATAAAGAAATGGAAGCGAAACAAAAAGAAGTAACTGATCGTTTAGCTCAAGTGCAAGGTACACAAACAGAAGACCAATTCCACCAAACACAAATGAATGCACAACAAGAATTGCAAATCTTTGGTCAAGCAAAGGGTAAAGAGTTCAAAGCCTATGTGGAATCTAATATCCAAGCGGTAGCGAAAGAAAAAGAATTGACTGTAGTAGCAAATGATCAAGCCATTGTAACGGGTGGTATTGATATTACAGAAGATGTGCTTAAAAAGATGAATGAAGGCGCTTCTTCCGCAGAAACTAGTAAATAATAAGAGAGTGAAAAGTAAGGAGGCTTCAGCGTGAAGTTTTCAGTAGAAGACCTAGCCAAACTGGTTGAGGGTACCGTATATGGTGATGGTTCTATTAGTATTGAAGAAGCCCGTAGTTTAGATCAAGGGGCAGAACATGCTATTAGTTTTGCTATCGGCGATTATAGAGAGTTCGCAAAAGATAGTAAAGCAGGAGCATTGTTAGTGGATGCAAAAATTGAAGATTGTACGATTCCTCAAATCGTAGTGTCCAATGCAAAAGCTGCCTTTGCTAAATTGTTAGAAGTGTTCCATCCTCCTGTGGTATTTCCAGAGGGGATTCATGAAACGGCTATTATTGGTAAAAACGTAACAATTGGTAAGAATGTAAAAATTGGACCCTATTGTGTAGTTTACGATAATGCCATCATTGGTGATAATGTCACATTACACGCCTATGTATATATTGGACATAATGTACGTATTGGCGAAGGTACCACAATCTATGCAAGTTCTATTGTGCATGAAAACTGTATTTTAGGAAAACGAGTTGTGTTACGGGCTAATGCAGTCATTGGTGGAGAAGGCTTTGGCTTTGCCACTGAAAATGGCAAGCACACACATATCCCACAAGTGGGTAATGTGATTCTAGAAGATGATGTGGAAGTAGGCTCTTGCTCTTGTATCGACAATGCTACAATGGGCTCTACTTTGGTGCGCCGTGGTACAAAGATAGACAACTTAGTTCACCTAGGCCATAATGTGGAAATTGGTGAAGACTGCTTCTTGATTGCTCAAGTCGGTATCGCTGGTAGTACAAAATGTGGTAATCATGTTATCTTTGCTGGTCAAACTGGCTGCACGGGACATATTACGATTGGTGATAATGTTACCTTTGCCGGTAAAACGGGCATCACAGGTAATGTGCCATCCAATGGATTATATGCAGGTTTCCCAATGCGACCACACAAAGAATGGTTGAAATTAGCGGCTTATGAAAGTCGATTGCCAGATATGGTAAAACAGTTGAAAGCATTAGAAAAAGAAGTAGCTGCTTTGCAAGCTAAATTAGAAGATAAATAGGTGTACTTATGTTATATACCTGTATGAAAGTATTAAGTGCTATCCTATGTGCCTTGCCGTATCGAGTACAATATGGTATTGGATATCTCTTAGGACAATTAGGGTGGCTCTTCACACCAAGCAATCGAAAACGATTGGCCATAGGACAAATCTTGTTTTGCCGTATTACAGATGATCCTCTAGAGGCGAAACGAATAGCCAAAGCTAGTGTGACTCGATTTGGTCGTATGATCGTGGATGTGCTTCGGTATCCTGAAATTAAAGATGGCAAGTACAAAGAGATGTTCACTATGGAAGGTCGTGAATATCTAGAATCTGCCAAAGAAGATGGAAAAGGTGCTATTATTATCGCTCTCCATAGTGGAAACTGGGAATTACTAGGAGGCATTTTAGCATCGGAAGGCTATCCTTTGATTTCAGTAGCCATGCAACAACAAGGTGATGCGGACAAATTTATCAATGAATATCGTGAGCTTATGCAACAACATGTCACCTATAAAACAGGGGTTCGTGAAATGGTGAAAGAATTGCAACAAGGTTCTTTCATTGGTCTTATCATGGACCAAGATCCAGGAGATAAAGGTCAGTTAGTGCCGTTTTTCGGCTACGAAACATTGACTCCTGTAGGACCAGCAGCGATGGCTCGTATGCAAGAGGTGCCGATTATTCCAATTACCATTCGTTTTAATGAATATACTGAAAAACACGAAATTACAGTACATCCTCCTGTATATGCAGAAAAAACAGAGGATCGTAAACGTGATATTGCTGTTACATTGACGATGCTCAATGAATGGTTAGAAGATTATATTAGACGCTATCCAGAAGATTGGTTCTGGCTCCATAACCGTTGGAAATGGACACGGCGCTTTTATGGTGATACTATAGAAGTACCACCAGATGTAATGAATCAAAAATAATAGAAGGGAGGTCCTCATGAAACAACAAACAATTAGCAAAGCCATTAGTTATGAAGGGGCTGGCTTGCATAGTGGATTGCCTGTACAAATGCGCATTTTACCAAGTGAGCCGAATACAGGGATTACCTTTGTACGTACAGACTTGCCAGGTACGCCTTCTGTAAAAGCAGATATCCGTAATGTAACGAATACGATGCGTGCTACTACATTAGAAAATGGTGAGGCTAAAGTATTTACGGTAGAACATATTTTAGCAGCTTTCTATGGTATGGCTATCGATAATTGCGTAATTGAATTAAACTCACCAGAACCTCCGATAGCAGATGGTGGGTCAGCCACATTTGTACAGCTTATCAAAGAGGCTGGTATTGTAGAACAAGAGGCAGACCGTCATGTGTACGTTGTGAAACAATCCCATGGTATCTATGAAGAAGATAAATTTATCATCATTCGTCCTTATGATGGATTCCGAGTGACTTTCACAAGTATTAATAGTCATCCCATGCTAGGTACACAACATGCGGATTATGAAATTAATCCCGATGTGTTTGCCACAGAGATTGCGCCAGCTAGAACGATTGGTTTCACAAAAGAAATCGAACAATTGCAGGCGATGGGATTGGCAAAAGGCGGATCTACAGAGAATGTGATTGTTTATGATGATACAACTTGTTTATCAGAACTTAATTTCCCTGACGAATTAGTGCGCCATAAAATTTTAGATATATTAGGCGATTTATTTTTAGTAGGTCATTTAAAAGGCCATATTATTGCTGTAAAATCAAGTCATAATTTAAACTCACGATTAAGTCGAGAAATTTTAAAAGAAATGCAAGAGGAGGCATAACATGATTCTTACAATTGAAGAGATTATGGAAATTCTACCACACCGTTATCCATTTTTATTGGTAGATCGTATTATTGAAATGGAACCAATGAAACGTGCGGTAGGTCTTAAAAACTGTACATTCAATGAACCACATTTCATGGGTCACTTTCCAGGTAATCCTGTGATGCCAGGCGTATTGATTACAGAAGCGATTGCTCAAGTTGGTGGGATTGCACTCTTGTATCCTGAAGAAAATCGTGGTTTAACGCCAATGTTTACAGGTATTGATAAAGTGCGTTTCCGTCACCCTGTAAAACCTGGTGACCAAGTACGTATCGAAGCTGATGTAGTAAAAATCAAAGGCCGTATGGGTAAAGTGGAAGGCCGTGCGTATGTTGGTGATAAATTGGTGGCAAGTGGTGAGTACATGTTCGCCTTAGTGAAGCCAGAATAACTTTCAAAATATAAGGAGTGACACAGATGATCGTAGTTGGCATGGAAAATGCAACATCTGAAATTCATAGTACTGCAGTCATACATCCGGATGCAAAAATTGGTAAAAATGTTATTATTGGTCCTGGTGCAGTCATTGGAGAACATGTTGAAATCGGAGATGGTACTAAAATCGGTGCTAATGTAGTGATTGGTGGCTGGACAACGATTGGTAAAAATAATGAATTTTTCCCAGGTTGTGCTATCGGTTTAGAACCTCAAGATTTAAAATTTAAAGGTGAAAAAAGTTATTGCATCATTGGCGATAATACAGTAGTTCGAGAATTCGTAACTATTAGTCGTGCCACAGGGGAAGGTGAAGAAACGCGAATTGGCAACAATTGCTTGTTCCAAGCGTGTACTCATGTAGCGCATAACTGTATCGTTGGCAATAATGTAATTATGAGTAACTGTGCAGGTCTTGCAGGTCACGTAATCGTAGAAGATAGGGTTGTTATCGGTGGCATCGCAGGGGTCCATCAATTTGTAAAAATTGGACGCAATGCTATGGTAGGTGGTATGGCGAAAGTTGTACAAGATATCCCTCCTTATGTGATTGCGGATGGACAGCCAGCACATGTCATCGGACTGAACTCGGTGGGTCTTGCACGTGCGGGTGTATCTGAAGAAGTACGTCGTGAATTGAAGAAAGCATTCCGTATTATTTATCGTAGTGGTTATAGTTTATCTAAAGCCATTGAAGAAATGGAATTAAATTTAACATCCTCTGTTGAGATTGAACATATGCTACGTTTCTTGCGTAATGCAGATCGTGGTATCATGCGTGTACGCAGAGATTAATTAGAAATTAAAATACATGGTGAAGGTATATGACATATGCTTTTGCCATGTATTTTTTGTTGTGAACTTTCATGCCATTTGTCTCCTTTATGTGATATAATATAGATTAGGATTTTTATAATTAAAAGTTAGTGGGAGGCGTTATGGTGAAAGTAGGATTGATTGCAGGAATTGGAAATCTGCCAGTTGAATTTATGCGAGCAGCTCAACATGAAGGCTATGAAGTTGTGGTCATATCTGTTGTGACAAATGGTGCTCCTGAATTGCAAGCAGAGGCCGATGCATACTACCAAATCAGCGTCTTTAAATCAGATACAGTGATTAAAACGTTCCTCAAAGAAGGTGTCACTGATGTAACGATGTTAGGTAAAGTGACAAAGGAACATCTCTATAAAAAGATAACAACCATTCCAGATATGCGTACCATTAAATTATTGAATCGTTTGCGTAATCGTAAAGATGATACGATCATGTTGGCCATCGTGGATGAATTAGAAAAAGAAGGTCTATCTGTAGCAGATCAAACAAAATACATGCGTTCTCTTATGCCTCCGGTGGGTGTGATGACAACTCGAAAACCAACAGAGGTGGAGCAACTAGATATTGAGTTTGGCTTTACCTTAGCCAAACAAATGGGAGCTCTCGATATTGGTCAAACTGTAGTAGTGAAAGAACAAGCAGCGATGGCCATTGAAGCTATTGAAGGAACAGATGAGTGTATCAAACGAGGCGGGGCCTTGGGGCGTGAAGGTGCTGTGGTGGTAAAAACTGCAAAACCTAATCAAGATGTACGTTTCGATGTTCCTGCAGTAGGTATGAAGACCTTAGAATCTATGATTAGCAGTAACTGTAAGGTGTTAGCTATGGAAGCAAAACGGACGATTTTTGTGGAACAAGAAGCGGTGCTGCAAAAAGCAAATGAATTAGGGATCGTAATCTGTGCCGTAGAAGGGCCGGATGAGGAGTAAACATGAAGATTATGTTTTCTGCTGGTGAAGCATCAGGAGATACGCACGGCGCCAGTGTGGCGAAGGCTTTATTGGAGAAATATCCGGAAGCACAGCTATTTGGTATGGGCGGAGATTTGATGAAACAAGCTGGTGTGGATATTATTTATGATATTCAGAAACTAGGGTTTATCGGCATCGTTGAAATACTAAAACATTTACCTACCTTTTTTAAACTTCGCAGTTTCTTAAAAGAAGCTATGCTACGAGAAAAGCCAGATGTGTTGGTGTGTATTGACTATCCAGGTTTTAACATGAAGCTAGCTAAGGTGGCAAAAGAATTACATATCCCTGTGGTGTACTACATTGCGCCAACCATTTGGGCTTGGAATAAAGGCCGAGGTAAAGATATCGCCAAAACAGTAACAAAAGTAGCCTCTATTTTTCCTTTTGAAGCGGAGGCATATCGTGAATTTGGCGTAGATGTGGAATTTGTAGGAAATCCTTTAGTAGATATTGTACATCCTACCATGTCCTATGAATCAGCTCTTGCTCATTTCGGTGCAGATACAACAAGTCGCAATATTCTCTTGATGCCAGGCAGTCGCAAACAAGAAGTAGAAGGCTTATTACCTACCATGTTAGCAGCGGCTGAACGGTTATATGAGAATCACAAAGATTTGAAGTTCTTCCTACCACGAGCACATACCATACCAAAAGAAGATATTGATAGAATATTACAAGCTTATTCTGTGCCAGTTACTGTTACAGAAGGTCATAACTATGATTTAATGCAGATTTGTACAGCTTGTATTGCGGCATCTGGAACGGCGACCTTGGAAACAGCATTAATGAATGTACCTACAGTGTTGATTTATAAAGTGGCATCTGTCACGTATGGAATCGGTAAACTATTGGTTAAAATTGACCATATTGGATTACCTAATATTATGGCAAAACGGCGTATTATTCCTGAACTATTACAAGGGGAAGTAACGCCAGAAAATGTAGAACGAGAACTAGCTAATATCTTAGATAATGAGGCGGTATATACGCAGATGAAAGCTGATTTAGCACAAGTGAAAGTAGAATTAGGGGCACCGGGAGCGGTGCAACGTGTAGCTGATGTCATTGCATCAGTAGCAATGAAGGAGGCATAAATGAATCGTTATAAACAACTATTGGCGTTTGTACTGCCATATAGAATGCGACTCATCTTGGGGATCTTTTGCATGATTGCCGCTGCCATGGGATATTTAGTAGTACCATGGTTAATCCGAAATGTAGTGGATGGAGTATTGCAAGATAAAGACTTAGGCTTATTAACGTTAATTGTTGTCGCCATCTTAATCATTTTCTTGCTACGTGGATTTGCTACATATGGGCAAAACTATACGATGGCTTATGTAGGGCAAAGAGTAGTTATCGACATTCGTGAAACCTTATTTAAGCATTTACAAAAGTTAGACCAAGCTTATTTTGACCGCCGTAAAACAGGGGTTATTATGAGTAATGTTACGAGTGATGTAGGTGCTTTGCAACAAGCTATTGTGGATAACCTTATATCCTTTATGACAGAAGGGGTTACCTTAGTAGGGTCCTTAGTATTCATGTTTTACTTGGACTGGAAACTATCCCTTTTAACATTGATTATTGTTCCTGTCGTGTTAGGATTAACCAATATATTTGGTAAAAAATTGCGCTCTGCAGGCCATGAGGTACAAGGTAGAACAGCAGATATTACGGCATTTTTACAAGAAGTTATCTCCGGTGTTCGTGTGATTCGTTCTTTTGCTCGTGAAACATATGAATTTAAGCGATTTGAACAAGAGAACCAAAATAACTTTGATGCTGCTATGAAAGCTACAAAATTAACCGCTGTCATGGGACCTATGGTGGAATTTGCAGCAGCCATTGCAGTAGTCATTATTTTATGGTATGGTGGATATTCTGTAGTACAAGGTTATATTACAGCAGGATCCTTGATTGCATTCTTAATTTATGCTATCAATCTATCTAACCCTGTGAAACGCTTAACTCAAGTGTACGGTAACTTGCAAAAAGCGATGGCAGCAGGAGATCGTGTCATTGATATTTTAGAAACAGAACCTCATGTGAAAGAATCAGTAACAGCAAAAGCATTAACGAATGTACAAGGAGATGTAGAGTTCGACAATGTACAATTTGCCTATGATGAGGATAATTTGGCATTAAAAGGGGTCAATTTAACAGTAAAACAAGGGCAAACTGTGGCGATTGTAGGACCTTCTGGAGCAGGTAAATCAACGATTGCCAATTTGTTACCACGTTTCTATGATGTGACGGGTGGCGCCATCCGCATTGATGGTGTAGATGTACGTGATGTAACATTTAGATCCTTACGAGAAAATATTGGTTTAGTACCACAAGATACGATGTTATTCAATGCATCTGTACGTGAAAATATCTTGTATGGACGCTTAGATGCGACGGAGCAAGAAATCATAGATGCAGCTAAAGCAGCAAATGCCTATGAATTTATTGAAAAATTACCAAATGGGTTTGATACGATAGTAGGCGAGCGAGGTAGCTCCTTGTCTGGCGGTCAACGTCAACGGATTGCTATTGCAAGGGCAATCTTGAAAAACCCTAGCATTTTAATTCTTGATGAGGCTACTTCAGCCTTAGATACTGAAAGTGAAAAAATTGTACAAGAAGCATTAGAACGATTAATGAAAAATAGAACGGCTTTGGTGATTGCTCATAGATTGAGTACCATTAAACATGCCGATCATATAGTGGTCTTACAACAAGGCTGTGTTGTAGAAGAAGGCACACATGATGAATTATTAGCGTTGAATGGCTTGTACAGTCATTTATATTCTGTTCAATTTGCCGGAAAAGGATAAACTATGTACTGGATATATAATATACTTCTCATTATCTATTGGATTGGCTTAATACCAGTTATTCTCTATCGATTAGCCTTTGAAGAAGGATTCTACGAGCGTATTAAACAAAGTGCGGGATTCATGCCGAGCACATTGATGAAAAAAATAGAAGGTAAACGTGCTATATGGTTACATGCAGCATCTGTGGGAGAAATTGTAGCTACCAGTCCTTTGGTGAAAGATATAAAAAAGAGCTTTCCTGAGGCAGTAGTAGTTGTATCTGTAGTTACCGCTACGGGTCATGCTATGGCACGACGTATCATACCAGAAGCAGAAGGGATTATTTTCTTTCCCTTGGATTTACCTTTCTTAACACGAAGAATTTTGAACATTATAAAACCTATTGCTATTTTGCTAGTAGAAACTGAAATTTGGCCAAATTTCCTTCGTATTGCGAAAGATGAAGAAATTCCAGTAATGATGGTTAATGGTCGTATTAGTGATCGCTCTATGTCACGATACATGCATATTAAGTCGTTTATGCGAGATATGCTGGGATCCATTGATCGATTCTGTATGCAATCAAAGTTGGATGCAGAATATATTTCTGTACTAGGTGCAAATGTGAAAGAAGTGACTGTCACAGGAAATACTAAGTACGATCAAACCTATGCGACGGTTACGGATGAAGAAAAAGAACAATTACAGCATGAATTTGGTTTTGGGCATAATCATCCTATCATTGTGGCAGGCAGCACCCATAAAGGGGAAGAAGATAAACTGTTTCAAGCTTTCAAGGAAATTTTACAATCATACCCGAATGCACGATTGCTCATAGCACCTCGCGAAATTATGCGCGGTAATGATGTAAAAGCATTATCTCAAAAATATGGGCTCAAAGCGATTTGTCGCAGTACCATGACAGAGCCTGTACATGAAGAAATTCCAGTCGTGATTTTGGATACCATTGGAGAATTAGGCCGCCTGTATAGTTTGGGTGATATCATTTTTGTGGGAGGCTCTTTAGTTAAAACGGGAGGGCACAATATTTTGGAACCAGCCGCTCATGGCAAGCCTATTATTGTGGGACCTCATATGTTTAATTTTAAGGAAATCTACAGCTTATTGAGTTCCCGCGGGGCGTGTACGATGGTACATGATGAAAGTGAACTGTTAGATGTGTTACAAACGTTGTGTGCGAACCAAACTATGCGAGAAGATATGAGTCGTCATTGCTTGGAAGTAGTCAGTGAAAATCGTGGTGCTACACAACGTAATACAGAGGAGCTACGACGTCTCTTTGAGCGGTTTCATATTGTTCCTTAATCAGTTCATCTTAGTTTTAATATCCTAGGCTATACTAGAGGGATACGGAGGAGGTTTACTCATGAAAGGAGAACAACTCTTTAAACATATCATCAGCGGGCAGATGCAAGGCTCATTAGGAGATGCTCTGCGTGGTGGTTTAGAAAAGGCTAGTAAGGTCTATGAAAGAGTCGTAGAATATCGCAATGAACGATATAACCATCCACATAGAGTGTTACATATGCCAGTGCCAGTCATTAGCATAGGAAATATTACAGTGGGGGGGACAGGTAAAACACCGATGGTGCGCTATGTGTGTGAAGTGTTAGATACAGACCAACATACAGTGAGTGTCTTAAGTCGTGGGTACAAAGCGGATAATAATAAAAAACCCATCGTCGTATCTAGACAAGGGACGGTAGATGTGTCTTCTTTTATCAGTGGTGATGAAGCGTGGTTGTTAGCAAAAACATTACCTAATGCGAATGTCATTATTGGTTCTAAGCGCGTGGAGTCTGCGAAAATTGCCGTAGAAGATATGCACTCCGATGTACTTGTATTAGATGATGGCTTTCAACATCGAGCATTGGGCCGTGATGCAGACATTGTGTTGATCGATGCAAGTCACCCATTTGGCTATGGGGCGGTGTTACCAAGAGGTTTGTTACGAGAACCTTTGACGAACTTGAAGCGAGCTACTTACATGGTGTTAACGAAAACGAATCAAGTAGAACCAGAACAACTGGAAGCACTACGTGAGAAGATTCATTCCTTGGCACCTCTTGTTCCTGTAGCAGAAACCATTCATCAAACAGTGGGCTTTCAAACCTTGGAAGAATGGAGCCATAATGGGATGATTCATGACATTAGTAACTATGATGGGACTCCTTTATTAGCGATTAGCGGTATTGGACAACCTAGCTCTTTCATTTCTAATTTGAAAAGTTATGGATTCGCTGTACAGGATATGATGAGTTTTGGTGACCACCATGATTATAGTGAAGAGGATGTTGTGAAACTGTGGCAACATTGTTTTAAAACAGGGATTCAAGGCATTATTACAACGGAAAAAGATGCAGTGAAACTCTCTCAAGTACGGGCCATCCGTGATTTGAAGATTCCTGTCTATGTATTAGTGATTGGCATCGAATTTACCAAAGGTGAAGACGATTTTAAATCCTATGTGTTGCAAATAGCAAAGGGGAAATAATATGCGTATAGCTTGTATTATTCCAGCGCGCTATGGATCTACACGATTACCGGGTAAACCCTTAGCGATGATTGGTAATAAACCAATGATTCAACGGGTCTATGAGCAAGTGTCGAAAGCGACGGAAATTCATGAGGTCATTGTGGCTACTGATGATGAACGAGTCTATGATGCTGTCACCCAATTTGGTGGACAGGTGATGATGACAAGAACGGATCATTTGACCGGAACTGACCGATTAGCGGAAGTAGCAGCTGCAAGAACTGATATTGATGTGATCATTAATGTGCAAGGTGATGAGCCACTCATTGATGCTTCTGTTATCGATACATTGGCACGTCAATTTAAAGAAGACCCAACCCTACAAATGGGAACGGTAGGCTGTCCCTTATTAGAAGAAGAATACAATGAGCCTAGTGCTGTGAAAGTCATCGTGAATCGACTAGGGAATGCTATGTATTTTTCCAGATCTTTGATTCCTTACCCTAGACATGCATTTGTGGTCCCTCCACTCAAGCATGTAGGTATGTATGGATATAATCGGCAGTTCTTATTAACCTATGCTAAGATGGAACCGACACCAGCAGAATTAACTGAATCCTTAGAACAGTTACGAGCATTAGAAAATGGATATACCATCCGAGTGATTACTACAGACCAGCGTTTTGTGGGAGTAGATACACCAGAAGATTTAGAACGAGTGAATGAAATATTTCACCAATTAGAAGCATAAACGATTTCGTTTAGAGAGGAGATACAATGAAAACAGTACAAGTAGGCAACCTTACACTTGGTGGAGGTAAAGGCTTATTTCTATTGGCAGGTCCATGTGTAATTGAGGGCTATGAACGTACATTAGAGATTGGTCGTCGTGCGAAAGCAATTTGCGATAAAGTGGGTATTCCTTACGTATTCAAGGCATCTTTTGATAAAGCCAATCGCTCTAGCTATTCTTCCTTCCGTGGTCCAGGATTGGTAGAAGGTTTAGAGATTTTGAAAGCTATCAAAGAAGAGTTGCAAGTGCCGGTAGTGAGTGATATCCACGATATTACTCAAATTGATGCAGCTGCAGAAGTACTAGATATTCTTCAAATTCCAGCCTTTTTATGCCGCCAAACTGACTTGGTATACGGGGCAGCAGCGACTGGAAAATGCGTGAATGTGAAAAAAGGTCAATTCATGGCTCCTAAAGATATGAGCAATGTGTTGAAAAAAATGGAAGAATCTGGTAATCAAAATTTGATGCTTACAGAACGTGGTTTTAGTTTTGGCTATAACAACTTGGTTGTGGATATGAGATCTTTCCCAATTATGCGCTCTTTTGATTATCCAGTTATCTTTGATGCTACACATTCCGTACAACTACCAGGTGGGGCAGGTACAGCTTCTTCTGGACAACGTGAATTCGTGGCTAACTTAGCACGTGGTGCAGTAGCGAGTGGTGTGGATGGATTGTTCTTTGAAGTTCATGATAACCCAGAAGAAGCACTTTCAGATGGACCAAATATGTTATATTTAGATTCTTTAGAAGAATTATTAACTGATTTAGTGGCTATCGATAAAATCGTAAAAAAATAGTACAGATGTAAAGGATGCAGGTGAACTATGAAGATACTTGAACGAGCAGCACAGGTGCTCCAAGAAGAATCAAAAGCAGTGTTAGACTTAATTGAAACATTAGACCATCGTTTTGAAACGGCAGTAGAGTTAATCTTAGCCTCTAAAGGTCGCGTGGTCTGTACAGGTATGGGAAAATCTGGACATATTGCACGAAAAATTTCGGCTACATTAGCAAGTACTGGTACACCTGCATTATTTTTACACCCTGGTGAAGGGGTACATGGTGATTTAGGTATGGTTACATCTGATGATGTAGTACTAGCGTTCTCGAATAGTGGGGAAACTAGCGAAGTCATTAGTTTATTACCATCCTTGCGCCGAATAGGGGCTAAATTAATTTCTGTAGTGGGTAATCCAAGTTCTACATTGGGAAAAAACTCTGATGTAGTTTTGGTGGTATGCGTAGACAAAGAAGCATGCCCATTAGGATTAGCACCGACAAGTAGTACTACTGCGGCATTGGCATTAGGCGATGCCTTAGCAGTATGTTTGTTGGATCAACATAAATTTACTCCAGAAAATTTTGCTGTATTCCATCCAGGTGGTTCCTTAGGTCGCAAATTATTGCTAACCGTAGAAAATATTATGCATAGTGGAGATGATAATCCCATTATTCATAAAGGGGCCACTGTACAAGATGCCTTATTTGTAATGACCAACAAAGGGCTTGGAGCAGCAAATGTAGTAGATGAAGAAGGTAAGTTAATCGGTTTAGTAACAGATGGAGATATTCGTCGTGGCTTAGATTCTGGATGTAATTTCCTAGTATGGTCTGTGGAAGATATGATGACAAAATCACCTCGTACCATTACAAAGGATAAGCTGGCAGCAGAAGCGCTTCACATGATGGAGAAAAATCAACCTAGACCTATTACCGTATTACCAGTTGTTGGTCAAGATGGAACAAGTCTTGGCTTAGTACATATTACTGATTTGTTGCGAAGAGGCATTGTGTAATGGCAATACGTTGTTTAGCCTTAGATGTGGATGGTGTTCTTACGAAAGGTGAGATTGTCTATACATCTAGTGGAGAAGAAATCAAAGCATTTCATGCAAAAGATGGATTAGGATTAGCCTTAGCACACCGGATGGGATTGCAAACTGCAATTATTACGGGCCGCATCTCTCCTATGGTAGAGCGAAGGGCAAAAGAATTAAATATTTCTCATATCCAAATGGGAAGTCATAATAAGAGTGCAGGATTACAAGAACTTTTACATACATTGGATTTAGAGGCTCATGAAGTAGCCTATATGGGCGATGACCTCAATGATTTAGGCATTATGTCTAAGGTGGGGTTAGCTATGACACCACAAGATGGTGTATCAGAAATAAAAAAAGTAGCTCACCATATTTGCCAAGCCAAGGGTGGCGAGGGAGCTGTGCGTGAAGCAGTTGAGTATATTTTAAAACAAGAAGGACTTTGGGAGGATGCGGTGCGCTCATACCGTGAAGAATCTTACCAAGTAGGTCAGTAGAAAGGAGGCTTTCATGGCAGGAGAATGGCAATATACAGCATTAAAAACGATTAGTAAATTAGTTTGTGCATTACCCTATTCTACAATCTTATCCATTGGAGCATCTCTAGGACCTTTATATAGATTAGTAGGTAAAAAACAGGTCAAACGAGGATTACATAATCTGATGATTGGCCTTTCCATAGATGAAAAAGAAGCAGATGCCATATTAGGACGACTCTTTAAAAACTTGGGACGTTCTGTTATGGAAACACTATATATGCCTAATTTGACACCTGAGTTCATAAAAGAACATATTGAAATGCGAGGGCTAGAACACCTAGATGCAGCCGTGGCGGAAGATAAAGGTGTTGTGATTTTGACAGCCCACGTAGGCAATTGGGAATGGATGGGAGCGGCCCTAGCGGCGCATGGATATCCGTCCACAACGATTGTAAAAAAGCAACCAAATGCTCAATTCACACGATTGATGAATGAATACCGAGAAATGGTAGGGTTAGAAGTATTTGCTCGTGGTGGTTCCGAAATGAGAGGCGCTGCACAAGCGATGAAAGCGAAGAAGCTATTAGGTTTCTTGGCGGACCAAGACGGATGGTATACAGGATTGCCGGTGATGTTCTTAGGGCAAGAGTCATCAGCGGTGACGGGGCCAGCATCGTTTGCAAAAAAATTCAAAGCTCCTGTAGTACCAGTCTTTACATCCCGTAAAGAAAATGGTCATATTGTTCATATTTTGCCAGCACTTCATTATAAAGATACTGGTGATGTGGAGAAAGATATGTTCCGCCTCACGGAAGAAACAGTTAAGATAACAGAAGCGTTTATTAAAGAACATCCTGATGAATGGTTGTGGTTCCAACATCGTTGGAATACAAAAATTCATGAAATTACAGATATTGAACATAAACTACAAGTGAGGGAGGCTGTGCATGAAGAACAATAAAAAACTTCTTCTCACGATTGTGGTAGGGATATTAATTCTCTTAGGTTTTGGATACTTCCTATATGGTGGTACCGATACGACATCGGTGGGGCCATCGGGTAATTCCATTAGCTTTAATGGTACAGAACTGAAAGAAGAAAAAAATGGACAACTCATTTGGTCTGTAAAAGCTGAGAAAATCAGTCTGGACCAAACTACGAAAGTCATCACTTTAGAAAATGTAACGGGTACCTTTCATAAAGATGGAACGACGCTGACTGTGAAGGCTCCGAAAGGACTCGTATCTAAGGATCATGGACAGATTACTTTATCAGGAGGTATTGAGGCAACTTCTAGTACAGGTGCTAGTCTCCGAACGGAAGGATTAGAGTATACTAGTAAAGAGCAGCTATTTAAGTCTACCTCAAAGTTTACCTATACTGATGCGGATACCACATTAGAAGGTGATGCATTAGAAGGTGATATGATTTTGCAACAGGTGACAGCAAAAGGTCATGCTAAATTAATTCGCAAGTAGGAAGGATATTCATGAAATTACAACGTTTACTCATGGCAACCCTAATGGGAGGAGTCATGATGATTCCCGTATGGGCAGCAACAACGGATACCAATCCTGCGGGGAATGGATCCATAATGATTACTGCCGATCAGTTAACATATGACGGCATCAGTGGCCGTGCGGAAGCTAAAGGCAGTGTGGTCATTACAAAAGATGATAAAACTATGACAGGTGCCTCTGGTTGGTACAATACAAAAGGTGAAGAAGGATTTTTAACAGGCGGCGTGAGCATGATTGGTAACAATATGTCCATGGCGGCTAGTGAAGTACATGTCTTACATAATCACCAATTTGATGCCACAGGTAATGTACATCTACAGAAGGATGATCGTCAATTATTCGGTGATCAAGTGAATTATAATACAGAAACTGGATATGGCGAGATTATTGGACATGGACAATTAGTGATGGCAGATAATGTATTGACAGGCCAACATATTACAGCTTTTACTAATCAAATATCTGCGACGGCTAAAGGGAATGTAACTTTATCTAGCGCTAGTCGTAATGTCAATGCTACAGCAGATGAGGCGGTGTACACGCAAACTCCAAATCAGAATGATGGGGTAGCCTATTTAAAAGGTAATGCTAGGGCGGTTCAAAACGGGAATATTCTAGAAGCTCCAGAGTTAAAGATAGAACTTAGTGACAATAGTGCAGAAACGCTTGGTGGGCGTAGTACATTAATCATTACTCCAAAGTAAGGAGAGTTTATGTTTATTCAAACAAAGGATTTAGTGAAAACCTATAAATCAAGAAATGTAGTGGACAAAGTCAGTGTCCGTGTTGAAGAAGGCGAAATTGTAGGCTTGTTAGGTCCTAATGGTGCTGGAAAGACAACTACGTTTTATATGATTGTTGGTGTAGAAAAACCGACTTCAGGGAGTATCTGTATTGGCGATGTGGATGTGACCCACATGCCGATGTATAAGCGATCTGCCTATGGTATTGGATATTTGCCACAAGAGGCATCCATCTTCCGTAATTTAACAGTAGAAGATAATATCTTAGCCATGCTAGAAACCACCAATCTTTCTAAAGCAGAACAGAAGGATACAATGGAATCGTTATTAGAAGAATTTCATATCACTCACGTGCGTGACCGCTTGGGTATTCAGTTGTCTGGTGGCGAGCGCCGTCGTGTAGAAATTGCTAGAGCCATTGCTTTAAATCCTAAATTTATATTGCTGGATGAGCCTTTCGCAGGGGTTGACCCTATTGCAGTAGCAGATATTCAATCTATTATTCGCCATTTGAAAGATCGTGGTATTGGGGTACTCATTACAGACCATAATGTGCGTGAAACTTTGGGGATTGTAGATAAAGCGTATATCTTAAATAGCGGGACTATTTTATTAGAAGGCACTGCTGATGAAGTGGCTACTAGTGATGTGGCTCGTAAGTTTTACTTAGGTGATGATTTCCGAATGTAGGAGTGGGTATGAGAATTTTAGATAAATATATATTGAAAGCTTTCATAGGGCCATTCCTGTTTGGTATTTTTGCATTTACTAGTATCTTTATTGGTACGGGAACTCTATTTCGGATTGCTCAGTACATTACGGAATACGGAGCTAGTTTGTGGTCTGTGACCAGAGCTTTCTTACTAGCATTGCCGAATATCGTCATATTGACCTTCCCTATGTCTGTCCTATTAGGATCCTTGATGACATTTGGTCGATTAAGTGGTAGTAGCGAGATTATTGTCATGCGTGCAGGTGGTCAAAACTTCTTGCGTTTGGCTACACCAGTATATATTATGGCATTTTTAATTTCTCTGTGCTCTATTGGGTTCAATGAATATGTAGTACCAGCGGCGAACCATGCCTATCAAACGATTATCCGCGAGGAAATTATGAAGCGTGCTACACCGCAAACACAGGAACATATTGTGTTGAAAACCTTGGCAGACAAAAAGATTAATACTTTAATGTATGCTGGGAAATATGATAGCTCTACTAAACTGTTATCCGATATTACGGTGCAACAATTTACAGATGGACAAGTGACACAAATTGAACGTGCTAAAACAGCGAATTGGAATGGTCAGTACTGGATTATGCATGACGGTACTATTTATGATATCAATGCATCCGGTGAGGGTATTGATCGTACATTAAAGTTTGAAGAACAAGTATTGCCAATTACACAAGATCCTGATAAAATTAGTCGTTCACAACGCAAACCAGAAGAGATGACTATCAAAGAGATTAGACAGCAAATCAAAGCAATGGAAGCTACGGGTGGCAAGATTACAGAATGGCAAATGGAAATGTATCAACGATTTACTATTCCTGTGGCAAGTTTTATCTTTGCCTTAGTAGGGGCACCATTAGGCTTGCAGAAACAACGTTCTAGTTCGTCTATTGGATTCGGTATCTCAGTGCTAGTTATCTTTATTTACTATGGTGTTATGACACTGTCGGGCGCCTTAGGTAAAGGTGGCGCTATACCACCGTTATTAGCAGCTTGGATCCCGAATACATTAGGTGTGATAGCTGGTTTATATTTAAACTGGAGAGTATCTAAATAAATAAGAGAGTATAGGGGGTAGCATGACATATACTATGTTATGCTACTCTTTTATATCTATTTCTAATAAGTATATTGAGACCTTTTCCTTATAACCATTGTAGTGTACTATGGATTTTGATATACTAAGTAAAGATATAGGACTAGTATTTGACATTGAGGTATACGACTATGTTAGTGGGACTACGAATTCTCCTCATCATTACGATTATGGGGGGATTAATTGCATTTTTAGGCGATAAAATTGGCACCAAAGTAGGAAAACGTCGCATGAGTTTGTTTGGGTTACGCCCTAAGCATACGTCTATCATTGTGACAATAGTAACGGGTATTTTAATTTCCGCAGCCACATTGGGTGTACTTAGTATTGCATCCAACAATGTGCGTACTGCTTTGTTCGGTATGGATAAACTGAAAGCCGAGATGGCGCAACTTTCAGAAGATATCGACAAAAAAACAAAAGCGTTACAACAAAGTAATGATGAATTGAACCAAAAAAATAAACAATTGCAAAAGGTACAAAGTGATGTACAAGCAACGGAACAAGAACTAGAAGAAACGCGAAGTGCTTTAGCAAACATGGGAGATCAATTGGTATCGATCCAAGATGCCTATGCAGAAGCTGAGCATAAGTTAGTGGCGTCCAATGCGGAAGTAGGTCGTTTAGAAGATGTACGGACGCAACTAGAAAGTCATGTACAAGACTTACAAATAACAACAAAAGAATTAGAGGATGGCATCAATCATGTTCGTGAAGGCAATGTAGTATTCCGCAATGGGGAAGTCTTATCCCAAGCAGTGATTCGACCAGGCTTAGGGGAAGTGGAAAGCATGGCAGCCTTAACTAGTTTCTTGAAAGATACGAATCGTCTGATTTTGAATCGATTCCAAATGGAAGAGGAAAAAACAGTCATTTACGTAAGTCGAGATAATTTGAATGAAGTGGCAAAAGTAGTGGCCTCTACAGATAAACCATTGATGATTCGGGTTACCGCATCTGCCAACATTATTTATGGAGAACCAGCACTAGCAGAAATTCATGCATATCCTCATGATATGATTTTCAAAAAGGATACAGTTCTCTGGTCATCTTTAATAAATGGTGGTAACAGCGCACAAGATCAAGTGTTGGCTTTCTTAAAAGAAGTCAATGTAGAGGTAAAGAAACACGGTATCTTGCCTGATCCCATTACTGGCGAAGTGGGTTCTTTACCTGGCAATGAGCTGTTTACTACGATACGAAAAGTCGAAAATCAGCGTGGTCCTGTACGCTTAGAAGCTGTTACTAGAGAAGATACTTTCACTAGTGGGCCTGTACAAATTTTGCTTCGTGTCATTCCGGTAAATCAGTGAGGTGTAGACAATGGCATTGGAACCTTATGTATTGGCAGTTGACCCGGGGCGTGACAAAACCGGAATTGCGATTCTTACTAGAACATCTCAATTAGTGATGATGGATATTGTGCCTACTGATTCCGTAATGAGTGAATTACAATCTCTGTTAAGGATGTATGCAGGGGTATCTGTTTTAGTCTGTGGAAATGGAACGAATCATAAAGCGGTAGGGACTATTATAAAACATGTAGCAGAATCGCAAAGAAAAAAATTTACCTTTGTCAATGAAAAGCATACTACAGAAGAGGCACGGCGTCGTTATTTTGAAGTACATCCACCTACAGGGTGGCGAAAATTAGTGCCAAAGGGCATGTTATATCCTCCTGTTCCTGTGGATGATATTACGGCGTGGATAATAGGAGAACGTTGGTTAGTAACAAATAAGGAGTGAGTATCCGAAGGATGAAAGAACACAAAAGTAGAAAACGAAAATTAATGGATATGGCTATGCGCTACTTCATGATGATTATTGGTGCAGTCATTTATACCTATGGGCTAGATGTATTTCTCGTACCAAATCACCTGATTGATGGCGGTGTGGTAGGTATTGCGTTGATGGCGAGTAAGCTATCTGGTATCTCATTTAGTGTACTAGTTATGTTGATTAATCTACCGTTTTTATACGTAGGATATATGCAGATTGGTAAAAGTTTTACCATATCCACCCTATTCGCCATAGCGTGCATTTCCGTATTTTCTGCTTTCATGCATCATGTGCCGCCTATTGTGCATGACCCATTACTGGCAGCTGTTTTTGGCGGAATTATCCTTGGCCTTGGGGTAGGGATTATTATACGAAATGGTGGGTCCTTAGATGGATCGGAAATTGTAGCCATCATCTTTGATAAAAAGAGCTCTTTTTCCGTAGGTGAAATCGTCATGTTCCTAAACTTCTTTATTTTAGGAGCAGCGGGCTTTGTATATGATTGGAATAGCGCTATGTATTCCTTGATTGCCTATTTCGTAGCCTATAAAATGATGGACTTAGTCATTACGGGTGTAGAAGAATCGAAAGGCGTTATGGTCATCACCGATAAATCGGAAGAAGTGGCTGATGTAGTGATGCATCGATTGGGGCGTGGTGTCACTTTGCTATATGGTGAAGGGGCGTATACAAAGACTCCAAAACGTATCATTTACTGTGTGGTAACACGGTTGGAATTAACAAAATTGAAAGATATTATTTATGAAGTGGATGACAATGCTTTCATCACCATCAATGATGTACATGATGTATTCGGTGGGCAGTTCGGCAAAAAATCAATTCATTAATCGATGATTACAAGATACGTATTAGTACGCATCCTTAGAATAGGAGGAACTATGGAAAAAGATACAGCCATAGGCAGTCAAATTTTGAAAGAAGCTCGTGAGTGGATACAAGCTATTATTGTGGCTCTTATTGTAGCCATGTTAACGCATATATTTATTGTGCAACCTACGAGAGTGTCTGGGGAATCAATGGAGGATACCTTACATAATGGGGACTTCTTGTTAATTAGTAAATGGTCTCATGTGATGCGAGACATACCCAATTATGAAGATATTGTCATCATTGATAGCCGGGTGCAACGAGAACGCTCTTGGAAAGATGATGTGATGGAACCGTTGATGAACTATGCTAGTGTGGTAGTTCCATCCTTGCAAGGACATGATGTGTGGGTAAAACGAGTGATCGGTCGTCCAGGTGATACATTAGAATTTAAAGAAGGCCATGTGTGGAGAAATGGTACCAAGCTAAACGAGACGTATACTAAAAAAGAAACGATGAAGTTTGAACGCTCCTTACCAATTACTGTTCCAGAAGGGCATGTATTTGTGATGGGAGACAATCGTAATCATTCTTCAGATAGCCGTTTTATTGGATTTGTACCAGCGGATCATGTACTTGGTAAATTAGCGTATCATATACGTAATCCATTCTAACTATAATAAAATATAATCATTTGGAATCCTGTGCCTTGGCATAGGATTTCCATATATTCTAAGAAAGGTGGAGAGATAAATGGGTGAAGGTTTAATCTTAGTCAATACAGGAGACGGGAAAGGCAAGACAACAGCGGCTTTGGGCGTTGCACTGCGTTCAGCGGGCTGTGGTAGAAAAGTACTTATTTTACAATTTATTAAAAGTGGTGCGAATTATGGCGAATTAGCAGGCATTGATTTATTACCAACCGTAGAAATTCGATCCATGGGCAAAGGCTTTATCTTTCACAAGCAGGAAGAATCAGAAGAAAAAATGAAGGAACATCAACAAGCAGCCAAAGAAGCATGGGCTATGGTGGAAACAGAAGTGAAGTCTGGCCAATGGGATTTGATTATCCTCGATGAAATCAATTATGCCATTCATTATGGATTAGTAGATGTAGAGACAGTGGTAAACTTGCTGAAAACAAAACCGGAGAACTTGGACATGATTTTAACAGGTCGCAACGCACGTCCGGAGATTATTGAGTTGGCGCATACTGTCACAGAAATGAAAGTTATCAAACATGCATACCAACAGGGGATTAAAGCTAAACGTGGTATTGAATTCTAAGTAATACGGTTTACCTATGTATTTGAATACTTGATGTTGCAGAAAATAAAAGGCTTATGCAAAAACCACATCGAAAATCTTAAAAATAGTTCTTGCGTAAGTGCAGAAAAACAAGTACAATAATAGTGTACTAATTTAGTGCTTTACATGGAAAGGTTTCCATGTTTGGATATGATATTAATTCAAGGGGGTTATACCTATGGCTATCACAAATTATGTAAAAACAGCTGAATTTGCAACAGAAAAACACGTTCCAGTTATCACAGCACCTGACACTGTAAAAGCTGGCGAACGCGTAGTTATCGAATTAGAAGTGGGTAAAGAAATTGCTCATCCTAACACAGTAGAACATCATATTTCTTGGATCAAATTGTACTATGTAGAAGAAGGCACACAACTTCCTTACGAAGTAGCTCGTCTTGAGTTCAACGTACATGGTGAAGCACCTACAGGCGCTAACGAAGGTCCTGTACATGCAGAAGCAGCAGGTGTTGTTACAGCATCTTTCAAAAAATCTGGTCGTTTGATCGCAACATCTTACTGCAACATCCACGGCTTGTGGGAATCTGAAAAAGATATCGTAGTAGAAGGCTAATTTTGGATTAGACATCTAACTGAATTGATTATGATAAGGACTGTTACCCCTAGTAAGGGATGACAGTCCTTTATTATTACGTATAGAATTTGTATAGGCATAGACTGTTGTATAATATAGTAAAAATATATATAGAAATATCTACCTTAAAAAGACAAATGTATGATAAAAATAGTAAAATATTACAAAAATCCTTTACTTTAGTAGCGTAGTATGGTAGATTAATATAGATATTGTTTTATACTTTAGTATCTTATAAATGAGGGATTGCAGTGGCATTAATAGTGAAAAAATTTGGTGGTAGCTCTGTGGCGACACCTGAAAAAATATTTAACATTGTAAATCGCGTGTTACGTGATAAACAACCAGAGGATCGTATTGTGGTGGTTGTTTCTGCCATGGGCGATACAACAGATGATTTGGTGAACTTGGCGAAAGAAGTAACTTCTATGCCATATGGTCGTGAAATGGACCGTCTTCTTTCTACAGGAGAGCAAGTAACGATTGCATTGATGGCACTGGCGTTCCAAGCAAAAGGTCATGCAGCAGTTTCTATGACTGGTGAACAAGCAGGCATTGCTACTAGCGATGCATTTGGTAAAGCTCGCATTTTAGAGATTGAACCAAAGCGTGTGCTTGAAGCATTAGAAGCTGGTAACATTGTGGTAGTAGCAGGTTTCCAAGGTATGACGGAAGCAGGAGATATTACTACATTGGGCCGTGGCGGTTCTGATACAACAGCCGTAGCATTAGCAGGGGCTATGCAAGCTGATGTATGTGAAATATTTACAGATGTAGATGGGGTATACTCCACAGATCCACGAGTGGCACCGGGTGCTGTAAAATTGAAAGAAATCACTTATGGTGAAATGCTAGAAATGGCGCGCTTAGGGGCAGGCGTTATGCAACCAAGAGCGGTCGAAATGGGACATCGGTATGGGGTGCCAATTCATGTACGATCTACTTTCAGTGATGAAGAAGGCACGATAATTCGAGAGGAGTATACAATGAAAGCAAATCAATACGCGATTACAGGCGTTGCAGATGATACTAATGTGGCAAAAGTAAGTCTTGTAGGGGTGGAAAATATTCCAGGTGTGGCACATCAAGTGTTCCAAGCGTTGGCTAATAAGAGTATCGACGTAGACATGATTGTGCAAAGTATCCGCACTACAGATGATAAACGAACAGATATTGTGTTCACTATCACACGTGATGATGTGAACCTAGCGAAACAAGTGCTTGATGAACTTGGTCAATCCATGTCTATCGAAGAGTGTGTGATCAACGAAAATATGGCGAAGGTGTCTATTATTGGAGCAGGTATGTTGGGTCAACCAGGGGTCGCTGCGAAAATGTTTGGCATTTTATCTGACGAAGGCGTGAATATCGAGATTATCAGCACATCTGAAATCAGTATTTCTTGCCTTATCGGAGAAGAACATATTAAAACGGCGGTTCGTGCCATCCACGATAAGTTAGTATTAGACGGCAGAGGTTAAGTAACGACTAGAAAAGAAGGTATGGGAATGAATGATAAGAAAAAGGAACGATATATACAACTAGGGTTGTTGAGCGGATTGGTGATACTAGGAGTTCTAGTGTACGTCCTTGTTCCAGGTTTCTATGATGACATGTGGGAATTAATTCTTTCTGGTGATGTACAACGCATGGCAGAGGTATTACAATCCTATGGTCCGTGGGCCATGGTGATCAGCTTTGTTTTGGATGTACTCATCAATGCGCTAGGATTTTTACCGTCCATCTTCTTTTCCACAGCCAATGGTTTGCTATTTGGTGTAGTACCAGGGATAATTATCTCTTGGCTAGCAGAAACAGTGGGCGTTGTACTGAGCTTTATGATTATGCGCTATATCTTACGAGATACGGCGCATAAGGTTATAGAAAAGAGCGAGTTTTTACTGAAAGTGGATGACTTTAGTGGTAAAAATGGTTTGACTGTCATGCTCTTCGCTCGTGCCATTCCGTATTTTCCAAGTGGTATCATTACTGCCTTGGGAGCGATTAGCCAAATTTCTTTGCGCGATTATATTATCGCCAACTTGGTGGGGAAATTCCCTTCCACAGCACTAGAAGTCATCGTCGGTCACGATGCGGTGCTATTGCAAGATAACTTAGGTCGTTTAACAATCGTCATACTCGTTGCGTCGGTTTTGTATTTCCTATTGTGGAAAGGATACCAGCGATGGGTGAAGCAGAGGTAAGCAATTAAGGATGTCTTGTACCGTTGTAAAGGTTGATTATATCTAATCGGCATATATCATGACGATGAAATAGATAGTTTTGAAAGAGTATAAGAAATAGAAAGAGGAACGTTGATAGAGAGTTATCAGCGTTCCTTTTTTGTATATGAGAGTCTGTTATAGTTTTTTGAATAGATGATAGTATGTAATGTGTATGTATGCGTTCATTTTTGTCTGGAAAATAAAAAAACTCAATTCCTAATGAATTGAGTTAAGTACCCACAGCGGGTGCCCCAAGGGCGATGAAAATAAATTCGTATTTGAACGAGTGTGATTCTGTAAATGACTCAAACTCTTTGAGACACCTATATTGTATACAAAAAAAGAGGTGGAGTCAAGCTTTTTTTAGTAGTATAATACAATTAAATAACAGATGGTAATATTCATTTTGATATATAGTCATGGATATTGCTTTTTCATTGCGTGATGACGGTTATCTTATATGGGAAGGGAGAAGTACAATGAGTGATTTTGACAAACACAAGGATCAGATTTGTAAACACAAAGGCTTGAAACAGGGGAATTATTATATTGGGTTTGACATTGGTACCAACTCTGTGGGTTGGGCTGCCACCAATGAGAAGTATGAATTATTGAAATTCAAATCTCATAAAATATGGGGCTCCAGATTATTTAAAGGCGCAGAGACAGCTGCAGAAACTCGTATGAAACGGTCTCTTCGTCGTCGTTATAAACGCCGCAAATTCCGTTTACTCCTACTCGAATCATTATTTGCTAAAGAAATTAACGAAGTAGATGATACATTTTTCATGCGCCTTCATGAGTCGAAATATCATTTAGAAGATAAGACGAATCCAGTGAAATATACACTATTTATGGACAAAGATTATACAGATGTCGATTACTACAAGGAGTTTCCTACTATTTACCATTTGCGCCATCACTTGATGACAGAAGGCACGAAAGATATTCGCTTGTTATTCTTGGCTATTCATCATATCTTAAAACATCGGGGAAACTTTTTATATGGGAAAAAAGAATTTTCTCTAGATGGAGAGATTAATGAAGTCGTTCAAGCTACGTTATCAGAGTTAGGTTTTGGTTCTATTATAGAGAATAAGGGGATATTGGATTCAGTTGTTGTTTTATTGCTAGACAAAGGTATTGTAAGACGTGATAAGGTAAAACAACTAGAATCGATGATTGCTAACGGGAAAAAACTTTCTAGTATTGATAAAAAACGGTTACAAGCATGGGCGAATTTAATTGTGGGATTGAAAGCTAAGTTAGTAGAACTATTTACTGAAGTTGATGTAGATATTGTAGAACCTGATGAAAAAGAGCTTAGAATTATTAGTTTAGATGAATTGATTTATGATGATGTACGAAGTGCTTATGCAGAAGTATGGGGTGATCGGTTGGGCTTAGTAGATCAATGTAAAGTTTTGCATGATAGCATTATTCTTAGCGATATGGTAAAGCCAGGACAATCCTTATCAGAGGCAAAAATAGAAACATATGCTAAACATAAAAACGATTTAGCACTTTTAAAGGGAGTGTTAAAACAAGATGAGAAACTATATGATGATATGTTTAAGGCTGATCTGAAAGAAGGCACAAATTATGTGAAATATATTAAGAAGGGAGTCATTGGAAAGACTACTACAACAGAAAAATCCTTTTATAGCTATGTTGAAAAAGTATTAAAACAATTACCAGAATCATTAGAAATAGAAAAGATAAAGGAAGAGATAAAAGAAAAGAATTTCTTACCACTTCAACGAATTAATAAAAATGGTGTAGTACCTTACCAATTACATAAAGAAGAATTAGTACGTATTCTAGACAAAGCAAAAACAAATTTCCCATTTTTAAGTGAAGTAGAAGATGGATTGACTGTAGCGGACAAAATTATTTCCATCTTGGAGTTTAAAATTCCTTATTATGTGGGTCCATTGAATCCTGCACATTCAATTGAGAATGGTGGGTATGCTTGGGTTGTTCGTAAGGAAGCGGGACAAGTATTGCCATGGAACTTTGAACAAAAAATTGATGTCCAAGCATCAGCGGTTAAATTTATTGAAAACTTAACTAATAAATGTACTTATTTAATTGACCAAGATGTGTTACCTAAATATTCCTTGCTCTATGCGGAGTTTTCTTTATTGAATGAATTGAACAATATTCGTATCAATGGCAAACCATTACCAGTAGATGTTAAACAAGCATTTATACGAGATCACTTTATGTCTTTACAGGATACTAAAACAGCTACGAAAAAAGTGGTAGCAAAATATTTAGTAGATAATAACTATGTGTCACAATCTCCGGTTATTACGGGTATGGATCAACAGATTGCTACGAAACTAACATCTCATAGAGATATGGCTCGTATCCTAGGTGAAAATTTTGATTATTCCATGGCAGAAGACATCATTCGCTATATTACTATCTTTGGTGAAAGTAAAGATATGTTACGACAAGTAATGAAAAACAACTATGGAGAACGACTTACAGAGGAACAAATCAAAAAATTAGGAAAGTTAAAATACGTTGGATGGGGAAGGTTGTCCAAGAGATTCTTGAGTGATATTAGGGGCATAAAAAAGAATGATGATGACTCTGAAGAAGGCACCATTATTGAACATATGCGACAAGGTCATGAAAACTTGATGCAATTGTTGAGTTCTTCCTATTCTTTTATTGAGAATGTACAAAAATACGTAAAAAATGTATTAGGAACAAAAGAAAAATCAGCTTTTGAAATGCTAGAAGAATTATCCTTATCACCAATGGTAAAACGTAGTGTATGGCAAACATTGCGTATTCTTGATGAGCTTGTATCTATTCGTAAAGAACTACCAAAGAAAATATTTGTGGAAGTAACAAGAACTAATAAAGTAGATAAAAAACGAAATAAATCTAGAAAAGCAATTTTAGTCGATTTGTATAATCAAATCAAAAATGATGATATAAATAGACTGCGCAATGAGCTAAATGTACTAAATGAGGCAGATTTAGATAGTAGGAAGTTATATCTTTATTTTACTCAGCTAGGTAGATGTATGTATTCAGGGAAAAGGATTGATATACGTGATCTAGTTACAGGTCAATATGATAAAGATCATATATTTCCGAAAAGTAAAACTAAAGATGATAGTTTCGATAATTTAGTGTTAGTTGATAAAACTATAAATATGCGTAAAACAGATAATTATCCTATTGATGAAACAATTCAAAAACAAAGTCGAGATTTTTGGAAGATGTTATTGGATAAAGGGCTAATATCTCAAAAGAAATTTGAACGGTTAATCAGAATTGAACCTTTAACAAATGATGAATTAAATCAATTTATTAATCGTCAAATCGTTTCTACTAGCCAATCTATTAAGGCCGTGACAACTTTATTACAACAACTGTATCCCAAAACAGAAATTGTATTTGTAAAAGCAGAAAATGTATCCGATTTTAGACGAGATTATGGGTTCATTAAAGTGCGATCGGTGAATCACCATCATCATGCAAAAGATGCCTATTTAAATATCGTGGTAGGTAATGTATATCACGAAAAGTTTACAAAAGACTTTCTTTCATTTGCAAAGAATAAAGGTGTAGATAGAACATATAATTTAACGAAAATGTATGATGAAAGAATTTTTAGTGGCAATAACAAAGATATGATTATCTGGGATCCAAAATACAGTATGGAAACCGTTACTGCAATGATGAAAAGTAATGATGTGAGAATTACAAGAAGAGCTGTTGCAGATAAAGGAAAATTATTCCGAAAAGAAGGCTTGAAAAAGGCTAATGTGGCAATTAAGTCATCAGATGATAAATATTTACCTATAAAAGAAACTGATTGCAGAGTGGAAGAACTTGGGAAATATGGAGGACGAAGTGATATTAAAATTGCTGAATATGTAGTTTTAAAAACAATTGATGAAAAAAATAAAGAGAAAATTGAAATTTTCCCGGTGCCCGTGTATTTGTTAAATCGAGATTTTTCAGATCAATCTATTTGTAATCTATTTGTTAAGTATTATAAAGGAAAGGTAGCTTTAAAAAGTATTCATGTTATATATAGAGGGCTATATAATGGAAGCTTAATTAATTTTGAGGGAAATAGACTTTTTTTGGGAGGAAGAACAAAAGATGAAGTATATGTTGATCATGCGATTCCTTTATTACTTGATAATGATTTGAATATATATATAAAGTTATTAGAAAAAATTCAATTCAAAAAAGATAATAAAATTCTATTTGATATTAATAAAATAAAGACTACTTATCTAGATGAGTCTGTTAGTGTTACTTTAGAAAAGAATTTGGCTCTCTATAAAAAGTTTATGGAAAAATTGTCTGGTTCATTATTTAGGAAGATTCCTAAAGATAAGTTGAAACTTTTAAAGACAACTGGATATGAAGAATTTAAAAACTTATCTCTAGAAGATCAGGTATTTACATTAATGAAAATACTCAATTTAATTACTAACTTCACTGATAATCGAAATATAGATGGACTTAATATAAATATATCTAGAGGTACAATAGGTGTAAATTTAACTAATAAAAGCAGTTTCAGTGTCATCACAACATCTATTACGGGTTTATATGAAAATGAAATTAAAATAAAATAGAATAGGAGATATTATGAGTTGGCGAACGGTAGTTATAACTAAGCAATCTAAACTTGATTTTAAAATGAATTATATGATTGTTCGGCAGGGATTCGATGTGAAGAAAGTTTTTATTGATGAAATTTATATGCTAATCATTGAATCTACAGCAGTTAGTTTGACTGCCGTTTTGCTGAATGCTTTAGTTAAAGCAAAAGTAAAAATTGTATTTTGTGATGAAAAGAGAAACCCTAGTAGTGAAGTGATGCCTTTGTATGGTTCTCATAATGCGAGTAAAAAGTGCCGGTTACAGGTGAGTTGGGACAGTGAAATCAAAGGGCTGGTTTGGAGTAAAATTATTGCTGAAAAGATTAACAATCAAGCACGGATACTTGAAAAATATGGACATCAAGAAGAAAGTGAGTTGTTGCAATCCTATCGAGATGAAGTACGAATTAATGATATGACACAACGGGAAGGCCATGCAGCTAAAGTATACTTTAATAGCTTGTTTGGAAATACTTTCACAAGGGAGCAAGAAAATCCAATTAATGCGGGGTTAGATTACGGGTATAGTATACTTCTTTCTGCGGTGAATCGTGAAATTGTTAAGAATGGATTTATCACGCAATTAGGTATCAATCATCGAAATCAATTTAATCTATACAATCTAGGATCAGACCTGGTGGAGGCGTTGCGTGTGTTTGTAGATCATAAGGTGATTAGTCTTGAGGTACAGGAGTTTGGGAAAGATGAAAAAATCAGCTTAGTCCAGCTCCTATCATTAGTTGTAGATATAGATGGATACCGATTTTTATTAAAGGATGCCATCGGCATTTATTGTAAAAGCGTATTAGATGCATTGACGTACCAAGATCCTGGGTTAGTTAGGTTTATAGAATATGAGTTATAGATTTATGAGAGTATTCGTAATGTTTGATTTACCAACAGATACATCGGTTCACAGAAAGGCCTATCGCGATTTTAGAAAATTTTTGTTAGTTAATGGGTTTATTATGTTACAAGAATCGGTGTATGTAAAGTTGGTATTAAATGGAACCAGTGTTAGATTGTTGGAAAAGCAACTGCGAGAACATAAACCGGCGGATGGAAACATTTGCTTATTAACTGTGACTGAAAAGCAATATTCAAAAATGGAAATATTGACGGGAGAGGTGCAGTCGGAAGTCCTAGATACAACAGAGAGAGTGATTGTACTGTGAAACTTTTTTATCAAGACTCAACGATAGAGATTAACTTGGATACTACTAAAATTAATTGCCTGTGTATAGAAAAACATAGTATATTTCGCCATATGATTTTAGAATTGTATGAACAATATAGTGGTGGTGAAGGGCCTTGGATTTATAATGTGAATGCCAAAGGAGTAGCCATTGATAAGTCACTTCATGTCATCATGAACCCCATCCAGGTAGATGTGAATAGTAAAACAATACTAACAAAGTTAACGGCCAATTTGGTGAAAGAAAGTAATTTAATGATGGAAGAGTTACATGAAACGGTGTCCAGATTACATCAATTTTACTATCAACTGGAATTTGGATCATCGATTGATATCGAGCATAAGGAAGAAATCGTTGCTGCGGATATCATCAAGTTAGGAGCTTTTAAAATACCTGAAAATGATGCGGATCCAGTGGACCGTTTAGTAGACTATATCAATATAGTTCATGAACTATTAAATCCAGATCTATTTGTGATTGCAAATATAGAGATGTATTTAGACGTGGAAGAATTACATGCATTTTTTACGACTATGTTAGCGAAACAGCTATGCGTTTTATGTATATCTTCTGGGGTACATGGACTAGATGATATTGATAAATCTTTTATTAATGGGTATACTTTAGATAGCGACTTTTGTTTGATATAACAGCGTTTACAGAATCACACTTGGTGGTGACTGGACAAGCTTTGGAATCCCAAACTCGTATTTGGGGTTTGAGAGTAGTGTGATTCCGTAAATGACTCAAACCGTGCGATTGCACGTGGTATCACTGATTACGTTTGAGAGTAGTGTGATTCCGTAAATGACTCAAACATTATGCCCCACACGTGCCATTGCTGCTTTGTTTGAGAGTAGTGTGATTCCGTAAATGACTCAAACCCCATTTTTTGCCCATTTCTTATATATTAAGTTTGAGAGTAGTGTGATTCCGTAAATGACTCAAACTTTCAAAACTTTATTTACAAAATGGTGGTCGTTTGAGAGTAGTGTGATTCCGTAAATGACTCAAACTACCCACCTGAGGTAGAACCTAAGAAACGTGTTTGAGAGTAGTGTGATTCCGTAAATGACTCAAACTGAAGAAATGGAACAATTGCGTGAGGTTGCGTTTGAGAGTAGTGTGATTCCGTAAATGACTCAAACAAATGCTACCGTGGGTAATTCTGGAAGTTGGTTTGAGAGTAGTGTGATTCCGTAAATGACTCAAACTAGATCATACTTTCAACATAAGCCGGGGGTGTTTGAGAGTAGTGTGATTCCGTAAATGACTCAAACCACGGTTTTCATACTCCACCACATTAGATGGTTTGAGAGTAGTGTGATTCCGTAAATGACTCAAACTAAAGAACAGTACAAAATAAGAAAAGCAGCGTTTGAGAGTAGTGTGATTCCGTAAATGACTCAAACGGTTCGACTCTTTATCTTTGTATCGTTCATGTTTGAGAGTAGTGTGATTCCGTAAATGACTCAAACTTGTGACATATAATGCGCACGAACTTGGCCGTTTGAGAGTAGTGTGATTCCGTAAATGACTCAAACCTAAAGAAGAATCTAAAGGTAAGAAGAAAAGTTTGAGAGTAGTGTGATTCCGTAAATGACTCAAACGAACCGTGAGGAACAAATTGAATAATTTACGTTTGAGAGTAGTGTGATTCCGTAAATGACTCAAACAGACGTGTGAGACATATCTATTTTTACCGTGTTTGAGAGTAGTGTGATTCCGTAAATGACTCAAACATATATGCAGCTAGTGAAGTCTTTCCTCCTGTTTGAGAGTAGTGTGATTCCGTAAATGACTCAAACGAATCTAAATGATCTCTATACATCTTTACTGTTTGAGAGTAGTGTGATTCCGTAAATGACTCAAACTAAACTCCTCTATGCAAGCAATATTTTCAGGTTTGAGAGTAGTGTGATTCCGTAAATGACTCAAACGATGTTAGAGGAAAACACGAGACGAACCGCGTTTGAGAGTAGTGTGATTTCGTAAATGACTCAAACATGTTGACCTAGTAGAAGGTAAGAAAAAACGTTTGAGAGTAGTGTGATTCCGTAAATGACTCAAACTTGATTTGGATACATTAGTTATGCCAAATGAGTTTGAGAGTAGTGTGATTCCGTAAATGACTCAAACATATGATTGTGCATACACTTGTTATGGAAAGTTTGAGAGTAGTGTGATTCCGTAAATGACTCAAACAGAAGGTAGTTTTACATACCCCTAATGATGGTTTGAGAGTAGTGTGATTCTGTAAATGACTCAAACCAGGTTATACTCTCAAACCTCCTACCCCAGGTTTGAGAGTAGTGTGATTCTGTAAATGACTCAAACAGAACGTCCTAACTTGCCGTGAGGATGTTGGTTTGAGAGTAGTGTGATTCTATAAATGACTCAAACTCTGCCACTATCACCCAATCTGCGTGACAGGTTTGAGAGTAGTGTGATTCTGTATATGATTCAAACATACTGATCCATCCGCCCTACGGTATGTTGGTTTGAGAGTAGTGTGATTCTGTAAATGACTTAAACTTCGGAGAGGCTTTTGGGGGGTTAATTATCGTTTGAGAGTAGTGTGATTCTGTAAATGGCTCAAACAGGTCAAAATTCGCTATTTTTTTAGGTAATGTTTGAGAGTAGTGTGACTCTGTGAATGACTCAAACAACATAATGCAGTGGATCCGAACACTTTGGGTTTGAAAGTAGTATGATTCTAAATATATCTCATATGAGATAATTACCAAGTATATTAAGATATTTGAACTTAATTGTTTTATAATTTTATCATTTAAACGAAGGAGGCCCTCCATGGCTAAATACGAATGGTGTACTGATGAATACCTAGAAAAGAAAAAAGAATGTTTTGATGCTTGTTTAAGTAAAGAATTTTTACAAGACTTGCAGGAATTGGTGCGTGAACATTATGATTTCGATGATGACTATCGCATTGGTAACTGGGACTTTATGGATGAAGATACTGTGGGTGTATACCGATTTGTCGAGACTTTAGCTGAAAAACATGGTGTTCAGGAACTGATTACCTTTTTAGACTCATTGGATTGGTGTGAGTATGATCTTGCAATGGATACCATGTTTGTTACCTATGGTAGAATGTTTCATTTGTTTACGCCAAAACGGCGCTATAGAAATCTATTTAAAGCAAAAGCTTTACATTATAAAGCTTGGATGCGAGAATTGAGGAAAAAATAAAATGATTTACTTTACCAGCGATTTGCATTTCGGTCATGAAAATGTGATTCGCTTTAATAATCGTCCTTTCAGAGATGAAAGGGAGATGTCAAGGGTTCTGATTACGAACTACAATAGTATTGTAAGGCCTGATGATACAGTGTATTTATTGGGCGATCTAGCTTATAAAATTGGAGCGGATCAAGCGAATGCATACTTTCAACAGCTAAATGGACGAAAGATTTTAATCATAGGAAATCATGATCGCTATGAGGAGTATGATCAATCATTGTTTGAGGAGATTACGCATTATACATACCTTCGTACAGAGGGTGTGAGCTTGGCACTCATGCATTATCCTATTTTGGACTGGCAAGGTGGTCGTAATAAAGGTGGTCTCATGTTGCATGGACATATGCATAACACACCGGAGTATAATGCAGAGAATCGAGCCAATGGCATTCGACGATATGACGTGGGCGTTGATGCGAACTATTACTTTCCTGTGTCATTGACGTATATTAAACAGTTTTTTGGAATTGAATAAGGGAGTGGAGAGATTAGACTGGCTAGATTGGTCTAATCTTTTTTATATAGTATAGAATGATAAACTTGGCACCGTCTTTTTATCATTCTTTTTGACTATTACTTGCTAGTAGGCTATAATAATCTAGATACATAGTCTTTAATTGAAACTTTCCACATATAAGGAGTTGAGATAGTTGTTAGGTTTTATACAAAAACTATTAGGCAATAAAAATGCAAAAGAAATTAAACGGATTCGATCCATTGTTGAAGAGATTAATGGATTGGAACCAGAATTGTTATCGTTAAGTGATACTTCTTTGCGCGCAAAGACAGAGGAGTTCAAAGCAAGATTGGCAGATGGTGAAACATTAGATGATATTTTACCAGAAGCATTTGCCGTAGTTCGTGAAGCATCCAAACGTGTGTTGGGTATGCGTCACTTCGATGTGCAAATGATCGGGGGTATTGTATTGCACCGTGGCAATATTGCAGAAATGCGTACGGGTGAAGGTAAAACATTAGTGGCTACCTTACCAGTATATTTGAATGCTCTATCTGGTAAAGGTGTGCACGTTGTAACAGTGAACGATTACTTAGCGAAACGTGACAGCGAATGGATGGGCCGTTTATATAATTTCTTAGGCTTATCTACTGGCTTAATTGTAGCTGGTTTAGATTACGACCAACGTAAACAATCCTATGGCGCAGACATTACATACGGTACAAATAATGAGTTCGGCTTTGACTACTTGCGTGATAATATGGTTGTCCATGCAGATCAAATGGTACAACGTCCGTTGAACTATGCCATCGTCGATGAAGTGGACTCTATCTTAATCGATGAAGCGCGTACACCACTTATTATTTCTGGTCCAGGGGAACGCTCTACGGAACGCTATTATGAATTAGCTAAAGTAGTGCCTCACTTGGTGAAAGATGAAGATTATACGATCGATGAAAAACAAAAAACGATTGCTCCTACAGAAGAAGGGATTGCAAAAGTTGAAAAGATGTTACACATCGAAAACTTATATGATTCCTCAAACCTAGAATTGAATCACTTGTTAAGTGCTTCCCTTCGTGCCTATGCCATGATGGAACGAGACAAAGATTATGTCGTGAAAGATGGCGAGGTTGTTATCGTCGATGAATTTACGGGTCGTTTGATGTTCGGTCGTCGCTATTCTGATGGCTTACACCAAGCTATTGAAGCCAAAGAAGGCCTACGTGTAGAACGTGAAAGCCAAACGTTGGCGTCCATCACATTCCAGAACTATTTCCGTATGTACGAAAAATTGTCTGGTATGACTGGTACAGCGAAAACAGAAGAACAAGAATTTAACAATATTTACGGTTTGGAAGTATATGAAATTCCACCAAATAAAGTATTGGCACGTGTGGATATGCCAGATTTAATCTTTAAAACAAAAGATGCTAAATATCGTGCTGTTGTACGAGATGTAGTGGAACGTCATAAAACAGGGCAGCCAATCTTGGTGGGTACTACCTCTATTACGCAATCTGAAATGCTAAGTGATATGTTGACAAAAGCAGGCGTACCTCACAATGTATTGAATGCGAAACATCATGAGCAAGAAGCAGAAATTGTTGCGAATGCAGGTCAGCGTGGCATGGTAACAATTGCCACGAATATGGCAGGCCGTGGTACCGATATTTCCTTAGGGGAAGGCGTAGCTGAATTAGGTGGTTTGCACATTTTAGGTACTGAGCGACATGAAAGTCGTCGTATCGACAATCAGCTGCGTGGTCGTTCTGGCCGTCAAGGGGACAATGGTTCCTCTCAATTCTTCCTATCCTTGGAAGATGATTTGATGCGTATTTTCGGCGCAGATAATATTGCTGGCATGATGGATAAATTAGGTATGGAAGAAGACGAGCCTATCGAGCATTCTTTAATTACTAAATCCATCGAACGAGCACAGAAAAAAGTAGAAAATCATAACTTTAATATTCGTAAGTATATCTTGGAATATGATGATGTTATGAATCAACAACGGGAAGTATTATACGGACAACGTCGTTTGATCTTAAATAACCAATCCTTGCGTGAAACGATCTTACATATGGTTGATAATTTGATTATCAACGCTATGAATCAGTATGCAGATGAAAAACTATATCCAGAAGAATGGAACTATGAAGGCTTACTAAAACATTTAGAAATTTACTTCTTAGAACCAGGTATGTTGACAGTAGAGCAAATGGAAGAATATGGTCGTGCAGAATTGCAAGAGCATTTAATTGACATTGCTCACAAAGAGTATGAAAAACGTGAAGCCTTATTTGGAGAAGCCAATATGCGTGAGCTTGAAAAAGCCATCATGCTTAAAGTGGTGGACAGCAAATGGATGGAACATTTGGATGCCATGGATATGTTAAAAGAAGGGATTGGCCTACGTGCATATGGACAAAAAAATCCATTAGTAGAATACAAATTCGAGGCCTATGACATGTTCGAAAGTATGAAAGAAGCTATTACGGATGAAACTATTATGTATTTATACCGTATCCAAATTAATGTGGAAACAATAGCAGAAGAAGAACCGGTTGATCATCTAGCTGATGCTAAGACCCACCATGAAGACGTGTTGGAACCACAAAACGTAGACTAGACTTTCATGGCCACGCAGCGAGGTGATACATCTCCTGTGCGGCCATTTGTTGTATAGAATGAAAGAAAGAGGTGAATAAATTGTTAGAAGACTTAAAAGGTCCTATCGACAATTTAGAGGAGCGTATTTTTGGAATGAGGGATTCACTTTAACATCGCTCAAAAAGAAGAACGCATATTAACATTAGATATAAAAATGAGTGACCCTGATTTTTGGAATGATCCAGAGGCAGCACGCGACATTTCCCAAGAGGCGACACAATTAAAAGATGCTGTAGAAGGATATAAAAAGCTGGTCACAGATATCGAAGAAGCAAAGCTCATGTTAGAGATGGCCATCGATGAGGAAGATGTATCTATGGAAGGGGAACTGACTGCTATGGTAGAACAGTTGACTCATGAAGTAGAGCATCGCGAAGTATTACTCCTATTAAGTGGTGAATACGATAAGAATAATGCCATCCTTACCTTCCATGCCGGTGCCGGTGGTACAGAGGCACAAGATTGGTGCTCTATGCTCATTCGCATGTACTTGCGTTGGGCGGAAAAACAAGGGTATAGTATTTCTCTCATGGATGAACAAGTAGGAGATGAAGCAGGCGTTAAAAGTGCGACGTTCCTTATAAAAGGGGAAAATGCCTTTGGTTATATGAAATCTGAAAAAGGTGTACATCGGTTAGTTCGTATTTCTCCGTTTGATTCTGCCGCACGCCGTCATACATCGTTCTGTGCTGTTGACGTGATGCCTGAAATTGATGAGACCGTAGAAATTAATTTAGATATGAAAGATGTACAAGTGGATACGTATCGTGCCAGTGGTGCTGGTGGACAGCACATCAACAAAACGGACTCTGCCGTGCGTATGACACATACTCCGACGGGGATTGTCGTACAGTGTCAAAGTGAGCGCTCACAAATTCAAAATAGAGAACAATGTTTAAAACTATTGCGTGCTAAATTATTTGAATTAGAGTTAGAAAAGCAAGCTGAATTGAAGGAACAATTGGGCGGTACCTACCAAGCCATTGAATGGGGGAGCCAAATTCGATCCTATGTATTCCATCCGTATAATATGGTTAAAGATCATCGTACTAGTGTGGAAACAGGTAATGTACAAGCTGTCATGGACGGTAATTTAGATCAATTTATGGAAGGTTTCTTGAAGAAAGAAGCGAATTTAACAATATAATGGAGTGGCAGTGAGAAATTTCTTTTTAAAAACAATACTATTCATCTTGATACTAGGTGGTATCGTTATAGGAGGATCATCCTTTCTATTGCCTACGCTTGTGAGTCATGAAGTGGAATCAAGATTAGAAGGAGCTTTACATCCTGATGAACAATCTATGCGTATTGAATCCTCTCCTGGATTTAAATTGGCCTTAGGTGAGATTGACTCCTTTCGTGGTAACTTAGAAGGCGTTACTTTAGGTAAGTTGAAAGTACAACGTTTGACATTTGATTTACGTCAAATTCAGATTGAGCCTAAAGAATTATTTTTTGACCAACAATTACGTTTTACGAGTTTTGGACAAGGTCATATTGAAGGAGTTATCCATCAAGATGATTTAAAACGATATATTGAACAACATTTATCCAGTTCCAGTGCAAAAGGGTTATCCATTGAAACTGTGGAGATTTCTGATCGTGGCGTTGTCATGACTGGTCGTATCGACGTAGGAGGATTCCTTTCCGGTAAGGTAACCATCCAAGGTCATTTGGAAATTGAAGGGAATACATTACAATTTGCTACTGAAAAGTTATCCATTGGTGGAGCTAGTTTAAACCGCCTATCTAGTGGTGCGGTAAAAGCAATTCCTCTCTATGATTTTGGAAAATTCCCAATTCCAGTTCAATTGGATCGTGTAGAAACAGGACGTGAAGAAATTCATGTATTCGTGCATCCTGTTGCACAATAGGAGGGCTTATGAAACTAAAGACAATATCTATTTACACGTGGATTTTATTAGCCTTTCTAGGTGTAGGCATTGTGAGTGGACTCCTATTGGTGAAAGAACGTCATCATATTGAGGCGCAGCAGGAGCAAATTGAAAATATCATTGATTATGATGGGCTCCTTCGTGCTAATGCCTATGAGAAACGCTCCTTACAGGAGGCTGTAGCAGCGGCTAAAGAATCTGGCATTACAGCCTTAGCAATTTATGATAGAACACTGCAAAAAGAAAAAGATGCAGGTCATATTCATATGTATAGCTCCGATGACTTACAGCAGCTACAAGTGGAAGGTACCCAGCCAGGCATGACATATGTGGGCGTGATTCCGGGTAAAGAAGCTTACTTTCAAGAGGTGCAAGAAGATTTATTACGCCGCCTAGGTAAGGATAAAGTCACAGTATTGCAAACATCGTTGGGCCCTATGTTAGGATTAGCCTTACCAAGTGATTCGATGAAAGATATGAATTTGGGAATTTCCAAGTTACAAGCTCAAGAAGTGGCGAACCTCGGATTCCATGTCATTGTGCGCCCTACAAACTATAAAGGCGTTACCGTGGAAGATGTAGATCATGTATTTCAACGAATCGAGGGTGTCCCTAATGTAACGGGTATGGTCTTTGTAGGGAAAGAAGCTTTGGGATATCCATTGCATGTGGATCGTACTTTAGAACAATTAGAAGCACGTCATATCCCTGTAGTTGGTATTGAAGCAGTGAACCAATTACAATATTTCCCACAAGCTGGATTCCTAGAAATGGCTAATGCCAATCACTATAAAGTAGGCAGATTGTATACTGTATCGAAAGAAGAAGTACGTAAACTTACACCAGGCGAATTGGTACAATGGTTCTACATTAGCGACATTGAACGAAATATCCGCTACAATTTGTTCCCATTATATGAACAAGGTGTAGATAATAGAACCGCCTTAGAAACGACATTGTTTGTAGCGAAACAAGTGACAGATAAATTACAAGCTCGTGGCTTTACCACAGGGCAAGCCTCAGTCTATCCAGTATATACGCCGAACACTTTGTTACGAGTATTAACGATGACAGGTGTAATTAGCTTAGCGACACTCACATTGGGTCAGTTTATACGTATACGAAAACCATATTTACTGGGCCTATTTGCTGTGGGGTCCATCCTTTCTATTGGTATCTATGTGATGACTACAGGTACAAAAATTATGTCGGCTTGGGCATTGGTAGCAGCTATATCAGCACCAGTACTAGCTATGACGATGATCTTTGATTGTTGGTCGAAACGTAACCATGTAGGCTTATCCCCGTGGAGAAGCACTATAGAATCTGTAGTATATCTTGTGGTGGCGGCTTTGATTGCTGCCGTTGGTGGCATTAGTATTGCTGCCATGTTAGGTAGCACACAGTTCTTTATGGAATTTGCTTTATTCCATGGCGTGAAATTAACCTTTGTGGCGCCAGTAGTACTGACTGCTATCGCCTATTTACAACGGTTTCCAATTTGGAAAGGCAGAACTATTTCTTCTGTGAAAGATGTGAAATCTTTCATTACAGAATTTGTACAAATAGATATTAAAGTATATAGCTTATTAATCCTAGGTGCTTTGGCTGTGGTAGCCTATGTCTTTGTAGGACGTAGTGGTCATACGGCAGGCGTACCAGTACCGTCTTGGGAACTGGCTTTACGTAGATTTTTAGAAAATACCATGTATGCTCGCCCTCGTGAAAAAGAATTTTTAATTGGTCATCCAGCATTTATGCTTGCTGCCTATGCTGTGGGACGACGCATTCCAATGGTATTGCATTTTGCCTTATCCGTAGGGGCGGTCATTGGTATTGCCTCCATGGTAGAAACATTCTGTCACTTGCGTACGCCAGTGTATATGTCCATTGCTCGTGGTTACGATGGATTGCTATTAGGTATTGTCATCGGTTTACTAGCGATTATGGCGGTTCGTTTCATCGGTTATGGCATTCGTTGGTTCCAAGGACGAGGTGAAAGCCATGTGTAAGATACTCATTTCCGGTTATTATGGATTTGGTAATGCCGGAGATGAAGCGCTATTGAGTTCTATTTTGCAAGCATTACTGGAGAGAGAACCACAAGCTGAAATTACAGTCATTTCGGGTAATCCTGCGGAAACTACGAGCACCCACAAGGTGAAAGCCATTGGTCGATTTGATATGTGGAAGATATATCAAGCGATACATTCTTGCGATATGCTCATCAGTGGTGGCGGTAGTTTGTTGCAAGATGTAACAAGCGCGCGCAGTTTGTATTACTACTTGAGTATTATCGCTTTAGCGAATACCTTGGGAAAACGAGTGATGATTTATGCCCAAGGCATTGGACCTTTGCGTAAATCTTTGGCTCGGGCCACGGTGGGACGTGTATTGAATCAAGTATCTATGATTACCGTACGAGATCACGCTTCAAAAGAGGAATTGCTTTCACTGGGGATTCATAATGTACCAATTACAGTAACTGCTGATGCGGTGCTGGGCATGCATCCAGTGGATACTGCGGTGGGCCGTGATATATTGGCATCCTATGAAGTTGATTCTGACCGACCGATTGTGGGGGTGTCCGTACGTGCTTGGAAAGATTGCACAGAGTATCAACGAACATTGGCAAAAGCTCTCGACCAGATTCAGACCGCTAAGGATGCCCAGATCGTATTCATTCCCATGCAACATCGGGAAGATACGATGGAAGCAGAAACCATAGCTAAACAGATGAAATCAAAGTCCACGGTCCTAGCTGATTCGTATAGCACTACTGAGTTATTGGCGCTTAGTGGTTCCGTGGATGTCATGATAGGTGTACGACTCCATGCATTAGTATTTAGTGCGTTAATGGAAACTCCTTGCTTAGGGATCTCCTATGACCCTAAAATTTTAAACTTTCTTCATATGATTGGAGAAGTGCCGGTAGGTGATTTACATACATTAACGGTAGAACCTATTGTGACACATACAGTAGAATCGTTGAAACGAAATACTTTCACGGAAACTGTGTTAGAAAATATCCATGAACTACGAAGAAATGCATTAGAGAATGCCCGCATTGCCATTGGCATGCTGCATGATAAATAATTTACCTTAGAATTGTGTATAACACGGGAGGGTATAGTATGTTAACACTTGAACAAAAACAATTGATACAAGAAAAAGCAAAAGCGATTCGTGTAAACATCGTGAAATCTGTAACAGCAGCAAAATCTGGTCATCCAGGTGGATCTTTATCCATTGCTGATGTGATGAGCTTGTTGTACTTTCAAGAAATGAATGTAAATCCAAATGAGCCGAAAGATCCAAACCGCGATCGTTTTGTCTTATCCAAAGGACATGCTGCACCAGCTCTGTATGCTACGTTAGCAGAAAAAGGATTCTTTCCAACAGAAGAATTACTAAACTTGCGCAAAATTGACCATATCTTACAAGGTCATCCAGACATGAAATATATTCCAGGTGTAGATATGTCTACGGGTTCCTTGGGACAAGGCATTTCTGCAGCCTGTGGTATGGCATTGGCAGGTAAGATTGATGGATCCTCCTACCGTGTGTACTCCGTACTAGGTGACGGCGAATTAGAAGAAGGACAAGTATGGGAAGCTGCGATGTTTGCAGCACATTACAAATTGTCCAACTTAACAGCCTTTGTAGATTTTAATGGGTTACAAATCGATGGTGACATCACAAAAGTTATGAGTCCATTGCCAATTGATGAAAAATTTAAAGCCTTTGGTTGGCATGTAATCGTGGTAGATGGTCATGACTTAGATGCCTTACATGCAGCAGTAACAGAAGCAAAAGCAACTACAGATAAACCGACTATGGTGATTATGAATACTGTCAAAGGGAAAGGTGTACAAGCTATGGAAGGCCAAGCCGGCTGGCATGGTAAGGCGCCATCACAAGAGGAATGTGAAAAATTTGTAGCGGAATTGTTGGAGGTGTAATCATGGGAAAAGCGACTCGTGAAGCATATGGTACAGCCTTAGTTAAAGTGGGTGCCACTCATAAAGATGTTGTTGTATTAGATGCAGATTTATCAAAATCTACAAAAACTGATGAATTTAAAAAAGTATATCCTGAACGATTCTTTAATGTAGGGATTGCAGAGCAGAACTTAATTTCTGTAGGCGCTGGTTTAGCAGCAGCGGGAAAAGTGCCATTTGTGTCTTCTTTTGCTATGTTTGCTACCGGTCGTGCATTTGAACAAGTGCGTAACGCTGTGTGCTATCCAAAATTAAATGTAAAAGTATGTGCTACTCACGCAGGTATCACTGTCGGCGAAGACGGTGCGACACACCAAAGTTTAGAAGATATTTCTTGTATGCGTACATTGCCTAATATGACTGTTGTAGTACCAGCAGATGCAGCAGAAACAGAAGCTGTTATTACCTGGGCAGCGGAGTATCATGGCCCTGTGTATGTACGTTTAGGCCGTGCTGGTGTAGAAGATGTGACACCAGAAGGCTATACATTTGTACCGGGTAAATCTCAACAATTACGTGATGGTAAGGATGCTACCATTATTGCTTGTGGAGCCTTAGTAGGACCTGCAGTAGAAACAGCAGCTGCATTAGAAGTAGAAGGTATTTCTGTACGTGTTATCAATATGGCATCCATTAAACCTATCGATGCAGAGGCGATCGTAAAGGCAGCGAAAGAGACAGGCCTATTGATCACAGCAGAAGAACATAATGTGATTGGTGGTTTAGGTAGTGCTGTGGCAGAAGTTGTGGTGAAAGAATACCCAGTGCCAATGGAATTTGTCGGTGTGAAAGATACCTTTGGTGAATCTGGTACACCGAAAGAATTGATGGCAAAATATGGATTAACAGCAGCTGATATTGTAGCAGCTACTAAACGAGGTATAGCACGAAAATAGGAAGGGAATGATAGAATGATAGAATTTAGAAATGTCCATAAAGTATACGACAATGGGTCTGTTGCTTTAGAGGATGTATCGATTCATATTGAAAAAGGAGAATTCGTATTAGTCTGTGGGCATTCTGGAGCAGGTAAATCAACATTTATCAAGTTACTTTCACATGAAGTCACACCAGATTCTGGAACGGTTATTGTGAATGATGTTGATGTAACACGTATCAAATCTAGTAAAGTACCGTACTTACGTAGAAAGTTAGGTATTGTATTCCAAGATTTCCGATTATTACCATCAAAAACAGTGTTTGAAAATATTGCTTTCGCCTTAGAAGTTATCGAGGAAAAACCGAAAGTGATTAGAGAGAAAGTTTTAAATGTTTTAGAACTGGTCGGATTGAGCGACAAAGCCAATGATTTGCCACAAGACCTAAGTGGTGGGGAACAACAACGTGTTGCTATTGCTAGAGCCATTGTGAATAAGCCATTGGTGCTCATTGCGGACGAACCAACAGGTAACTTGGATCCACAAACAAGCCGCGATATTTCTGATCTTTTCAAAGCCATCAACAACTCTGGTACAACTGTAGTAATGGTAACACATGATATGGATATGGTGTCCTATCTAAACAAACGAGTGATTGCCTTAGAAGGCGGTCGAGTTGTGAGTGATCAAATGAGAGGGGCCGCATTCCATGAAAATTAGAACGTTTAAGTATTATATTAAAGAAGCCATCAAATCCATGCGCCGCAATGGATTGATGTCCTTGGCATCCATTTCCACGGTCACATTGTCGTTGTTTATCTTGGGCGTGTTTGCCTGTGGCGTTGTAAATCTTAACAATTTGGCATCCCATTTAGAGAGCCAAGTGCAAATTAGTATCTATTTGAAGGACAATTTAACAACACCGCAAGTGATGGAATTAGGCAAAAAATTAAAGGCCTTGCCAGAGTTGAAAGAAATTGAATTTGTCACAAAAGATGAAGCTATGAAACGCTTTAAAGAGCGTTTAGGAGAACAACAGCAATTGGTAGAATCCTTAGATGGACATAATCCATTGCCAACGTCCTATGTGTTGACTTTCAATACACCAGACCAAGTGAAAAGTACAGCGGAACTGGTGTCTAAATATCCAGAAGTAGAAAGCGCTCATTATGGGCAAGACGTGATTGAGCAAATTTTTGAAGTCACAAAAATTATCCGTATCGGCGGCATTGTGTTAATTGCTTTCTTAGCGGGGGCTACCTTATTTATTATTTCTAACACGATTCGATTGACTGTGTTCGCACGTCGAAAAGAAATTGGAATTATGAAGTATGTAGGGGCTACGAACTGGTTTATCCGTTGGCCTTTCGTATTGGAAGGTATGTTCTTAGGCGCTATTGGTGGCGCTATTGCAGGTGCTGCGACATGGCAATTCTATCGCTATATTACGATGGAAGTGATTTCCAACTTTGCTTTTATGCCATTAGTACCAATGATGCCATTCATCTATCAATTATCAGCTGGCTTAGTAGGTGTAGGTATATTAGTAGGTGCTATTGGTAGTACTATTTCGTTAAAACAATATATGAAAGTGTAGGAATGATGAAGAAAAAAACTGTAACACTAGTAACTAGTTTACTATGCGGTTCTATCATGATGGCTACACCGTATTGGTATCAAGCACAAGATGAAGACTTAACGAATCAGTTGTCAAATATTCAACAACAAATAACAAATGAAGCGAATAAAAAGTCAGAAGCTGAAAAAACGATTGGTACCGTATATGAACAGTTACATGCTATACAACGTGATTTAGATACTGCTACAGCAGAATTAAAACAAGTGCAGGCAGAGCGGATTCAATTAGATAAAGATATTACAAAAACAGAAGCTGAATTGAAAGAAGCACAAGCCCGCTTGCAGTCTCGTGAAAAAGTATTCTATAAACGAGTACGAGATATCTATATCAATGGTCGTTTAAGCTATTTAGATGTAGTGGTGGGATCAAAAGATTTTAGCGACTTTGCAAACCGTATGGAAATGTTGAAACGCATTCTACAATCCGATATGGATTTGATCAACACGATTAAAACGGAGCGAGAAGAAATTGCTAGCAAAAAAGCTAAATTAGAAGAAGATCGTGCTAAAGTATTAGAACTAGAAAAAGTAGCGCAAGAAAAGCAAAACGTAATTAATCAGAAAAAAGCAGAACGTCAAGCTGTGTTAGAACGGGCTATGAATGACCGAGATACGGCTGAGCGTGCGTATAATGAGTTAATGGCGTCTTCCGCAAGCATTACTGCGATGCTACAACAACGGGCTGCAGAACGTGCGGCGGCAGCAGCGGCTGCAAGCCAAGGCGGTGGTGGCGGTGGTGCTACATGGGTACAAGGATCTGGTCAATTAGCAGCCCCTGTGGTGGCGCCTATTACGTCTGACTTTGGTTGGCGTATTCACCCGATTTATGGCACACGTCGTTTACATGCGGGCACTGACTTTGGTGTGGATGAAGGTACACCTGTGCATGCAGCGGATGGTGGCGTTGTCGTAGAAGCTGGTTGGGTTAGCGGTTATGGATATACTGTTATCATTGACCATGGAAATGGTATGTCCACCTTGTATGCTCATAATAGTGAGGTAGCGGTAAGCCCAGGCCAAACTGTATCAAAAGGTCAAGTTGTTTCCTATTCTGGTAATACCGGAGGTTCTACAGGTCCACATCTTCACTTTGAAGTGCGTATTAATGGGGAACCAACAGATCCAATGGGATACTTATAGAGGAGACTATGAAAGAAAAAGAAAAACAAACCATCTGGAAACAGGTTAAAGAATTTTTCTTCATCACTGATGAGAAACATGACGGTTTTGACGATGACGAAGCATTTAGCTGGAAGTCAATCTTAAAAACTGCGGTGGTGGGAGTCATTGGGTGTATTCTTACGGTTCTTGTGGTTATGACTGGTGTATTCTGGTATATTTCGGGGTCGCCTTTAGGGATTGCCAAATTTGGATATACCTATTACATCACGACCCAATGGGCCATGGATCCTCCAGCCAAAGAAGAACTCTTTGTGAATATGCTGAAAGGCTTAGCCAAAGGTACCCATGATAAACATACTGTCTATTTAGATAAAGATGATATGAAAGAGCTAGAAATGCACACGTCTTCTACTTATAGTGGGATTGGCCTATTACTAGATTTTTCCGATGGAAAAACTCTGAAAGTAGGCGCTACGATGGAAGGACAACCAGCGGAAGCGGCAGGGCTTCAAAAAGGAGATCAAATTCTTGCTATTGATGGCACACCTGTGTCTGATATTGAAAAAGAAGACGTAGCAAATCGCATTCGAGGTGAAGAAGGGACTTTTGTAGTACTTCGGATTCTTCGCAATGGGGAAGAACAAGAGCTATCTATTGAACGGAAAACGATTGTGATGCCTACGGTAAAAGGGCAAATGCTAACCGAAGATATTGGTTATATTCGTGTTACCCAATTTGCGGAAAAAACAGTAGATGAATTTACGAAAGCCTATGAGGACCTTCAATCTAAAGGGATGAAACGGTTAGTCTTAGACTTACGTGATAATCCGGGTGGCTTAATAACGACGGCTCATGGTATTGGACAATATTTAGTGCCGAAAGGCCCGATTGTGACGGTACAAACGAGACGAGGTAAAACGACAGCCTATATGTCTAGAGGAGAGTATCCTCTTATCCCATTAGTTGTGTTGATTAATGGTAATTCTGCAAGTGCCTCAGAAATTATTGCTGGTGCTGTGCAGGATACAAAATCGGGTACCATTGTAGGTACCAAAAGTTATGGCAAAGGTACTGTGCAGAGCGTAGTACAAGGCCTTGACGGAGAAGGTTTAAAGATTACTATCGCGCGCTATCATACACCAAATGATAGAGTTATCGATGGTATTGGTATTGAACCAGATGAAGTTGTGGAGCCGTCCAAGACAAATCCTGAAGAGGATGTACAAATGGAACGTGCTATTGAAATTGTAAAAACTCTATGATATAGCGGCTTCGGCCGCTCTATCTATAGGGCTAGAGGAAAAAAATATGTTTATAGATCGTGCCCGTATATTAGTGAAAGCGGGAGATGGCGGTAACGGGATGAGTAGTTTCCGTCGAGAAAAATATGTGCCACAAGGGGGACCGAATGGTGGCGATGGCGGTAAAGGTGCTGACATCATTTTAAAAGCTGACAGAAATATCAATACACTGGTTGATTTTAGATATAAACGTCAATTTAAAGGCGATACAGGCGGTGCAGGACAGAGTGCCAACAAGCATGGTCGTGGTGCTGAAAATTTAATTGTTTCTGTTCCTTTGGGGACAACGGTAACTGATGAAGAGTCCGGTAAATTAATGGCAGACTTAGTGGAAGATGGACAAACTTACATGGTTGCCAAAGGTGGTCGAGGTGGCCGTGGTAACGCGCGCTTTCAAACAAGTGCTAACCGTGTACCAACTTTCGCTGAAAAAGGGGAACCAGGTGAAGAACGTTGGTTAAATCTTGAATTAAAAGTGTTAGCTGATGTGGGATTATTGGGGTACCCAAGCGTGGGTAAATCCTCTATCATCCGCAAAGTGTCTTCTGCAAAACCAGAAGTGGCTGCGTACCACTTTACGACATTAACTCCTGTATTAGGGGTAGTCTCTGTAGCGCCGGGTAAAAGCTTCGTTATGGCAGATATTCCAGGTTTGATTGAAGGGGCTAGTGAAGGCATTGGTTTAGGCCATTCCTTCTTGCGCCACGTAGAACGTAGTAATATTCTATTACACGTGTTAGATGTATCTGGATTAGAAGGTCGTGACCCTATTGAGGATTTTCATAAAATTAATGAAGAGCTGGCAAAATATAGCGAAAAATTGAGCAAGAAAAAACAATTAATCGTATTAAATAAAACAGACTTGTTACAAGATGAAGAAACATTGCCAAGAGTGACAAAATACTTCGCTGATCAAGATTACGAAGTATTTGCGGTGAATGCATTAACTGGAGAAGGCTTGCCAGCATTAGTAGAACGTGCGTGGTACTATGTGGAAAATTACGTGCCAGAGCCAGAAGTAGTAGATGATACTGTATATTACGAAGCAAAACCAGATACAGACTTTGTCATTACTCGTGGCGATGATGCATCCTATATTATTAGTGGTTCTCGTATTGAAAAATTGGTGGCTATGACAAATCTTGATGATGAACAAGCATTGCGAAGATTCCAAAAGATTTGGCGTTATATGGATTTAGATGCGGAATTGAAAAAACGTGGTATCCAAGATGGCGATGAAGTAGTCATTGGTGACCAACGATTTACATTCCATGATTAGGAGATAGAATGACAGGTAAACAAAAACGATATTTACGTGCTTTAGCAAGTACTATGCCGGCAGTGGTGATGATTGGTAAAGGGGGATTGGAAGATCCTGTTATCGACAGTGCACGAGCTGCTATTACAAAACGTGAATTAATCAAAGTAAAAGTGTTAAACAACTGCTTGGAGGACCCAAAAGAAATTTTGCCTCACTTAGCAGATATGTTAGGAGCAGAATTAGTACAAATCATTGGACATAATGGTGTATTGTATAAAAAAGCAAAAGATCCAAAAATTGAGTTGCCAAGATAATCAATCCGTATGAGGTGAAGCGATGAGAGAAGAATTACGACAGGCGAAACGAGTGATTGTTAAAGTAGGAACAAGTTCACTAACCCATGCAAATGGACGCATTAACATTGATAAAATGGAAGTGTTAGTCCGCCAAATTTGTAATTTAGCCAATGCAGGAAAAGAAATGATTTTAGTTTCTTCTGGGGCTACTGCCGCCGGTCTTCCCTCATTGGGGTTCACTTCAAGACCCGATGATATTGCGTTAAAACAAGCCGCTGCCTCTGTGGGACAAGGGATTTTGTTGCATATGTATGAGAAGTTATTCGCTGAATATGGACATACGGTGGGACAAATTCTTGTGACCCGAGAAGATACGGTGAAACGTAGTCATTATCTGAATCTAAGAAATACATTGACCGCACTCATCGGCTTAGGGGTTATTCCTATTATCAATGAAAATGACGTGGTGGCTATCGATGAATTCAAAATCGGAGATAATGATACATTATCTGCTAACATTGCTAGCATTATCGATGCAGATGCATTGATTATCCTTTCGGATATCGAGGGTTTATATACAGCGAACCCATCGACGGATCCAACAGCTACCTTAATTCATGAAGTAGAGGCTCTTACACCGTACATTTATGAAATTTCCGGGGGTGCTGGGTCTTCATTGGGGACAGGTGGTATGTATACGAAAATTCAAGCGGCTCATATTGCAACGAATTCCGGTGTTCATATGGTCATTGCCTCTGGGGATCATTCAGATAGTATTAAAGCTATCATGAATGGAGAAGAACGAGGCACCCATTTCTGGCCGCATAGAGATGTGCCGCAAATCAAGAAACGTTGGATGGCATTTGGTACACGTTTACAAGGTACCATTCATGTAGATAAAGGATGCCGTGATGCATTGCTTACCAATGGATCTAGTATTTTACCAGTAGGCATTCTATCTGGTGAAGGACAATTTGAAGAAGGAGATACGATTTCTGTTGTTCATGATGGAGAGGAAATCGCTCGTGGTATTGTGAACTTTAATGTATCCGATTTGCTTAAGATTAAAGGTCATAAATCGCAGGACATCCCTAGTATTCTAGGCGTTCGTGATACCTATCATGTAGTGGTGCATCGAGATAACTTAGTTGTCTTACGACAGGAGTAAATTATGAATCCATATACTGCATATTTTGAAAGTTTAGGTAAAGCAGCACGGTCAGCCTCTATGGCCGGACAAGTACTGAGTACAGAAGATAAAAATCACATCTTGGAACAGATTGCTTGTGATTTGGAAACGGCAATCCCTACAATTTTGGAAGCGAATAGTATTGATTGTTCTCAAGCCAAAGAGAATGGAGTTCCTTCCGTGATGATGGACCGTCTTCGATTGACGAAAGAACGTATCGAAGGCATTTGTGAAGGTGTTCGTCAGGTAGCTAACTTACGAGATCCTATTGGTACAGTATTAGAAACTAGGACGTTAGAGAATGGTTTGCGTATCGAAAAGCGACAAATTCCTATTGGTGTGATCGGTATGATCTATGAAGCACGCCCAAATGTAACAGTGGATGCAGCAGCCTTAGCTATAAAAACAGGCAATGCTATCATTCTCCGTGGTGGAAAAGAGGCATACCATACTAGTGAGGCGATGGTACAAATTATGCAAAGTTCTTTAGAACGTTGTGGAGCCCCTAAGGAACTAGTTCAATTAGTATCTATTCTAGAACGTGAGGCTGTAGGCGAATTGTTAGCACAACGCAAATGGATTGATGTGATGATTCCACGTGGTGGAGCAGGATTGATTCAATTTGTTGTGAATAACAGTAAAATTCCTGTTATAGAAACAGGGAGTGGTGTTGTCCATGGCTATGTAGATGCCTCTGCTGATGAAATGATGGCATTACAGGTATTGGAAAATGCAAAACTGTCACGACCATCGGTATGTAATGCGATGGAAACTATTCTGTTACATGAAGCGAGATTACATGATTTAGGTCCAAAAATTGTGTCTATGCTAAAAGAAAAAGGTGTTACCATCTATGGAGATGATAAGGTGCAAAGCTTATCTTCTCAGGTGAAAATTGCTACAGAGGACAATTGGTCTACAGAATATAATGATTATATTGTGAATTTCAAAGTGGTAGCTTCCATTGATGATGCTATTGACCATATCAATACATTTGGCACGAAACATTCTGAAATGATCATTACAGAAGACCCAACTCAGGCAGAACAGTTTATGAATTTAGTAGATGCGTCTACAGTATATGTAAATGCATCGACACGATTTACAGATGGTTTTGAATTTGGTTTAGGGGCAGAAATTGGAATTAGCACGCAGAAGTTACATGCTCGTGGACCTATGGGATTAGATGCGTTGACAAGTTATAAATATTTCGTCTTTGGTCATGGACAGGTACGATGAAACTTGAGTATGTAAAAGCTTACTTTCAGTATATGAAGTCTTCAAAAGGGGCTTATGAATGGAAGTCTTACGGCATCGTATTAGCCATACTAAGTATGGTATCTCTAGTGTGTATAGGGGCGTGGTTACATGGCAGATAAGAAAAAGAGAATTGGCATATTAGGGGGGACCTTTAATCCTGTGCATTTAGGACATTTAATGATTGCCGAAATGGCGTCAGAAGCGTTTGATTTAAATCGAGTTATTTTTGTGGCCGCAAAGGAACCACCGCATAAAGAAACAGATGTAATTGAAGCGAAATATCGCTTAGAAATGGTGCGTGCCGCGGTTTTGGATAATCCGAATTTTGTAGTTTCTGATGTAGAGATGCAACGAGAAGGAAAGTCGTATACTATTGATACATTGCGGTATTTTCATGATGTGTATGGACCATCTACGGAATTTTTCTTCATTGCTGGCACAGATACGATTCAGAATTTACCAAATTGGAAATACATAGAGGAATTGTTAGATATGTGCGAGTTCATCGGGGCTATTCGTCCTGGTGCTACAAACGACATTGGTGAAAGCATCGAATGGCTTACTCAACGAGGCGGTCGTATTCATATATTAGAAGTGCCAGAAATGAAGCTGTCTGCCACGGAATTGCGTTATCGATTGCGCCATGGCTTATCTACTCGATATATGTTGCCGAGAGCCGTGTACCAATATATTAAGGAACATAAGATATATAATACGTAAACTTACTATCGAAAGAGATAGAGTTAATTTTGTGATACCCCATAGAAAGGTATATGTTAGTGAAGGATACAATGACAATAGAAAGATTACAACATATTGTGAAAGGTCGGCTTTCATCAAAACGATTTGCCCACACACTAGGTGTGGTGGATATGGCAAAACGATTAGCGAGCCACTATGGGGCGTCTGTACAGCAAGCAGAAGTGGCGGGACTATTGCATGATGCTATGAAAGAAAGTCCCTTACAAGAGATGCAATCATTGGTGAGGGAGGCACAGATACCGGTGGATTCCGAGATGCTGAAGAATGGAGCGCTATTGCATGGACCAGCAGGTGCTGCCTATGCGAAGCTAATACTACATATCCATGATGAATCAATTTGTGAGGCCATTCGTGTTCATACATTAGGTAGTATCCATATGAGTGTATTGGATAAGATTATTTTTCTAGCAGATTATATTGAGCCAAATCGTGATTTTCCTGGTGTAGAAGAACTACGGGCGTTAGCATTTCAAGATTTGAATGCTGCTGTTATTCGCGCCTACGATGGAACAATACGTCATTTGCTAGATCAAGGGTTGAGCATACATGTGGATACGATTCGAGGTAGAAATAGTGTGTTGTTAGAAAGGTCGGATGTATAAATGGAGCAAAAGATACGACGCAAACCACGTAAAAATGGACTGCGTTGGGGACGAATTATAGGGGCCCTTATCCTCCTCGTAGTCATGATAGGATTGATAGTGTGGGGGATACGCAGTGCGGTAAGTTCCGTATCACAGCCTACTATTGGACAAGAATCGCATCCGTTGCCGGTTGTGACAAATACAACGCCTATCGATATGGGGTCAATTAAGACATCTTATATGCTAGTTGTAGGTGTCGATAAAAGTCAACCACAACAAGCAGATGCGCTGTATGTAGTGGCTTTCAATTTAGATGCCAAAACTATGCAGATTATTGGTATCCCAAGTAATAGTAAAATTATTAATCGTCATAATGAGGCCCCGCAACGAATTAATGATATCTATGCACAAGGTGGAATTGAATTAACGAAGGCAGTCGTGGAAGATATGTTCCATATCGTCATCCCTTATTATGCGGTAGTGGATCAAGATAGTTTCCACTCTATGATGAACATTTTTGGTGCTCCTAGTTTATATGTAGAGCAATCGATGGTACATCGAGATGCAGCATCTGGTGAAGTAGATATCAATATTCATCAAGGGTACCAAGATTTGACTAGTGATACAGCCTATGGGTATATGCGGTTTATCAATGATCCAGGGGATACATTGGGAAGGACCATGCATCAAGAGCGATTGTTGAAATCTATGTTGGAACATGAACGTAATCACGTTAGCTTAGGGACTGCTTTTCGAGTATGGCGACAATGGAGCCATATTAGTACTAATGTGAGCACTTGGGATGGAGTTCGTTTTGTGACAAAAGTGATTGAATTCCCGAAAGATAAAGTGCGTTGGTACATTTTACCAGGTTCACCAGAAACGATTGACCATGTGGACTATTGGAATGTAGAGCCAGTGGAATTACAACAATTAGTGGGGATAACCGTAGGGGATATTCCGAGCGATGCAGAAGTGATTCCGGTGATTGGCGATTCTCCAAAAGATGGATCCAAGGATTCTTCTAAAGATAATGGAAAGCAACCAAAGGACAGTGAAACAGAGGGCACCAAGGAGAAAACAGAGCCAGGAAGCCCCACAACAAGATAAGGAGTTAGAATGAAACAGAAACAAGATATTTTAGGAACCGTAAAGGTATTAGCACAAGCTGGGTATGATAAAAAAGGCGAGGATATTTCCATTATGGATATGGAAGGTCTTACGATGTTAGGGGATTATTTCTTAGTAGTCACAGCGAACAATGTAAAACATGCACAAAGTGTGGTAGATGCTATTGAAGATGCTGGGGCAGAACAAGGCATGACTGTCTTACATCGTGAAGGCTATCGCGAAGGCGATTGGATTTTGCTAGACTTTGGTGATGTAATCGCCCATGTATTTACAGGTGAATACCGTCATTTCTATGGACTAGAAGAATTGTGGAAGGATGCACCGAGAGAATCCTTTGAAGGAGTCTAATATGGCTAGTAGCTTATCAGAAAATACCATTGTCACCCTCAAAGTATTGCGTCAAAGTGATCAAGGCTCTTTTTTAGATGGTCAGACAGGCAACACGAATGATGACATTTTATTGCATAAAGACCAACAAACTAGTTCCGTTGCGATTGGTGAGGAAGTGACAGTATTTCTCTACAAAGATCCAAAGGGTCGTTTAACGGCGAGTATGCGTTTACCAGCCATGAAAGAAGGCCAAATCGGTTATGTAGAGGTTATCAATACAACAAACTTTGGTTGTTTCGTAGAGGTCGGAACAGAACGGGGGATTTTCATGCCTCATGCAGAAATGCGTGGGCGCCCTCAAAATGGTGAAAAAGTTTGGGTTCGTCTTTATAGTGATAAATCAGGTCGTTTAGCGGTGTCCATGGATGTGGATGATGCCATGCGCCGTGCTTCAAAACCGGCTACAGAGGCTAAGAGTGGTGGCATGGTGAAAGGTGCCATTTACAACATGACTAGTGAAGGGGCGTTCTTGATTACTCCTGAACGATGGATTGCTTTCATGCATCGTAGTGAAATGACAAGACAACTAAAGGTGGGGGAACTCATTGAAGGTCGCATCACGTTTAAACGGGATGATGGACGTATCAATATTTCTATGCGCCCAGTGAAAGAAGAGGCACTCGCTTCGGATGGAGCCCAAATTATGACCTACTTAGGCAGTCGTCATGGACGTATGCCTTATGGTGATGGCACATCAGCACCTATCATAAAAGATAAATTCAATATTAGTAAAGCAGCTTTCAAACGGGCTTTAGGTCATTTAATGAAAGCCGGTTTTATCATCCAAGAAGATGGTTGGACTCTCTTAACTGAGGCAGGACAACGTGCTTTGCTAGATGCAGATGAACAATCTGCAACGGTAGAGGAACCAAAATAGGGGGATATGTCATGAAAATTGTGGTAGTAGGTGCTGGTAAAGTAGGCTACTCCTTGGCACAACGATTGGCGCAAGACCAACATGATGTGTATGTCATTGAAAAAAATGGAGATCGCATTAAAAATTTAGAAAATAATTTGGATGTGAACTTGGTACAAGGTAATGGCAGCAGCATTTCCCTGTTACAAGAAATTGGCGTAGAAGATATGGGGATGCTCATTGCTGTGACAGACTCTGACGAGGTCAACATGCTAGCATGTATGCTAGGTAAAGCCGCAGGGATTCCTAAGACCATTGCAAGGGTCCGTGACACGGAATATGAACATGGTACGAATGCGGTGATTCGTGAGCGATTAGGGATTGATCTTTTCATCAATCCAGAAATGGTAACAGCCCAAGAAATTTACAAAATATTAAAGACCCCAGCTGCACTGGATGTAGAAGATTTTGCTAGTGGTGCCGTGCGGTTAGTGGAGTTTAAAATACGAAACAATCACGACATCATGGGGATTCCTTTACGCTCTTTAACCTTACCACCGAATGTGCTTGTAGTAGGGATTCTACGTGGTGGAGAAATGATTATTCCTCATGGTGACAGCACCTTAGAATATATGGATAATGTATTCTTTTTAGGTGCCACCGATAGTATTGATGAGGTGGAATCTTGGCTCCATGAAACAACACGTCCTACACAACGTGTGGTGATTATAGGGGCAGGCCTCATTGGTCGTAATCTAACAGTTCTCTTAGAACGAGATGGATACGATGTGAAAGTCATCGAAAAGAATATTGATCGTTGTGAACAATTGGCAGCCATGGTAGATCGGTCCATTGTTATTCATGGAGACGGCACAGATATCGACCTATTGGAAGCGGAAGAAATTAGTGATAATGATGTTATCATTTGTTTGACAGATGATGACAAACTAAACTTACTAGTGGCACTCTTAGCGAAACATATGGGGGTACCTAAAGCATTTGTTCGTGTAGGGCGATTAGAATATATTACTTTGATGGAGCAGGTGGGTATTGACGTAGCATTTTCACCGAGATTATTAACATCGGGACAAATTTTACGGTTAATTCGAGAAGATGAAAATCTCATTAATATTTTTACCTTCGAAGGATCTAAAGCTGAAGCTGTGGAAATAGAAGTTACAGAAAAAACATCATTGTTAAATAAACATTTAAAAGACTTAAAGTTGCCTGGAAAATCATTAGTGGGGGCTATTGTTAGAGAGCATCAAACCATTGTTCCTAAAGGGGATACATTGCTCCTGGAAGGAGATCATATAGTTATCTTTACATTGCCAGAAAATATTAATGCTTTATTAGCATATATTAATAAATGATATAAAAATTTTGAAAGGAGAAGGAATCATGCGCATTCAAAATATTATGCGAGTTGTTGGACAAGTGATGCTTATATTAGCTTCCTTCATTATGGTTCCCTTTTTCTTTGGTATATTAGATGAAGGGGTTTTTTACTACTCTTTTCTTATTACATCATGTATAGCAGGAGGAGTAGGGTTTCTATTATATTATTATGGTACAGCTACTAATGTATATAGTGTACGAGATGGATTTCTTGTAGTCAGTGCAACTTGGATCTTAGCGTCTATATTCTCGGCGTTGCCCTTTTATTTTAGTGGAGTACTTGAGCAATTTGTAGATGCTTTATTTGAGTCTGTGTCAGGTATAACGACTACCGGGGCAAGCATGATTGATGATGTAAGTGCTTTACCAAGAGCCTTTATTTTGTGGAGGGGGCTTACCAATTGGATTGGTGGTATGGGGATGATTGTCTTAGTGTTAGCATTCTTGCGTAATTTAGGGACTGGAGTAGCTCCTTTAGTTGAAGCAGAGGCTTCTGTACCAAGACCTGGCTTTGTATTACCAAGAATCCAATCTATGGCAGGAAACTTGCTGAGAATTTATTTGGGATTTACATTTACTTGTACTTTTCTATTATGGCTAAGTGGCATCGGTTTATTTGAAGCACTTAATTTTACCTTTGCTACGGTAGCTACAGGTGGATTGTCCCCAATTACTGGCAGTACATTTAGATATGCTGATTCCTATTTGGTCTGCATCATATTAGTAGTATTTATGATATTGGCGGGTGGAAATTTTGCAGTCTATCAATCTGTCTGGCAACGAGGTATTAAAGAGATTTGGCGAGATTTTGAATACAGAATTTATCTCATTACTCTAGCAATTGGATCAAGTTTAGTATTATTTGCATTAATATGGGAAGCTGGAGATGCTAAAATTGAGCATTTGCGAAATGCGATTTTTACGCTTGTTTCCATACAGACTGGGACTGGATTTGCTATTGCTGACTATAATCTATGGCCTAGTTTAGGACAAATGGTATTGTTTATGGGGATGTTCTTTGGTGGTTGTAGTGGATCGACTGCTGGGGGACTTAAAATTATTCGGATTATTATCTTGGCGAAAAGTAGCATTCTCTATCTACGAAAAGCTATCCACCCTGATATGGTACAGCTAGTACGATTAAATGGCTATGTATTGCCTAATAAATGGTTACAAATTACACAACAGTTCTTTTTTTTGTATATGCTAATTTTTGGTCTTTCTTCGGTGATTATCTCTTCTACAGGATTACCCTTGTCAGATGTGCTGCCATTAGTTGCAGGTAGTTTAGGAAATGTAGGCCTTGCATTTGGATCACTAGGGCCTACAGAAAGTTTTACAGTTTTGGCACCCCTTGCAAAGATAGTTTGTATTATTGATATGTTATTAGGGCGCTTAGAGTTGTTTACTTTATTAGTGTTATTGCATCCAGGTTTTTGGCGTGGATATTTTACAAAGAAAGAAAAAGGCTATAGACGATTCGATGGACATCATAAGAACTCCTCAAGGCTTGTATAAGACAAATTGCTATATTCTGAAAGAAAATGGATACGCCCTTATTATTGATCCAGGATTTCACGGTCTACGTATTATGAAAGAATTACAGGACGTGGTGCCGGTAGGTATTGTATTGACCCATGGTCATGCAGACCATATTTGTGCTGTGGATGCCTTAGTAGAGGCGTATCATATCCCTGTATACATGCATCCTAAGGATGAAGAACTATTACTAGTCAAACGGCGTATGCCATCGGGGTATAAAGAACGGTTTACGTCGCCATACATTGCGTTGGAAGAGGGACCTTTACAAATAGGAACCTTTTCTTTGAGTATATGGGAAGTGCCTGGACATAGTGCAGGTAGTGTGTTTGTTGGATATAAATATATTTTGTTTACAGGAGATACATTATTTAAGGGAACCGTAGGGAAGGTGAATACCTATAATGGTGATCCGGTGGTCATGAAAGAGACATTAAAAAGAATAAAAAGTTTCTATCCATCCTATGTGGTATATCCAGGTCATGGATCGAGCACTACATTAGAGCATGAATTAGCAACCAATCCGTACTTGATAGTACATGAGTAAAAGAAAAGATACTTAGAATAATGATATGACGTAGTGGATTGTTCGAGTGTTAGACAAGATATCAAAGAAATACAAAATATTTATAAAAAAATATAAAAAAGTGTTGACGAGAAATATGAAATAGGGTATACTAACAAAGTAGTCAATTGGCCCCGTGGTGTAGCGGTTAACATGTCGCCCTGTCACGGCGAAGATCGTCGGTTCAAATCCGATCGGGGTCGCCACTACTTGCCTCGGTAGCTCAGTCGGTAGAGCAACGGACTGAAAATCCGTGTGTCGGCAGTTCGATTCTGCCCTGAGGCACCATTTGCGGAAATAGCTCAGCGGTAGAGCACCGCCTTGCCAAGGCGGGGGTCGCGAGTTCGAATCTCGTTTTCCGCTCCACTTTTTTGGCGGCATAGCCAAGCGGTAAGGCAGAGGTCTGCAAAACCTTTATTCCCCAGTTCGATTCTGGGTGCCGCCTCCACAATATTCCACCCATGCCGGGGTGGCGGAACAGGCAGACGCAACGGACTTAAAATCCGTCGGTTAGAGATAACCGTACCGGTTCGATTCCGGTCCTCGGCACCACTTAGACCAACTTCGGTTGGTCTATTTTTTTATGTCTAAATGGATTATAATGTAAGTATCATACAATGAGTGTGCTTAGGGAGGGACTATGAATATGGTTACTGATGTTGATCGATTATATAAGGCTATTGAAATTAACGAAAGAACATTTCAGTTTTTTCAAATCGATGTACAGTCTTATGGTATACAAGATGTCGATAAAGAAGGTGAGCAATCCTTCTGTGTTCTTCTTGAAATCATGAATGGCAAATTTAATTGTAATTTAGAGTTTATCGTAAACTGTTATGATGAGTTAGGAGCGATAATCTATAGTGAGACGAACCTCCTTCTTATAGACAGATATATTGGCTATGATACTTTTAAGTTTTATTGCAGTGACACTAATTTGATCGATAGGACGAATAAAATTCGTATATTTGTAAAAAAAGAATAATATAAAAGTGCCATATACCGATATGCATATGTATGTTATAGCATATCGGTATATGGCAATTTTTATGTGTATATACTTATTGATGTTGTGAAATCTCTTCTTCGTAGATAGCTTGTTCTTTCACTGGACGATAATAGATGGCATAGAGTACCAATACGATGACTGGGATGATGGCAGATACGATGTAGATACCGCTGTAGGATAGTAATCCATGCAAGATACCTAATGTATAAGGTCCTACTCCTAAACCAAGATCTAAACCGATGAAATAGGTGGAAAGAGCTACTCCAATTTTGGCAGGTTCTACGGCTTTCAAACAAACCGCTTGACCATTCGACATGAAAGTACCATAGCCTAAGCCGACAAAGGCACCAGCGATGAGTAGTAACGCTGCATTTGAACTATAAGCGATGAGTAAAAGTCCAATAGTTAAACATACATAGCTAGGGTACATAACAGCATTTTCCCCGCGTTCATCAAAGATACGACCTGCAATAGGGCGAGTCACAGTAATCACAAGGGCATAGACAACAAAGAAGAAGGCTCCTGCTGTAATGAGACCGATTTCATGGGTGAAGATAGAAAGAAATCCTAGTACACTAGAGTAAGCAAGGCCCATTAGGAAACCGAGAAAGGAGATGAAAGCTACGCGTGGTTCAATAAAGTTTTTAAGAGACCAAGATTTCATGGAGGCCGCTTCTGTAGAGGATAAGCTTAAATTTTGTACAGGGAATCGCAAACATGCGATGGCAACACCTATAGATAATAGGACGGCAAGATAAATAATCCAAGTGAAACCTACGGCAGGCAATAAAATCATGCCGATGAAAGGTCCAATAGCGGCGGCCAAGCTAGTGCTAAGACCATAATAATTGATGCCTTCACCATCTTTTGATTTAGGAATGTAAGCAGTGACCACTGCATTGGCAGCGGTGGATACGGTACCATAGGCAAATCCATTTAAGAAACGTACGGCATCCAAGATTAAAATATCTTTGGCGATAAGATAAGCAAGGGTAGTGAGAAAATAAAAGATAGCGCCATACCGAAGTACTTCTTTACGGCCGATGAGCTCTAAGCGCTGTCCCATGATAAGGCGAGCAAATAAAGTGCCTATAATATAAATACCGGTAGCAAAGCCTGCCTCGGCAACTGTAGAATGTAGTTCTTTTGTAGCATAGCTTGCTGTGATGACCACAAAGCAGTAGTAGACTAAAAAGACAATAAAGTTAATGATAGTAATACTGATAAACCCAGAATTAAATAATGTTTCTTCTTGATTTTGTAACGATTGGGCATTCATGGATAACTCCTCCTTTTGTAATACGTTCTATAGAATATACCTAATTGTGAACCTTGTAAAGGTTATATAAATATTTTCTATAGAACTTTACTAAGTTAACAATATAATGAAAGATAATTATTGGAAATCATGGGCCTTCAAGGCACATATAGACGTACTATGTCAATTTATCTGTCAATTATACATAGGAAGATAGTCTATGAAGAGGGTATAAAAAATTTTTAGAGTGTACATATCCATATTGTGAGAATTTAGCTAGATACGGAATAGCTGTAAATTGAAAACATAGTACAGTATAACTCGGCGTATCACTATTCTTTTAATTTTGATGTTTATTTTGTATGAGTGTTATAGAATGTATTGCTACTTTCAGAGAAACTGACTATAATAAAAAGATAAGCATTGAGAATAGATGTACAATGCGATACTTTATAAGACATAGATGTGAATCATAAGAAAGGAGTCTCCCTTATGACAGTACAATTAGACACATTGGATCATCGTTTATTACGTTTATTAGATGAGGACGCCTCCATGTCGGCTGCAGATCTCGCCATTATGCTTAACAGTGAAGAAGCGCATGTGGCAAGTCGTATTCAAGCCTTCGAGGAGTCTGGCATTATTAAACGGTACCAAGCAGTCATTGATTGGGAACAAGTAGACCAAAATAAGTCTACAGCTCTTATCCAATTAGGTGTGACTCCTGCTCCAGATCAAGGTTTTGATAAAGTGGCAGAACGAATTATGGAATTTCCAGAAGTAGAAGGTGTATACCTTATGTCTGGTAGCTATGATTTGACGGTTATCGTGGAAGGGGCGAGCATGCGTGATATTGCATTATTCGTATCTCGTCGCCTATCTACATTGGATTCGGTGTTGTCCACGACAACAAACTTTATCTTAACACGTTATAAAGATAACAATATTGTGTTCCACACGGGTGGAGTTCGTGAAGATCGGAGAAATGTATTCGATGATTAATTATGACAACTATTTAAATACTGAAATCAAAGCTGTAAAGCCATCGGGGATTCGTCGTTTTTTTGAAATTGCTAACGAATTAGATAATGTCATTTCCCTCAGTATTGGTGAACCAGATTTTGCTACGCCCTACCACATTCGTGAAGAAGGCATTACCACATTAGAAAAGGGGAAAACCTGGTATTCTCCAAACCGTGGTTTTATGGAACTACGGGAAGAAATTTCTAAATGGTTAGAACGGAAGTATCATGTGTCCTATGATCCGGCAACGGAAGTAATTGTCACTGTAGGTGGATCGGAAGCCATTGATTTAACATGTCGTACCTTACTCAATCCAGGGGATGAAGTATTGATTCCCGTACCAAGCTTTGTGTGTTATACACCATTGGCGGAGTTGTGTAACGCCAAACCAGTACAGATTGTAACGAAGGAAGAGGATGAGTTTCGTTTGACTCCAGAGGCGATTGAAGCGGCAGTAAACGAGAGAACGAAGCTATTAGTCTTACCATTCCCTAATAATCCAACAGGGGCAGTATTACGTCGTGAACATTTGGAAGCCATTGCGGAAGTCGTTATTAAACATGATTTGTTTGTACTCTCCGATGAGTTATACAGTGAACTTACCTATGGTGATGAACCACATGTAACGATTGCATCTATTCCAGGTATGCAGGAGCGTACTATTTTAATCAATGGATTTTCTAAAGCCTATGCCATGACGGGTTGGCGCCTTGGGTTTGCCACTGGTCCAGCACCGATTATTGCGCAGATGACGAAGATGCATCAATACGGTATTATGAGTGCTCCATCAATGTCTCAATATGCAGCTATAGAAGCATTAAAAAATGGAGATAAAGACATTCAATACATGCGTGAGGAATACGATATGCGCCGTCGGCTATTGGTAAGTGCTTTTAATCGTATGGGGCTGCACACATTCGAGCCAGAAGGGGCATTTTATGTGTTCCCATCTATTACCAGTACGGGCATGACATCGGAAGAGTTTTGTGAAAAACTACTCTATGATCAACGTATTGCCGTGGTGCCTGGGAATGCCTTTGGCGACTGCGGAGAAGGGTTCGTTCGCGTAGCCTATTCTAACTCCTTACAGAATATTAAAGAAGCGGTAAAACGTATTGAAATATTCTTGGAAAAAATTATAAATAAAGAAATTGAGTAATAGAAAAGACAGACATGGTTTGCGGGTGCAAACTGTGTCTGTCTTTTCAGTTTCTATCATATATTTTTGTATGACAGTAAGAGCCATCCTCTTTCCTCCGAGGTATTTTTTGTGTCTTGAATTTATGATCTAAGTGCAACTAAAAAAGATTCATAGCTTTCTGATAAAATAGTGTTTGCAAAGACATCTA
>NZ_RQVE01000005.1 GCF_003992315.1 Veillonella sp. 3891
CGCGCAAATGCTTAAATTGGAAAACCCCATACGAGGTTTATCATTCAGTAGAGTTGCATTTGACTTGACAATTCAAGAGGCAAAAAAACAGGTGTATTATTCACTTTAGTTTACAATATAAGTAATAAAACGAATGAAAAAGGACTGAGCACAATCTTGTGTTCAGTCCTTTTTTGCAGTGTAATATATCTACTAAGTCTATATTATCATCACAATATTTATGTAGACTATCTTATTTTAGACAACTAGATTACAATAGTCTGCTGATAATACGTTGGTAGCCTATATTGTATAGAGTTGTACTATAAAATATTACGAGTATACTCTGCATATAATACTTCTAATTCAATCACTTTTTCATTCATTTCTACTTGTAATGTAGATGCTGTATCATAATCACCTTTTGCTAATGCATCAGTAATACGTGTAAATAAAGATTTGCTATCTACACTATCTTTTGCCAAGTATAAACGCAATGTATTGACTTTATTCCAGTTTGCACTATCAAATGCATCTGCTGTATCATGAACAGCTTGTAAAGAACGCACTAATTGAATATTAGCTGGCACAATGCGGTTTGCTAGTTCCAATGTCCAACGTTTTAAAATACCCGCCATAAAGGAATCCATTAAATCTTGTTCAAAAGCACCACCCAAAGTTAAAGATGCTACTTTTTCTGGATTGTTTGTATAGCCTTGGATATTTTCCCATACAGTAGCAGGGGCTTTACCAAATTTACGATCACGCTCTTCTGCTGTGAAATCATCAAATACGTCCACTTCTGAGCGATATTCACGGGATGTTTCTAGATAGTCAGCTACTTCCCCTTCTTTTTTGGATAATTCCGCCAAAATCGCTTCTGGTGCTTTACCCGATGTAATAACATATTTCATGCCATCGAAAGCAGATAAATAAATCAATGCTAATGCAGTATATGTATTCGTATATGGGTTTGGTGAACGCAATTCAAAACGAGTTGCCATCGGTGTATCCACATCGCGAATCAAGCCACAAAGGATCGTACGATTACGACTTGGCAATGCAGGATCTGTACCCAAGGATGTAACGATACATACAGGTGCTTCAAAGCCTGGTTTTAAGCGATTCAAGGAGTCTGTTGTGGAGGAAATAAATGGGTTGATAGCTTCGTAGTGTTTTAATAGACCCATAATAGCACCATATGCCAATGGGCTAGCATGTTCTTTGCGTAAATCCGCTGGGGAGAACAAGTTGTACACTTTGCCATTTTTCATTTTCACCATTACACCAAAATGTGTATGCTCCCCAGAACCTGCTACACCGATGATTGGTTTCGCGTTAAAAGTAACATCTAAACCATTTTCACGGAACACTTCACGAACAATGATACGGGCTTGTAATTCATTATCTGCTGTTTGCAATGGATTATTTGTATATTTCCAGTCAATTTCTAATTGTTCTAATACCCAGTCCACATTACCTTCGTCATCAAGTTTTGCTTTTACGCCACCTACTTCTTTATGGCCCATTTCTGCATGTAAACCATATTTATCTAGTAAGGATACGGCTTTTTCTAAGGCTGTGCGAACAGAACCATGTGTACGTTGCCAGTATTGCTCTTGTAATTTTTGAGATACGGATAATGCTTTCGCATCTACATTTTTAGATGGTGTTTTAACCCAGAATTCTAATTCTGTGGCGGATGTAAAAATAACATCTGCAATTTCATTAGCATCGATGAATTCCAAGCCTTTTACTTGGTTCGCTTGTAATAATTTCATCAATTCTGTTTTTACGTACTCACAACTACGTTTTAAGATAGAGCGAGAATCTACGTAGCGATCACAGTGCTTTAAGAATGCTGGAATACGAAGTGTACCTGTTGGTTTACCTGTAGCTTCATCAATGTGTTCATAGTTGTAGTCCACAAACCAGTTTACACTTGGGTCACCCCACATATCTACACGTGCATTGTTCAATGTTGCAATATTTGTCAATACAACAGAAGAACCATCTGTTTGTACTGCACGACCTTCAAAGAAAGATTCATAATCATCAAAGAATTGCTCCATTGGAATTTTTTCGTCAGTATCATTACCCGCTAAATCAACACCGACTAAAGATACAAAACGAATTTCTGGATGTTGTTCTAGTAAGGCAAGAACACCTTCTTTACCATATTGGCCTGCTGGAATGTAATATAATAATTCTTTGCTCATGATAAACCTCCTCATAATAAACAAAAAGACTCCAAGAAACTATGTTTCTTAGAGTCCTCATTGACTTAGTATTATATTATGCGATTATAGTAACATAATCAATTAAGTCTGTCAACACATTAGTTGACTTTTGCAAGTTCATCTTTGACAATCGCATTGACTAACTTGCCATCTGCACAACCCTTAGTCTTTGGCATAACCAACGGCATAAGGTCACCCATCTTAATTGGTGCAGTTAGGGTGGAAATCGCTTCTACCACAATGTGACGAATCTCATCTTCACTTAATTGGGCAGGCAAATATTTTGCTAATACTTCCATCTCAGCTTTTACTTGAGCAATTAGGTCATCACGATGACCTTTCTCAAATTCAGCTAACGAATCTTGACGAATTTTCATCTCTTTCGCTAAAATAGCGATAACATCTGAATCTTCTAATTCAATTTTCTTATCGATTTCTGTATTTTTTATGGCGCTATTTACCATGCGAATGACTGAAAGAGCAACTTTACCCGCTTCGCGAGCTTTCATAGCTTCTTTCATATCTGTTTTAAGCTGATCTTTTAAGGACATGTTGTACCTCCAAGATTGACTTACGCTTTGAATTTGCGTTTTCTTGCTGCTTCAGATTTTTTCTTTCTTTTTACGCTTGGTTTTTCGTAATGTTCGCGTTTGCGTACTTCAGATAAAACACCTGCTTTTTGGCAGGAGCGTTTAAAACGACGAAGTGCACTTTCAAGCGATTCATTTTTACCGACTTTAATTTCTGACATCTATATCCCCCCCTCCAAAACGTATAATGGAAGTGCAGGTAATTTATATACGCACATACAGATATTATAAGCAGTTGACATATATTTGTCAAGCCTAGTCCCCTATAGTTTCTAGGATTTTATCTTATAATTTCATTTCCATGCCAATTCGATACATACGACCATCAATATATAAATCATGTACTTCACGGTTTAATAGATTATCAATTCCTACATAGGCAGATAATCCATTATTCCATTTTTTATTGACACTGAAATTCAATGTATTAAAAGAGTATTCATTATAACTACTAGCACCGCGATTTCGCGCTTCTTCAAAACCATATTTATGTGTAAAACTATTCCATAATACAGCACTATATCCATTGGATTTATGGTCATCATAAATTAGCTGTAACGTACTAATAGAACGCGGACGATTACTTAAGCGTTCATGAGTACTCATATCTTTGGCATCCACTAAATTATAAGTACCTTTTACTATCAATCGATCGGTTAATTTATGACCTAAAGTGACTTCAAAACCTTGTATTTTTGCTTTACCTACATTGTAATATTGATGACGTTGTGATACACCTGGCACATCAGATTGTATCCGATGACTATCAATTAGATTACTTACACGTGTATGGTAATAGGATGCTTTACCAAATGTTTTACCCCGTTCTGCTTCCAATGCAATATCAAAAGAGGTAGAAGTTTCAGGTTTCAAATTTGGATTTCCAATAATATTCAATACTCCAATTGGTGTTGTATGGAACATATTTAAGTATAATTCTGAAATACTTGGGGCTTTGTATCCTTTACCAAAGTTAATTTTCATTCGTGTATGTGTATCTATTCCATAGACAACACCCACTTTTGGTGTTACATTATGTCCAAATTGACTATTGTGTTCATAACGAATAGCTGGTGTAAAAGAAAGTTTTGCATTGACTTGCCACAAATCTTCTAAGTATGTTGCCCAAGAATCATAATGAAACTTTTTAGTTTGTTTCATTTTATGTGCATCCAACCCACCTAGACGAGTTCCTTCATAGATAACACGTCGGTACTCACCACCGAAAGTTACATTATGATGATCCCCTACATACATAGTGTTCTTTCCTTCGAGGACAATATTTTTGTACTTAGCCGCATCATAATCACTAGCAGGATATAAAGATTGATAATCAAACTTCAATGATGTTGGTGGTGTTGGTGGTTTACTTGGCATCATCACATTGATAACACCTTCAGGTAAGGTCCGACTATCTGTCATACGGTAAGATTTGTCTAATTGACTATAATAAGTAGAAATTTCATAGGCATTTCTTGCTGTCTTACCTGTATAGGTAATTCCAGTTTGAATACTTTTATTATCAAACTGTTCTTGCTTATTTAAATTCACAGGAATCATTTTTGCCCCTGCCATAAATACCATTCCACTTTTATGGAATACAGTCGCATACTTATCAGCATTATCAGTTTGTAGTTTTTCTTTAAAATAACTGAAATCCACTTTAATTTTATTTTGGTTAGCATTTTTTAAATCATAAACAACACTACTATTATAGGATTGCTTATGTCCATACATGATACGACGATATCCTTCTGTATAGCCTGTTAATTGTTTTGTTCTTTCATTGAAAGTCTGATCTGACATATGTCGATTAATAGGTCTTTCTTTCGTCACATTCACATTGAAACTTGTATTCCAACGATCTTGAGTCCCACTATTAAACGTATAATGTGCTTGCTCATGTTTAGTACCGCTAGATATACCAAAAGATTGTGACATATCGGTAGGCTGCTTCGTAATAATGTTAATGATACCGCCCATGGCATCTGAGCCATATAAAGCAGAGGATGATCCACGGACAATTTCAATGCGATCCACTTGGTCTAAATTAATACGGCGCAAAGTGTACACATTCGTCGTATTGGATGCATCTTCACCAGCTAAACGACGACCATTGACAAGCACAAGGGAATGGCGTGATTCCATACCACGAATCATCACCTGATTACCAGTCATCCCTGCTTCTGATAAATTAATATTATCAGCTAATTGTAATGCACTTTCTACTGTATCTGCCCCTAACCGTTTCATATCTGCTTGTGTAATAACTTGCACCGCAGCAGGACTATTTTTAATAGTTTCTGCTCGTTTTGATGCCGTAACAACTACTATATTATTTTCACTGGCATCCATTGCATGTGTTACATATGTAGGTGCTAATAAAGTACTGAAAATAGCTCCATATAAGGATACTTTTACTAGTTTATTCATGATACAACCTCCTAAAAATTATTCATATAATGCGTTATACATTAATTCCAATGTTTTTGTTATTCTTGTGCCAGGGTTCAAAGCAAACAAACCACCCGGTACATAGTGAATCTGCCCCGTTTCTACGGCTTTGATATGTTGCCAAGCTGGATTCGATTGCATTTCTTTCAAAAAGGATTCCTTAATCGATGGATCTGGATACATAACTACAAAAATAATTCGCTCAGGATTTTGTTCCTGTATAAATTCTAAACTCAGTGGCATATAAGGCGCTTCACTCTTCATATATTTACCAATGTTGTCGGCACCTAATGTATCTAATAATTTACCGCTGAAAGAATGATTTGTACTGACGTTTAGATTACCTGGTGTACCCAGTAACAACAATGTTTTAGGATGTGGCTTATCCTTTATTTTCCCTTGATAGTCTGCAAATACAGTATTGATTTTCTCTATTTGCATCTTGCTTATGTCTGGATGATTCGTTAGCTCACCGAATAGTTGCAAGGATCTATTCACATCTTCAAAGGAGTCCAAATCATTAATGTATAAAGGAATATTGGCAGCCTGTAAAGCCTCTCTTAGTTTTATATGATTGGCTATATTCATACCAATAACCAAATCAGGATGTAAACTAATAATCTTTTCCACATCTGGATTATATGTATTCCCTACAGAAGGGATATCCTTCACCTTATCTTTTAATTCTCCCGATAAGGAAGCCGCATCCATACGGCCCACAATGGTTCCTTCTACGGCCAAATACATATCAATATTGGCTGTATTTAAGATCACAACCCGTTTGGGATGACTTGGCATGGTCACAGAAGTTCCCGTCCTGTCAATTTCCGTTCTTGTTGCCGCCTCTTGTGTTACTGCTGTTGGCGTATCAGTAGTCCAAGAACACCCTGATAGTGCCATCAAACCACATAGAACAGAGGTACAAGCTACTGCATTCCACAATCGCATTAGTTTCCTCCTAATAAAAAAATCCATTTTCCCTATGGAAAATGAAACTTATCCGAACACTATATATTGAGCACTTGCTCACTTGTTACTTAAATTTACAAACTGTTAAATCAATTTATTCTATAGTAATATAAATGAAAATTTTTGTCAATTAAAAGAGAGGCCATAGAGACCTCTCTTTTATTTCAAATATACATAGCTAATTAAAATTAACTTCGGACAAGCTAGACTAGTTTTATCTAATCGATTCATATCTATTGATAATACTATACGTTAGATCTTATAGTGTATACTAATTGCTTTTACCAACAAATACTTGTATAGACTCATACTTTGGCTCAATAATAGTGTTTCCTGTAAAATCTAAAACACCATATTTACCATGTTGTTTATAAACTACGCTTTCTAAAGTAGCAGTATCCACCTTAGATGTGTCCGATGGTAATTGCAATAGACTTTCCCCTGTTAATGGATTGACAAGGTATGTATTATTTCCTCGTTTACCAATTAATCCACTATACACACCATAGAATGGTTTAGGCGCCGTGATGGAATCATAACTTTCACCAATTTCACGGAATGTATCTAAGGAAATCATTCGATAAGAGGATCCAGATTTACCAACCAAAACCGTAGGAGCTACTACTTCTAATTTTGAATACGCAAATGGAAGCACAGTACTATTATCTTGACGTTTTACACCCCAACGCCCTTCTTCATCTTGTAAGAGAAAGGCTCCTAGTTCTGGCATATATGTAATATTTTTATAGACCATTGGGAATACTTCAATCCCCTCTTTGGTATACAACCCAAAACGACCATCTTTGTAGGTCATAATCCCGGCTTCAGTTAATGGACTAACCATCTGATTTTTAGAAGAAATAACTTCTTTACCTGTTTTGTCAATATACCCTCGTTTTAATTTAGAGGTTGTCCAAGCATAGTCAGTTTCACCATAGGTTGCCTGATGATAGAATGCACCTTTCACCAAAGCAGCCGCCAATGTATTAAAAATTCCACCAAAATTTAACCCATGAGCTTTTCGTGTTACACGAGCTATCCCATTTAGGTAGGGTTCAATTTCATCATACTCTTTCACAGAAAATAGTATTTTTCCACTTTCATCAATAGCTACCTTTTGTTTATTGCCTAATAATACAAAGGCAATTCCTTCACTGAAAGGAGCTAATACGCGTTGAATCCGCTCACCCTCAACTTGTTGTGGCATTTGTATTTTACGGGGTTGAGTACCTTCCGTTTGTGAGATAATTTTCAAAGCTGTAGCTGACTCTACATGATTACCTTCATCATCAAAATATAAAATAGATCCATCTCTTTGATAACCGGAAATAAGACCTGTATTTTGATTCCAACTTAGAGAGGTAAATATCTCATCCGATTTATATTCTCCAGTTCGAGCATTGAATATAGCTACTAATTTATTCGTTGTGCCTACGCTATGCAAGTCACCATACAATTCGTTATCAAGTTTAAATGGTTTATGATGTAACATTTGCCCTTGCAGATTATAATAGGTGGTTGCCTCTCCTTTCATGGAATAGATTAATCCAGTAGAGGATACCTCAACATGCTTTGTTGGCATCACAATGGAAGAACCAGTGTTCACTGTTTCTAATACTGTTTTACCTGCCTCTTCATACAGTACAACGTCTAACTTTCCTGTAGTATCTAGTCTACCTATATGTAACTCTTTTTTAGGCCCCATGACAGGTTTCCCATCCGATGATAGGATCACATTACCCTCTTTGGATTTACCAATGTAATAGTATGGCGCATGGCTAAGTTGTTTCATTTGCGATTGTACATGACTTACACTGTTTGCTTGTTCTGCCACTGTATACGTTTTGTCAGGATACTCAATATGCTTGCTGAAAGCGCCTAATACAAAGCCCCTTCCTTCATAGTATCCACGCATATATTCCATCCCCCGATAGTAGCCTACCCCGTGATAACCAACACCTCCAGATACATGCGTTTCTGCTTGTACTATAAACGGTGTCATCATAGTAGATACACTTGCTAAAGCAAGTCCTAGTGCTATTTTCTTACATACTTTCATTAGAGCACCTACTACGCTTGAAATACAGCTTGTGCCTGTGCAATTTCATAACGCAATTTTTCTTCATCAATGGTTAGTAGTTCCTTATCTTTCATTACTACTTTACCACCCACAATAACAGTGTTTGCATCTGATGAATTAGCCGCATACACTAGGGATGCTACATCATTATACCGCGGTTGCCAATGTAATCCTGATGTATCATAGAGCACAATATCTGCACGATATCCCACATCTAATACACCCAAATCATGATAATCTAATGCTTTAGCACCCATAACGGTACCTAGTTCCCAAGCTGTTTGAGCAGGTATAGCTAATGGATCATATAGACGAGCTTTATGTAACATAGCTGCCAAACGCACTTCTTCTAACATATCTGCATTATTGTTGCTAGCAGAACCATCTGTACCTAAACCTACCACAATTCCTTTAGCAAGCATTTCTGGCACTGGTGCAATGCCACTAGCTAACTTTAAGTTAGATTGTGGATTATGTGCCACGCGAACGGATTTTTCTTTCATAATATCCATATCTTCATCTGTTATATGCACACAATGGGCGGCTAAACAACCTAAATCAAATAAACCTAAGTCATTCATATGTGCAATTGGAGTTTTACCAGTAGCTTTTATAACATTTTCTACTTCTCCTTTGGTTTCGCTTAAATGCATATGAACTTGCGCCCCTAAATCATGACCTAATTGAATTACTCGTTCTAAATACGCATCAGGGCATGTATATGGTGCATGAGGTCCTAGCATCACCTTGATTTGATCTTGGTTGTAACCGTGATACGCTTCAAACAATTCTTTACTTTCTACTAACGCTTGTTCTGCCGTAGGCGCCACACCAGCCATACCACGAGATAAAACGGCACGAATACCTGTTTCTTTAATAGCTTCAGCAGTTTGATCCATAAAGAAATACATATCACTAAAACAAGTGGTACCTGAACGGAACATTTCTGCAATGCCTAACTGTGTACCCCAATAAACTAAGTGATTATTCAATTTAGCTTCTGCTGGCCAAATAGCAGTTTGTAACCAATCCATTAACTCTAAATCATCTGCGTAATTACGTAATAATCCCATAGCAATGTGAGTATGCGTATTTACCATTCCTGGTGCTGCCAGCATACCTTTACCATCAATAACTTCTTTTGCTTGAGGTACAGCATCATTGGAAACAAATTCTTTAATGTATCCATTTTCAACAACAATAGCAGTATCTTTTAGAATTGTATTTCCTTGTAACACATCTACATGTGCAATAACAACATCAACCATGTTCAACTCCTATTTCATTTTCTTTTCTTGTAAATCACGAATACTATTTTTGAAAGGAGGTCGTAAAACCCCTTCTTCTGTAATGATAGCTGTCACTAAATCATGAGGTGTGACATCAAAAGCTGGATTCAATACTTCAATATCTTGTGGTGCAGAAGGTACACCTTGGAATTGCAATACCTCTAGGGGATTACGCATTTCAATAGGAATATGTGCTCCTTCTTCCATGGAGAAATCAAAAGTACTATACGGCGCTGCTACATAGAAAGGAATATTATGATGTTTTGCCAATACGGCTACACTATAGGTGCCGATTTTATTCGCCACATCACCTGCTAGGGTAATACGGTCAGCTCCTACAATGACTGCATCAATAAGGCCTTGTTGCATAGCGTAACCAGCCATATTGTCAGTTTGCAATGTCACAGGAATACCGTCTTCATGTAGTTCAAAGGCCGTTAACCGAGAGCCTTGCAATAATGGTCTTGTTTCATCTGCATAGACACGATCTAGCTTACCTTGTGCGTGAACTTCACGGATCACGCCTAAGGCAGTACCTATTCCTGCTGTAGCCAAAGCTCCTGCATTACAATGTGTCAAAATGCGATAGGATTCTTTATCTTGGAATAAGGTAGCCCCATGTTTTGCCATACTTTCATTTAAGGCTACATCTTCTGTATCGATGGCGATAGCTTCCTTTACAAGCACCGCATCTAATTCGCTAATATCGCCTTTGAAAGTATCTACCACACGTAATACTCGATCGATAGCCCACATTAAATTAACAGCTGTCGGTCTAGTTTGACGTAACGTTTCCGCAAAGGCTCTAAATTCAGACAAAATCTCTGCACTAGCACCACCACGATGATAGCTTTCACGGAAGGCAAGAATTAATCCATAGGCAGCGGATACACCGATCGCAGGGGCCCCACGAACACGAAGCATTTTAATAGCTTCAGCCACTTGACGCCAATCAGTACAACGTACATATTCCACAGATGTAGGTAATTTCGTTTGATCTAAGATAATAACTTCTGATCCATTCCATTCAATACTTTTCATACCGCTCCCTCCATAGAAACAAGTAGTATTAATGTGTTTCTTCGATTAATAAAGTTTGCATATCTTCCTTAGAAAAATGATAATTCTCATTGCAATAATGACAGGTTAATTCTGTCACTTCATCTTGGGCTAGTTCTTGTTTATCATGCATTGGTAAACTTGCTAAGCGATCAAAAAAACGTTCTCGACTACAAGGACATGCAAAATGAATACGCTCACTATAGACCTCTTGTACAGTAAATCCATCCAAAATACGTTCCATCAAGTGTTCCGCATTAGGATTTGCTTTCAAGTAATTAGTCACAGGTCCAATGGTTTTCAGATTTGCTTCAATTTTATCAAATGCATCATTCGTTACATCTGGCAAAGCTTGCACTAAAAAACCACCTGCTACTATGGTGTGGTAACCAGGATCTACTAGTACCCCCAAACTAAGAACGGAACCTACTTGTTCAGACATAGCTAGATAATACGCTAAGTCTTCCGCTACTTCGCCTGTTTGGATAGGACTTTGAGAGGTATAGTTCTGACGAAGTTTCGTAAACCGTGTCACTTGTACTTCCCCATTACGACCTACTGCGGCCCCTACATCGAGTTTCCCTTCTCGCAATAGAGGTACATCTACATGCGGATGATCCACATAGCCACGTACAGTATTATTACTAAATGCATCCACATGAACTATACCTAACGGTCCATCGCCACGCAATCGGATACTTACATTTTCATCATTTTTAAAATCACTAGCCATTAACATAGCCCCAGTCATAGTGCGACCAAGAGCAGCTGTTGCTACGGGCCACAAATCATGGCGAACTCTCGCCTCTTCTACGGTATCAGTGGTTACGGCAATAGATAGACGCAACCCTTCTGCTGTTGTATAACGTTTAATAAAATCCACGGATATCCTTCTTTCTACATAGATTCCAATAGATTAATCATTTCGATAGCACCCATAGCACAATCAAAGCCTTTATTACCAGCTTTTGTACCAGCACGTTCGATAGCTTGTTCAATGTTTTCTGTTGTTACTACACCGAACATAACAGGTACGCCAGAATCTAAAGACACATGAGCAATACCTTTTGCTACTTCATTACACACATAATCATAATGGGTTGTGGCACCACGAATAACAGCACCTAAACAAATAACAGCATCATATTTGCCACTTTTTGCCGCTTTTTGAGCAATCAAAGGAATTTCAAACGCACCTGGTACCCAAATAGTAGTAATGTCGCTATCTTGTACATCATGACGTAATAATGCATCTTTTGCACCGCTAATTAATTTAGATGTGATAAACTCATTAAAACGGGAACCAATAATAGCAAATTTCTTACCTGTACCTATTAATTTACCTTCTTGAATCATTGTAATTCTCCTCTATTTATAGTAGACATATTTAGACCTGAGCGCTCCATACGCTAAGTATTACTTTCATACATTATATTACAGCATATGACGCATTTTTTCTTTTTTTGTATTTAAATATTTTGCATTAATGCTATTTGCTTTGATAACGATAGGAACACGCTTAGATACAGTAATGCCCCAACGTTCTAAATCCTCTTTCTTTTCAGGATTGTTTGTTAATAGCTTAACACTTTTTACATCTAATTCGCGCAACATTTGTGCTGCTAAAGAGTATTCACGCATATCAGGAGGGAATCCTAACTTCACATTAGCTTCTACTGTATCATAGCCTTGATCCTGTAGTGTATAGGCTTTAATTTTATTCGTTAATCCAATACCACGGCCTTCTTGACGCATGTAGATAACGATGCCTTCTCCTTGCTCTTCAATGCATCGCAACGCATTTTCCAATTGTTCCCCACAGTCACAACGATGAGAACCGAACACATCGCCGGTCAAACATTCAGAGTGAATGCGCATTAACACGTCAGATTTACCACGCACATCACCTTTTACAATCATAAGATGTTCTTTATGGTCCACTTCATTTTTAAATATAATGATGCGGAAATCACCGTATTTCGTAGGCAATTTTGTTTCTGCTGCAATACTCACCAATTTATCATGACGTTTTCTGTATTCTATCAAGGATTCCACAGAGGCAATCTTTAAATTATGTTTTTTACTGAAAGCCAATAAATCATCCATACGTGACATGTATCCTTCATCATTGGTGATTTCACAGATAGCTGCCGCAGGATATAATCCAGCTAGTTTACAAAGGTCAATAGACGCTTCTGTATGGCCTTGGCGCACTAATACTCCACCCTCTTTATAACGCAATGGAAATACGTGTCCAGGACGTCTAAAATCTTCTGGTTTTGACTTTGGATCAATAAGTTTTTGCATTGTTACAGCACGTTCTTCTGGAGAAATACCTGTGGTAGTATCCACATGGTCTACTGACACAGTGAACGCTGTTTCATGATTATCCGTATTTTTTTCTACCATTTGAGAAATGCCAAGTCGTAGCAAATCACGCTCCAACATCGGTGTACACAATAAACCTCGAGCCTCTTTGATAATAAAATTAATGCTTTCACGAGTAGCAAATTCAGCCGCCAATACTAAATCACCTTCGTTTTCGCGACTTTCATCATCTACAATAATCACAGGCTTACCTGCTTTTAAGTCTTCAATTACTTCTTCAATAGAGTTTAATGTATAGGACATGAGTATCATCCTTTCTATAAAAAGCCGTTACGCACCAAAGTATCCATCGTTACTGTACTAGTATTACTAGATTCCTGATGAGTTCCTTTCATAAAGTGCTCTATATAACGACCAAAAATATCTGTTTCTAAGTTCACTGTAGTGCCAATCGTAGCATATTGCAAAATAGTGTTTCCAATTGTATGAGGAATAATTGAAATTTCAAACCATCCAGTTCCCACCTTGGAAACAGTCAAACTAGCTCCATCCACAGTGATAGATCCTTTGTATATGACATAGTGTAGAATAGCATCATCTGTAGCAATACGAAACACAATGGAGTTACCCACATGATCCTTACCGATAATCTTACCTTGACCGTCTACATGGCCTGCCACTACGTGGCCACCGAAACGACCATTGGCAGCCATAGCTCGTTCTAAGTTGACTTTACTTCCTGTCGAAAGATTGAGCAATGTTGTCATTTTCACAGACTCTGGCATCACATCAGCTGTGAACCGTTCAGCTCCAATGGTAGTTGCTGTTAAGCACACACCATTGACTGCTACAGAATCACCAATTCTTAAGTCATCGAAAATGACAGTTCCTGCAATTTCAAGGGTAAGTGAGCTTTGGGAACGTTTTACACTCTGTATGGTCCCTATTTCTTCAATGATCCCCGTAAACATAAACGCCTTCTCTTCCTTTTCGATAACTAATTATCTTCATATTATCACCAACAGCCATCACTTCATCAATGTCTAGTTGCACTGCTTCGTCCAAGCTAGAGAAACCTAAGCCACCCACAGCTGGTGTGGCGCCAATACCACCAATAATACGATTTCCAATATAGGTTACCAGTTTATCAAAAGATTTTGTCTCTACAAAACTAGCCACCACTTGGCTACCGCCCTCAATAAGCAAGCTCATACATTGACGAGCTCCTAGTTCTTCTAAAATAAAAGAAATAGCTAAGCCTCTTTCATTTGATGGTGTCACAATGACTTCTGCGCCTTTATCACTGAAAGCGCCCATTTGTTCTAGTCCACACTCTTCGCCAACAAATATTGTTATATTGCGATTAGGTACTGTCCAAATAGTCGCATCTAATGGCGTTCGACCTTGAGAATCTAGAATAAATAGATGTGGTTGCTTTTCTATTGTTTCTTGTGGAAGACGACAACTAAGCAATGGGTCATCCGCTATTATTGTGCCTACTCCCACTAACATACCATCTACTTCTTTGCGAATGCGATGACCGTCGATTCTCGCTTCCTCGTTGGTAATCCATTTTGATTCGCCACTAGCGGTAGCAATCTTTCCATCCATAGACATGGCGGATTTTAAAATAACGAAAGGCTTACTTGTTTTGATGTATGTAATAAATGCTTCATTCATTTCCACACATTGCCGTTCTAAGACGCCAATCTCCACTTCTATACCAGCTTCTCGTAGCATCTCTAATCCTTTACCCGCTACTAATGGATTGGGATCAATCATACCGATGACAACACGAGTAATACCAGCGGCAATAACCCGCTTCGCACAGGGCGGTGTCTTTCCATAATGTGAACATGGTTCAAGCGTTACATACAAGGTAGCTCCTCTGGCATCCATGCCAGCCTGATGCAAAGCATATACCTCTGCATGAGGTTCCCCTGCTTTTTGATGATATCCTTCACCAATGATGCGACCATCTTTTACAATGATAGCCCCTACCATCGGATTCGGAGATGTATATCCTCTTGCTTTTTCTGCTAATTCAATCGCTTTTGCCATATATTTTTCATCAGTTGTCATATGTGTCATGGCTCACCTCTACACAAAAAAGGGACTATATACATAGTCCCTTTAGCATTCCAAATATTTGATAGCATACACAATAGCTATCAATATACTGTCTTTTCCCATCCAGACTTTACTGTCGGTTCCGGAATATTACCGGATCTGCTCTCAAGAGCTTGCGGACTATTATACCGCCGGTCAGGAATTGAGGTTCCCCTCGCACCTTGCCTCAAAGACTTATGTATTTAATTGTAGTTCTTATCTCTATAAGATGAGTTTATTGTATCATAGATTACTTGATATAGCAATGAAAGTTGCCATTCACCCTAACTATATTACAGATTTTCGATGATAGCTAGTCACATCAGTGCCAATTTTTTCGTACAATTCTTTTTCAGTAATCTTTCGGTTCCTAATCGCTTGTAACTCTTTTTTTGTAATACCAATCAGTGCAATAAAGTCAACTCGACCATATGGTGTGTCAAGAGATTGTAAGTCCTTATCGGGAACTGTAATAAATGCAACAATGTTAGATCTACCTGCAATATCTATACCGGTATTTTTACTTGAATGAATACCTTTTACTAAATAAGTATCCTCATAAGGCTCTACTTTACTATTTTCTTGTATAATATATTTTGCAAAATTCTGCAAAAGCTTAATTATATTAAACTGTTCTCTTCTTTCCTCAGCTTGATCTTTATACTCTCCAGTTTTTAATTTAAATGTTAATTCCATACCAAATCCACTTTTAGTTTGGTCTTTACTTTCTTTATTATACAGTTCTGTTAATCCATATGTGATGAAGTGAAAATAATCTTCTTCTTTATGTATGCTAATTTGCTCTAAAGGTTCAGTTCCACCTGATTCCCAAGCTATTTTCGGTGTGTAGTATCTTGCATTCTCCCACAAGGGATGTATACGTTTCACTTCGTTTTCTATAGCATCCATCCCATAGCGGTGCGTTTCTTTTGCAACAGGAGTTCCTTCATCCTCTTTTTGTTCCCTAGGGGCAATATTAGCAAATTTGCTATTAGGATAGTTTGACTTAAAATCAAAGAAAGAAAGTCTACTTACACCAGCATTGAGTGTTTCTTCTCCCTCTTCAGTACCATATGCACTAACAGAAGAACTTGTACCTGTAGCACTATGAACTGTTTCAGATGCTATATCATCCATAGCAAAAGTCCATAAGCAGATTTGTCCCATCACAGCTGCTGATACAAATATTTTTGTACTTATTTTCATAGTATCTCCTTTTTTAATATTTTAGAAAAACCTTCTATTTATCTAATATATAGCTATTACGATCTTCTCACACTATCGTCTAATCATTCTATTCGTTGCAGTAAAACTTCTTCGATTGCTTTCATACGTTCTGATGTGACTAACTCATATTGTGAGTATACTTTATAAATTAATTCTAACCCATTTTTGTGTATTAATACATGTTATTTCTCTATCCTAATATTCTTCTATATCTTCTGTCATTTTTAACTTAAGTATACGTTGTTTACTAGAAAAAATCTATCTATTTCATATATATCTACAACTAGAAATGACTTTTATCACATTTTAGAATTCTATGTATTACAATTTGGTATAATAAGTGTTTGTATATTTATGTCTTTTATCTATACGGACATTTACAACGTTATCATTATACCTTCATTAATTGATAAAAACTTGACATTTTAGGTATACTTTAACTATTTCGTATATTTCGCCCTGTTTACCGAATATAAATTCAAAAATACTTAATTAAGTATCTTATAAACCACGATAAAATGATTAATTGATATGCGTAATACCTAAGGATATATGCTATGATGAGCATATAGTAAAGGTCTACTATCAACATCATTGTGAAAGGAGTGTATTTTTATGAACACCAGTCCAACTATTGGTAGTAACAACAGTTTTTGGGATCGTAAATGTAATGTAACGGAGCGCGGTTCCACCATTAAGCGAGAAATCTTTGCAGGTATTACAAGTTTTCTCTGTGTCTCTTATGTATTAGCAGTTAATCCTATCATTTTAGGTGCTAGCGGTATGAATGAGGGAGCTGTGTTTACAGCTACTGCTATCTGCGGTATTATCATTACTTTATTATTAGGTTTTTACACGAATATGCCCTATATTGGCATTTCAGGGATGGGGATTAATGCGTATTTTTCCTACACCGTCGTTATCCAAATGCACCACTCATTTATGTTTGCTTTGACTGCTGAACTAATTGCGGGTCTATTGATTTTACTCATTGCACTTACACCTATTAAGGATTACATTTTTGAGGCTATTCCCCACAATTTAAAATTAGCAGTAACCGCCGGTATCGGTTTATTCATCGCCTTAATCGGTCTTAGTAGCGTTGGCATTGTTGTTGCGAATCAAGGCACGATTGTGGGATTAGGTAGCTTTACAGATTCAAATGTCATCATCGCCATGATTGGTGTCATTTTAATTACAGCAATGACCGCTCGTGGCATAAAAGGAACCATGTTCATCGCTATCATTGTCTGTGCCATTTTAGGTGTTTTTTTAGGTATCACTAAGATTCCAGATAGTATTCTATCATTGCCACCTAGTATGGCTCCTGTTTTTATGAAGTTTGACTTTTCTGAATTAGTAACAGCAGACATGTTCTTCGTGGTTTTCACCTTCTTATTTGTTAACTTATTTAACATCGTAGGTGTATTGATTGGTCTCAGTGAACAAGCTGAAGTTCCAGAAGCAAATCGTCAACGAGTGAATGGTAATTGCATGAAAGTAGCTGCTTTAGGTACAACTATTGCTGGTATGTTTGGAGCCTCTCCACATATTGTAGCTGTAGAATCTGCCGCTGGTATTGCTGAAGGTGGACGTACTGGTATTGCTGCCATTACCTCTGCTATCTTATTTGTAATTGCTTTATTCTTTGCTCCTTTATTAATGGTAATTCCAGCAGCAGCCACTGCACCAGTCTTAATTGTTGTAGGCTTATTCATGCTTATGTGTATTAAAACAATTAATTTTGAAGATATCACAGAAGGGATTCCCGCATTTCTAACGATTATCATGATGCCTTTCACCTACTCCATCGGTGTTGGTATTGAATGGGGTCTTGTAAGTTATGTGGTGGTTAAATTACTAGCAGGTCAACAAAAAGATATTTCCGCCATTATGTATGTACTAGCACTTATTTTTATCGTAAAAGAAGTTATGCCATTTATTATTTAGTGGGTAAAGGAGCCTTTTTATGATTAACTATAATTCTTACAGTCAAATGTCCAGTGTAGCATTGGGCAAAGAAAAAGCAAGTTTAGTATTAAAGCATGGCACAGTGTTAGATGTATTTAGCGAAAAGTGGGTTCAAACAGATGTGGCTATTGAAAATGGTGTCATTGTTGGTCTTGGATCCTATGAAGGTAAAGAAGAATTAGACTTACAAGGAAAATATATCGTACCAGGCTTCGTAGACAGTCATCTTCATTTAGAATCCACACTAGTTAATCCATCTGAGTTAATTCATCAAGCTGTACAATTTGGTACTACTACTTTCATTGTAGACCCACATGAGGCTGGTAATGTAGCTGGGCTTGAAGGGATTCAATTTATCATTGATGAAACTAACGATGTAGAGGGACATGTGTATGTAATGGCACCATCTTGTGTTCCTGCCATCGATGGTGAAGAAACTGGTTGCATATTAGAAGCGCCAAAATTGAGCGAGCTTAAACAAAACCCTCGCATCTTAGGATTAGGTGAAGTGATGGATATTCCTCGTGTCATCAATGGAAATATTCCTATGCTGAAAAAGTTAGAAGTCTATGAGGACCGTGTTATCGATGGTCATATCATTGGTGTAAGTGACAAGGAACTACAAGCCTTTGTATTGGCAGGTGTACGTACGAATCATGAAGCCGGATCTTATGAAGAAGCAAAAGCTCAAGTCATGGCTGGTGTGCAAGTGTTAATCCGTGAAGGTAGCGCTGCTCATAATCTAGAAGCCATCGTAAAAGGCATCATTGAAGATGGTGTTTGTTGTGATAAATACTCTTTCTGTACTGACGATAAACATATTGAGGATATTATTGCTAAAGGACATATTAGTTACAATGTAAAACGCTCCATAGAACTTGGTCTAGACCCAATTCAAACTTATAAAATGGCCTCTTATAATTCCTGTGTAGCCTATCACCTTCGTGATCAAGGCGCCATTGCTCCTGGTTATAAAGCTGACCTTATTATACTAGATGACTATAAGGAAGTAACAATTCACGATATATTAATAGGTGGTAAAAAAATTTCTCGTACCTATACACATGAGAAGAAAACACCTACTCACCTATTACATACTATTAACATTGGTGAATTTAAACCATCTCAACTAGATTTACCTGTCACTGGTCCAATGCCAATCATTAATTTAATTCCTGGCACGTTGTTAACCAAGATGACACACGAAGAAGTTCCTGTATCCAATGACCTTTTCATAGAAAATGGCACATTTAATAAGATCACATGCATTGAACGTCATCATGCAACAGGACACAATGGTGTAGGGATTATCAAAGGCTATGATATTAAAAATGGTGCTATTGGTACTTCAGTAGCGCACGATGCACATAATGTCATCGTAGTTGGAGACAATGACCACGATATGCTAGTTGTTATTGAGCGTTTGAAAGAAATTGGTGGTGGCTATGTCATTGCTAGTGAAGGTAAAGTGATCGCTGAGCTTCCACTAGAAATTATGGGGCTGATTACGAATGAAAGCCATGAAGTTGTGGATGCAAAAGTTGCGGAAATGAAAGAAATTGCCTATTCTATGGGGGTAAACCGTGGATTAGATCCTTTTATTAATTTAAGCTTCCTATGCTTAACAGTGATTCCAGAGATTAAAATCACTACAAGAGGAATTGCTATTTTTGGTGAGTAATACATATTTTTATATACACCCCTTATACCTAGGAGGGACTTCGGTCCCTCCTTCCTTTTTTACAGTATCTACTTGTACAGCAGTAATCCACATACTTATTATAGAAACAATATGTTTCCCATGGTATTTAATCGTTCAATATATTATGATATGCAGAAAAGCAGCCCCCAAAAGGGCTGCTTTTTTCATTGTATACGGTTGTAATAGATAGTTATTTAGAACATGCATCTAATAGGTAAGCAATACCAATAAATGGAATACCTGCACGTTCGCCTAAGCCGATTTCACATGTGGAGCTGGAGCTTACTCCTAGTGTTGCACCATACTCTTTCACTTCATCTCCCAAATCGCGTGTAGCGGAATGGTTCAATTCTGGTGTGAAGAAACCTTTTTGCCCTGCGAAACCACAGCATGCAAAGGATTTAATATTGAATACTTCATCAGTACATGCTCGTGCAATAAGTTCAATATATTTTTCCTTACCAGCTTTTTTGATTTTACATTGTTTATGAACGATAACTCGTTCTTTGCATTTCACAATATCTAATTTAGGCACGATATGAGTATATAAAAATTCAGATACATCAAGAATCGTAACAGATTTGATATGTTTAAAAGCATGAGAGAAACATGCAGAATGGTCAATCACAACTGGATATACACCACCACAGCTTGCTTCTAATAAAGCATTTTCTAAATCCCGCAACGCCCGTTTATCAATGTCTTCATAGTTTTCAAAGCTCAAACCACAACATAAGTTTTCAATATGGCGTGGATAGATCACATTATACCCTGCTTTTTTACATAAGTTTTCCATTACTTGTTGTAAGCTACGTGTATCTTTTTGTCCTTGATTTGGTTTGAATGCACGATTTACACAAGTACTGAAGTACACAACATTATCATTGCCTACAGTATTACGTTGGCTTTTCAATGTGTGGCGGTTAGCTTTTGGCAATGTAGTTGGAGCATATGGTGTCACACCTGTTAGTTTGTGAGCACCTTTTGTAATTTTAGAGATTAACTTATTCGTAATTACTTTACCTGCTGCACCACCTAATGTTACACCCATGCGAGCTGCTGCTAAAGTAGCTGGGAAGTTATCATAAATCGCTTCTGCAATGCCATGACCTTTTGCCGTCACTTTACGAACAGATAAGGCAATTTGTGCAGTATCAATACCTAACGGACATAGCATGGAACACATGGAACATGCTGCACATGTATCCACACCATAATACTGGTATCCCTCAGCTAATGCATCAGCTTCAGCATGTTTACCTTCTTGGCGAAGACGAGTCTCTTCACGCACTAAAGAAATACGTTGGCGAGGTGTTAATGTTAAGTTTTTAGATGGACAGTTCTTTTCACAGAAACCACATTCAATACACATATTGAACAATGGATCGATAGCTGCCATGGCTTTTAAATTCTTTTTATATACATCTGGATCATCAGTAATGATAACATCCGGATTGATCAAATACGTAGGGTCAAATAATTCTTTGATGCGGCGGTTAACTTGGTAAGCTTTAACACCCCACTCTAGTTCTACAAATGGCGCTACCATACGACCTGTACCATGTTCAGCTTTAATACTACCTTCTACAGCTGCTACACGCTCTGCCATTTCTTTCACAAGACCACTGAAATTATCACGTTCTCTAGGGTCATTCAAATCTGGGGTGATAATAAAGTGAACATTACCACTTAAGGCATGTCCAAAGATAATGCCGTTATCCATAAAGTCATAGGTACGGAATAATTCTGTAATAATTCCAATACCTTTAACGAAATCTTCAATTTTTAAGCATACGTCCTCTGTGATTACAGTAGAACCAGATTTACGTTGTCCTGCAGCAATTGGTAATAAGCCTTTGCGGATATACCACCATGAATTATATTCTGCTGGATCTGTAGAATATAAGCTTGGAATAATCGTAGGAATATCTTTTAATTGGTCTTTAATATATTCCACTTGTTCCGCCAATTCTTGTTCGTTATTACTTTCAGATTGGAATAGAATACAGCTAGTACCCTCTGGTACACCACGTACAAAATCAGGTACTTGCTCTAATTTTTGTACACTTTTTAAGCTTAGATAGTCCATCATTTCAGCAGATACTACATATTTACGTCCCATATTCGCTAATGTTACAACAGCTCTAGATGCATCAGATAACTCTTTATAGAACACTAGGCCACAGGCTTTGAATTTTTTATCTTCTACTGTGTTGTACACCACTTCAGATACAAAACCTAATGTGCCTTCAGAACCGATAAAGATATGATTTAAAATATCCACAATATCTTCAAAGTCAACTAAGGTATTAATGGAATAGCCTGTTGTATTTTTAATTTTAAATTTACGTTGAATTAACTCTACTAATTCTGGATCATCAAAAATCCATTTACGTAAATCCAATAATCCTTTCACAAGATCAGCACGAGAGGTCATGAAAGCTTGTACACTAGCTGGATCGCTAGTATCTAAAATCGTACCATCCACCAATACAACACGAACAGATTTTACTGTTTGATAAGAGTTTTCTACAGTCCCACAGCACATACCAGAAGAGTTATTATTGAAAATCCCCCCTACTAAAGCACTCGCAATAGTAGCTGGATCTGGACCAATTTTGCGTCCATAAGGAGCTAACTTTTCATTCGCATCGGCCCCAATAACGCCACAATCGCAACGTAATGCTTTGCCTCCGTCTAATACTTCCATTCGTTTAAAGCCATCATTAGCAACCACTAATACATGTTCACTAGAACATTGTCCAGATAAAGATGTACCTGCTGCTCTAAAAGTAACCGGTGTACCATATTGATTTGCTAAAGCTAAAATACGAATCACTTCTGATTCATTATTAACTTTCACTACCACTTGTGGTACATAGGAATAACAAGAAGCATCTACACCATAGGCATAGCGGTGTAAAAAATCTGTAAATACTCGTTCAGGGCATACAGCCTGCGCTTCCGTAGAAAAAGAAGCAAAATCGTAACGTAACGGTGCTTTCATAATAGGACCTCCTAGCATTACCTTATGTAGTATCATTTACAAATTTGAACAACTCGTTCAAAAGGGCATAGCTCTCTATGTCTTATCTATAGCTTACCATAGTAGTAGAGTTTAGTAAATTCTATAATTAATTTTTATAATTAGTGCTATTACAAAAAAGTATAACAAATTTACAAAATTAAAATAATCTTATATAATAGACTATGAATGAAAGTAGGTGAAAACATGCACGTTTTAGGTGAGCACGTATTAATTGATTTATATTCTTGTATTGATGAAAAAATAGAATCTCCTGCTGTCTTACAAGATGCTATTGTAAATGCCTTAGCAATTACTAATCAATGTGTTGAGGAAATTGATTGCCAAATATTAGAAGATGAAATCTTCTTGGTAGCCGTATCTCATCATTGCCATGTAATTCTTCATGCGTATCCACAATTAGGCTATGTAGCAGCAGATGTATATACATTTGAAAAATCTGTAGAACCAAAAGTAATTATGAAAGAATTGCAACGATCTGTGGGTTCTGAAAAAGTAAAAGCCACAAGTATTCGTCGTGGTGACTTCGGTAATGAAAGAGATATGAAGCCTCGTAAACAGTCTTCTCTAACTGCTATGGGTAGAGTAACACGTACTCGTACACGATTGACAAAAACTGGTAAAAACATTACTTCCAAGGGCGTAAAAGCCATCAAAAAAGTAATGGGTAATAACAATTAAACATCGAACATATAAACGGCTAGTCCCTAATAGGAGCTAGCCGTTCTTTTGTTCGATATTATACTAAACACATATAAAAAGCTGAACCTAGGAATCAATTCCACAAGTTCAGCCTTATTATATACATATGTAGTCAAATTAATTACAGTTGTAAGGATAATTGTCTACCGCTTGGTTCATAAGCCGTAATCGTTACTCCCGCAGTTTGAAACAATCGCTTTGATGCTTGCACTTCTCGGGTATCTTTATAATCATCACGCCAATAAATGACTTCTTTAATCCCACTTTGAATAATGGCTTTGGCACATTCATTACAAGGGAATAAAGTGACATAGATTTTACTTCCCTCTAAAGAACCACCACGATAATTTAATATGGCATTCAATTCACTATGAACAATATAAAAGTATTTATTGTCTTCTTCTCGATTGCGATTCCAAGAGAAATCATCATCATCACAACCTAAGGGCATACCATTGTATCCGATAGATAAAATTTTATTATCATCACTTACAATGCAAGCTCCTACTTGGGTATTAGGATCTTTAGAGCGTTGCCCTGCTAACATGGCAACACCCATAAAGTATTCATCCCAGCTAATATAGTCCTTACGTTTTTCCATAGGAACCTCGTTTTATTTGACTACAATATTAATTAATTTTTTAGGTACTACAATTACTTTCACAACAGTTTTACCTTCTGTAAACTCTTGTACACGTGGTAATGCTTTTGCAGCGGCTTCTAGTTCTTCTTTAGATAAAGAAACGGATACTGTCAATTTATCGCGTACTTTACCATTTACTTGCACTGCCACTTCTACCTCATCTACTACCAAAGCAGATTCTTCATACGTCGGCCAAGATGCAGCATGTACAGAACCTTCAAATCCACATTCATGCCAGATTTCTTCTGTAATATGTGGTACAAATGGAGCAAGCAATAATGTTAACTTTTCAACTAGTTCTTTCGCTAACTCACTTTGTACTGTATCATGACTATCTTTAAATTGGTACATTGCATTTACCAATTCCATAACAGTACTGATGGCAGTGTTAAAATTGAATTTACCATCTAAGTCTTCTGTTACTTTTTTGATGGCACGGTGCAATTCACGGCGTAATGCAGTTTCATCTTTAGATAAGCTATCATGATGTCCAGATGCACCTAATTGTTGGTATGTATCGATAATGCGCCATACACGACCTAAGAAACGATAGGAACCTTCTACCCCTTGGTCGCTCCAGTCAAGGTCACGATCCACTGGTGCGGCGAATAAAATGAATAAACGAGCTGTATCTGCACCGTATTTGGCAATGATTTCTTCTGGAGATACTACATTGCCTTTGGATTTAGACATTTTAGAACCTTCTTTTAACACCATACCTTGTGTTAACAAAGCTTTGAAAGGTTCATTTACTTCTACTAATCCAATATCATGTAATACTTTAACAAAGAAACGTGCATATAATAAGTGCAAGATGGCATGTTCAATACCGCCGATGTATTGGTCAACATTCATCCAGTATTTCGCGATTTCTTTGTTGAACACTTCTTTGTCATTGCGAGCGTCAGTATAGCGTAAGAAATACCAAGAAGAATCAATAAATGTATCCATCGTATCGATTTCACGACGAGCAGGACCACCACAGCATGGGCAAGTAGTGTTTAAGAAACTTTCAGAAGTTGCCAATGGAGAAATAGCACCACCATCAAAGGATACATCTTCTGGAAGTTTTACAGGCAATTGATCCTCTGGTACTAGCTGTTCTCCACATTTTTCACAGTACACAACTGGAATTGGACATCCCCAGTAACGTTGACGAGAAATCAACCAGTCACGAAGACGGAAGTTTACAGTCTTACGACCAGTGCCTTGTTCTGTAAAGTAATCTCCCAATGCTTGGCGTGCTTCTTCTGATGTTTTACCACTGAAGTCACCAGAGTTCACCAATACACCATCTTCTGTAAAGGCTTCGTCTAATGTTTGGAAATCTAAATCTTGGGCATTATTTTGAATTACCCAATTCACAGGTAAATCATATTTTTTTGCAAATGCATAGTCTCTTTCATCATGAGCCGGTACGCCCATAACAGCGCCTGTACCATAATCTGCAAGTACATAGTTAGCAATCCAAATTGGCACTTCTTTGCCCGTAATAGAATGTGTTGCATAAGAACCTGTGAACATACCTACTTTTTCTGCTTCTGTAGAAGTACGTTCAATATCACTTTGGTTGCGTAATGTTTCGATGAAAGCTTCTAATTCTGCTTTATTAGCAGCATCTTGAATCAATTCTTTTACATATGGATGCTCAGGTGCCAATACCACATAAGACACACCAAACAAAGTATCCACACGTGTTGTATACACTTCAAAAGTTTTATCAATTTTAGGCACATGGAATGCAAATTGTGTACCTTCACTACGACCAATCCAGTTGCGTTGCATTGCTTTTACACGGTCTGGCCATTGATCTAATGTATCTAAATCTTCTAGTAAGCGATCTGCATAATCAGTGATTTTTAAGAACCATTGTTTCAAGTCCTTTTTTACCACATCATTGTCACAGCGCCAACATTTCCCATCGATAACTTGTTCATTCGCCAATACTGTATGGTCATGTTCACACCAGTTTACTTTCGCTTCTTTTTTATAAGCTAAGCCTTGTTTATAGAATTGTTGGAATAACCATTGTGTCCAGCGATAGTAATCTTCTTTACAAGTCGCAACTTCACGTCCCCAATCATAGGATAAGCCCAACTCTTTTTGTTGACGTGTCATATTGGCAATATTATCCAATGTCCAATCTTTTGGAGACACACCATGTTTAATCGCTGCATTTTCCGCAGGCATACCGAAAGCATCCCATCCCATTGGATGTAATACGTTAAATCCACGCATCTTTTTGAAACGCGCCACTACATCACCGATAGAATAGTTACGCACATGCCCCATATGTAAGTTACCAGATGGGTATGGGAACATTTCTAATACATAATATTTTTCTTTACTTGGGTCATATTCTGTTTTAAATACTCCAGACTCTTCCCAATATGTTTGCCATTTCTTTTCAATATCTTGCGCCACGTATTTTTCGTACATGCTATGCCTCCTCATTCGTATGTATTAATACTTTTAAGTATACTCCAAACTTTACTCTTTAGGCAAAGACTTTTTTTCTTTCGTAACCTTTACAATGCCTGTTTCATCAGACTGTTTATGTGGTTTCTTAAATTTTAACACCACTTCTTTACCATCTTTAGAAATTTTTGTCACTTCTGAAGTATCTATATGTTTAGACTTTTTCTTCTTATCTTTCTTTTTTTCTTGTTTTTTTACTTCTTTTTTATGATCTTTTTTATCTGAATCCGCTTTCCCTTTTTCAGTGCTATTTGTAGTAGCACTATCTAGAGCAAAACTCAACACTGGCCACACATCACTAGCTTCAAAACCTTTACGCCACGCCGCTACTCCTGCAAGTTGTAATTCTTTTACAAGACCTACTTTATAGCTTAAAGACTGTGGATCTTCAAACCAAATTTTTGTGAGTGTTCCCTTATATGGTTTCTTTTCATCATAGATACCATAGACGCCATTTTTATTCGTTAATGTTAAATAATTACCTTTTAAACGATCATCCCAACGCAACGCATCTCTGTATTCACGTTCTAAATCTAGAGCCTTGGTCATAGCAAGGGTTTTACTTTTTGCTTTTCCTTCCCAAGAACCTTTCACTGGTACAGACCATTCACGCATATAAAATGGAATACCCAGTACGAGTTTTGACGCTGGCACTTCTGAAAGCATTTGCTCTGTATGCTTTCTCACCCATGGATAAGAGGCGACTGGTCCCGCTGTAACACTGGATGCCCACGTTTCATCGTATGCCATAAGCACCACATAATCCACTGCATCAGCATAGGCCTTACGGTCATACACTAAGGACCAGTTTTCACTATTGGAATATCCCGTTACATCAATAGAGCTATGGATATTATACGTTCGTAATCCTTTCGCTAAAAAATCTACAAACTTAGTTAGCTGTGCTTTATCTTTGTAATGAACATTTTCAAAATCAAAATTATATCCATCATAACCATACTCTGTAGCATAATTAATAAGACCTTGTTTGTATCGTTCCCACATCGATTCACTCGCAAGGATTTTACTAGTCATGTCTGGATCGAATTGGTTGGTGATTAAAGGCCACACACGATAGCCCTTTTCCTTATAATGATTCACATAGTCATAAGATAGTTTAGGACTTGCTTTTAGACCAGTCGTAGTCAATTCAAACCAACTTGGAGATATGATTGACGTGCCATTCTGCACATACTTTGTATCATACGCCGTTTCTGATACGATGGGATCAAATACCATAGTAATCGGCAATGTAACTTCTTGTTTCTCTGGGACATGTAACATAGGACCTACGTATTGTGTAGGTGCTACTGCTGTTGTTGTATTGGAAAGTGCTGGAAAAGGAATATGGATTGTTGCCTCTGCCACTTGATAGGAAGCAAACAAACTCAAGGTTGATATTCCTAGCACCATATGTTTCATAAATTGTAAGTGTTTCATAAGCGCTCCTTTAATCTTTATATTATACCACATTCAGTCTATATATTGGGAACACTATACTATTTCTCTAAAATTTATGGTACACTACAAAGGTAGGAATATTAAAAATATATTTAGTAAAATATCAGGAGGTACTATGTATCAATATTTATTTTTCATCGGAGGCTTTCCTGTCAGAGCCTACGGATTACTACTTGCTTTAGGTATTATTAGTGCTGCTATTGTGGGCTACTTTATTATGAAAAAAGATGGCCGTGGTTGGGAAAAGCATATGGTGGATTTCACCATTACTGTCGCTATCGCTGGCATCATTGGTGCTCGACTATGGGATGTATTCTTCTTCGACTGGGGATACTACCACAATCACTTATTGGAAATCCCTTATGTGTGGCAAGGTGGTATGGCTATCCAAGGTGGCGTATTGTTAGGAGCTATTGCAGGGATTTATTATTTAAAGAAACAACAGGTAGATCCTTGGGCATTTGCTGATTTATTTGCACCAGCCCTTATGGTAGGTCAATCTGTAGGACGTATGGCGAATGTTATGAATGGTGATGCCTTTGGTCACCCTACTGGAGGGAACTTCGGTATTCTCTATCCAGAAACAACTTTGGCATACCGTACCTATGGTAATCAGCCATTATGGCCTGCTGAAATTTGGGAAGGTCAAGTAGATATTATTTTGTTTGTTATCCTACTATTGGCTAACGTGTTCCCTCATAAAAAAGGGCAAATCTTCTGCTTATATGCATTCTTGTATTCTAGCTTACGATTCTTCTTAGAATTTTTACGTGGAGATTATGTAAATCTAACATTAGGATTTAAATCTGCACAAGTTACCAGCTTAATAGTAATGGCTGTATCCTTTGGTATCTGGCTATACCTTCATTATAAAGGAACAACAGATACACATGTATTCCCTACTGAAAAAAGCAAAAAAGTAAAATAATAGATTCTATTATCTTCCAACACGTCGTGATAGACGCAACATCAATATAATAACATATCTATTATAAATACAAAGAGGAAAGAATGTCATGACGACTTCTTTCCTCTTTTTCATATTTATAAGACTTCAATTATTACAAGGTTCTATTTCCTTTGTACATCTATAGTACTATACCTATTGGGTACCAATTCATGAATTAAGATAGTAACTCTTCTTCTACAATTAATGCATCTAATTCATCTAAAGCACGTTGCGCAATTAATGCATTTTTTTCTTTTTTCTTACGTACTTTAGCTCCCCAAGGTTCCATGATACCGAAATTTATATTCATTGGTTGGAAGTTAGAACCTTCATAGGCACTGATATAATGACTTAACCCACCAAGAGCCGTTGTTTTCGGGAATGTAACAAATTCTTTATCCTGTAACATACGTGCCACTTGGATGGCTGCCATCATACCCGCAGCTGCTGATTCTAAATAACCTTCCACACCTGTCATTTGACCAGCAAAGAATAATCGTGGATTAGACTTTAGTTGGAATGCTTGGTTTAACAGTTCTGGAGAGTTAATATACGTGTTACGATGCATCACGCCATAGCGAATAAATTCTGCATTCTCTAAACCTGGAATCATTTGGAATACTCGCTTTTGTTCGCCCCATTTTAAATGTGTTTGAAAGCCCACCAAATTGTACATAGTAGCTTCTTTGTTTTCCTTGCGTAACTGCACTACTGCATGCCACTCAATATTGTTCCGAGGATCTACGAGACCAACTGGTTTTAAAGGTCCATAACGCAATGTATCTACCCCACGGGATGCCATAATTTCTACAGGCATACAACCTTCAAAATAAATTTCTTTTTCAAAATCTTTGGGTTGTACCACATCAGCTGTAGTCAGAGCTTCATAGAAAGCATCGTATTCTTCTTTCGTCATAGGGCAGTTTAAATAGTCTGCATCCCCTTTATCATACCGTGAGGCAGCAAATACTTTATCGTAATTCAAAGAATCTGCTGTTACTATAGGGGCTGCTGCATCATAGAAATAAAAATCTTTAGAGCCAGTTAACTCCTTAATCTTAGTTCCTAATGCTTCTGATGTAAGTGGACCACTTGCAAAAATAACAATACCTTCTGCCGGAATCTCAGTCACTTCTTCATGAATCACCGTAATTAAGGGGTGTTCTTTAATACGTTCTGTGACCCTTTTGCTAAAAGCATGACGATCTACGGCCAAGGCACCACCTGCTGGAACTTGAGTAGCATCGGCAGATTCCATAATTAAGGAATCTAAGCGACGCATTTCTTCTTTCAAAAGACCCACTGCATTTTCTATGGTATTTGCACGCAAAGAGTTAGAGCATACTAACTCCGCAAATTGATCTGTATGATGAGCCGGTGAAGACACCTTTGGGCGCATTTCATATAGGTGTACAGGAATACCACGTTTAGCCAATTGATAGGCTGCCTCAGAGCCAGCAAGACCAGCTCCAATAATAGTTACAAACTCTTTCATTCTTTATCTTCTTTCTTTGTTCTAGGTTTACGTTTTGGCCTTGTTTCACAATCAGGATTGGAACAAAACTCTTTCTTATTGCCGTTTTTATATACTTTTTCAGCCATTAAGCTGCCACAAACGGGACAGGTTTTATCAATAGGTTTATCCCACATAGTAAAATCACAAGATGGATACCCTTCGCAACCATAAAAGATACGACCTCTCTTAGATTTACGTTCTAAAATTTCATGAGATTTACATTTCGGACAGGTTACCCCTGTGCTAACTGTAATGGACTTAATATTTCGACAATCTGGAAAGTTAGAGCATGCTAAATATTTACCATAAGGCCCTAGTTTATAGACCATATCATGTCCACATTTTTCACAAAGGATACCACTCTTCTCTGCCTCCAGTTCTATCTTCTCAGCCGATTCAGCTGTGTGTAATTCCTTCTCAAAACTATCATAAAATGAATGGATAACAGCTTCGTAGAAATTAGTCCCTTGTGCAATATGGTCTAAATCTTCCTCCATAGAGGCAGTAAATTTCATATTAATAAACTTTTCAAAATGAGTTGTTAAAAATTCCACCACAGCAAATCCTAAATCAGTAGGAATAAATTGTTTATCCTTACGTTCCACATAATTCCGTTTTAAGATCGTATCAATAGTAGCTGCATACGTACTTGGTCGACCAATTCCCTGTTCTTCTAATACCTTGATAAGACCTGCCTCAGAATAACGGCTTGGAGGTTGCGTAAAATGCTGTATACCATCCATAGAGATAGGCATAATAGCTTGCCCTTCTTCTAGGGCTGGCAAAATATGGTCATCTTCTTTTTTTGCGTCTTCATAGACTTCTGTAAAGCCTTTAAATACTACACGATTCCCAGAAGCCTTCAATGTATACTCATCTACATGAAAGTGCATAGTTACTGTTTCACTTTTCTGTGGAGCCATTTGACTCGCTAAAAATCGATTCCAAATCAAGGTATATAATTTTAGCTCATCACTAGTTAAATAGGACGCTACTGCTTTAGGTGGTAATTCCAACATAGTAGGGCGAATTGCTTCATGCGCATCTTGTGCGTTCGCCTTCGCTCCAAATACATTTGGTTTACTCGGATAAAACTCCTTTCCAAAATTCTTAAGAATATAGGCTTTAGCCGCTTCTTGCATTTCCTTCGATATTCGAGTGGAATCCGTACGCATATAGGTAATCAAACCTACATGACCATAGCCACCAATTTCTTTACCTTCATATAAATGTTGCGCAGCAGACATAATACGCTTTGCATTCATGTTCAGTTTGCGTACACCTTCTTGTTGCATCGTAGACGTCGTAAAAGGAGCAGGTGCTTTACGACTACGTTGCCGTGATTCTACAGAACTAACTACACTTTCACGGCCACGAATAACGCTTAATACGGCATCACTTTCTGTTTCATTAGAAATCGTTAACTTTTCATTATCTTTGTGAGTCACTACCACATCAAATTGTTCATTCTTAGCGGTTTGATACACACCTTCGATAGTCCAGTATTCTTCTGGAATAAAGGCTTGGATCTCACGTTCCCGATCACAGATAATGCGTACGGCTACGGATTGAACACGTCCAGCACTAAGGCCTTTGCAAATCTTTTTCCAAAGCAAAGGGCTTAATTTATAACCTACAATACGGTCCAATACACGACGAGCCTGCTGAGCATCTACCATATGCATATCAATCGGTCTAGGTGTTGAAATCGCCTCTTGAATAGCATGCTTAGTAATCTCATTGAAAGTCACCCGACATGGCGTAGTACCATCTATATTTAAAATATGAGCTAAATGCCAAGAGATGGCCTCTCCTTCACGGTCAGGGTCAGTTGCCAAATACACAGCTTTTGCCTTATCTGCTTCTTTACGTAACTCTTCGATAACAGCCTTTCTACCTGGTACATTCAAATATCTAGGTAAAAATCCATTAGTAATGGATACACCCATTTGCATTTTAGGTAAATCTCTCAAATGTCCCATGCTAGCTTTTACCACATAGTCATCTCCTAAAAATTTTTCAATAGTCTTTGACTTTGCTGGAGATTCCACGATGATTAAAGTTTTTCCATCTTTTTTGAAAGTCCGTTTATGTTCCATTGTAATCGGTTCTGGACGCATAACCAAAGGTCTAGACTCTGGTGCTTTGGCGCTTGATTTGACAGCTTCTTTTGTTTCTTTGTCTTTTTTTTTCTCCCCTGTAACGAAGGATCTAGTAATGGCCAAAAATCTTCCTCCTCTAAGTATGTAGTACATACCCCTGAGAGGTATGTGTAATCATTTGTTTTAGTTCTAATTGTAACAGCAGTGTATGAAGATTTGTTAACGGCAATTGAGTAGTATGTACTAATTCTTCTATCGTCGTATTTCCACCAGGATTCATAGCCTCTAGTACACGTTGTTCCTCTTCATTCACTGTGTTTACTTGTTCACTATTCATGTTACTATACTTTGCGACTTTTTGCCAACCATATTCATGCAATACTTGTTCAGGATCTGTTAAGACAGTAGCCCCTTGCTGAATAAGCCAATGATTTCCATCACAAGTATGTGTCAATACATTCCCTGGTATAGTAAACACATCTCTTCCTTCATTTATCGCCATATCAGCAGTAATCAAAGAACCACTGCTAGCTTTTGCCTCCACAACAATGGTGCCTCTCGTCATACCACTAATAATTCGATTTCGAGAAGGAAAGTGATGGCTCTTAGCTTGCATATGCGGTCCATATTCAGATAGTAATAATCCATCTTTTTCTAAAATTTCTAAAAATAAATTCCGATTTGTTCTTGGATAGGTTACATTTAAACCACAGCCCATGACGGCAATCGTTGGAGTTTGTCCTTGCAAAGCTCCTTCATGGCTAGCACGATCGATGCCCATAGCGCCGCCACTAACAACGATAATACCTAAGTTAGATAAAGCACGGCCAAAGTATCTAGCTACTTGTACACCATAAGAAGAGCATTTTCTAGCGCCTACCATTGCTAACGAACGATCCATATGCTGCAACACTTCTATATTTCCACGCCCATACAACACTCGAGGACTATTATAAATCTCTAGTAACGATTTAGGATAGTAAGGAGATTCCCAAGTAATCACATGCATATGAAAGCGCTCTAAATCTTCTTCTAATTGTAATAGAAAGCTTTCATTGATAGGTCGACGAATTTCATCAAACAATTCATATTTACAACCTAACGATGGTTCTACATTATGATGTAACACATGATGCCAAGCTTCCTTTGCACTTTCGTAATAAGTAAATAAATTACCTAAACTAGCATTACCTAATCCTACCACATGTTGGAGAGCACTCGCATAGATTTCCTCTTTCATTTACAATCCCTCCTGTACTTGCCGATAACTTAAGGCCTCTGCCACATGCTCTGCCAAAATCTCTTCAGATTCTGCCAAATCAGCAATCGTTCTTGCTACCTTGATGATGCGGTCATAACTACGTAAACTCAAATGCAACGTGGTAAAAGCTGAATCTAGTAAATTTTTAGCTTCTTCAGAAAGTTTCGCATAGATTTCAATATCACTATGACTTAAATGTGAGTTCACACTGATATTCGTACCCTTGTACCTTTTAGTTTGCATAGCTCTCGCACGAATTACACGGTTCCGTACTTGTTTCGTACTAACTTCATCCTTTGGTGCATATATCTCTGTTAACGTAGGCCGTTCTACGGGAACTACTAAATCAATTCTATCCAAAATAGGACCCGATAAAACCCGTTGATACCGTTGAATTTGCGTAGCTGTACATGTGCATCGATGGTCTTCTTCCGTCCCAAACCATCCACATGGACATGGGTTCATAGCCATGACAACAATACAATCACTGGGATAGGTCGTTGCCATACCAATGCGTGCAATATGTACTTGTCGTTCTTCTAAGGGTTGTCGCAATACCTCTATAACAGGTCTACGAAACTCTGGTGCTTCATCCAAAAATAACACACCTTTATGAGCCAACGTGATTTCCCCTGGTTTCGGTGGTTGTCCCCCTCCTGCCATGGCCACTAAGGTACTCGTATGATGAGGACTCCGAAATGGTCGCTCTTCCATTAATCGACCACTTTTTAATAACCCCATCACACTATAAATACGGCTTACCTCTAGTTGTTCCTCTCGTGAAAGAGGTGGCAATAAAAACGGCAATCGTTTAGCTAACATAGTCTTTCCCGACCCAGGAGGTCCGGTCATCAACAAATGATGCCCACCCGCCGCTGCTATTTCTAAGGCTCGCTTAGCCATCACTTGTCCTTTTACATCTTGTAAATCTAATATTTCCACTCTACGTTTTGACGGCACTATCGATGTCTGTACACACAGCTTTGCTTTCTTTTCAGGATGCTCTACTAATTCTACAACTTCAGATAAAGTAGACAAACCATATACAGGCATAGAGGAACCACTAGTAGCCTCTTCATGATTTCCCAGTGGCACAATAATATCTTCTACCATAGAAGTATAACTATGTTCATTTCCTAACTCCTGATTTGTCACCCCCATCACCATAGATAACATACCCATTACAGGTTGCAAAGAACCATCCAATGATAACTCTCCTATAAATACATGGTGATTCCATTGTATAGACTGTTTTTTCTTATGTTTACCTTCCTCTAGGGCTGCTAAAATACCCATGGCAATGGCTAAATCTAAGGATGATCCATCTTTCCGAATATGTGCAGGCGCCAAATTGACCACGATTCGTTTCATAGGAAACTCAAAGCCCCCATTTTTGATAGCCGATCGGACTCGCTCTTTTGCCTCTTTCACAGAGGTAGCTGGTAAGCCAACAATATCAAAACTTGGTAAGCCTGGGCTAATATCTACTTCTACGGTCACCACATAGCCATCAATACCACTTACACATACTCCATAGGTTTTTGCATACATGGTTCTCCTCCTATCTTATAAATGACATGCTTTCATATGCCGTAATTCAGAATCTCCTGCTTGAGGTACATATACTTCTATCACATCAAATCGTATAGATTCATACTCTATATCACGAGTTGCCAAAAACATAGATATAACATGACGTATGTGTTGTTTCTTTTTCCAATGCACCGCCTCGCAGGGCATTCCATAGGTTTGGGTACGTCTCGTTTTCACTTCTACTACAATAAGTATATTTTCTTTTTTAGCGATAATATCTACTTCACCAAATCGATAGCGTATATTTCGTTCCAGTACATCATACCCTTGTTCTTTCAAATAATTCGTAGCTAGGTCTTCTCCGTATCTTCCTAATTCAATATGGTTCATAGGCACCTCCTTAGCTCTACATTACTTTCATAATGAAAGAATGTAAACCGTAGAACCCACACTGTTAGGAGTGTGCTCCTCTAAGAGTGTTATAATCCATATACAATTATCGATATGCAAAAAGCATTCTCATAGAATCATCTATAAGAATGCTTTTATAAAACGATATACTATTATTTATCACCAATAGAGATGACAGATACGATATTACCTGTAAGCCTATACTAGGCTAATACTCTACCGTTTATATCTCTTCCACAGGCTTACCTGCTACAATGGATTTTATAGGTTCAAAACTATGCCGATGCAATGGAGTAATACCTAAGTCTTTGATAGCCTGCTTGTGTACATCTGTATAGTATCCTTTATGAATAGCAAAACCAAACCCTGGATACTCTTCTTCCATGGATTCCATGAAGCGGTCCCGTGTTACCTTTGCTACAATGGAAGCAGCCGCAATAGATGCACTTTTAGAGTCTCCTTTAATCAAAGATTCTACAGGTACCTCTAAATCTGGTAATTTCATCGCATCCGATAATACAGCCTCTGCCTGTACTGGCAAATTACGAATCGCCTCATACATAGCTTGTCGTGTAGCTTCATAAATATTGAGTGTATCAATGACTTCTGCCTCATAGGACACACAGTGTACCGCCACTGCTACCTCCATGATTTGATCAAATAAGATATCTCGTTTTTCTGGCGTTAGTTTTTTTGAATCGTTCAACCCTACTAGCTTGCAATGAGGTGGTAAAATAACAGCTGCTACTGTTACAGGACCTGCAATAGGACCTCTACCTACTTCATCTACACCAGCGATTAGGTATTTGCCTTCCTCATAAAAGCTTTCTTCATAGGTGTACATAGCTTCCAAACGCTGTTGCTCTTCTAAGACTTTTTTCTGCTTCCGTAAATACACACCAGCTGCGTGTTTCACGGATTCACGAGAATCTTCTAACGCCCATTGTACATAATCAAAAGGGCATTCACCTTGCAGTAGATTTTTAATATCTTTAACTTTAAGTTCCTGAAACTCACTCTTCGTCAACATAGTACGGCTCCTCATCGACGCCATCAAAGGTAATGTATCCTAATTTATTATTTCGGTAATCTGTTAAAATTACACGGCGTACCTTGTCATAATCTACGACACCACCGCTTACCAGACAACCACGACGACGACCAATAGCCTCTAACATAGCATCTACGGATGTACGCTCCTCTTCTGTCAATTTATAGCGTTCATGCAATAATGTCGGTTCATGCTCTTCTAAATATGCCAACAATTGCTTGATAACAGAATCTAAATCATATACATCGTCGGAAATAGCTCCTGTCATAGCTAACCGAGCTGCCGCTCGTTGGTCTTCAAATTTAGGCCATAATACACCAGGCGTATCTAATAATTCTAGATTCTTACCTACTTTAACCCATTGTTGCCCCCGTGTATGACCTGGTTTATTGGCGGTACGTGTAGCAGCAGAACCAGCTAATTTATTAATTAATGTAGATTTTCCTACATTAGGAATACCTAAAATCATAGTGCGCACGGTGCGACCTTTGATACCTTTTTTTAGCCAACGATCGATGATGGGCTGTGCTAAGGATTCTACAGTTTTCACCAACTGTTTATTACCTTTCCCATTTTTGGAATCAATAGCTATGGCATGAATACCTTCGTTTTTGAAAAATTCAATCCATTCTTTTGTAGCTTTTGGATTCGCCAAATCACATTTATTTAAAATCACTACATGTGGCTTATCGCCGATCAATTCACGAATCACTGGGTTAGCACTACTCCGAGGAATACGTGCATCCAGTAATTCGATAACCACATCTACTTTCTTTTTATGTTCCGTAATCATACGAGTGGCTTTTGCCATATGGCCTGGAAACCACTGCACTACGGGAAAAATTTCTTGACTCATACTTCACCTATTCGTCTATTATATGCATTATACAAGTATTGATTCACTATCTTCCTATGCAATTCTTTTATCTATCATGACACTACTATCAAATTACATGATTAATCTGAAAGTATATGACTGATACCATGACAGGATTTGCAAGTAGTAATTACAATGTATGGTTATTGCCATAGGAAATAAAAAAAGGCTAGCCATAGACTTACGTCTCATGGCTAACCCTTTTAAATTAGCGTTTTTCGCGAATACGAGCAGCTTTACCAGTAAGGTTACGTAAGTAGTACAATTTAGCACGACGAACGATACCGCGACGAGTTACTTCGATTTTAGCTAGACGTGGGCTGTGAAGTGGGAATACACGTTCAACACCAACGCCAGAAGCGATACGACGAACTGTGAAAGTTTCACGAACGGAACCACCTTGACGGTTGATTACCAAACCTTCAAAAACCTGAATACGCTCACGGCTACCTTCCACAACTTTAACGTGTACTTTTACAGTATCACCAGCGCGGAACTCAGGAATGTCAGAGCGAAGCTGTTCTTTTTCTAATACATCAATAATATTCACGATTTTTTCCTCCTATTTTGCAGACGTTCATTACTTACACCTTATAAGCAGAGGACCATCTCAAATTAACAGTATTATTCTATCATAAATGAAAGTTTTTATGCAAGAGGGAATTTTAAGAATATAAAAAAGCACTCAGGTCTATTTAGAATTTAATAAATTCAGTTTTCATAGTAAATTTCTCCTTATCTCTTCCACCAAGACTTCTTTTTCTTCTTTTCATAAGAAATCTTTAGTGTGTCCTGATCAGGAAGAGCAACACCTTTACTCCGTGTGATTTGATGGATATCATCTGCAGAAAGTCCTATTGTTTCTCCATCCTTAAATTCCACATCATCTTGCAATACATATGATGAAATTGAAGATATAAACGATAGCAATTTTCCTGCTTCTTCATCGACATCTAAGATTTCAAGCTCTAATTTTCCAAAAGTTTTCATTCCGTAAGTGTAGGTAGATAGCCCATTTTCAGTCCTATATAAGCCGAACCATACCCAGTTAAAAATTGGAAGATCCCCATCTCTAATCATCTCAGCGGATTTCATATAATAACTAGGCTCAAATACTACACCACATGTGAATACGCCAATTGCGTTTTCTTGCTTGCAGCAAGTAGCCATGATTTTCGTATAAAGTATGCCCCTAGCTATTACATCTTCTTCATCCCCCAAAATAGCTACAAAAATGTGAGCCTTATGAGTCTTTGTAACCTCTACAGCCTCTTCCCACATCCAATTATTTTCTGCGTTTATTTCAGCTTCTTCATTTGGTACAGGTGCAGGGAATTTAGTGATTATAATGCTACATTTATCAAAATAGGTGACGATTGTATCTTCATCTTCCGTATCTCCTTTTGATAGTTCAATTTCCCAATCCGCTTTTAAATCGCTGATTAATTTTTCTTTATCCCATGCATCTTCTGAAAGTAAAACACTTCCACAAAACGAGCCTACAGCTTCCTCTTCTGATGTAGAACCTTCTTCATTAGCATAGTCAGAATGTATATTGTTTTTCTCATCTTCTTTTAATGAATTAAATTCGTTATTCGTTACTTCTTTGTTCATAAGTAGGTATCCTCTCTTACACATAACATTCTATTTTTCATTTCTTTTACATATGTTATCTCGATGTCATAGCCCAAAGCTTCCAACATAGAAATGCAAGTGGAAAAATACAAAATTAACTCATAATATCCACCAAGATAAACTATAAATATTTATGTAAGTTCTTCTCTTTGATTAGCTTAATAGCCTCTATTTCTTCAGTTGATAATTCATTCTTATCACTTAAACTATTATCCCATGACTTAAATGTTTTAAGCACTTCATCAATAATTCTTATATTGCGCTCTCTAATTTCTTCTAATTTCCAATCTTTTATATTACCATTACTCATTAGTTTAGTAATTTCTATATTAGATTTTGCATACTGTTCTTGTTTTTTTGAAAAGTATCCATTACTTGCAATAATATTTAATCTCTTTTCAAAAGGAATTTTATTGCCAATTGTCTCTATTAATTCATTTACTTCATCTTCATTTGACTTAAAATAACTTTGTTGCCATTTTACTGGTAGTATATGTTCAATCTCCCAATTATAAGGTAATAATTCTTTTTGTTCTTTTGTATTATACGCAAGTAATTTTAATAACATTCTAACTGCATTTCTATGTAGATGTTTTATGCCATTTTGCAACTCATCATCTGTTACATTTCTAAATTCAAACTTTACCACTCCATCATGTAAAATAGACGAATTTAAGTTCAAAATACTTGTTTTAACTGAGTTAATTGTTGGAGATACTAGATACACTTTAAATAAATTTATAAATAATTTTCTCAAAAAAATCAAAAATATTTCTTCAAATTTTTCTGTATTCTTATTTTTTAAATAGTAAATTATTACTGGGTATTTCCAAAACTCATTTGGATATGAGCTAAGAACATCTAAAATACTTAATATAGAAAAATTTGTTGTCCATGTTGCTTCTTTTGATTCTCTACAATTAACAACTTCCCAAAATTCTAGAATATCTTTAAGATTTTGTAATAAATTATCCTTAAAAAGTCTAGAAAAACTATCTTGTGCAAAATATTTTCTAAGTCCAGGAGTAGTTGTTATTTTGTCATTCTCCATAGCCCTCAGGTAAAACATGTAATAGTAAAACAATTTTTGGATACTTTCACCTGCAATTTCTGATCTTAATGTAAGTTTTTTCCATTCTTCCACAAATTTTGTTTTATTCTCTTCATTAAGTTTATTATATATTTGAACTTTGAAAATATCAGCATCTGATAAAGGTAGTCCTCTATCATTTAAAGTAGAGAATATTGTTAATGCGGTTTCTTGAGTGTCAGCTTTAATTGGTAATACAATTGTCTTATTTAATACATTATTTATGAATCTATAGAAATTTAAAGGTTCATTATTTGCATATTCATCTAATAATTTTATCAGTAAATTGTAATTTTTCGAATATCTATCCTTATTTTTATCTTCAGCTTTTCCAGTTTTTAAAATATTTTCTAGAATCTGATTATATTCTACTTCTAGTACTTTTGACTCAATAAGAACTGAACTATAGTCAGCAACGCTTGTCAATTCATCTATTTTCCATATTGCTGGCTCAATCTGTCTAATAAAATTATCCTTTTCCTTACTATCACTCATTTTTTGAAGTTTTCTATGAATTGCTCTCAATAGCAAAAATAATGTAGTTATTCGTTGCTGACCATCTATTATTTCTTGTTCCTTATTTTCATTACTAAAGGAAACAATACAGCCTAAAAAATATGATGATTCATTTTGATTATTTGTGTATTCCACTAAATCTGAAAAGAGTGTTAAAACTTGATCCTCAGTCCAAGCATAAGGTCTTTGATATTCAGGAATCAAGAATTTTTCTTTTATTCCCGTCATTAATAAGTCTTTAACACTACTTTTATTTACCTCGATTGTAGTTGCCACATTCCCATCTCCTAATTTACATATGGTCAAGCCTATAACGAATTTGAACATTGTAATATAAAGTAAAATTAACTTTTAAGCCATAATCCACAAAAAAGTTAAATTCGTCTAAATGTCCATTAATCATGCTCGTTTACCCTTTAACTGGATAGGCACCTATGAATTAATATATACTATCTATACTTCCCCTCCACATATTGTCGTAATCGTTCGATACGTTTTTCTGTGGCTGGGTGTGTGCTATAGAGTTTACTCATGAGTCCACTTTCACCAGTTTCAACTGTATAATTACGTAACGTAATCAATGCATCATGGAGTTCAGCCCCTAAGCCGATTTCATAAGCATATTTATCAGCACGGTACTCCGCTCGTCTACCTGTGAATAAGTCAATAATGACCAAAGGCGCCTTAATGACCCACTGCATAAATAGAATTTGTAAAACTACGAGAAGATAAAAAATCTGTACAATGAATGTAATTACCGGCAGTCGTAAATATTGAATCCATAATATAACACGTGCAAAGAGTTCGTACACACGAATGCACATTTGTCCTAAATAGTTCATATAGAAACAAGAAAATCCATAGGCCCCATCTTTATGATGAATATGTCCCATTTCATGAGCCACTATGCCCAATAATTCATCATAAGGCAACTGTATGATAGCCCCCGTATTAATACAAATTCGATTATGCCCCATTGCAAAAGCATTGATAGAATCATCATTTTTGATAAACCAATCGAATTGCGACATATCGATACCCGTATGATTTTGTATATCCTTCTGAATCATCTGCAGAATCTCTATCTCTTGCCCTAGAGGACGACGTCCCCCATAGAGCCACATAGTAATGCGATGAAACCAAGGAATTTGCGCTAGTGCCGCCACAAGTAAGACAGAGGTACCTGCTACGGCATAGCTAATATTTTCCAAATTGATACGCACATGAAAGAGGTCCATCGCTTTCATTAAAAAAGGATGATTAATAGGTCCAAAGATGACTTGATACATATATACAATGCTACCAATGATGAATAGATTGGCAAAAAATGTTAATACCGTAACAATCATAAGAACCTACTTCAATTTGCCTAAGTTACTTACTTCATAAGTCATACGCAATAATTGAAGACGATTTTGTTTCACAGCTTCGTCTTTATCCATAACCATAACATGTTCGAAGAATGTTTCAATATATGGCACCAAGGATTCAGCTAAACTCACTGCTTTCACATAGTCCCCAGCTTCCAAGGCATTACGATTTGTTGTATACACAGGTAATGCCGCTTTGTACAAGGCTTGTTCAGAATCTTCTTTCAATAAGGATTCGTCCACACCTGTGAAAATTACATCTTTCACCATGTTAAAGATACGTGTGTAAGCTTGCATTAATGGTTCGTTTTCGTCCAAACGATTCGCTGTTAAAGCTTGTCCTAAACCTTCTGCTAAAGCTACTGTTACAGTATCTTGACTCAATACGATATCGACCACTTGATATGGCATACCTTGTTCTAACAAGATATTTTTCAATCGAAGAATAAAGAAGTTTTCTAGTTGACCTAGTAATTCTTCATGTTTTTCACAATCTACACCCAATAGTTCCATCGCTTTCACCCAGATTGGACGCATGGACAAGGACCATTTGCTATCCATCAAGATGTTGATAATACCGATAGTTTGACGACGCAATGCATATGGATCTTGAGAACCTGTAGGGATTAAACCACGGCTGAAAGTAGCCACAATAGTGTCTACTTTGTCAACGATACTCAAGATACGCCCTGCATCGGTAGTTGGCAAGATATCTCCTGCAAAACGAGGTAAATATTGTTCAAAAATCGCTTCTGCTACCGCAGGTGTTTCACCATCTAGTAAGGCATATTCTTTACCCATAACACCTTGTAATTCAGTAAATTCACTTACCATACCTGTCGTTAAGTCTGTTTTTGCCAAATGTGTAGCACATTCTAACGTAGCTGCATCCGTGAAACCTACTTCTTTAGCCAATACAGAACCTAATTCCACAAGACGTTCAGTTTTATCTTTCAAATTGCCCAAACCTTCTTGGAAGACAATTTTTGTCAATGCTTCATACCGACCAGCTAATGGCGTTTTACGGTCTTCATTAAAGAAGAATTTTGCATCGTCTAAACGAGCACGAAGTACACGTTCATTACCAGCTGCCACTACTTCCAAGGATTTACTATCCCCATTACGAACTGTCAAGAACATAGGAAGTAATTTTCCTTTGCCATCCACCATTGGGAAATAGCGTTGATGGTCTTTCATTGGTGTAATAATACAGTCTGATGGTAACGCTAAGTAGCTTTCATCAAAAGTACCACAAAGTGCTGTTGGATATTCTACTAGGAATGTAACTTCATCTAATAAATCTTCATCCCATACCACAGTAGCCCCTTTAGTGGCTGCCAATTCTGTTAATTGTTTATGAATTGTCTCACTGCGTACATCTTGGTTGATCATAATGAAGTTTTTAGTTAGTGTATCTACATAGTCTTTTGGTTCTCCAATAGTCAACTCAGATTCACCTAAGAAACGATGTCCACGACTTACATTTGTACTTGTTACATTGGCAAATGTCACTGGTACTACGTCTTGACCAAATAATGCCACCAACCAACGTACTGGACGAACAAAACGTTCTTCTAAATCGCCCCAATGCATGGATTTAGGGAAACTTAAACCTGTAATCAAGGATGGCAATACGTCAGATAAGACTTCTTTTGTATCTAAACCAGCTGTCGTTGTATCAGCAAAGATGTAACCATCTACTACTTTTAATTCAGATACATCTAATCCTTTACCACGAGCAAAACCGATGGCTGCTTTAGTAGCATTTCCATCAGCATCATAGGCAATAGATACAGATGGGCCTTTATGTGTTTCGTGAACATCTTCACCACGTTCTGCTACATCATTGATAAGCAATGCAACACGACGAGGTGTAGCATATACTTTCACAGCCCCATGTGGAATATGACGTTCTGCCAAGGCAGCTGTTGCTAATTCACCTAATTGTTTGATAATATTTGGCAAAAATCCTGCTGGAATTTCTTCTGCCCCAATTTCAAAGAGTAAATCCTTAGCCATCTTATTTATCTCCTTTCAACAATGGGAAACCAAGTTCTTCTCGTTTCGCCAAATAGTTTTGTGCACAAATACGAGCCATGTTACGAACACGACCGATGAAAGCTGTTCTTTCAGAAATAGAAATGGCACCGCGTGCATCTAACAAGTTAAATGTATGGGAACATTTCAATACATAATCGTAAGCCGGCAATACAAAGCCCAATTGACATACACGTGTCGCCTCTGCTTCGTACATGTCGAACAATTTGAACAACATATCTGTATCTGCTAATTCAAAGCTGTACGTAGATTGTTCTACTTCGTTTGCATGCCATACATCGCCGTATGTATATTGTTCATTCCATTGTAAGTCATACACATTTTCTACGCCTTGAATGTACATAGCCAAACGTTCTAAGCCGTATGTAATCTCAACGGATACAGGTTTTACGTCGATAGATCCCACTTGTTGGAAATAGGTAAACTGCGTTACTTCCATGCCGTCTAACCAAACTTCCCAACCAAGACCCCAAGCGCCTAATGTTGGAGATTCCCAGTTATCTTCTACAAAACGGATATCGTGATCTTCTGCATGAATACCAAGAGCCGCCAAACTTTGTAGATATAATTCTTGAATATTGTCTGGAGATGGTTTGATGATAACTTGGAATTGATGATGTTGGAACAAACGATTCGGATTATCACCATAGCGACCATCTGCAGGACGGCGGGATGGTTCTACATAGCATACAGACCAAGGTTCAGGTCCCAAAGCATGCAAGAAGGTAGCTGGGTTCATGGTACCCGCCCCTTTTTCAATGTCATATGGTTGTTGCAAAATGCAACCTTGTTCACCCCAGAAATTTTGGAGTGTAAAAATCATCTCTTGAAATGTCATTTCCATTCCTCCTTATGTTTTACAGGGAATAAAAAAAGTCCCTGCAACGAAAATCGCTACAGGGACGAGATATACCCGCGGTTCCACCCTAATTGGCTAATGCCCTCTTTTAAAAAATAGCCTTTACTAATTGTCCATACCTAGTATGGTACAACGTTCCTGCTCATGCTCCACAGCGCCTTCTACTCCATTGTGAGCTTTCACCATCCTCACTCGCTAAGGGGAGTATACTCCTCTGCTTCATCGCCTATGTATATATACTATTGTATGGATAAAAGTGGTTAGTGTCAAGGGATGAACCCATGTAATATACGAAATAAGCAGATAATGTTCTGCTATCTATTTCTCCAAAAACATCTTACACCATTCCATGTTCTCTATCCACATGGCCGTTTCATACTCGATATCTTCCATTTCCGTAATAGCAGAGATGACCGCAATACCGTCTACTGGTTCCGCTAAGACATCATCAAAGTTATCTCGATTAATGCCACCAATAGCCACCATGGGAATAGTTGGATTATGAGCACGTAAAGCTAAAATTAATTCTGGTCCTCGTACAGTTTTGGCATCTTTTTTTGTGCTTGTCGCATACATAGGGCCTACACCGATGTAATCCACATAGTCTAGCTTCGTATGTTCTAACTCTTCCACAGAATTAATAGACGTACCTACAAGAGCATATGGTAAACGTTTGCGCACTTCTTCAAGGTCCATATCATCTTGTCCTACATGAACACCATCAGCACCAATACGTTCTGCTAGTTCCACATCATCATTAACGATGAAAGGCACACCATATTCTTTACAAATGTGCTGTAACTCTCGTGCCATTTGTTCTTTTTGTTCTCCTACTAGAGCACCTTCCCCTTTTTCACGAAATTGAAAGCACGTAATACCGCCTTTACAAGCTTCTGTCAACGTTGTATGTATATCCTTAGTATTAGGTGTTCCACAAATGAAATACAAGCCCATCATAGACTGTACCGTTTCTATATCATAGCGTTTCAAAATAATCCTCATTTCTTATATAACAACGATAAAAGATTACCTATAGTATACCACGACATCAAAACTATTCGATATGACTTGCATCATACCTATATAACTGGGCAGATTATTCTGAATACTCATCCCCATAAGCCATATGGTTCACTGGTCCATTGCCTGTACCCAACCCTGGATTATGTAAGATAGCTAACCGGATATATTCTTTACCAATGGTGATGGCTTCTTCTAAGGATTTACCTTTTGCTAATTCTGCTGTGATCACCGCCGAGAATGTGCAGCCTGTACCGTGAGTATGTACTGTGTCGTATTTAGGACTGGTCCAAGACCGGCGCATGGACATAGTATCTTTTGTAAACAAGTAATCTGTCGCTTCATCTCCGATGTGACCGCCTTTGATGATGACCGCTTGAGGGCCCAATTCTTGTAATATACGAATCCCTGCTGTATGCAAAGCTTCTACCGTATCGATTTTCATATCTGCCAACACTTCCGCTTCACTACGGTTAGGCGTAATCAATGTAGCCTTAGGAATTAATGTACTTTGCAAGGCTTTCACAGCCTCATCGGAGATAAGACGGTCCCCGCTGGTGGCAATCATCACTGGGTCTAATACATAGGGTACCTTAGGATCAATATACGTACCGATGAGTTCCATCATTTCTGCTGTGGCTAACATGCCTGTTTTTACTGCTTCTGGCACGATATCAGTATACACCGATTGTAACTGTGCTTCAATCATAGATACATCCATATGAGCAATCTGTGTCACACCTTTCGTATTTTGCGCTACTACAGATGTAATGACAGCCATACCATAGACGTGACGACTTTGAAAGCTTTTCAAGTCCGCCATCACCCCTGCACCACCTGTTGGATCTGTTCCTGCAATCGTTAACGCTCTATGTAATTTCATAGGTATCTCCTTTACTAGTAACAAAAAAGAACCAATCCTTGGGACGGTTCTTGTACAATTCCTAGTATTCGATACCATCCACTTTCCTACGCCAGCATTATCTGGTTCAGGTCTAGGGTTTTGATACTCATCAATCTCAGCATAAGCACCCCTAGTGGTTCTTATATTAATTTAGTTATAACATGAAATAGTACCCAATGCAATACAATAAATAACAGTTGAGCTATTTTCACTATTAAGATATTTTTTCTCAATATAGATATTCATATAGTCTATGTATTTCATATACTACATTACATTCACCTATACATCCTATTGACGTAGTATCATTCAATTCGTATAATACACCTATAAGGGGTGCTCACGGAAGTGGGCTGAGAAGTCGCTATGTGCGACTAACCCATAACCTGATTTGGATAATGCCAACGTAGGGATATACATATATATTCTTTTGTAGTGCCTATACAAAAACATAGTTAACTCTCACTTATGATGTGCTTACTATAGAGAATATATATCATCTACAGGCTAATCGATTTGGATTAGCTTTTTTGTTCCCGCTGGCATGGATAGGAGTATTCATGACTGATTCAAAACTTTCATCATCGCGGTTGTCCCTCATTTGGTTCGGCGCCGCTCTTTCCATTGCGGAAATTATGACGGGCACCTATTTTGCGCCCTTAGGATTTTCCGACGGTCTATTAGCTATCATCATCGGGCACGTCATCGGTTGTCTGCTATTGTTTGGCGCTGGGCTCATCGGTGCTCGTGAACACATGAGCTCCATGCAAACTGTATCCACGGTCTTTGGCAATGGGGGCATGAAATTATTTTCCATTTTAAACGTATTACAACTCATCGGCTGGACCGGCATTATGATCTATGACGGTGCACTTGGCGCCGTAGAATTGTGGAATCTACCATTCACTGCGTGGACTGTCATCATCGGCGCTTTAATCATTGTGTGGCTCTTCATCGGCATTCGCAACATGGGCTACATCAACAGTATTATGGGCTACGGTCTAGGTATCCTCTGCATCTATTTATTGATTAGCTTGTTACAAGAAAGTTCTATTCACAGCCAAGGCATCATCACTGATGAACTGACTTTTACAGCGGCCTTAGAATTATCTATTGCTATGCCATTATCTTGGCTGCCGCTAATCAGCGATTACACTCGTTTATCTAAAAATCCTGTGGCAGGTACTGCGGCTAGTGCCATTGTGTATGGTGTAACTAGCTCCATTATGTATGTGTTAGGCCTTGCGGCTGCTCTTTATACAAATGAAAGCAACATTGCGAAGGTACTTCTTCATGCTGGTTTAGGATTTGGTGGTTTAATCATCATTGTATTCTCTACTGTGACCACAACTTTCATGGACGCCCTATCTGCTGGTATTTCCTCTGAAAGTTTGCAATCTAAATATTCTGGTCGTACCATCGGTATTATCGTTACCATCATCGGCACCATAGGCGCATCCATCTATCCAATGGATAATATCATCCCATTCTTATATACCATCGGATCTGTATTTGTTCCTATGATTGCTATTTTATTAACTCATTATTTCTTCTTACGTCATTGTCCGCGCCTTGACCATGGTCCAACACTATACATCATTTGCTGGGCATCCGGCACTGTTATGTACCATCGTTTCCTCGATAGCAATCCATTCTTAGGAGCTAGCTTGTCTACCATCGTAGGAACATCCTTGGCAACTATTGCAACGGCGTATATTATTAGTAAATTGAGCAAAAGTTAAGATACAGGTACCCATACAGATTTATTAAATATCTAATGCTGTATTAAATATCATTTATATTAATATCTTATTAACAAAAAACGCGGTCACATGACCGCGTTTTTTGTTATTTCATATTTACTTAGGTGTATAAACCATCTTTACATGTGGAGTTCCTTCATGAATAAATGATTCTCCTTCAGTTTTGAAACCAAATTTTTCATATAATCCAACCACTTGTTCTTGCGCTTCAATAGCCACATTTTTTCCATTCCAGTGTTCATGTATATAGTTCATAATATGTTGTACCAACTGACGTCCCATACCTAATCCACGTGTGGAATGACGTGTCACAACTCGTCCAAAAACAATAATCCCATTTTCTTCAAATATGCGGGCATAGGCATCTACTTGATTAGTTTTTTCATTCCAATACAATACGTGCGCTGCTTTAAGATCCACATCATCGCATTCATGATACACTCGATTTTGTTCAACAACAAATGTGTCTACTCTAAGCCTAAATATTTCAAATAACTCTAATGGTGACAACTCATGTAATTTAGTTATTTTCCACATATATATCAATCCCATCTATAAAAATACATTAAAATTAGACAATACAACATTATAAAAAATTGTGATATAGATTTTTATATCATTGTCTCTAAAAATTCTATACTATGCAATGTATATCCTAATTGATATGTCAAAATCTTTCTCAAAAGAACTTCTAATTGATCCCATTGATTTCCGTTAAGTCGCAATGGTTTCGTAGGAATCCAATCATAGTTCAAAAGCATTGTTATCCCTTGTTGTAGCTCTCTATTCACTACATATTGACAAGTTTCATAGATTTCATCACAAAGACTTGCCATTGCCTCGGGATCTTCACAATGTTGTCCTTGGGGAACAAATCCAGCAATGCTTAACATATGCCAACCTAATACAATAGATCCTAATCGAATTGGTTTATCTTGTATAGCTTGTAAAAATCGACTCATATTCGTATACACACCGCGGTCTAATTTACCTTTTTCAAATAAGGCACTCACCAGTTCACCGCTAAAGGTAGCATAGGAAATATCTTCTAAGCTTTCATAATCACGTGTAGAAATCCCATCCATCTGAATAATATCGTACATATCTCCATTAGGAGCTACTGTCAAATATAAACGGCTTAAAGGTTGCAAATACGCCCCTTCTTTATAGTTAGCTTTACGTTTATGGGATACAGAACAAAGTATAATGCCTTCTAATTTTGTGAGGAACGCATAGATACTATAGTATTTTCGTTTTTTACGCCATAATACAATGGCTTCACTAGTAAACGTATTTGCTTTCATCTATATGTCCTCTCCATACAGGATACCTCAATGCTATTAACATTTATCTTATGACCCTAAGATATTTACATACTATTCTTAAATTGCTTCAAAGATATGTTAACATATACATCAACTTTAATTACACTTTTACAAGAAGTGCTAATTATTTTATTTCCTCAGCATCTTCAGCATCAGTTGGTACTGGTACAGCATAGACACGTTCAATACGATAGCCTTGCATTTCCGTCACCGTGAAAGTATATCCATCTACGGTGATGGCATCACCAACCGCTGGGGTCCGTTCTAAGATACCAAAGATAACGCCACCAATAGTATCTTCGTCCACATCACCGAATGAAATATCCAATACATCTTCCACTTCATCTACGAGCACTTTTCCGGCAAAGTTATAGGTTCCATTTGGATTTTCCACAATGGCTGGTAGATCTCGTTCATGCTCGTCTTGAATATCCCCAACTAGTTCCTCTAGGATATCCTCCAAACCTACTAAGCCCACCATACCACCGTATTCATCCACCACAACAGCTTGATAAATACGACGTGTCCTCATATGTTGTAATAGAACAGATAATTTCATTACTTCTGGAATGACAAGAATATTACGACGAATGGAGCGTAAATCTTTACTTGCCTCTTCACGGCGTTCCATTAAATCCTTAATATGCACAAGGCCGATAATATGATCTTTATCTTCTAAACACAATGGATATCTCGTATGACTTGTGGAAGATACAATATGCATAGTCTCTTCAAAGCTATCTTGCGTGTATACGCACACCACATCTTGCCGAGGAATCATAACTTCTTTTGCAATGCGGTCCACAAAATCGAATACATTGTCGATGAGCTCACCTTCCACATGGTCAATTTCACCTTGCTGATGGCTTCGGCTCACCAAAGCACGGATTTCCTCTTCTGTGTGCACTAGGTCTATTTCTGTACGATAGGGTGCTTTGAAAGCTTTCAACACTGTATTACCAATGCGTTCTGCTAAGTACACAAAAGGAATCACTATCTTTCCAGCTAAGCGCACAATGGTCACGGTTGTTCCTACATAGCGTTCAGGAAAGGATAATGCCAATCCTTTAGGGATAATTTCCCCAAATATGAGTACCACTACTGCAAATAATGCTAGTATAATCCATTCCACTACAATGGCATATGTGGCATCATAAACGCCTAAATAATGTAATACCAAATCACTCCCATCTTCTAAATAGCGTCCTACATAGACTGCCAAAACGACAATAAAGAAGAGAATAAAGAAGGTGGACGTATTCATAAACCGTTCAGGCCGTTTGTATAATTCACGTAATTCGTCTTTTTTGCTCTCGCTCAATGTATCCATATCTTCTAAATGTTCTTCTCGAAGACGGGCAAAAGAGAATTTACTAATCACAAATACACTAATAATTAAAATACAAAAGATGGCAAATAGAATCATGCCACCCGTGACGGGGGTATCGATATAAATCAGTCCTTTCTATATACACTATTTTGACAATGCCATACTCTATCTCAAGATATGTTATTTTTCATACGTAATGCTGTCTACACTATGACCTAAAAGATTAACAGCGTGCCATAAAATAACCGGCCTTAAGTATTAATTCCGATATGCCAATTCAGACAACATAACTATTTTATTGCACTAGTACTAATTCCGGTATCCCAATTCAGACAACATACCAGATTTATTACGCCAGTCTTTTTTCACTTTTACCCATACATCTAGGAATACCTTGGTAGCTAATAATCGCTCAATATCGGCACGAGCTTGTTTGCCAATCAGTTTTAACATAGACCCTTGTTTACCGATGATGATCCCTTTTTGGGAGTCTCGCTCTACGTAGATAGTAGCACGTATATAGGTGGTGCCGTCATCTCGAGTTTTCATTTCATCCACATCGACAGCGATGGCATGAGGGATTTCATCATGGGTCTGCAACAGGATTTTTTCACGTACAATATCAGAAATAATCAACCGCTCTGGTTGGTCGGTAATCATATCATCTGGGAAGTATTTTGGACCTTCTGGCAAATGTTTTTCCAACAAATTGACCACTTCTTCAATATTATCTTTTTCCTTCGCAGAAATCGGTACCACAGCCTCAAAAGGATAGCTATTTTCATAGGATACAATAGCCTCTAACAAGTCTTGCTTTTCCATAGTATCAATTTTATTCACAATGAGGAATACTGGAACATTAACCTTTTTTAACTGTTCCATGACAAAATTGTCACCAGGACCACGTTTTTCATTAGCTGCCACCACAAATAAAACAGCCTCTACTTCACGCAAAGAGTCTACCGCTTGATCCACCATAAATTCACCTAACTTATGTTTTGGCTTATGAATCCCTGGTGTATCCATGAATACAATTTGTTTCTTTTCATCTGTATAGACACAAACAATACGATTCCGTGTAGTTTGTGCTTTATCAGAAACGATGACAATTTTATCATCAATTAAGGCATTAATTAATGTAGACTTCCCTACATTCGGACGTCCTACAACAGCTACAAAGCCTGATTTAAATCCTTTTCCACTATTCATTATATGGCATATCCTCTCGTACATAACCTAAATTACCAAGCACAAATTCTTCTTCTGTGCGCATTTCTTTCTTATCGTCCTCTGTCATATGGTCATAGCCTAAAATATGCAAACAGCTATGAACAGTTAGATAGGCAAGCTCACGTATGAAATCATGGTTATACTCTTTCGCTTGTTCTGCTGCACGCTCTAAAGAGATAACAATATCTCCTAATAATTGTCCTTCTTCCTCAATAGAGGCTTCATCCCCTTCATTGAGGGCAAAGGATAACACATCAGTAGGCATATCCTTACCACGGTATTGACGGTTTAACTCCTGAATTTTTCCGTTGTTACAGAGGAGTACACTATACTCATCTTCCTCGTGCAATCCATACACACGAGCCACTTCATTACAGCACCGTTGAATGACTTCCTCATACGTACTATTCTGTTCTATTCCCTCATCATAGGAAATGCTAACAATCATTCTTGTTTCCCTTTCTCTCTGAAAGTTGATATTCTTCATAGGCTTTCACAATACGACCTACCAAGTCATGACGCACCACATCTTGGTCGGAGAAATAAATAGATCGAATCCCTTTGATGCGTTGCAACACCTGTTCTGCCTCAATCAAACCAGATGTTATCTTCGGTGGCAAGTCAATTTGCGTAGGGTCTCCATTAACCACCATTTTTGATTGATACCCTAAGCGGGTTAAGAACATTTTCATCTGCTCTGGTGTCGTGTTTTGCCCTTCATCAAGGATGACAAAAGACCGCTCCAAGGTGCGACCACGCATGTAAGCCAATGGTGCTACCTCGATAGTCCCTTGTAACAGCATCTTCTGCACTCGTTCTACACCGAACATATCATGTAAGGCATCATAGAGAGGGCGTAAATAGGGATCTACTTTTTCTTGCAAATCTCCTGGTAAATAGCCCAGTTTTTCCCCTGCCTCTACAGCAGGTCTCGTCAAAATAATACGATCCACTTCACGATTTTTCAGGTAAAATGCAGCTAATGCTACCGCTAAATAGGTCTTACCTGTTCCGGCAGGACCAATACCAAAGGTGATAGTATTGCGACGGATACTGTCTACATACTGTTTTTGCCTCAATGTTTTAGGGATGATAGGATTCCCCTTTACAGTCACATTGATAGTATCTTCATAAAGCTGAAAAAGAGCCTCTTTTTCGCCTTTCAAAATCATCGTAGTAGCGTTTCGTACATGATGATCAGTGATTTTAATGTGATTTTTAAATAAATATAACAAAACATCAAGGACTTCTATCGCCACTTGTACAGATGTTTCAGAGCCTGTCACATCTATGGTCGTATCTCGATGTAATATATCAACTGTCAATAGTTCTTCTAATACTTTTATGTGAGAACCTTGGGGTCCCACGATCGGTCCTACCATGTCATAAGTAGGTATGGTAAATCTCTGATTAGCCATATGCTCCCTTTCACAGAAATTTTTGTACTGCAGTGCCATGTAAATAATCATAGCCACTGCCTTGAGAAATATGTTCGTCTTCCATAATTTGATCAATCAAATCTTGCACGCGCCACCAGCCCATAGACCAATTCGTAAAAATCGTATTTTCCTCTGGCGCACGTCCCACCAATCGTTGTAATACAATCTTTGGATCTAGGTAACGTAAAAATTCCACCACACGACGGGCGTACTCTTCAGCGCTGATTAAAGTAAACTCTCCGGCTTCATAATCACGTGCCATTTTTGTATTCTTTACTAAGTATAATGCATGAAGCTTCACTTGGTCTACTTGTAAGGCTGATAAAGTTTTCGCTCCTTCAATGACATCGTCCATCGTATCCCAAGGAAGGTTGAGTATCATATGAGTACACACTTCAAATCCATAGCGCTTAATCCGCAGTACAGCGTCGATAAATTCAGCCATCGTATGTCCTCGATTCACCTTTTGTAATGTGTGATAGTTCACCGATTGCAAGCCAAGTTCTACATAAATATCAACACCGTATTTATGCTGTATTTCTTTTAAAATATCTAAATACGCATCATGTACACAGTCCGGACGTGTGGCAATGGCAATACCTACCACATGTTCTAAGCAAGCTTCCTCCACATACTGGCGAAACTTCTCTGGTGGTAAATAAGTATTACTAAAATTCTGAAAATACGGTATATATTTATAAGCCTTATATTTTTTTGCAATATGTATCACAGTCTCATCAATTTGTTGTTTCACCGTCATAGAGGCTGGTCGATTTTCATAGCCTGCTCCAATTTCACCGCAGAAGGTACATCCACCTACACCGGCAGAGCCATCACGATTAGGACATGTCAACGGTAATGCCACAGGAATTTTATACGCCTTCTCCCCATATCGCTCTTTGTAAAACACAGATATCATACGATACCGCTTTGGCTTTGTCGTATCACTCATGTCACACCTCCTCCCTAATAGTTGGACTCATATATTGTTCATGATGAGTTAGATAAGTATTTCCACATTGTTGAGGGCGTATAAAAGGTTTCATCTCACCTTTTACGTCAATAATGATAGTGTATCTATTATCTGCTATAACATTGTCAGTCATAGCCTCATCACAACGTATATTACTTTGTTTAACTGCACTAATTTCTTGTGTATAGCATTCCTTAGCACTATGTACAGAACTTGTGGTAGAACAATTGTATTCCTCATTTTGGGATGCTACAACTTCTATAGCATCATAGAAACTTCTTGGAATCCCTAAATATGACAATGATTCACTACAGACCTCAATCGTATGATAATCCTGTCGGATTCTCCGCCATTCTACAAAAGAATAGTTAGGGATATATCGTTGTACCAGTTCTTCCTCACGCCAAAATATCTCGGCATCCTGCATTTCTTGCTTTCTATCTTTGGATAAGCCAAATCGTTCATCCCGTATTTTACCATTGAAAGAAGTCAACACATCGTAGCGCAGTAAATCACAGGCCACTCGGTCCCCTTTCAACGAAAAGAACTCATAGAGGAATGCAATTTGATCAGCATCGTTTAGTTTGCGGTCTTGATTCCCTTTTTCTAACCATAATTTGGTCATGTCTTCAAAATAGGCAAAGGCCGATCCCTCTTGGATTAAGCTTTCACTAATGTACCCAAAGACTGTACGATACCGTTCACTATTATAGAACCGTTCGAACACATCTTCAAAATGTTTTAGCATCCGCACATCATCGTAAGGCAATACATGAGTTTGTAATACTTCGTAAGGAGCTTTCGGATTCGCAATGTATTTATACTCGGCCATAGAACGTACGCCAGAGCCTTTTAATAACTTTAAAAATCCAATCTGCAACGCATGAGGTTGTAAACTGAACAAATCATTAAAGGACTTCTCGAAAATAGTTTTGCTTTCATAAGGCAAACCTACAATTAAGTCCATATGCACATGGGTGCGCCCGGCCTTTATAATCGGAGGGATAACGGACTGAATGCGGCCCCAATCATTGCGCCGATGGATGGCCTCCAAAGTTTTATCATGGGTACTTTGAACGCCTACCTCAATCTGTATTTGTCCTTGGCGAGTAGAACTTAGAATATCTACTTCTTTTTCTGTCATCAATATAGATTCCATTTCCAAGTGAAAGTTCGTCTGTCCCCCATGATCACGCATCCACTCCATCAATGGAATGTGATGATGAGTCGCACAGTTAAATGTACGATCCACAAACTTCACCTGTTTCACATTGTGCGCCACGAACCAAGCTAACTCTTCGATTACCCGTTCTTGGGGAAAGAATCGTACAGTGTTGCGATTTCCAGATAAACAATACTGGCAACTAAAGGGACAACCACGAGAAGATTCATAATAGACAATTTTATTCCCTAAGGTAAGCATATCTTCCTCTGTGTACGGGAATGGTATCGTGCTTAGGTCTTTCACCTCAACGGCCTCTTCAGACCCTTGAATCTCACCATGTTCTCTACCTAAGATACCAGGGATGACGGGATTCACAGGAGATTGCCCTGTACGGATTGCTTTCACAAAAGAAGTGAAAGCCTCCTCAGCTTCCCCTTGCACAATATAGTCAATATACGGGTGGTCATCTAATAATTCCCTAGCAGTATAACTCACCTCTGGACCACCTAATATAATTTTCGTGTTAGGATGAACCGCTTTGATCATAGAACAAAGATGCAATGTCATATCGATATTCCAAATATAACAAGCAAACCCTATTACATCTGCCTCTAAAGTAGTCACATTGTTTAAGATATCTAAAATAGGCATATTAATAGTGTACTCCACTATCTCATATGCCTCATCCTTAGTTCTTCCATAGGCCTGCAAATAGCGCAATGCCAAAGAAGAGTGTATATATTTTGAATTCAACGTTGAAATAATAACTTTCATTTGTACCTCACTCATCGAATGAACCTAGTTCATCGGCTATTGCTCTATTATACCATACAATGCAAATACCTCACTACTGGAGACCCAATAGTGAGGTATTACGATTAGAATCGATGTCTAAATCCTGCATTAATTTGCCAATTTTGTTTTACCTTATGTTTCGTTGACCCTTGTGCTTCAAAATAAAATTGTTTATTTTCATCTTTACTTATATAGGTTGCACCAAATCCATAAGTAAACCAACTATCTTGTTTCGATGGTTTTTCCACAGCCACTTCATTAAAGGTATGTGTTGTATCTCCCCATAATTCTCGTTCATGCATAATCTTAATATATGGATTAATATGCCCTGGTGTGATACTGTCTATACCAATTCTGGCACCGATACGCAGAACTAAACCTTTAAAATCATCTGTCACTGATGTTAATCCATGTTTCATGTGCATAGGATAACCACCAATGCTTTGATACGTCAATTGTGCTTCTGGTTCTATATAATACTTGCGTGTATCATTTTTCTTGAAATAGAAGCGTCTACCTAATTCAACTGATCCGAGATACGATACAGTGTGCATAGTATCAGAAGATACATCTGTATGAGAACGGTTTATCATGTCGAACCCACCACGGTAATTAGCGATACGTCCCACAATATCAACATACATATTTGTTTTTGGATGCACCCAAGAGGAATACCCACCTATTGCAGCTTGTGTGAGTTTAATAGAGCCACTGAATTCATCTAGTGTGCCACGAGCCTGTAACATACCTACATTAAGTCCATGATAGGCAATCCATCCTCCATGCTTTCTTTGCCAATCAAACCCACCTTGTATACCGTAATAGTTATTGCTATATGTACCTACCTTTACATCTCCATCGCTACTATATTTACCACCAATTAACTTTACCCAAATGTCATTAGAGTTGCGCACCTTTTTATCTAGGTGTGTTTCCCCTAATCGTTGTACTAGTGTACCCATGGTAGCTAAATTACTTTGGTATATCATATTATGTAGTACTTCAACAGCCTGAGCTCCAGAACTCAATCGACCATTAGGGTTTAAATAAAAATCATTTTTTCCATCTGGCTCAATTTTGGCTATCTTTGAAGTTTCAGAATTAGATACAATGAACTCATAGGCCCCTTGATCTGTAGTACCATACAGTAATTTATACTTGGCCTTATTGTCTGTCAAATCCCCTAAGTTTTCTACAAGTTTTAAATGCTCATGTCCCTTCGTTTTAGCTGCTCCATCGTCTTTATAGTCAATGTTATGAACCCCATCACTGCCTTTTCGAGTCACCAATCTATCAGTATCACCACTGATAATATTCCCGTTCATTTTCAGTGTTTCTGTATCCCCCATTAAATGTTTTACAGATACATTAACATACTTTTTATCGTTTCCAAATTCTACAATGGCACCTTTGGTTAAATCCAAATCTTTTACCATGGAATCATTCGTAACTTTCCAGTGAGCGCCATTGCTCATAGTAAGATTAATCGCATTATTTGTGGTATCAATAGCATCATTTTTTATAATACCATGTTCATCAAAATAGAATTTGCTTTTCGCGATAGAAGCTTCTGCATCTGCAATTTTTTTCTTATAATTTTCTCTTCCTTTAGCAGTTAGGGTAGGTTTCTCTAGTATTTTTTTCCAGGTCGCAATCTGCTTCTCAACTTTTTTAATATCCTGTTCCCGTAGGATGACATTGTCATCAGCATCGACAGTTTCATCAAATAAATTCTGCTTGGATGTAAACTTTTCTTTGCCTATATGAGCCTCGCCTTCAAAATAAGAGTCTTTATTGCCTAAATTCAAATTAACGATACCACTATTATAGGCATGTATATCCCCTTTGATTTGAATCACTTTATCTGGTCCACCAACAATATCAACTTTGCTATTTTTTCCGTTCACATTAATAGCGTCTCCAATGCTTTTAGGATTACCCTGAGCGTCATATACAGGTGTTACATCTACCTTGAGATTGCCCCTAAATATAGCTTCTAATTTAGAAGCATCGGGAATTGTATCCCGATTTCTTTTACTCCCCCTGGAAAAGAGACCAATCCCATAATTTTCTGCCTCTTCTTGACCATGTCTATCTATTTTTACATTCACATCACCATCAAACTCCATCACCGTCACAGTGGGGGTTTCTTTTTTTATAGCCGTTGAACCCATTGTATTATTATAATGATTCACCGCTATACCACGACCACGACTAGAAGCTGACGTAACATTCACATTCAATGTAGACCCTACTTCTGAATGTATATGATAGTTTCCTACAGTTGTACCATTATTGAACAATTGAATACCATTTGACTTTTTACTAGCATAATTATCTAGATTTGGATCATCTAATAAGGTGTTGATGGTATTCACCCCTTTAAATGTAATCGACGCAGCTGCAAGTCCATTTTTTCCCTTACTATGCACACTCATTTGATCCATTGTCTGAATCCCAGATGACACGGTATGATTGTCAACGGTAACATCCTCAAATACAATATTATTCTTTCCAGTAACACCACCATCGATATCATGATACTTGATGGTGGCGCATTATTTTTCTCAGAATCAAGTGTAAAACGATAGTCCCCTTCACGAAGTTCCGCAACTGATGTATTGGTATCAAACGTACTAGATGGTCCATTGGAATCTCCTAATTTACCTTTAATCGTGATATTATTAGTGCCGCCCAATGCAGAAATTACTAAAAAATTCAACGGTTTATTTTCCTTAGTTGCATCATACGTATAAGACGTTTCCTTTCCAGGATTTGAATACACCACAGTATACTTGTCTCTTGTTATCACCTCTGCAGATACAGTCCACACATTTGTCAATAATGAAAGAGTAATACAAGATAGCAATACGTCATATCGTTTCATAATACACCCCATATACATATACACACATAACCATACAGTCCAACCTAAACCTTATATAGAAGGCTTGAACACTTTTTTCCTGTGCTTACTAACATAATCATAAGTATACATCTACATAATATCATTGGTATTAAGCAATTTCAATCATTTTATGGATTTTTTCCCTTGTATACTTCCCTCCCCGATTTTTACACGAATTGCATATTATAAGTGTGCCCATAACAACAACATACACTTCAGTTATACTATAAAAGGAGCATCTGTATAGCAGATAAACATTATATCCACACTAAGAACGCCATTAGAGACGTAGTAGCCTTCGTGTCGGATCTTTATTGACCAAATCATACAAACACAAAAAGAGCACGGTGTGCCCCCGAACAAACATTATGAAATACCGTTTGAGAGGGGTATACCGTGCTCTAACAACACTCTAAGGAACGCAGTTAGGCGTAGCAGCCTTTGTGGCGGGTCTTACTAACTAAATTACACAAATGCAAGAAGCCCATGGCGTGCTCCTGAACAAACATTATGAAATACCGTTTGAGAAGGAGTATGCCATGGGCTTCCCTTTATGATATTTAGTTAAACCCGCCACAGGCTGCATAGCCTCACAAGTAACGACCCACGAGGCTGCATAGTCTAATTAGTGACGTTTAAAGCCTAGTTTTTCCATAATGATGAACAGCATAGGAATGATTACCACTCCAAAGAATGTAGCTGTAATCATACCAAATACTACGGTCACACCCAAGGATGCACGGGCACCAGCACCAGCTCCACTTGCCAACATCAATGGCAAACATCCAATGATGAATGCAAAGGACGTCATCAAGATAGGACGTAAACGAATCTTCGCTGCTTCAATAGCGGCATCTACATAGTTCATACCTCTTTCATCGACACGAATCTTAGCATATTCGATGATCAAGATCGCATTCTTCGCTGCCAAGCCCACTAATGTAAGCAAGCCGATTTGGAAGTAAATATCCAAGGCAAAGAAATGTGTAGATTTCATCATGGCACCAATCATATTGAATAACCATGGGGCAAGTACAGCACCAAAGATACCTGTTGGAACAGATAATAGTACTGCAAATGGTACTTTCCAAGATTCATACAAGGCAGCCAACACAAGGAATACAAAGACAATACCGAATCCAAAGATAATCAACACTTGGGATCCCGCTTTGATTTCCTCACGAGTTTGTCCACCCCAATCATAGGTATATCCTTGTGGCAATGTATTTTTCGCCACTTCTTCTAATGCTTTGATAGCATCACCAGAGCTAACACCTTGGTTAGTATTACCACCAATGCTCACTGCTGGGAAGTTGTTATATCGTGTTACCACAAAGGCAGAGGTTGTCTTCTGTGGTGTAATATATGTGTCAACTGGTACCATTTGACCTGCTGCATTACGTACTGTCAACAGATGATTCATACTTGGGTCTGTACGGAACTGATTGTCCGCTTGTAACATAACTTTATAGTTTTTACCAAACTTAGTAAAGTCATTTAACTGCATGCCACCATAATACCCTTGTAAAGCCATATAAATATCTGTCACAGCTACGCCATCACGAGCTGCTCTATCACGATTCACATCAAAATTATAGGATGGTGTAGCCGTATTGAAAGTCGTGTAAATGGTGCTGAACTCAGGACGCTTTCTAGCCTCTGCTAGGAACTGTTCTACTACCGCATTCATTTGTTCTGTATTATGACCCGCTTTATTGATGAGGTACATGGAGAAACCACCCGTCTTACCAAGACCTGGGATGGATGGTGGATTCAACGGAATAATCGTTCCTCGTGGGTCCTTAGAACCATAGATGAAAGTATTTCTAATCTTCGAACCAAGCTGTTGATCTGGTTGCGTTCTTTCATCCCAATCAATTAAGGATGTAAAGATGGCACCACCACTAGTTTGTGCCGTTCCTGACAAGACATCAAAACCTGGCACTGTGATCGTACCATTCATATCTTTATCTTCATTCAAGAAGTGACCTAAATCAGTTAACACATCTTTTGTACGGCTAGAAGTAGCCCCTGGCGGCAAGGATACCGCAACCAGAAAATAGCCACTATCTTCAGCAGGTACGAATCCACTTGGCACCATACGCATCATACCAAAAGCTGCACCTAAGAAGATAGCCAATGCCAACCATGTGGCCCATAGACGATTGGACCAACGAGCTAAAAGAATACCATATTGATCGATTCTTCGATCCAAAAATCCATTAAACCACTCCAAGAAACGACCCACTATATTAGTAGTCTCTTTTGGCTTATGTGGTTTTAACATAATACCACACAATGCAGGCGTCAATGTCAATGCTACAAAGGCAGAAATAATAACAGAAATAGCTACTGTTAAAGCGAATTGTTTATACAATACCCCCGTTAAACCACCCATGAAGGACACTGGAACGAATACGGAAATCAATACAAAGGCAATACCAATAACAGGGCCTTGTACTTTTTCCATGGCTGCTACGGTAGCCGCCTTTGGTTTCAACCCATTGTAGCGCATTTCATATTCTACAGCTTCGATTACGACGATCGCATCATCCACGACGAGACCGATCGCTAACACCATAGCTAGCAAGGTCAATGTATTAACAGTAAAGCCCATTACTTGGAACGCCGCAAAAGTACCAATCAAAGATGCTGGCACTGCAATCATTGAAATCACTGTGGACTGCCATGTTTGCAAGAACAAGTACACAATTATCGCTACGAGAATCAAGGCTTCTGCAAAAGTTTTTACTACTTCTTTCATAGAAGCTTTTACGAATTTTGTATTATCTACAATAATCTTCGCTTGCATATCTGGTGGGAATGCTTCTTCTTGTTGGTGAATAATCTCTTTTACAGCATTGATTGTTTCTAATGCATTCGCATCATTCGTTAAAGAAACAGCAAATACAGCTACTGGTTTATCATTACCCGTTTCTTTTGAAAAGCTTGTAGGCTCTACAGAATAACTTTGTGCCCCTAATTCAACACGAGCTACATCTTTTAAATGCAATAAATTATTCTTTTTATCTTTTTTAATTACGATATTTTCAAATTCTGAAATTTCAGCCAAACGACCTTGTACTTTTACAGATGTATTGAAAGCTTGATCTTTGTCAATTGGATCGGAACCTAATGCACCTGCTGCAGCCTGTTTGTTTTGACTGCGAATCGCATTGCTTACATCCGTTATCGTAACGCCATACTTAGACATTTTCGTAGGATCTAGCCAAATACGCATGGCATAGTCAGCACCGAACTCCTGCACCGTACCCACACCGTTCACAGATTGGATAGCATCCATCATATAGTTCGTAGCATAGTTTTTTAAGAAAGTTCTATCATAACTACCATTTGGAGATACCAAGGAGAATACCATAGCCATATCCCCAGATGATTTCGTAGTGGTCACGCCCACCGTTTGTACTTCGGATGGCAAGGATGCCAAGGCACGGGCTACACGGTTTTGTACGTTTACCGTATCCATATCGGCATCAGTTCCTTGCTCAAATTGAACTGTCAAGTTATAGGAACCATCCCCTGTACTCGTGGATTGCATATAATCCATATTTTGGACGCCAACGATTTGTTTTTCGATGACTGCCGCTACCGATTCGCTTACAACCTCAGCATTGGCCCCCATGTAGGCAGTACGTACCTGTACTTGCGGTGGAGAAATCTGTGGATATCTGTCGATCGGCAGTTTTGATAAGGAAATCAACCCTAGCAATGTAATGATAATAGAGATTACGATGGCAAAGATAGGGCGATTAATAAAGAATTTTGACACAATATCACCCTAATTACCTTTCTCAATATCTTCTTTGCTTAATAAAGTTGCTTTTACTTCTGCGCCATTTTTCGCTTTTGTTAAGCCATCTACAACGATTTCATCGCCTACTGTTAAACCTTTACCATCTTTGGAAGGACGAATGATGGTGTATTTACCACTGGTACCACTTGTTGTGACAGGCACTTGTTCTACTTTACCATCTCGGATGACCATCACAAATGTTTTATCCAATACTTGTAATAAAGCACGAGATGGCACTAAGATAGCGCCTTGAATAGTTTCACCGCTAGTAATAACGGATGCATACATATTTGGTAACAACATATGATTTGGATTTGGGAATGCTGCTTTTAAAATCAGCTGACCTGTACCGCTATCTAAGTTTTTGGCAGCTTCCACAATGCGACCTTTAATTGTGCTTACAATTTTGTGATTATCATCATAGGTACCATAGATTTCACCATTGGACAATTTCAATTCTACTTCGCCATCTACAGAACGATGTGCTTTTTTATATTCTAAGTACTCTGCTTCACTCATACTAAATTGTACATATACTGGATCGGTAGAGTTCAATGTGACAAGTGCTGTTTGTCCAGCTGTAACGAATGTACCTAAATCTACATCATCCATTTCCAATGTACCATCAAATGGCGCATATACAACCGTATCTTGTAAATTATTTTCCGCTAAGCGGATTTGTGCTTCCATAGCTTCTAAGGCTGCGCGATTTTGTGCAGCCACACTAGCTTGTGTATCCAGTGTTTGGCGGGCAATGGCATCTTCATTTGCTAATGTTTGATAGCGCTGTAAATCGACTTGAGAGTTTTGGTACGCTGCGCTAGATCGTGCTGCATTGGCTTGTGCACTAGCTAGGTTCGCTTCGTATTGACGTCCATCGAGACGATACAATGCTTGACCGGCTTTTACCGTGTCGCCCCCTTTTACATATTTTTCAACAACTCGACCGGATACATTCGCTCGAATCACAATAGAATTTTGTGCCAATACAGTACCATTGAAAGATTCTTGTACATTTGTATCAGTAGCTGTGATTTTATAGGAGTTAACCTCCGTTGGACCTTGCCCCGGAGCTTGTCCACCACAACCAGATACAAGTACAAGGGCTGCCAAGCTAGCTGCCACTAAACCATTATACGCTTGTTTTTTCATTCATTTCACCCTTATTTGTAATACCCTGTAATATAACTGAAATAACCTTTGGCATATATTTATAAATATCCTCATGATGATTGGAGCTTTCAAACACAATGCGTCGTACAGCACCTTGCAACATCATAATGATAATATCAACATCCACATAGCGAGCAATAGTTCCTTGCTCTTGTTGGTGTAGTAAATAGTGTTTAAGTAAGTCCCAATCTTTCTTGAACAAAGTTTTCAACGTTTCTTGTAGTTGCGGTATATAAGAAGATTTCTATGAAAGATTCTCCACTGAAAGCCGCATACAAATTTGATCGTACTCTAAAATACCTATTTAATACTTCTTCTACAGTAAGACTTTTATTGTTCACAATATTCTCATGCTGTCTGTAAAAGTCTTCTGCCCCATGGACTAAAATGGTTTCTACAATTTCATGTTTAGAACGAAATTGTTCATACAACGTACGTTTACTAATAGTCAATGCTTTTGCTAAATCATCCATGCGGAATGATATGCCTTGCTCTTCAATCATTATGGCCGCCGCTGCTAAAATTTTCTCCTTAACGGTAACCAATATAGCCCTCCTTTCATACTCTCTTTTATATCTATTAAAACTCAAAGTATACTACTCAGTACCACTCTTTAGTTTACTTAAAATAAGAACAAATGTCAAACTAAGAAAGTAACCAATCGACTAGACTAATTACATGTATACCCTCATAATCATCGTCTAAAGCTAAGTCCATAGAAAGCACTATTTTTTTATAGTTATTAGGAATTTTTTGTAACGGTTTTAACTCTCTTTGTCTCACTGTTTCATCTTTCATTGTTTCAGTGACTTGAATATATAGCTTTTCCGTTGCGGTTGTCGCTATAAAGTCCACTTCTAATGTATCTACCTTACCGATAGCTACATCATATCCTCTTCGCAACAGTTCAAGATACACTACATTTTCTAATGCATGTCCTCTATCCCTATCACGGACACCTAATAAATAGTTTCGTAATCCCATATCAACAATGTAGTACTTCCCCAATGTACGCAGATATTCTTTTCCTTTTATATCAAATCGTTTGACATCATAAAACAGATAGGTTTCTTTCAGCGCACCTATATAGGCAGCAATCGTTTGATTGGCTGGTTTTCCTTGTTTTTCACGATTAACGATCATCTGTTCCGATACAAGAGTATTACTAATAGAGTTAAATGATGTTGTATTCCCAATATTATCTGCTAAAAATAAAATTATTTTTCTAAGCAGTTCTGCATCTGTAATTTGTCTTCCTTTTCGGTTTCTTTCACGCTCTAAAATATCCCGTACCACTACAGTAGAATATACACCATCTAACAATATGAAAGCCTTGTCCTGTTCTAATCCTACATCAGCAATCCCTGGCATGCCCCCATACCGCATATAGGCATCGAACAAATCACCTAGTTCTACAATATCTTGTTGCGCATTGACAGCACGTTTCTTACTATGTCCCATAGGAGTTTTATATTCTGTAACTCTATATCCGTGAAAGTCAATAAATTCGCTAAAAGATAAAGGATACATTTTGATTTCCACATATCTGCCAGATAAATATGTAGAATATTCCGATGATAACAAATAGGAATTGGAGCCCGTAATATAAATATCACAATTAAAATCTACTCGGAATGAATTAATAGCTAGTTCCCATTGATCTATCTTTTGAAGTTCATCAAAAAATAAATAGTATGTATGGTCTGTAGTAATTTTATCTTTTACATAATTGTATAAATCCTTATAGGTCATTTCTTGAAATGTTAAGGACTCAAAATTAATCGCTATAATTTGTTCTTCTGGGATTCCTTGCTGTATTAAATATTCCTGCATTAAAAGCAGTAAGCTAGATTTTCCACAACGTCTAATTCCAGTGATGACTTTGACAGGTTCTATATCTTTAAACGAAATAAGCTGATCTAAATAATTTTGACGTACTTTTAATGGTTTTCTGTGGTTCATAAGTCACCCTCCTTTTTACTTATTATACCCCAAACTTCCATTTTTATAAAGTTTAGGTTATCAATACCCCAAACTTTTAATTTTTCAGAGTTTAGGGTATTGATAGCCCAAATTTGTAAACAAAAAAATGCCACGTCATAGCGCAGCATTTTTTGTAAAACTAGGTTAGTTATCCCATACTTTCGGTATATAGTATTCTGTAAATAATTTGATCGCATAGTTGTCCGTCAAACCCGCCACATAGTCTACGATATCTTGGTCTGTGATGGGATTGTCATGGTGGATTTCATGGCGGATCGCCTCAGGGTGTTCCTTATAGTACATGAATAGATGTTTCACTACATAATCACCTTTATTCCGATCTGGAATTAACGAAGGAGCTCGATAAACCCGTTCAAACATGAAACGACGGAAAATATTCATAGTTTCCACGCCACGGTCAGACATAGATATAACTGGTTGATCCATAGAGGATGTCACCATATCTGTGACCATAGCAGTAATCATTTTAGAATGGGTATCTCCAAAGACTTGCACTACTTCTTTCGGTAAATCATCAACCCTGAGCATATGTGCCCGTAAGGCATCATCAAAGTCATGACATAAATAAGCGATACGATCTGCAGTACGTATAATTTGCCCTTCTAGGGTAACAGGTATATGAGAACCTGTATGCCCTAAAATACCATCACGAACCGCAGTAGTTAAGTTTAACCCTTGACCGTTCTTTTCAATACTTTCCACCATGCGCAAGCTTTGCTCATTATGATTAAAGTGACCTACCATATCACGAAGAGCATATTCCCCTACATGTCCAAATGGTGTATGCCCCACATCATGGCCCATTGCAATAGCTTCTGTCAAATCTTCATTCAAACGTAAGGCTCGAGCGATAGTACGTCCAATTTGACCTACTTCTAAGGTATGTGTCATACGAGTCCGATAATGGTCTCCTGGAGCAATATATACTTGCGTTTTATGTTTTAATCGACGGAAACATTTGCTGTGCAAAATACGATCTCGGTCTCGTTGAAAGTCCGTTCGATATGGATCAGGCTCTTCCTCACGATCACGCACTGCTTCTCTACTCTTAGCCGCATAAGGGCTTAAGATAGCATATTCCCGCTCTTCCAACATCTCTCGAATACTCATATGACACCTCCCACCTTAACGTGTATCCATGACACGATTTTTCTGAATAATTTGCATCACCATGCCTGCGGTTTCCTCGATAGATTTATTTGTTACATCAAGCACAGGGCAATGCAAGCGTCTCATCACAGTTTTAGCGTAATTTAATTCTTCTTCGATACGGCTTACATTAGCATAATTAGCATCAGAATGCAATCCCATCGTACGAAGACGTTCTTCACGGATATTATTCAATTTGAAAGGATCAATAATTAATCCTACAATTTTACGGCCTGGTATTTGAAATAATTCCTCTGGCAAGGGCACTTCTGGTACTAGCGGTAAATTGGCAGCTTTAATTTTTTTATAGGCTAAGAACATAGATAATGGCGTTTTACTTGTACGAGAAATACCAATAATGACAATATCTGCTTTTTCAAAGCCTTTTGGATTTTTACCATCGTCATATTTCACGGCAAATTCAATGGCCTCTACCTTTTTGAAATATTCTTGATCTAGCTTATGAATCATACCAGGGGCCAATCTAGGCTCTGTATCTGTCATAGTTCCTACTGCATTCATGACCGGTCCCATAATATCTACGGCTTGTACCCCTTGTGCTTTGCAAGCTGTATCTAAATAAGACCGCAATGTTGGTGATACAATAGTATGGCAGATGACATGTCCGCCTGTAGCGGCTTCTTTCACCACTTCATTGATTTGTAATTCATCATTAATATAAGGCACGCGAACGATATCAATCGTTTCTTTATCATATTGACTTGCCGTAGCACGTGCTACCGATTCAGCTGTTTCCCCTAGGGAGTCAGAAATTGCATAAATAATTTTAGCCATAATTACTCCTATCGTTTTCCACAGTCCCAAAATAAACGTGTTACTGTTGTTTTAGAAATACGACCTACTACACGATATTCTTTGCTTGTCTCTAATAATACCTTATCTACCACAGGGACGCAATCTATTTCAAAATCAATCATCCGTTCTACGGCTTCCACAACAGGCATATCTGGATATGCTACTACGACTTTACTAGTGGGTGTCATAATCATAGAAATAGGCATAGTATTTAAATCAGATCCGCCAAGAGAGGCACGCAATAAATCTTTACGAGAAACCACTCCTTTTAATATACCATCATCGCAGATTAAGATAGTTCCTACATCTTCTGTGAACATAGTAACAATTGTGTCATATACGGATGCTGTAGAGCTGACTGCTACCACACTGGACATAACTTGTGCTACTGTAAAACTATTAATCTCAGCAGCTAAAGGATTATTTGCCACTTTACCAACATAGTAATACCCTACCTTTGGCCGTGCATCTAAAATGCCCATCATCGTCAAGACTGTTAAGTCCGATCGCAATGCAGACCTTGTTAAGTCTAATTTCGTAGCGATAGCTTTTCCTGTGATAGGCCCTTCTTGTTGTACAATCGATTCTTGTCGTTTTGAAAGATTCATATTGTTACCTTTCTATGAAAAAGGAGGCTCTCCCCAGAGCCTCCTCATCTATTACCAATCTAAAGCTTCTGTATTTTGACGACCTTTGCCTGTCAAAGCATCTAACATAATACGTTGTTCTAATTGTGCCACCATTTTCTTCGTAGACACCACAGCATCTGGATTTACAGAAATAGAATCAATACCATGTTTTACTAAGAACTCACAGAACTCTGGATATACACTTGGTGCTTGTCCACAGATGGATACTGTTTTACCATCTTTGTGTGCTGTTTCAATTAAATGTTTAATCGCACGTTTTACAGCCAAGTTTCTTTCATCATAAATATGTTGTACAGTTTCATTATCCCGATCACAACCTAATACAAGCATAGTTAAATCGTTGGATCCGATAGAGTAACCATCCACATATTGATTAAATTGATCCGCCAAAATAATATTAGCAGGAATTTCAGCCATCAACCATACTTTGAAATCTGCATTACGTTGTAAGCCGTGCTCTGCCATAATACGAGTGACTTCTGCTGCTTCATTCACAGTACGGCAGAATGGAATCATAACTTGTAAATTTTTAAAACCAAATTCATTGCGTACTTTTTTGATAGCTTCTAATTCTAATAAGAAAGCTGGCGCATAGCGTTCATCATAATAGCGAGAAGCCCCACGGAATCCAAGTAGCGCGCTAGATTCTTCTGGCTCGTACTTTTCACCACCATTTAAATCACGGTATTCACTGGATTTAAAGTCACTCAAACGCAATACAACTTGTCGAGGCGCTAGGGCTGCACATACTTTACGCATACCTTCGGCTAAAGTATCGATAGCAAAATCACGACGACCCGTTTCGATTAAATGCATTGGGTGTTCATGAATAAAAGTAGTCCAAATAAATTCTTCACGCATTAAGCCGATACCATCACAAGGTAATACGCCATATTTTTCGGCTAAATCTGGATCTCCTAAGTTCATATAGATTTTAGTACCAGTAATCGGCGTTGGCTCTACATAGCGAGTTTCTGCAACAGGCTCAGCTTTTTTGGTAGCTTCTTCTAAAATACCATCATAGACAATACCATTGGTAGCATCTACGGTAATCATTTGACCATCAGTAATCGTTTTTGTCGCCTCTTCACTGCGAGATTTAGTACCTACAATACAAGGGATCCCCAACTCACGACTTACGATAGACGCATGACAAGTCATACCACCAGCATCGGTAACGATAGCTTTTGCTTTTTTCATCGCTGGTACCCAGTCAGGTGCAGTCATAGTAGTAACAAGGATTTCTCCTTCTTTGAAATCGTCGATATCTTCTGGATTTTCGATAACATGAGCACGACCTGCAGCTTTACCAGGGCTCGCTGGAAGACCTTTTACAACAATCTTTCGTTCTGTTGTAGTCGCTTCCACTACAGTTTCTTCTTTTTCTTTCTTTTGAGAGAATACAGTTTCTGGACGAGCTTGTAAGATCCATACTTTACCATCACGCTCATCAATGCCCCATTCCATATCCATGTAGCAACCATAATGTTTTTCAATTGCTTTTGCATACGTAGCCAGTTCGATGACTTGCGCATCTGTAATCACTTGTGCACGAGCTTGCTCATCAGGGATATGAATTTCTTCACAATCTCCATCAGGTTTACGAACTAACGCCACGTTTTTATCATTAATCATACGATCTGTAATTTGTAAGGTAGCTTTATCTACGGTGAAATTATCAGGTGTCACAGTCCCTTGAACTACATATTCACCAAGGCCCCAAGAACCTTCAATGATGATCGATTTATCATCGCCATTCATAATGTTCACAGAGAACATAACACCTGCTGCTTTGGAATATACCATCATTTGGATAGCAGCAGACAAGGCTACTGTCATATGATCGAACCCTTGTTTTACACGATAGTACGTAGCACGGTCTGTAAAAGTAGATGCATAGCATTCTTTAACTTTTGCAATAATCATATCTGCGCCACGAACATTTAAATATGTATCTTGTTGACCTGCAAAGCTAGCATCTGGCAAATCTTCCGCAGTAGCACTAGAACGTACTGCCACGAATGGATTTTCTTCTCCTACTTTACGAGCTAACTCTTCATAACCTTCACGAATCGCCTTAGCTAATGGAGCTGGCATTTCTTCATCCATAATCATTTGACGCACTTCTGCAGTGACCTTACGTAACAACGCAGAGTTCTCTACATCATGTAATTCTTCTAATTTAGCTTTAATACGTTCTACTAAACCAGTCTCTTCCATGAAATAGCGATAGCCATGGGCTGTCGTAGCATAACCATAAGGAACAGGCACATTCGTAGAGGAAGTCATTTCTCCTAAAGAAGAAGACTTACCACCAACAATATCCACATCCTCACGATGCAATTCATCAAACCAAAGAACATATGCAGTATCACGACTCATGATTATCCCTCCATTAGAAATAGTATTCATAATTTAAGTATATAGTACAACATATATACTAAATAGTCAAGCATAATTCTATATGTATACCTAATTGATTCAGCAGACTAACGCTGTTTTTGAAATATAGAAGAATATATGTTGCTATACTAGGCCTAATCTTTTTAAAATATCTCTAAGCATTATAAATGCTATCATAAAAGTATACAGAAATGACAATATAAGGATGTAGCACTAATAAAAAAGCACCCTATACGGGTGCTATCATAGATTGACTAGGTGGGAGTCGAACCACACGCTCCCCCCCAGAGGAACGCAGTTAGGCGTAGTAGCCTTGTGGCGATCTATTACTAATAGAATTACACAAATGCAAGAAGAGCACGGTGTGCCCCCGAACAAACATTATGAAATACCGTTTGAGAGGGGGTATACCGTGCTCTTCCCTTTTCCCTATTCAGTTAAAACGCCACAGGCTACATAAACTAACAAGAAACGATTTTGATGAATTTCCGTTTCCCAACTTGCAAGACCATACCATCTTTCAATACGATATGCTCTTCGTTGCACTTTTCACCATCAATTTTAAAGGCCCCCGCTTTAATGGATCGTCTTGCTTCCCCATTACTTGCTGTTAATCCTGCATCAGATAATAATTGTGGTACGAAAACAGGTTCTTCTGTAATAGCCACTTTATATTCTGAAATATCTGTTGGCATCGCATGTTTTTGGAACACACGAACAAACTCATCTTGACCAAAGTTGGCTGCCTCTTCACCATGGTATAAACGAACAATGGTATGAGCCAACTTCATTTTTACATCTCTTGGATGGGCTGCACCAGACTCTAAATCCTTGCTAAGTTGTTCTTGTTCTTCAATAGACATATCGGTAACAAGCATAAAGTAACGCATCATTAACTCATCTGGAATCGACATCGCTTTACCATACATTTCAGATGGAGCTTCGCTAATACCGATGTAATTGCCAAGAGATTTACTCATTTTTTGGACACCATCAAGGCCTTCCAAAATCGGCATCGTGATGATTGTTTGTTCTGGCATTCCTTCTTCGCCTTGTAGATGACGACCCATTAACAGGTTAAATGTTTGGTCAGTACCACCAAATTCTACATCTGCTTTCAAAGCAATAGAGTCATAACCTTGCATCAATGGATACATGAACTCATGAATGCTAATTGGCCGACCTTCTGTATATCGTTTATGAAAGTCATCACGTTCTAACATACGAGCTACGGTGTACTTAGATGCTAGTTTCAACACATCAGCAAAGTCTAATTTGCTCAACCATTCGCTATTAAAGCGCACTTCTGTTTTTTCAGGATCTAAGACTTTAAAGATTTGCTCTTGGTATGTTTTTGCATTGGTGATAACTTGTTCTTCTGTCAATGGTGGACGAGTTACACTTTTACCAGTAGGGTCACCGATACGAGCTGTAAAGTCGCCAATTAAGATGATAACTTTATGTCCAAAGTCTTGGAACAATTTTAACTTACGCAAGACTACAGTATGACCCAAGTGGATATCTGGAGCTGTAGGGTCCAAACCTAATTTAACAATCAATGGCGTATTGGTTGCTACGGACTTTTCAAGTTTCTTCTTAAATTCATCTTCTGGTAAAAGATCAGCTACCCCATGGGAAATGAGGCGAAACTGTTCTGCTGCACTAATCATGATTATCTCCTATATTACTGTGAACTTTTAGAGGATTTAGGGGCAATAACGGGATCTTTCCCTTTATTACTTTTTGATTTAGAGGGGCTTTCATCATTTGATGTTGTACCATCATCATTATCTAAATCTCCATCTCCATCTTTCTTGTCTTTATCGTCTTTTTTCTTGTCTTTATCATCTTTTTTCTTATCTGGATTTGTATTACCTGCATATGCCTCAGGACCTACACCATCTGGTACTGTAAAGTTAGAGGCTGGTGTATCTGCCAAAGCTGCTTGCATGTATTGTCTCCAAATTACGGCTGGTGTTTGACCACCTGTAGTCCCGTGTAATGTTTCAGAACCACTGTCATCACCCATCCAAACTACTGTCACTAAATCAGGTGTATATCCAGCAAACCAAGCATCTTTTTCTTCATCTGTGGTACCCGTTTTGCCAGCTGCAGGACGACCGAAGTAAGCGTTTCCACCTGTACCGTATTTAATAACAGATTCCAACATATTTGTCATCATATACGCATACTTTGGTTCCACCACCCGGGTTTCATCAATAGATGATTCTTCAACGATATTGCCATTACGATCTACAATTTTTGTAATGGATACAGGTTTTACTTTCACACCATTATTAGCAAGCACGCCATAGGCTACTGCCATATCTATTGGTGTAACGCCTTTCGTCAAACCACCTAAGGCTACAGCTAAGTTGTCATCACCTTTTTTATCCAATGTGGTAATACCCATTTTTTCTGCTAAATCTAGCACATTGGACATACCTACTTTATCGGCGGCCAATACAGCTACCACATTATTAGAATGTGCTACCGCATTACGCATCGTCATGGCACCTGAGTGTTTACGTGAATAGTTTTGCGGTTTCCAACCATGGAACTCCGACGGTTTATCCACATACACAGTACCTGGGTTATCGCCATGTTTTAAGGCTGCCAAATATACAAACGGTTTAAAGGATGAACCTGGTTGACGTACTGCCATAGTAGCACGGTTAAAGGAATCTGTTCCTCTACCACCCACCATGGCTACAATATGTCCATTATGAGGATTTATAGAAATCAAAGCCCCTTGTGGCTGTCGCAAACCATTTTCATCAGTATAATAATCTGGCAAGTTTTCCATCGCTTTTTCTGCAGCACGTTGGGCTTTCATGTCGATGGTGGTATAAATTTTCATACCTTCTTTATAAATTGCATTATCACCATAGCGTTCCGACACTTCATTGATGACATAGTTAACAAAGTATCCCATGCTACCATAACTATTAGTGGATTGCGGTTTATCCAACAGGTGGATATCTGCTTGTTTTGCCTCTTCTGCATCAGCTTGGGACAAGTAATCATATTTTACCATCTGCCCCAATACAACGGCTTGTCGAGCTTTTGCTGCTTTTAAATTATTAAATGGAGAGTAATAGTTAGGACTTTGTGGCAAGCCTGCTAGAATCGACATTTGTGCTAAAGATAAATCTTGTACGTCCTTACCAAAATAGACATGAGATGCTGTTTGCACACCATACGCACCTTGACCAAAGTAAATTTGGTTCATGTACATTTCTAGGATTTCTTTTTTTGTATAATGCTGTTCAATGCGCAATGCCAATAATGCTTCCATAATCTTACGCTTAAACGTACGATCTTGTGTTAAGAAAGCATTACGAGCTAGCTGTTGAGTAATGGTAGAGCCACCCTCTGCCACTCCATCATGAACAATATTTACCCATACAGCACGTAAAATACCGATAGGGTCGATGCCGTGATGACTGTAGAATCGATTATCTTCCGTAGCAATAAACGCATCTTGGAACTTTTGAGGAATATCCGCCAATTTTACTGGCAAGCGATTTTCCTCTGAATGAACGGTAGTAATCAAATCTCCATTAGCATCATAAATCTGAGATGACGCCGCAGGTTTTACATTGCCTACATCTGGTAAGGAAGACATGGTAGCGCCTAAAAAGCCACAGCCTGCTCCTGCTACAATTAATATAAATAAGATGAAGAACAACCAAAAGGAACGTTTCCATGATGATTTCTTCTTCACTGGTTTCTTTTTCACAACTCGTCTCCGAGGAGGAATGGGTCTTGATGAACTAGGATTCATATGTCACCTCTCTAAAGCTCATTATTTCCTATAGAACACCCTTAATTATACTCTATTTGCTAATGTTTGTACAAATCGAATTGCTCTCAGCGATTCTATAGGATGACTGTGGTAGCGCCAGCACCACCCTCATCTAGACTTGCTAGGTCATAACTTTTAATGCCTGGCAAGGTTCGTAAATAGTCATGAACACCCGCTCGGAGCGCACCTGTTCCTTTACCATGAACAATACGCACCGAATTTAAACCAGCTAGTATAGCTTGATCTATAAATCGTCCCACTTCTACAACGGCTTCATCTACTGTTCTACCAATAATATTTAACTCCGTAGAGGCTTGTTGTTGACGAATAACCGCCATACCAGATCGCTTCCGCTGACGATTGGACATAGGTGCAGGGTTTTCTTTACGCAATAAGGCACTAGCTTCCTCACGAGTGGCTGCCAGTAAATCTTTCTCTTTAACAGTGACCGTCAATCCATTCATATCCACTTGAATCCGCTTTCCTTGGATATCCAATATCGTCCCTAAGGATTGTAAGTTATCTAAGAACACTACATCCCCTACTTTTACCTTCGTCACATCTAAACGTTCTCGTTTTTCTATAACACCTGTAGGAACAGCTACATTGGAAACGCCTTTTCTAGCCTTAGAAATAGCATCTTGTCGCTTTTGTTTATCCGTTTCATTGAAAGAACCTTTTAACTCTTTAATGATTTGTTCACTTTCAATACGAACGGAGCGCTTCATATTTTGCGCTTCTTCACGAGCTTTTTCCAAGATTACTTTTTTCTTATCTTGTAATGCTTTTTTATCTCGCATCACTTGCGTACGCATGCGACGAACTTCTTCTTGTTCTTTTTTCAAAGCACGTTCACGCTCTTGTGTTTTTCTAAGCTCTTGATTTAACTCACGAAGCATATCTTCCATAGCACTGCGTCCATTCAACTCCCATTGTGTTCGTGCTAAGTCTACCACTTCTTGTGGTAATCCTAAACGAGCCGCAATGCTAAGTGCATGCGAACTACCTGCTACGCCAATATGTAAACGGTATGTAGGGCGTAAAGTCCTTTCATCAAACTCTACATGACCATTTTCTACGCCTTCTGTTTGGTATGCATATGTTTTTAGCTCATTATAGTGGGTACTCACCATCATGAGTGCTCCCTTTTTCCGGAAGTATTCAATAATGGCAATCCCTAAGGCACTTCCTTCTTCTGGATCCGTACCAGAACCTAATTCATCTAGTAACACTAAATCATTTGGTCCTACCTTTTTCAGTATCCGAATTACCTGCGACATATGGGCAGAGAATGTACTCAAGCTGGCTTCAATACTTTGTTCATCTCCAATATCTGCATAGATATGATGAAAGATTGGTAAGGTAGATCCGCTGTCAGCTGGAATACATAATCCACTTTGGTTCATTAACGCCAACAACCCCAATGTTTTTAGAGACACTGTTTTACCACCTGTATTGGAACCTGTAATCAACAAAATACGATACTTCGTCCCTAAAGTGATGGTAGTAGGAACTACCACATTCGGAGCTAGCATAGGATGACGCGCTTGTAGTAAATTCACTTCTCGACCTTGACTGATGATGGCACGGACGGCTTTCATCCGTATGGCTAATTCTGCTTTTCCATAGACAAATTCTACATGGGATACACGTTTACATGCATCTAATAATGTATCTGCATGAGCTCGTACCAACTCTGTTAATTCTTTGTAAATACGAAGTACTTCCTGTTCCTCTGCTAAGGTAGCCTCTTGTAATTCATTGTTTAAATCCACCAATCGCATAGGCTCGATATATAAGGTCGCACCTGTAGCAGATCTGTCATGGATAAGACCAGGAAATGCTCCTCGGTATTCTTGTTTTACAGGAATGACGTATCGATTGTTACGCATAGTAACAATGGCTTCTTGGAAATATTTTTGATTGTCCTTATCTTGCAAAATTCGTTGTAGATCATTTTTAATAGCATTCTTTGTACGACTCATAGTTATACGTAACTGTTGTAATTTTGGTGTAGCACTATCCAATAATACACCGTACGCATCAAAAGTTCTTTCAAAGCGTTTTGTCAACTTGTCATGACTTGGTAAATCCTGCACCCACAAAGATAGTAATGGGTAAAGCAAATATTTTTCTTTAAAAAAACGATGCATCCGATTATACGCTAAAATCGTAGTGTGTAAATCCCATAGCTCTTCACGAGTCAAAATAATTTCTTTACGACTCTTGGAGCAAGTGGTGCGAATATCCTTCGTGCCACTGATGGGTTGCTCCACTTCTTGCTCTAAGGAACGTATAGCTTCCACTGTTTCATCTAGAGCATCTTCAATTTTTTGACGGTTGTGCATAGGTTGCAGATTAAGTGCATATTCTTTAGCGATAGCAGAGGAACACACATCCGCTAACTTTTGCCGTATATGTTGAAAGTCTAAGACTTGTTCACTATTCATTATGATTCCCCTAAAATTCCTTTAAAAAAGTGTCCCCGTGTAATATGTGTAGCTCCTTCTTTGCTCGGTGCTTTCACAGACCCCTCCAGTAATTGGTGATACATACTCATCTCTTTAGCAATCCATTTAGGAGTTCGTTGTCTTCCATCAATCACTAAGCGCTGCAATCCAGAACGTCGTAAGTCATCAATATAGCTTTTCATATCTAATTCTCGACTATTCATAATATGGGTACGGCAAAATGGATCTGTATAGATAGGAAATAACTCACCTTTTCTATCCTGTAAGGCATAGTCTTTTTTCGTGCACACCAATGGACACCCCCGTTTATACCCAGTGCCTGCAAAGCTACTGATTGGACAATACTCTGAAATCATCAATTCTACACGGCCCTGTACAATAGCACCAATAGGCATAATCCCTTTATTTGCCATCGTATTCATTTGACGTAATGTAGCCTCTAAGGATACATTGACAGTACTAAATCCTAAATCATTTAGTATACCTAATGTGTGAGAGTTAAACGTTTGCAATCCCGTATCACCTTCCACTACACCTGTATATCCCAATTGATGTAACACTTCCAAAGCGCCTAAGAAATGCACTCGAATTCCATCTGGCTTGGCTTGTACCATGTGAGCTACCATTTCCTTAAATGCTGTACTTTCATTATCCTTAATTACCCTCGGCGTACTAAAGATAATTCTTTTATTAGCATCTCGGCAAAGCTGTACAATCTCCTCATAGGCCGTCTGTGCCACAGGGATTCTATGTAATGGATCTCCAAATACAATGCGGTCTACTGGTGTCTTGACTGCCTGCTGAACGCCTTCTATAGAATCCACTAGGATTTCTAATTGTTTCGTATCAGATTCTAGGGTATGAACCTGCGTAAATCCTAACACCTGTCCTACAGATTGAGTCATATCCCCTAATAATTCCATCCCTCTTGGCAAGTTCGCTTTACGATCTTCCCATGATGCCACATATTGTTCTATTAGCAATTCTTCCATAGCCTCTACAGCATTTCTACGAAGACTATTTAAGACACTGCTAGGCCACATGAAAGGACCTTCTGGAACTGTTACATGATCTAAGTCAAATAAGGTATTCCCTAAACGGCCTAATTGTTCTGTAATTTTCTCCGTCGATGTCGGTTTATTATTAGCCATTTGTAATATATATTCATCAGTAACCGTTACCGTTTGACCAGACTCTAACATCATAGTCAAAGAAACAGTGCTACCTTCTTCGCCATGTAAGAACATATAGGATTTGTATTTACGAGTAAAATCTTTTAATCCCCGTTGTTTCGTATATCCCCCTTGACTGGCACGGTATACCTTGCCAGAATTCATGCTTTCATTAAGTGGAATCTTATATACCGAATGATGACCTGTCATATCTTCGGCAACTGTAATGTAGTGTACATCACCTGTATGGGCAATGACCTTCAGTAAATCTCCTACAGCAATTGTTTCTGTAGTTTCTATCGTCAAACTACGTCCTTTAACATATCCATCCCCAAGGTATTTCCCTAAATGGTTAGGTGCACTGATGGTCATCATGGACTTGGAACCATTATTTTCTAAATAGGCAGTCGAAAAGCCACGATTAAATCCCTCTTCCAAACGAGCAAAATCTTCTGCAGTAGCCTGTCCGGTACGATCGATAATGGTCCGATAGGTACCAATCACTTCATGTACATAGGATACCTTTTTCATGCGACCTTCTACTTTGAAAGAGGCCACACCAGCTTCTATGAGTTCTTTCATATACGCACTATAGTTCAAATCCTTAGGGCTCATAATATAGGTTTCTTTATCATGGGTGATCTGCTCACCATCTACTGTAACCAGTTGATACGGCAATCGACACGGCTGTGCACAAGAACCCCTATTCCCACTGCGCCCACCGATAAAACTACTCATCAAACATTGTCCGGAATAAGAAATACAAAGAGCTCCATGAATAAAGACTTCAATTTCCGCTTTTGCATGTTTACAAATATGACGGATCTCATCTAAACTTAATTCCCTAGATAAAACAACTCTAGTAAATCCCAATCGTTCTAAAAATTGTACAGTCTCCAAATTAGTAGCTGTCATTTGTGTACTACCGTGTAACTCTAAGGTAGGTGCTACTTGTCGTGCTATTCTTGCAACACCAAGATCTTGCACAATAATGCCATCTACACCAATGCGTTCTAACTCCCGTAGATGCTCTGCCAAAGCTTTGCTTTCACGGTCACCTACTAGAATATTCACAGTTACATAAATACCCACTTGTAATATATGTGCTAGGCGCAAAGCCTCTCGCAACTCATCATAGTCAAAATTTCCTGCATGAGAGCGCGCATTAAAGACCTTACCGCCTAAATAAATGGCATCAGCCCCTGCTTCAAGGGCGGCCATAAAGTTTTCCATTGTCCCTGCTGGGGCTAATAATTCCATCACAACTCCTTATAATAAATCGGTCATCCCATAAGAGAGATGACCGATTGTTACATCCCGTAGGATTTACGTATTATCGTAAAGTGCAACCTTTGTCTGCTAATTTTGCTAACATCGCTTGGATTCTATCTTCAATATCAGCATCTACTAATGTACCTTCATGAGAACGGAAAGACAAGGTATACGCCAAGCTACGATATCCTTCTTGGATATGTTCCCCTTCGTATACATCAAAGATACGAACACTCTCAAGATATTCGCCGCCTTCTTGTTTCATCACTTCTAACACATCAATAGCTTGCACTTCTTTTGGCGCTACAATCGCTAAGTCACGACTAGTGCCAGGGAATTTAGAAATTGCTCTAAACGAAATTCCTTTACGGTTCACTTGTAACAATGCTTCTAAATCCATTTCAAATAAATATGCTTTACCACTAATGTCATAATGACTTGCTACTTGTGGATGTAATTCACCAAAGCGTACAATTTCAACACCCTCTACAGAGATACTAGCACTCACACCTGGGTGTAAATAATACTCTTTACTACGGCTAATTGTATAATTTTCAACACCAAGATTAGCCAGTACAGATTCAATAATACCTTTTAGATCATAGAAATCTACATTTCTAGCCGGTACATTCCATTCTTGGCGATCCCATTTGCCTAGGATAACCCCTGCTGCCATCATGCGTTCATTTGGCAATTCTGTAAGCGGCAATGCCTTAGGTTCGTACACAGCAGCCACTTCAAAAACGGCTAAATCTAAATTCTTTTGAGCTACATTGCGTTTTGCTGTTTCTAATACGCTAGGTACTAAAGTAGTACGCATCACAGGGAACTCTTCGGAAATTGGGTTTAGAATAGGAATCGCTTGATGTCTGCTATCTGTTTCAGGAATTAACAAATCTTGCAAACTATCTTTATGCATGAAACTAAAAGTAATAATTTCATCTAAACCAGCTTCAGCCAAAGCATGTTTTACATCATGTACTAACGCATGCATAGGAGATACTGTTCCCGTTTGGATTCGTGCCAATGGTGTAGTAGGCACGATATTATCATAGTTGTGAATACGTGCTACTTCTTCTGCAATATCTGGCATTCCTGTTACATCATCACGCCAAGATGGGATAGTAGCCACTAATGCCTCACCATCAACTTTCACGTCGAAGGATAAAGTTGTTAGGATAGTAATCATCTCTTCTTCTGCAATATTAGTACCTAAATACGAATTCACAGCTTCACTCGTGAAAGACACTGTACGCACTTCTTTTGGCGCTGCATATACATCAATCACACCTTTTGCTACAGTAGCGCCTGGTGTGATTTCCAATAACAATTGTGCTGCCCGATCTAACGCTAGTGGTGTCACTTCGCTATTCACACCACGTTCAAAACGACCAGATGCTTCAGAGCGCAAGCCTAATGCACGAGAGGTACGGCGAATAGATGCTCCATTAAATACAGCAGCTTCCAATACAACCGTTGTTGTTTCATTGGACACTTCACTATCAGCACCACCCATCACACCAGCTACCCCTACAGGACGGTCAGTATCAGCAATAACTAGCATCGTATTTGCTAATGTACGATCATTGCTATCCAAGGTTTGAATCACTTCTCCCTCTGTAGCTTTACGAGCCACTAAACTATGTCCATGAAGATGATCATAGTCGTAAGCATGCATTGGTTGACCTAATTCTAACATCACATAATTCGTTACGTCCACCACATTATTGATAGGACGAATACCGCAATTACGCAAACGATTTTGTAACCATAATGGAGATTTTTGAACTTTTACATTTTCAATCAAACGTCCCATGAAACGAGAACATAACTCTGTATCAGCAATAGAAATATTCAAACGACCTTCTATAGATGGTCCCTCTTCTTGCACTGTTACCTCTGGGAATGTAGCTTCTGTTTTATCTAATACGGCAAATTCACGGCTTAAACCAACCATGGAGAAACAATCGGCACGGTTTGGCGTCAACTCAAATTCATAGACTACATCATTAAGACCTAGCACTTCTTTTACATCTTGTCCAATAGCTGTACCTTCAGGGAAGATATAAATACCAGTTGCTTCTTCTGGTAACACTACATCTGTAGATAAGCCAAATTCTGCTACAGAACAGAACATGCCTTCTGATGTTTGTCCACGAAGTTTACCTTTTTTAATTTCTGTACCATCTGCTAAACGAGATTTATGGTACGCTACAGGAACGATTTGTCCCACTGCCACATTCGTAGCTGCTGTTACGATTTGTTTCGTAACCGGCTCACCTTCTTCTGTTAAGCATTCTACTTGGCACACTTGTAATTTATCTGCATCAGGATGTTTTGTAATTTCTACAATTTTTCCTGTATAGATTTTTTTAATACCTGTATCACAGTTAATCACTTCTTCTACTGGGATCCCAGCTTGTGTTAAGGCATCTGCAAATTCTTGAGGGTTCTCGCCAAGATTCACAGATACATAGTCTTTCATCCATTGTAAACTAGCTTTCACGGTAACCTCCTAGAATTGCGTTAAGAAACGTTTATCATTTTCATAGAATAAACGTAAATCATTAATACCATATTTCAACATTGCAATACGTTCTACGCCCATGCCGAAGGCAAAGCCTTGTACTTCATTTGGATCATAGCCATTCAATTTCAATACATTAGGATGGACCATACCACAACCAAGAATTTCTAACCACCCTGTATGAGAGCATACACGGCATCCTTCACCGTGGCACATGCAACAAGAAATATCTACTTCTGCACTTGGTTCTGTGAAAGGGAAGAAACTTGTACGGAAACGTACAGCTGTATCTTCACCAAACATGTGTTTCAAGAACAACTCCAAGGTTCCTTTCAAGTCAGAGAAGGTAATATGTTTATCAATAACAAGACCTTCTACTTGATGGAATACTGGAGAATGTGTAGCATCATAGTCCCAACGATATACTTTTCCCGGTGCGATCATGCGGATAGGTGCATTTTTTTCGCTACCTTGCAATGTTCTCGCTTGCACTGGAGATGTATGGGTACGAAGTAATACGGAATCGGTAATATAGAAAGAATCTTGCATATCACGAGCTGGATGATCTGCCGCTAAATTCAAGCATTCAAAGTTAAAATAGTCTGACTCAATTTCAGGACCTTCTTCTACAGCATAGCCCATAGACACAAAAAACTGTTCAATTTCTTCGTTGATTTGTGTTAATGGATGTAAATGGCCTTTACGAACAGGACGACCTGGTAATGTAATATCAATGGTTTCTTGTTCTAATTTAGCTGCCAATACAGCAGCTTCCATTTCTTGTTGTACTGTATCTAAAGCTTCTTCCAACACTACACGCACTGTATTTACCAAGGCACCCATAGCAGGACGCTCTTCTGGAGATAGTTTACCCAATCCTTTTAATAAGGATGTCACTTCTCCCTTTTTACCTAAATAGGTAACACGAATATCTTGTAATTCCTGCAAGTTCGCAGCCCCTTGAATTTGGGCGATTGCTTTCTCTTGCAATGCTTGCAATTGTTCTTTCATTGATTCCTATCCTCCAACTATTCTTCATCTAACAACGACCATGGCAATTCTGGTAATACCAAATCGTCAAGAACCATAAACGTTCCACTTCCCATATAGACAAGTTCTCCCATATCATTATACAAACGGCAGGATGTAACCATCGTACTTTGACCTTTGTGCTCCACATTGGATACACCACGGATTCTTGCATTCTTCGGCAATGATTTCACAAAATTACCATTAATTTGAGCCGTTGTCACTTGCTTTCCTAGTGTAATACAAGCCAATCCCATGAGATAATCTGATAGACTCAAATGTACCCCACCATACACATCGCCTCGCGGATTACTGTGCAATGCTTCTTCACTATGAAAGTCTAGTTCCACATGTCCTGGTGACACATTCTTAAGTGTGACATGATGTAGCACCTCAAAAGGATGTGAACTTGTATGCTCTTGAAAGTATTCTAATAATGTTCTATGTTCCATATAGTTAACCTTTCTAAGCTCATCTTTTTATTATAGAGGAAAGTCTACCTCATTATCAATAGATAGCTTAGAAATCCTTGATTAAATCTAATAATCCTTGTTCATCCATCACAGGGATCCCCAATTGTTCTGCTTTTGTTAATTTACTACCTGCATCGTCACCGGCAATGACCAAAGTAGTTTTTTTACTGACAGAACCTGTTACCTTCGCTCCATGAGCTTCTAAAATTGCCGCTGCTTCAGAACGTCCCATGGAAATAAGCTTACCAGTCAATACAATGATCTGTCCTTCCAGTTCATTGCCCGCGGCTTCTTGCACTTCCTCTTCTAACCGTACTCCCGCATGACGTAGCCCTTCAATCAATTGGCGATTTCGTTCATTTCCAAAATATTCTACCAAACTTTTCGCCATGGTAGGTCCTATTTCATCAATATTAGTCAACTCATCTATGGTGGCATTCATTAAGCTATCAATGGAAGTAAAGTATTTCGCAATGGTTTGCCCCGCTTTTGCACCAATTAAACGTATACCCAGTCCAAATAAAACTCGACCTAAGCCACGTTCTTTAGAGTCATCAATCGCTTTTAGTAGGTTTTGCGCCGACTTTTTGCCCATTCGCTCTAAGGATGTAATATCCTCTTCCTTCAAATGATATAAGTCTACTACCGTTTCAATACAATGATTTGTCACTAGCGCTTCTACAATACTAGGACCTAATCCATCAATGTTCATGGCATCACGGGATGCAAAGTGAATGATACCTTCCTTCTCTACCGCTGGGCAATGTTCATTACTACAATAAATGGCCACTTCTCCTTCACGGCGCACCGTAGGAGATTCACATACCGGACAAGCATTGGGCATTTCATAAGGCACAGAATCCGATTTTCGTTTATCTACCACTACAGAAATTACCTCTGGAATAATTTCCGCCGCCTTATGAATACGCACCGTATCACCAATACGGATGTCTTTTTCTTTGATAAAGTCCTCATTATGCAATGTGGCTCGTGACACATTCGTACCAGACACAAAAACAGATTCTAATTCTGCAGTTGGCGTCAACACCCCTGTACGCCCTACATTGATTGTAATGTCCTTCACAATCGTTTCCACTTCTTCTGGTGGATACTTGAATGCGGTCGCCCATTTCGGGTCCTTCGCTGTGGTCCCCAATGTCTCTTGGTCTTCAAAGTCATTTATTTTTATCACCATACCATCTGTATCATAAGGCAAGTTATGTCGCTCTACCTCCCAGTAATGAATATGCTCCACAACCTCTGCTATGGATTGACACACTTTATAGTGAGGATTGACATGAAATTTAAAAGCTTCGAGTTGCTCTAATAATTCCTGTTGTGTATGTATGTTAGATCCTTCTGATGAACCAATCGCATAGGCAAAAAAATCTAAGTTTCGGCTTGCCGTAATAGCTGGATCTTGTTGGCGCAACGACCCTGCTGCCGCATTACGAGGATTCACAAAGGTTTGCAAACCTGCTTCTTCTCGTTCTTCATTGATTCGTTTGAACTCCTTATGCGGCATATAGGCTTCTCCACGAATTTCAATAAAAGGAGGCGCATTGTCAATGACTAATGGAATAGACTGAATGGTTTTTACATTCGCTGTCACATCTTCCCCTACACGACCGTCACCACGTGTGACCGCACGTACAAAGAGACCATTTTCATAATGTAAGTTAACCGCTAAGCCATCAATCTTCAATTCCACTACATATTGTGGTGCATGACCTAGCTCCTTTTCACAGCGTGCCCCAAATTGTTCTACTTCAGCATCATTAAACACATTGCCCAAGCTGAGCATTCGTTGTCCATGTACTACTTTTTCAAAGCTTCCTTCCACCTTGGCTCCCACACGTTGTGTAGGAGAGGTCGGCACAATATACTCTGGATGTGCTGTTTCTAACTCTACTAATTTTCGATATAATACATCATAGTCATAGTCAGAAATAATGGGAGCATCTTTCACATAATATAAATACGCATGATGGGCTAATTCTTTTTGTAATTGTTGAATGTCTTCTTGAATACTCATTGTATGATTTCCTTATTTTTTTCGTATAGGAGCGAACTTAGCCATAATTTGTCGTAATCCCTGTGTAGGGAACTCAATTTTTAGTTTTACATTGGCACCTTCACCAACTACATCCACTACAGTTCCTTCGCCCCATTTAGCATGGATAGCAGTATCTCCCACAGTCCAATCTACTACCTGTGGATTACGAATCATAGGTTTTGTAACAGGTCGATTCGCTACAGATTGATGGAATGGTACATTTCGTTGTAATTCTTCCTTCACAGTTCGTTTTGGACGTACTTCCTCTACAAGCTCACTCGGAATTTCTTTTAAGAAACGAGATGGTAAATACCCTGTAGTTTTACCAAATACAGTCCGTGTAGTGGCATTGGATACATATAGCTCTTCTTCGGCTCTCGTAATCCCTACGTAGGCAATACGGCGTTCTTCTTCTACTTCCTCAGGATTCATCAACGTACGGCTATGCGGAAATAATCCTTCTTCTAAACCAGCTAAGAATACCACGGGGAACTCTAGTCCTTTTGCAGCATGCAATGTCATTAATGTCACTTTGGATTCCTCTTGTTCAAAGGAATCTACATCATTCACTAACGCCACTTGCTCAAGAAAGTCTTGTAAAGTACCTTCTGGATTTGTATCCATAAACTCTTTGGCTACCGACACCAACTCACCAATATTTTCCAACCGAGCTTGGTCTTGTGGGTCTGTACTATTCTCTAGTTCCACTACATATCCAGTCCGATCTAATACGGCCTCAATAATACCTTGTACAGAAAGCTCTGTGGCCTCGTTGACTAAGGTAAAAATTAACCCCATAAACTCTTCTAACTTTTCTTTCGTTTTACCTTTTATCGTAGGAATTTGGTTCAATTGACTCAATGTCATAAATAGTGAATTATTCGTTTCTCTTGCAAAATCTTGCAATTTTCCTACTGTAGTTAATCCAATACTACGTTTTGGTACATTAATAATGCGTTGTAAGCAGATATCATCAAATGGATTGATTAAAATACGCAAGTACGCCAAAATATCTTTGATTTCTTTACGATCGTAGAACTTGGTGCCTCCTACCATTGTATAAGGAATACCGCGTTTAATCATGGATTCTTCTAGCACACGAGACTGTGCATTAGTACGATATAAAATAGCCATCTCTCCATAACTTCGATTATGAATTTCTCTTTGCTTTTTAATCGTATCTCCTATGAAAGCTCCTTCTTCTTGCTCCGACTGGGCTTCAAAATGACGGATTTTGGCACCTTCTCCTTTATCTGTCCACAACACTTTTTCAGGGCGCCCCTCATTGTAATCAATGACCGCATTAGCCGCCTCTAAAATTGTTTTCGTAGACCGGTAGTTTTGCTCTAATTTAATAAGCTTTGCCTTAGGATAATCTTTTTCAAAGTCCAAGATATTTTGAATATCAGCACCACGCCATGCATAGATACTTTGATCCACATCACCTACCACGCATAGATTATTCCATTTAGAAGCTAATAAAGATGCTAATGTATACTGTGCATGGTTTGTATCTTGATACTCATCGATCATAATATAACGGAAACGATGACTGTACTTTTCTAGTACGACTGGATTTTCTTGTAATAATTTAACAGCTACTAGCAATAAATCATCAAAATCTAAAGCATTATTTTTTCGCAATTCGGCTTCATAATAATCGTACACCTTAGACACTTGTTGTGAATAAAAGTCACGAGCTTCACTGCGGAAATCCTTAGCTAATTTCATTCTATTTTTTGCATCGCTAATCTGTGATTGCATAGCCCCTACAGGGTAATATTTATCATCTAAATTTAGTGCTTTAATTGCTTGTTTTATAACTGCTTGAGAATCACTAGAATCGTAGATGGAAAAGTTTTTACTATATCCCATGAAGGAATCTAGTTCAAAGCGCAAAAATTTAGCACAAAAAGAATGGAATGTACTAAGCCAAATACGGTGTGCTGTATCCCCTACTAAGGTTTCCACACGTTCTTTCATTTCTTTTGCTGCTTTATTAGTAAATGTGATGGCTAAAATTTCATAGGGGCTTACCCCTTGTGTCAACAAATAGGCGATACGATATGTTAACACTCGTGTTTTACCTGATCCAGCACCAGCCAATATAAGAAGAGGCCCTTCAGTTGCGTATACTGCCTCTTGTTGCTCTTTATTTAAACCGTCAAATATCATAATACCTCTCTTGCATATAACAAGGGTGCGCTGTGTTTCACTACAACGCACCCCCTATTATAGATTAGCCTTTCATAGCGCCCACGATTGGTGGTACTACTTGTTTTTTACGGGATAATGTATGTTCTAAATATACTTCATTGTCCACAGGTTGTGCATTAAATGCAGCTGCTACCACATCATTCGCATCACCAACAAATATTAAATTAGTAGCTTCTGTTAAAATGTTTGTAATCATTAAGTAAGAAGCACTGTAATTATTAGCACTGCGCAATTCTTCCATCGCTTTTAACAAGCAACCTTTGCGACCTAAAATATCTGTCGTATCCATCACTTGGATTTGCCCAATACTGATGATTTTACCATTTGCTTCAAACTCTTTTAAATCAGTGCGAACAATTTTTTCATCAGAATAGTCAGACACATCAGAGCCGGCTTTTAATAATTCCATGCCATACTCTTCTAAGTTAACACCAGCGATGTCTGCTAATTTTCTTGCTGTTTCTTTATCTTTTTCAGTACAAGTAGGAGAACGGAACAATACTGTATCAGAGATAATCGCAGATAACATCAACCCTGCAATATTTTTAGGAATCTCTTGACCATATTGCCAGTATAAATTAGCAAGAATTGTACAAGTACATCCTACAGTTTCATAATGAATGAAAATAGGATTATCCGTCACTAAACCACCAATACGATGGTGATCGATATTTTCGATTAATTCTGCTTCTTCGATATCGTCAATAATTTGTACTTTTTCATTGTGGTCCACAAGAACAACTTTTGTTTTTTGCTTTGGAGCTTCCACATTAGAACGAATGATACCTAAGTATGTACCATTGTCTACTACTGGATAGCCACCGATGTGAGAATTCGCTTTGAAGTCACGTAATTTAGTTTCTTTGCTAATCACTTGGCAAGAAGTTTTTGTACAAATTTCACCAGCTGTCACATTCGCATTGTCACTGATAGCGCCTTCTAACGCATCAATTAAGCGTTGTGCCGTAATCGTACCTACATACGTAGTGCCATTTTCTACCACTGGAATGCGGTTCATTTCATATTGTTTACGCCATGCTAACACATCTTGTAACGTTGCTTTTGCATCGACTGCGGGAATTGTTTCTAGTACATCTTCTACTGTTACAGCAAAAGAAGTTACGATTTCTGGATGTTCAAAGCCAAAATACTTTAACGCAAAAGATGTTTCTTTATTGGCTTGACCTGCACAAATTGGTTGTGCTGAAAAGCCCATTTGATTTTTTAAATTTGCATAAGAAATTGCAGAGCAAATAGAATCTGTATCTGGACTCTTATGTCCTGTTACTAAAATTGTATCTCTTAACATAATGTCACCTCGTATAATCATCACTTGAGTTATATATCAATGTTTCTTTATTATACCATAATTAACCATAAAATGCATACAAAAAAGACCTCGTAAACAACAGTTTACAAGGCCTTCTTATTCGTTTCTATTACGCATTTTTAGAAACTACTTGTTCTCCTTTGTAAGAACCACATGTTGGGCAAACGCGATGCGGCATCATTGGTTCGTGACATTGTGGACAAGCTACATAACCAGGTACTTCTAATTTCCAGTTAGCACGACGACGATCGCGACGGCATTTGGAAAGTCTACGCTTTGGTACTGCCATTATCTGCACCTCCTTAACATAATCACTAGGTATTAATCATCATTTTCTTCCTTCAGCAATGTTCTTAGCACTGCTAATCGAGGATCTACCACAAAGGATTCACAAGAGCATGGTGAAACATTTTGATCTGCTCCACACTGAACACACAATCCTTTGCAATCATCCTGACATAACACTTGAGAGGGCTCATTGATGATTAATGTTTCCCGAATGGTCTCCGTTAGATCAATTTCTTCCCCATCGAAAGAAATTATATCATCGTCTCCATTGTTGGAATGTGTAACACCAAAAGTCTCTTCAAATGGAACAGTATGGGTATAATTAGTATCGGTTAAGCATCTTGAGCACTCATATTGTCCATTTGTTGTTATGGTACCATTCACCACATAATGTTGACCATCATAACGAAGCTCACCACTAATGGTTATATCATGACGGCTCCAAGGAAAAGCAGATACGTCACCAAGATCATTACCTGATGTCGTACATAGAAAAGGGACAACACGTCCAATCTGTTCTTTTGCTTGCTCTACTTGCAGTTTCATAATTTTACCTCGACTATACTATTATAGCTACCTATACTATCTTTGTCAAATGCTAGCCCCTATATGTTGTTAAGTTTTCATAAAACTCATACAAGACATAGCACTCAACGCTCATGTGAAAAAGAGCTCTCCTTATGGAGAGCCCTTATGTATGTGGATTAATTTATCGAAAAATTAATTACATTTCTTCGAATTGGTCTTTACCAACCCCACAAACTGGGCAAAGGTAATCAGCTGGTTGATCTTCGAATTTAACGCCTTCAACAGCTTCGTCGTAAACCCAACCGCATACTACGCAAACGTATTTTTTATCCATTATGTGCACCACCTTTCGTACTAAAAGATTTGTCTCAGATACTTCATCTGTAAACAGTATACCACCACAATCGAAAACTTTCAATATATTCTCAATCATTTTCTATGTTATTTTTAGATACCTATTTGCAAACTATGCATAGCAAATCAATGGTACAACACAGGGAATATTATCAACGAATACATATCTGTCACCATCTACGACTGGCTCCTCCACCTCCAGAGGAGCCACCGCCAAATCCACCGAATCCGCCGCCACCGGAACGGCCAGATCCACCTCCACGACCAGAGGCCAATATCCAAAGGATAGATTGAGTAATTGCTCCGCCCAAAAATGTCATATCCACTATGATTAAGGCCAAGATACCTACACCAATCAACAATAATTGGAAAGGACTTAGTTCAATAGAATCTTGCTTTGCATGGATTCGACTGCCATCAATACTCACTCCATACTCTTTGCTGACCTCACCTACTAGCACTTTATAGGTTTCCATGACGCCAGGTCCAAACTTTCCTTTTTGAAAGTACGGTATAGCATATTGATCTAGGATTTCTCCAGCTTTCCCATCATTGATAGCACCTTCTAATCCATAGCCTACTTCAATGCGCATTTGCTTGTCCTTTAGGGCAATTAAAAAAAGTACTCCATTATTTTTTTCTTTGTCACCAATTCCCCAAGCACGAAAGACACGGTTCGCGTAATCTGATACATCCTCACCATCTAAGGTCGGAATCAATAAGACTGCAATTTGCGCTTTTGTTTTCTTTTGAAGTTCTAAGCCCATATGGTTCATGGTATATATTTCTTCTTTTGTCAGAGTTTGTGTTTGATCTAATACATATCCATTCTTAGGCGGATTGGGCACATCTAAGGCAAGCACAGATAGACTGCAAAAAAACAACAGCGTCGTTACAAATACAGCACTAAGAATCGTAGACCATGCAAATTTTCTCCTCATCCAACCTCCTCATCATAAGTAACCTCTGTCATACACCCTATGATTTATAAGCGATTCTACACTGAGCCCTCAACTAAAACTGTACTTTAGGTGCACTTTGCGCCCCTTGATCTGCTTCAAAATATGGTTTTACTTGGAATCCCATTGGACTAGCAATTAATGATGTCGGCAATGTACGAATTTTCATATTATAGGCTTGTACACTTCCATTATAATCCTTACGTGCCACGGCAATACGATTTTCCGTTCCCGCTAATTCATCTTGCAAGGCTCTAAAATTAGCATCAGCTTTTAAATTTGGGTAATTTTCCACTACCACCAACAAACGGCTCAAAGCACTACTCAACTCTTGATTGGCTTTCGCTGTTTCTTCCACTGTTTTGGCACCACCTAGTTTAGCTCTTGCATCGGCTACAGCTTGAATTGTATCCTTTTCATGTGTTGCATAGCCTTTTACTGTATTTACCAAATTCGGAATTAAATCAGAACGACGTTGCAATTGTGTTTGTACTTGTGCCCATTGTCCATTCACTTGTTCTTCTGTTTGTACTAAACCATTATAAGAACTGAATATCCAAATTAAAATAACTCCCACAATGCCTAAACCAATTAACCACGACTTTTTCATAAGTCCTCCTTTACAATGTATATTCCTTTTGTATGTACCTCTATTATACATCGTTTTTATCATCTTTTATAGCACCTATATTTTTTCATTCTATTGAGCTATAATGAAAGCATGTTGAAAGTCCCAGTGATTCTGATAGATGAATCGCTACTCTATATAGGAGGTATTATGAAAACTAGCTTAACAGAATTATTAGGTATCCGATACCCTATTATCCAAGGTGCTATGGCTTGGACATCAGAACATACCTTAGCAGCATCTGTGGCTAATGCAGGTGGTACAGGAGTCATTGCCACGGGCGGTCGTGACACGGAATGGGTACGGCAAGAAATCCGTCAATGCAAATCTTTAACTGATAAACCATTCGGTGTCAACTTAATGTTAATGGCGCCTAACTTAGATGATATCCTAGCTGTTATCGTAGAAGAGAAACCGGCTTTCGTTACATTAGGTGCAGGGAATCCAGTTCCTTTTATCGAACCATTACATGCGGCAGGCATCAAAGTCATCCCTGTGGTGCCAAATGTAAAATTAGCTAAACGCGTAGCAGCTGCTGGAGCTGATGCTATCATCATCGAGGGTCAAGAAGCTGGTGGCCACATTGGTACACAAACAACGATGGCATTGCTAGAAAACGTTGTACCAGAAGTAACTATCCCTGTGGTCATCGCTGGCGGTATCGTTGATGGCCGTGGACTTGCTGCTGGTCTTACTATGGGAGCTGCTGGCGTTCAAATGGGATCTCGCTTTATCTTAGCGGAAGAATGCAAAATGCATCAAAACTGTAAAGAGGCTATTATCAATGCTACTGATACAGACTCCACAGTGACAGGCCTTACTTTCAATCACGGTGTACGTGGCCTTAAAAGTGAATTCACAGCTCGTTATTTAGAAGCTGAATACAGTTGCGCTCCTAAAAGTGAGTTAACTGCTATGGCTATCGGTACGAATAAAAAAGCTGCCGTTGATGGAGATACTGTAAATGGTGTTGTACAAGTTGGACAAGGCTTAAACCGTTTAACACACGTGGAACCTGCAAAAGCTATCGTGGAATCCGTTGTGGCAGAAGCTAAAGAGGCTATCAAGCAGGCTCAACGCTTTATCTAATCGTTTGTAGTTACTAATTAGTACAATTATATTTTTATGTATATACATTTCATTGCCTTACCGTGTAAGTTGTGATAGGCATTAACACTAATTCTATACATACATTATACAGGAGGATAGTATGTTACCATTTAAAGGAAAATATCCAAAATTAGATCCAAAAAGTCACGCTATGCCAGGCGCTGAACTAGCAGGTGACGTAGAATTAAAGGAATATGCCTCTGTATGGCAAAATGTATCCGCTCGCGGAGATGTGAATAAAATTGTTGTCGGTCGTTACTCCAATGTGCAAGACAATTCTGTACTCCATGTAGACGATGATCACGCTTGTATCCTTGGCGACTTTGTAACCATCGGTCACAGTGCCATCATCCACGCATCCACTTTGGAAGACCACGTATTAGTCGGCATGGGAGCTATCGTTCTTAGCCGTTGTCACATCGGTCGTGGTTCCATCATCGGTGCAGGCGCTCTTGTGTTAGAAGGTACAGAAATTCCTCCCTACTCCTTAGTCGTAGGTAGCCCTGCCAAAGTGATTCGCACAGACGAAAAAATGATTGAAAAAATCCATAACCAAGCTGTGAAATACAAAACATTGTGGACCAAAGAATATGGATTCTTGCCAGATGCAGATGGCGAAGTATGGGATCCTAGTCAAACTATTGTGTAAATATATATAATCAAATACTAAAAAAGAGCTCTATGACAATTGCCATACAGCTCTTTTTTTATTTACACTTTATATCTCATTATCTTGTAATTGTGCATACCTATTATCTTATAGCAGAAAATACGTTATTAAACGTATCCTCGCCTTTTATAAAACACTTGTTATCATTATTTTACTCTCATACACATTTAATTTCAATATCAGTCAATATAAAAACGGATATTTGACATGACAGTTCAAATATCCGTTATTTTATGATATTAACTTAGGTAGCGTGTATTACTCCATATACAAAACTACTTCCCCACGTTGTAGAGATTGTCGTATATCAATAATTCGCTGATTACTACTCCCTCTAAAGGCTAAGCCTGGATCTCTTAGAGCATCCACAAATTTCCCATCAACTAAAATATGGCATCGTTCTAATAAGGCTCGTTTATTAGGACACCCTATGAGTTCTTCATAAGTATAACCCGAGTAGACCCAAATTGGTTTCTGCGGCGCAACTGTTAGCACTCTATCAACTAGAGGTAGTAATCCATCTACATTTTGAAAAGGCTCTCCCCCTAATAAGGTTAATCCACTACAAGCAGGAGCACTGACATAGGAAAGTAATCTTTCAGTATCTGATTCTTTCCACTCCTCACCAGCAGAAAAATCTTGATATTCTTCATTAAAGCAATTATAGCAACAATGGGTGCAACCCGTAACAAATAAGGATGTACGAATGCCTTCACCATTAGCAATATCATATTGTCTAAGCTGTCCATATCGCATAGTACATCCTTCTTTCATACTAGTCTTAAATGTGCATCACACGATCTTTAATTTCTTTTGTACGACCTTCATTCCAGAAGTTTTCCCCTAAGTAACCGCAGGTTCTACGAATCACCGTCAAAGTATCACGATTCGTATTGTGGCATCGTGGGCATTCCCATTGCACGTCATCATTCACAATAATCTCACCGTCAAAGCCACATTCATGGCAATAGTCAGATTTTGTATTAAACTCTGCATAGGAAATCGTATCATAAATATACTGCATCATCGTCAATAAAGCAGGAATATTATTGTTCATATTAGGAATTTCAGCATAGGAAATGCATCCACCTGTGGAGAGACGTTGAAACTCTGATTCAAAAGCAAATTTATCAAATACATTGATTTCTTCACGTACATTCACATGATAACTATTGGTGTAATATCCTTTATCAGTAATATCCGGAATCTCACCAAAACGAGCTCTATCAATGGAAGAGAAACGGTTAGTTAAACTTTCAGCTGGCGTACCATATAAAGCAAATCCGATATTGTGTTTGCTGCGCCATTCTTCTGTAGCATTGTGCAATCGTTCCATCACTTTTCTAGCAAAACGATGACCCTCCTCCGACGTATTTGATGTACCTACAATGAGCTTTGTCGCTTCATATAAGCCAATATAACCCAAAGATATCGTCGCATATCCACCTTCTAATAAAGGTCGAATAGGCGCCCCTTTAGGAAGACGTGCAATGGCACCATATTGCCAGTGAATAGGAGATACATCGCTTGTGACATCTTTCAATAGTTCATAACGGAACAACAATGCTTTTTCAGCTAAGCCCAAGCGCTTTTCTAAAATATCAAAGAAAACATCTTCCTTACCTTGCGACAAAATACCAATTTGAGGCAAGTTAAGGCTCACCACACCTATATTAAAACGACCATTGAATACATATTCTCCTCGGTCATTTTTCCAAGGAGATAAGAAGGAACGGCATCCCATAGGGGCAAATACATTGCCTTCATAAATTTCTTTCATCTTTTTCGCAGAAATATAGTCCGGATACATTCGTTTTGCTGTACATTGTGCAGCTAACTCAGTTAAATAATAGTATTCACTATGAGGGTGAACATTATGCTCATCCAATACATAAATCAGCTTAGGAAAGGCCGGTGTAATATATACATCTGCCTCATTTTTAATACCCTGTATGCGTTGCATTAAAATCTCTTCATCAATTAAAGCAGCCTCTTTTGCTAACTCACTGGATGGATCAAAATGCATAAACAATGTCACAAAAGGAGCTTGCCCATTGGTCGTCATTAATGTATTAATTTGATACTGAATGGTTTGAATCCCATCTTTCACTTCTTTTTTCGTCCGTTGCCAAGCAATTTCTTCTGCTTTTGCTACATCTGGAGCCATACCATACACTTCGACCTGTTCTTGTAAAGTTAACTCTAAATATTTATCATAGGATTTTCTTACATAAGGCGCCAAAATGCGGTCAATCCCATTAATACTTTGACCACCATATTGACCAGAAGCAACCTGTGCAATAATTTGTGTCGTCACCGTACATGCTACTTGGAATGACTTCGGTGTATCAATGCGTTTACCATTGATAACTGTTCCATTGGTTAGCATATCTTCTAAATTCACTAAACAACAATTGAACATAGGCTGGATGATATAATCCATATCATGAAAATGAATAGCCCCGCTATCATGCGCTTGTACAATATCTGTAGGAATTAACTTTCTGCGAGCAATATCTTTACTTACTTCTCCAGCGATTAAATCACGTTGTGTGGATACAATAGAAGCATCTTTATTGGAATTTTCATCAAGAACTGCCACATTTGATTTATTCAATAAACCAAATACATCTTTATCCGTTGTGTTTTCTACACGTTTGAAAGCTTGCACTGCTTTATAATTTTCATAGGCCCGTGCTGTTGCAGGATTATTATTCTCTAGGAGTTTATAGTACACTTGCTCTTCGATAGCATAGATTGTAATATTACGCCCCATTTTTTCTGCATAGGTTTCAATTTCATCAGAAATTTTCAAAGCTAATCCAGGTGTATATACTCCTGTACTACTATGCATAGCCTTTTCGATAGCCACAATAATTTTTTCTTTATCGAAATCAGCAATCGTGCCATCTCTTTTTATCACGTGTATCATAATATAGCCTCCTATTTACTCGCTGCATCGCTCAAATAATCACAACGGAGCAGTATCGATTTAGTATGAATCATACATACAATGTATAAACAAAGATATACATACTATGTAGATGTTGATCAATATTTGGACATATAAAAAGAGCACTCTATGCTCCTATCCAACTTCTGTCTACACATGTAGATAATTCTTACTTAACCTGTAGTGCCTAGGCATTTTATAAGTTCCAAAAAATATCTCGCTTCTTCGGAGCACCTATGTAAAGTGTCTTAAATCTACATTTATAACATAAGATTGCCACTATTGGTTACCCTTATGGGATTCGTTATAATTAGTTTACTATATATTGTAGTTCATTTCAATAAAAACCACTATATCATGTATATCAATTAGATATAACATTGATGTAAAAATTAGTAGAATCACACTTTTATAGAGAACTATATTCCATTATTCTTTGAAAATTGCCTAGGATAAAGACTTTCGAATAATGACAAATAGATATAGAACATTGGTTGACATCTTCCAAATAATAAAAGCGACCAAATCCAAAAAGATTTGATCGCCATTTCACACAGATAATTAGAATTTAATTTTTGTAGCAATCCATGCAGATAAAATTGCTTTTATAATATCACCAATAACAAATGGATAGAACAAAATACCCAAAGCTTTTTGCAATCCATCAGCAGTGAATGGTATGCTTGCAACAGACATGAAGTACGGCACTGCCGCTACATAGGTAATCACAATACTTACTACCGTAGCTACTACAGCATATCTAAGGAAACTTTTTTCTGTTCCCTTTAAACAACTAACCGCAGTATAAGCGATAGGCCAAATCAAAATAAATCCGCCTGTAGGACCAAGTATTTTTCCCATGCCACCAGTAAATCCAGTAAATACAGGTAATCCAACTGCTCCTAACAGTACATAGACTAATAATGTCAAAAACGCTTGTTTTGGTGGCAAAAGTAAACCAATCAAACACAAGGCAATGGTAATTAAAGAAATCATTCCCACACCCATAGGGTTTGGAATCGATAATTGTGCCATTACACAGGCTAGTGCCACTAATAACGCCATTTTTGTCAAATCTCTAGTCTGTAACATTCGCTAACTCCTCTTCATAAATCCATTTACAGCGGGCACGCCCACCATGAGTGCCGACTAATTCACACTCACCAATTTGCGTATGCTTTTCCGAATGGATCATAAGTTTTTCTACAGAAATAACATCTCCACCATAAAATGGTGCAGAAAAAGTAATATCTAATTGAAGTAACATTGCTTCATCTAATACATGATGTGCCATATGTGATAAAACCATTAGTTCCGGTACTACAGGAATTTCTTCTCGATAGATAGGATTATCATCCTGAATAGCATCAGCAAATTCAAGAATGGATTCCGGTGTAAACACAAACTTTGTTCTTGTTTTATCTTTTAATTCACCTGGCCAAACCTTTGGCATTTCTCCCAATGAAACTTCATCATGGTGATTCCCTTCGGAATCGAACCGTTCTAACATCGTGGACACCAAAGTGCCTTTCGAATTACAAACAGTCACTATATGTTCTTGCTTTCTTGGGGTATAGTTAATTTGTAACTGTGGTGATCTTGTAGTTCGTTTGAATTGTACATTACGTACAATCACGGTATTAGGAATTTCCCTTACACTTGTCAAGCCCTTACATAGTGTATGCATAGTGCCTCCTCCCCATAGCATGGGTTATACTGGATCTTACAAGCTTACATGATTCTTACATTCTGTTACACCTTTATTATAATTAATCAAGCTCAATATAGTCAACCTATTTTTCAAATTAATTGTTTACATACAGTGATTGCTTATTCATATGTATCACATAATAAAATCAAAAGGACTGTAATGCAGAGTTTACACTCTTACACTACAGTCCTCATATGATGCAAACTAGTACAACTGATAGGGTACTTTCAAATTAGAAAGAATAACCTACACCCGCATGCAAGCCTTTTACATCAGTTTTATTTTGATTCATATTATATTGGTCATATTGATAATACACATTCAAATCAATATCTGGACGCAAGCCATAGGAAGCTCCTACTTGGTATGTTCCCTTGATATCATTACCAAAACCTACCTTAGCAAAGCCTTCAATTTTATCAGCTAATTGAGTATGTCCAATTACACCTGCTTGATAACCAAACCCATTTTGTTTTGGTCCCATATCTACGTAGGTACCAGCACCATAGACATTGATATTAGGATGTACCGCATAGGCACCGGCTAATTGATGATCTTTGATATCTGTTCCAGTACGATGCACTTTATTAAAGGAATATTGTGCAGCTAAATTATTGGACACACCTTGTTGTGCAGATACACCAAAACCATCTTTACGTTTTGTGTCTTGTGCTGTTTTTTTAGATAGAGAATATTCAACGGCTACTTTTGTTTCACCAGCATTGATATTTGTCACAGGAACAGCTGCTGCAAATGCAGACGCACTAAAGGCAGCTAACACTGCTGTGGCTACTATGATTTTCTTCATAATATCCTCCTTGTATGATAGTTTTATCGTTTCATGAAAGCTGGTACATCTGGAGAGTTTCCTGTAGCACCAAATGGGCTTTTACGAGCAAAACCATTAGAAGAACCTTGGTCACCAAAACCAGTAGCAACAACAGTAATGAATACTTTGTCACCAACATTTTCATCGATAACAGAACCGAAAATAATATTTGCTTCTGGATCCGCAGCTTCAGAAATAATTTCAGCTGCTTCATTGATTTCAAATAGGCTTAATTCTTCGCTACCAGTAATGTTTAACAAGATACCTTTTGCGCCGTCAATGGAAGTTTCCAATAATGGGCTATTGATTGCTTGTTTCGCAGCATCTACAGCACGATTTTCACCTTCGCCTACGCCGATACCCATCAAGGCTTCACCTTGGTTCGTCATGATAGTTTTTACGTCAGCAAAGTCTAGGTTGATTAAACCTGGTTTTGTAATTAAGTCAGAAATACCTTTGATGCCTTGACGCAATACTTCATCAGCAGTCAAGAAGGCATCTTTCAAAGATGTTTTACGGTCAATAATACCCAATAAACGATCATTTGGAATTGTGATGATTGTATCAACTTTACCAGTTAATGCTTCAATACCACGTTCAGCTTGTTCCTTACGTTTTTTACCTTCAAAGCCGAATGGTTTTGTTACAACACCTACTGTTAATGCGCCAGCTTCGCGAGCACATTCTGCTACTACAGGAGCTGCACCAGTACCAGTACCACCGCCCATACCAGCAGTTACGAATACCATATCAGCGCCTTGCAATGCTTTTAGAATATCTTCACGACTTTCTTCAGCTGCTTCACGGCCTACTTCTGGATTAGCACCAGCGCCTAAGCCTTTAGTAGCTTTCTCACCGATTTGGATACGAACAGGTACATTAGTACCATCTAAGGCTTGTGTTTCTGTGTTAGCCACTAGGAAATCTACATTTTCCAAGTCGCTGCCAATCATACGAGATACGGCATTTCCGCCGCCACCACCAACACCAATAACTTTAATTTTTGCAAACTCTGACATCGAATGCTCCTCCTCTTTACTAGAGATATGTTTCATATACTTTTACAATGACATTATACTACTAGTCTATCTTATCATTTATAATTTGCTTTTATTTTACAATATATTTTATATTTTTTCAATGAAAGTCAATCATTGTCTTTATTTTTTCTATCTATGTAGTCTTTTTGTTAATAATAGTCTACGAATAGCCGCTGTATTTTGAAATAGCCGCAACCCAAATGAGATCAGTGCCACATAATATAAATCTATGCCAACCTCATTCCCTAAAAACACCAATAAAGCTGCTAATAAGGAGTTGGAAAAGAACCCTGTGATAAATATAGACAATCCAAACGTTCTTTCTATGGCAGCTCTTGTACCGCCAAAAACAGAATCCAAAGCAGCTAAGAGTGCCACTGAAGTATATTTAGCATAGGCTACTGGTATATCAAAAGGTGTCATAATACCAATGACAATCCCTAGTATCAAACCGCCTATAACCCATACGTATACCATCATTGACCTCCCTTCACTTTGATGTAATTTTGTTTTATCGTTCCATCATAAGCTGGGACTATTACATGATCTTCATCTTGAATTTTCACTTCAATCCCCCAATATTTAAGAGACTCCACGACTCCACCTCTCATAGTAAGGGCAGAATGCAATGTTTTTGTGTCTCCAATAGCCTTGATTATAAATGGTGGGGCGAAAATTTTTCCGTTGACTGTAACGGTAGGGCCGGAGCAACGAATTTCCGAAGTTCCTATTAAACGCTGGTCATTAATAGAGATAGCCTCCGCTCCAGCCGCTCTTAATTCATTGACAATACGAAGCATATCTTCATCGTGAATTAAATATAAATTGGGATTTTCCCCATCTTTTACTGGCGTTTTGCTATCCGTTATGGTTAAGACCACACCTGGACCTTCTACATCGACTAAGGAAGCCTTAAGGGATAATAGTCGATTTTCTTCTTTCATCCCTTCTAGACTTCCTTCTTCTTTCATAGTAGCAATCTGTTTTTTAAGGCCCGCCCGTTCTTCTTGAAGAGAATTAATCTTTAGTGCCAATTCTCCACTTCTTTGTAAGTTTATATTGCCCTCTGCAATAGTTTGTGTCATTCTGTACTGCGTAACAAGCATGACCCCTACAATCATGCTTACTACGGCTATGGCGATACGCCCTTGTTTCAACTTTGTACTCCTTTATTGTGTTTTAATAAAAGGGGATTTAATATTTACGTCGATAAACTCAGCAGATACATGACGTTGTGCAATATCTACAAGCATATCTGTAGTTATCTTTGCTTTTTCTTCTAAATTATTGCGGTCTCCAATGTGAATTGGTAAACCCTCTACTGTATAGGCAATCATTTTGTCGGCATCACCTACATTAATTTCACCGATTTTCTTTCGTCCCTCTTCAGTGAAAGCTTCCATATACTCAATAGCCCCACGGATTCCCTCAGCTTCAATAGTATCGCCTAATAATGCATTTCCTAATCGCACTCCAGAAATAATAGGTACCGTTGTGTCAGGAATCGTAGCACTACTAGCAATAACCATACCGTTTCGATCTAAAGAAACAAATCCAAATTGAGAAGGAACTACAACCAACGCTTTTCGTTCTTTTACATCTACCTGCAAAGTAAGTGGTAATGCATAGGATACATGCGCCGTATCAACACGTATATCCTTTTGTAAACGTTCTTCTAAAGCGCCTGTTCTAACTCTTAAGATATTAACAGGATATCCTAAATCGCCTATGTGCACCACATCTTCTGACGTTAATTGACTAGACCCTGTCACTTGAATTTGACCAATTGGTAAAGGTAATGTGAAAAGGCCAATCAAAATGCATGCACCAATGACTACCTTCCAAACAGTTGGTTTTGATTGTTTACGTCGTTTTACCTTTCGTCTGCGACGTACACGTTTAGTTCCTTCTGGTGTATCTATGGTCACAACTTCCCAGCCATCTTCTTCTATGGGATGCCTTACTCTTTCATTCGTTGGTTGTTCCTCAAATGGAGGAATATTCTGCTCCTCCTGGTTTTGAAACCCATGTACCTTCATAACCACTCCTAAAATTTATGCAGCCCAGCAGACTGAAGAATTTGTTCGCACAATTCAGGAAATTCAATACCCACTGCCCTTGCTGCTTTCGGCACTAATGAGGTAGCTGTCATACCAGGTACCGTATTATATTCCAATACAAACATATCATCTGTACTATTCATCATAATATCCACACGAATTACACCTGCACATTGCATTTGTTGATAAACAGATTCGCCAATACGTTGCATGGCAGCAGCTTGTTCTTCTGTAATCGGTGCTGGCACCAAATAATCAGTAGCACCTGTTGTGTATTTAGAAGCATAATCATATTCCCCTGAATGTGGTCGAATTTCAATCACTGGCAAAGCTTTACCATCTAATACAGATACAGTAAATTCTCTACCATCTACAAATTCTTCTACTACGATAACATGGTCTATGTCTAATACTTCTTTGACTTCCGTATCAACAGTTGCTTCATCTTTAATAATAGCGACACCAATACTAGATCCTTGACTAGCTGCTTTCACAACAAATGGCACTTTGAAATTAGCATGAATATCTTCTAAGATTTTATCCACAGATTCTAATTGGCTATCATAGGATTTTGAATTTGCTGTGGGGATGTGAGCTCCTAAAAATACATGTTTACTCATTTTTTTGTTCATACCTACCGCATGAGCCATAACACCAGATCCCGTGTAAGGAATACCTGCCATTTCAAGAGCCCCTTGTAAAGCTCCGTCTTCGCCATATTTGCCATGGATGGCATTAAATACGATGTCGCATTGTAAAGCTTGTAAATCTTGTACTACTGTACTAGGATTACATTCTAATGTGGTAGCCTCATAGCCTTTGCTTTGTAATGCTTCTGCAATAGCTGCCGCTGTTCTTCTAGATACATCAGCTTCTTTTGATGGTCCTCCCATGAGGACGATAATACGTTTATCCTTCACTTTATTTATCCTCCAATAAAGCTAATAGTTTAGGTCCAAATTGATTAATATTACCAGCTCCCATAGTGATAACTAAGTCATTAGGTTGAATATATTCTAATACAGTTTCTGGCAAAGTATTTACATCTGCCACATAATGAATTTCTTTACCCGTCAATTCTTTAATCATCAATGGAATAGACATACCATCAATTCCAGCTTCAGGCTTTTCGCCAGCACTATAAATATCTGTAATAAAAACTAGATCAGCTTCTTTGAAAGCCGTGCCAAATTCACGTAGTAACAATTTGGTACGACTATATCGATGCGGTTGAAATAGAATTACCACTCGATGATCTTCCAGAGATTTTGCCGCTTTAATTGTGGCTGCAATTTCTGTAGGGTGATGTGCATAATCATCTACCACCCAAACATCTTTTACATGGCCTTTCGTTTCAAAGCGACGTTTTGCCCCAATAAATTTACGCAACGCTTGAGCAACTACTTCAAAGGAGATTCCTTCTCCCAAGGCCACTACAAGTGCTCCTAGTGCATTCAACGCATTATGTTGACCTGGTACAGCTAAACGTAATGTACCTAGCACAGTATCGTTATGAACCACTTCAAAGGTAGTAATCCCTTGTTCAATGCGCAAGTTCTCAATACGATAATCGTTGCCTGACCCTAAACCATACGTAATGCATTGACGTTTAATATCTGGCATAATCTGTCGAATTGATGGATTATCGCCACATACCACAGCAATACCATCTTCCGGTAACTTCATAGAAAACTCTGTGAAAGCTCGTAATAAGTTTTCCACCGTCCGATAATGGTCCATGTGGTCATTTTCAATATTCGTGATTACAATACGCTTAGGATTTAAGTGCAAAAAAGAACCATCACTTTCATCAGCTTCAGCAATACTATATTTACCTTTACCTACATGGCTACTACCATTTAAATAATCCACTTCTCCACCGATGATGATAGTTGGATCTTGGTTTGCTTCCATGAAAATTTGTCCGATCATAGACGTAGTTGTAGTCTTACCATGTGCACCAGCAACAGCAATACCATAGGTTTCATCTAACACTGCTTTCACCACGTCCGAACGGTGTAAAATTGGAATATTTCGTTCTCTAGCTCCGACAATTTCAGGATTATCATCATGGATGGCAGTAGAGCGAATAACCACATCTACTCCTTCTACATGAGCAGCATCATGTCCCATAAAAATGGTAGCCCCTGCATTTCTAAATTTTTCTGTTATGGCAGATTCTTGAATATCAGAACCAGATACAATAAATCCTTTTTCAATCAATACATGCGCAATGGCACGCATGCCGGAACCGGCAATGCCGATTAAATGTATACGTTGATAGGTATCTAACATAGAGATACTCCCTCCTATGATTTCTTAATAGATAGAGCCAACTTAGCAATTTCTATAGCTGCCTCAGGCTTTCCTAATTGTAATGTGGCTTGTGCCATACGTTCGCGACATCCCCGATCCGCTAACATTGCATCTACCGCTTGTAGTAATCTTGTGCCATCTAATTCTTTATCTACAATCATCGTAGACGCACCTGCCTCTACGAATGCTTTTGCATTAAATGTTTGATGGTCAGCAGCTGCATAGGGATAAGGAATTAGGATAGATGGTATGCCACGTACAGCTAATTCTGCTAGCCCTATGGCTCCAGATCGGAATATGGCCATATCTGATGCAGCCATAGCCATATCCATATTATCTAAGTAAGGAACAATATGTGATGTTGGACTGTAAACCTCTCCTTCATGTATGCCTAATCTTTCACAAACCCGACTGTATTCATCAGTACCTGTAGCATGGATAATTTTAATATCCTCTCTACCTTTGTATTGTTCATGAACGGCTTGCATCGCTGTATTAATACTCCGTGCACCACGGGATCCACCAGCCACTAAGATAGCTGTTTGATTATCTTGTAAGCCAAAGTACGCTCTAGCCTCTTCTCGATTTGCGGTCACTACACTAGGGCGCACCGGATTACCCGTATATACAACTTGCTTTGCACTTGGAAAATGTCGAGCTGCTTCTTCATATCCTACAGCTACCACATCTACAAATCGGCTCAAAATTTTATTTGTTATTCCTGGCACTACATTTTGTTCTTGAATCAATGTAGGAATCCCACGTAAGGCAGCTGCTAATAGTAAAGGACCACATACATAGCCACCCGTACCAATAACAATATCTGGTTTAAACTCGGAAATCAACTGATTTGCTTTCCATAAGGAGGACAGTGTTTTACCTGCTGTTACCAATGTATCTAAGGATAGTTTACGTTGCAATCCTTGCACAGGTAAAGTAATAAATGGTATCCCTTCTTTAGGAACAATACGTGACTCAAGTCCTCTTTCAGTCCCCACATAAAGAAAGTTAGCATCTACCATTGTGTCTAATGTTTTATAAATTGTGAGGGCTGGATAAATATGACCACCAGTACCTCCACCTGAAATCATGATATTCATGTATGACCCCTTACAATCGTTCTACTAATCTTCGGAAATGATCGCCTCTATCTTCAAATCGTGCATACCAATCAAAACTTGCACATGCTGGAGACAATAATACTACATCACCTTCTTCTGCAATACGAGCACTTAAGGATACAGCTTCTTCCATAGATTCACAGCGATGAATATGAGGTACCCCTACTTTTACTGCAGCCTCAGCAAAGCGCTGCGCTGCTTCACCGATAAGAATTAGTTCTTTTACATTGGTTTTTACTAGTTCCATCATATCTTCTAAGTCGGTCATTTTATCCTTACCACCTGCGATCAACACAAGGGGAGAAGTAAATGACTCTAAGGCTTTAATAGTAGAGTCCGTATTGGTTGCTTTAGAATCGTTATAATACGTAACACCATTTAGAGTACGAATCCTTTCTAGGCGATGTGCCACACCATGGAATTTTGCAATAGCTTGATAGATATCTTCTACAGGCACACCCAATGCGTAGGTTAGGGCAATAACACTCAAAATATTTTCAATATTGTGAGACCCTGGAATGTGGATATCTTTTGTCGTAATCACTGGCACTGAGTTACCATGCATCACTGCATAGCATGTATTGTTTTCAAAATACGCTCCATCTGTGACAGGTCTCTCTTGACTAATTCCTAACACATGTCCTTTTACTCGTTTTGCCATATCCGCCACGATAGGAGAATCAAAGTTTAATACTGTCCAATCTCCTAATTCTTGATTACGGAAAATGTTTTCTTTCGTTTCTTGGTATCGTTCCATTGTTTTATGACGTAACAAGTGGTCTGGAGTCACATTTAGCAAGATAGCCCCTTTCGTACGGAACTTATCAATACTCTCCAATTGATACGATGAAAGTTCAGCCACTAACACACCTGTTTCAGGCACTGCCAAGGCTTGCTCACTAAGAGAATAACCAATATTACCACCTACATAGACATCCCATTTAGCTTCTTTCAGTACTTCTGCCAATAAAGAGGTGGTAGTAGTTTTACCATTCGTACCTGTCACACCTAAAATAGGAGCTTTTGATACTTCATACGCAATCTCCACTTCTCCTACTACAGGAATATTTCTTTTTTTCGCCTCTTGAATGATGGGTATCTCTAAAGAAATACCAGGTGATACAACCACTTTCGTAGCCGTATCAAGTAACACAAAATCTTGTTGCCCTGTAATCACTTCTATATGATTCTCTGCCAAACGCTGGCTTTCAGCTGGATCAAAATCAATTTTTTTATAATCATTAAGCGTCACTGTAGCACCTAATTTAGCCAATGTGTGGGCCACGCCAATACCACTAAGACCGGCACCCAATACCAATACATGCGAACCTGAATAATCCATTCTAACCACCTAACCCTATATGCAAGAATAACGGCCCTTACTAGTAGAGCCGTAATCTATATTATTTCATACTTAACAGTGCAATGCCTAACAAAGCCGTTATTAAAGAAACAGCCCAGAATACATATACCACTTTTCGCTCACTCCAGCCACCTAATTCAAAGTGATGGTGAATTGGGCTCATACGGAAAATACGAACCCCTCTAGTTTTAAAAGAGGCTACCTGTAAAATTACAGATAATGCTTCTACTACAAATACAAAGCCTATCACAATTAATAGAAGTTCTGTTTTTGTAGCAATGGCCATCCCCGCAAAAGCACCACCTAATGCTAGGGAGCCTGTATCACCCATAAATACTTTCGCCGGATTTGCATTGAAATATAAGAATCCCAAGCAAACTGCACTCACAATGATACCAAAGAAAGTGACACTTAAGGAACCTACTAATAATCCTACCACTGCAAAAGCCGCTCCTGCAATAGCAGAAATACCAGTTGCCAATCCATCTAAGCCATCTGTTAAGTTAACAGCATTCGTTGTCCCCAAAATAATGATAAACGCCAACACATAATAGGCGTAACCAAGATCTACAGTGATATCCACTAGAGGAATCCACAAAGTAGTTGGCAACGCTGCATAGGCAATAGAGATATAACAAAATACGATAGCTAGCACCGCTTGACCTAGTAACTTTTGTTTTGCTGTTAACCCTAAATTACGGCGTTTCACAGCTTTAATGAAATCATCACTAAATCCTAATGCACCATGACCTAATGTTAAAAATAATAGCATCCACAATGTTACAGAATAAGGTGGCACTATGCAAACTGTTATGACTAAAGCTAGCATCATAAATAAACCACCCATCGTAGGTGTACCCGCTTTAGCTAAATGCGCCTGAGGTCCATCTTCACGAATCGATTGTTGCGCTTTCAGTCGCTGCAACAGAGGAATCCCTATTTTACCGAATACTAATGTACTTATCAGGGCTAAGCCAAAGGCTACTGCATAGTCCATATTCATGTCACATGTCTCCTTACTTATTCATGTCGTTCTTTAAAATCTTCTATAATACGTTCCATTTTAAGACCACGAGACCCTTTCACTAGAATCACATCGCCGTCTTGTTTTACATCATAGTAGGTATTGGCAATATCAAGATGACTCTTTCCTACATAGACATAAGGAACACCTGCTTGTTTCGCCACAGAAGCAGTTATCTTCATCATATCACCAAAGGTAAATACCATATCATACTGTTCTTCGCCGAGAATCTTGCCAATCTCCTTATGAGCTGCTTTAGAATGGTCACCTAACTCTAACATATCTCCTAGCATAGCAATTTTACGAGTCCCTTGCAACTGTCCCATAGCACGAATGGACTCTGCCATACTACTGGGATTGGCATTATAGGCATCGTTCAAAACTGTGAAAGTTGGAAATGCTACAATCTCTTGTCGCATAGGAATCCCTGGAAACTCCTTAAAAGCCTCCACAATTTCTACATTTGGTACACCTAAAATAGTACCCACTGCAATAGCAGATAATGCATCATATACATTGTGAATCCCAATCATGGGCAAAAAGACATTCCAATCACCTGATGTATCATGAACAGTAAAATTAATCCCTTTTGAGGTATATTCTAATTGAGTCCCTTGTACGTGAGAACCAGCTTGCATACCATAAGTCATAACCTTTGCATCCGTTACCCCTTGCATAGGCAATACAAAAGGATCATCATGATTTAATACACCTGCTCCCGTACTTGGTAAGGCTTCAATCAATTCTTGCTTTGCCTTTCCAATATTTTCTTGAGACCCTAATAGTTCAATATGGCTAGTGCCTACATTGGTAATAACACCAATTGTAGGTTCCGCAATCTCCGCTAATTCAGCAATTTGACCAAGTCCACGCATCCCCATTTCAAGAACGCATACATCATGGTCCTCTGTTAATTGTAATAACATTTTCGGAACGCCGATTTCGTTATTATAGTTCTTCTCTGTTTTGAGCACTGTAAAAGCTTTTTCTAACACAGCGCTAATCATTTCTTTTGTTGTTGTTTTCCCCGAGGAACCAGTAATGCCAATTACAGGGATGGGAAAGCGTCTACGATGATAGGTTGCCAGTTGTTGATACGCTCGTAACGTATCTTCTACTTCAATACAAATTAATCCATCAATGGCTTTTCCACATTTCACCACAGCACCTGTAGCACCACGTTCTTTGGCAACTGTTAAGAAGTCGTGACCATCAAATGTCATCCCTTCCAATGCCACAAATAAACCATTTTTTCCAATCGTCCTTGTATCTGTCGATACATCAGCAAAGGTGCAAGCACTTATTTCTCTACAAGTTCCTTGTGTTGCCTCTAATACTTCTTGCACTGTAAATTGTGCCATATTATCTCTCCTTCAAGGCTTCTCTTGCCACTTCACGATCATCAAAGTGGATCGTTTCCTCTTTTAAAATTTGATAATCTTCATGACCTTTACCAGCAATGATAACTACATCTCCTGTAGTTGCCTCTTTGATTGCCTTATGAATCGCTTCACGACGGTCTACGATGACTTCATAAGTGACACCATCATGTAAACCTTCTTTCACACCTACCTCTACATCTTTTACGATTTGTACAGGATCTTCTGTACGAGGATTATCGGATGTCACAAATACGCGATCTCCAAGTTGCGCTGCAATACGTCCCATAATTGGGCGTTTTGTAGCATCTCGATCTCCACCACAGCCAAAGACCACTAAGATGCGATTTTCTACAATTTTCTTCGCTGTTTGTAGTATATTTTCTAATCCATCTGGTGTATGAGCATAATCTACAACGACTGCAAAATCTTGCCCTTCTTCGATTAATTCAAATCGACCTGGCACAGCTGTAAAAGTAGATAATGCTTTTACAATCTGATCCATTGTCAATCCTTCATACAAGGCAGCTCCTACGGCAGCCAAGGTATTATACACATTAAACATACCTGCAATTTTCGTAGAAATTGGGTACATTTTTCCATCATAGGATAAAGTGAATTGCGATGATTTAGCAGTAATTGCTAAATCGGAAGCATTCATTGTACCTTTGCCTTCTGTACTGTATGTAATCATAGGTGCTGTTGTCACATCTACAATGGCTTGACCATAGGCATCATCTACATTAATAACAGCACCTTTACCTTCTTTCATCTGATAGGAGGCACTGACTTGTTTAAATAGCTTAGCTTTTGCCGCTAAATAATTATCGAATGTCTTATGAAAATCCAAATGATCTTGCGTTAAATTAGTAAATACAGCCGTATCATATTCTACACCTGCAGTACGTCCTAGTGCTAGGGCATGAGATGACACTTCCATAATACAATGTGTTACACCAGCATCCACCATTTGTTGCAAAATTTGCTGCAAATCTGCTACGTCTGGTGTGGTATTGTGAATTGGGTACGATTGGTCATCAATCAAAATATGTACAGTCCCAATTATCCCCACTGTGTAGCCTTGGGAGCGCAACATATGACCAATAATATGAGTCGTTGTAGTTTTACCATTTGTTCCTGTTACACCAATCATACGCATTTTAGAAGCTGGATAATCATAGAAAAATGGTACAGCATCTTGCAAGGCTTGTCTTGTATCATCCACATAGAGAACTGCTACATGTTCTGGCACGGTCACAGGTTTCGATGCAATAATCGCTACCGCACCATCTTCCACTGCTTTTTCAACAAAGTTATGCGCATCCACTGTGGCGCCAACTAAACAGATAAATAAACTACCTTCTTGTACTGTTCTAGAGTCAGCTGTAATATGGCTAACAACGGATGTCAAAGGGCCTTCTACCTTCGTAGGAGATACAACTTTTACAATTTCTTCCACTTGTTTCATAATGATTCCTCCAATCATAGAGAAAGCAGCCCAAAAGGACTGCCTTCATCATTCTCTAATATCCTTTTTCATCGTCACATTGCGTTCTTCTACTGTATTTTTAGTAGTGTAAACGAAATTATCTGGTAACACCATGCCAAGTTTTTGTTGCGCTATTTTTTGAATGCGCGTAGGAGATCTTAATTCTGCTAAGCCTAAATTATATTCATAATTAGTACGATTTTCTAATACGATTTGTTCCTGTAAATTGACTGTTTCTTTCCGTGCATTTTCAGTGACACCTGTTAAGAGCAAGCAAGTCATACCTAACACCATCGCCACTAGTACAGTTAACAAACACTGACGCATATCTGGGGTCAAATCCCAAATGAACGCTTGTGTTTTTACTTTCTTTCTTCTGACGGGCTCTACATAAGGCGCTGATTGCTCCCAATACGCAGCCTTTCGTACTAACATAACGATTCCTCCCAACTATAATTTCACGGCTACCCTCAACTTGGCACTACGGGACCGTGGATTCTCTTCTACTTCTTTTTTACTTGGCTCTATAGCCTTATTTTTCGCTTTTACAACGGGTACATGATGGCACACACACACCGGTAAATTCGGTGGACATGTACATCCCTGTGCTAACTCTTTGAAAGTTTGCTTTGTAATTCTATCCTCTAAGGAATGGAACGTAATCACTGCAATTCTTCCACCTGGCTGTAACATAGATACAGCATCCACAAACGCATCATGCAATATTTGAAGTTCCTGATTCACTTCTATACGAAGTGCTTGGAATGTTCGTTTTGCTGGATGTGGTCCATCTTGTCTAGCCTTTGCAGGAATGGCACGTTTAATGATATCCACCAACTGAAAGGTGCTAACTATAGGTGCTTTTTCTCTAGCTTCTAGAATGAATTGAACAATTCGTTTAGCCCATCGTTCTTCACCATAGTCCCAGATAATACGATATAAGTCTTCACTAGAATAGGTATTCACGATAGTTTCTGCCGTTAAAGCTCCTGTTTGATTCATACGCATATCCAAGGGACCATCTTGCATATAGGAAAAGCCTCGATCTGCTGTATCCAGTTGATGACTCGATACACCTAAGTCAAAAACGAATCCATCGACTTCAAAAATACCTGCCTCGTGTAATGCTTGTTTTAAGTTAGAAAAATTAGTTTTGATGACTTTCACCTGGCAAGTTAAATCAGATAATCGCTGAGATGCTGCCTCTAATGCCGCTACGTCTTGATCTAAACCAATCATCATACCTTCTGAAGATAATCGTTCACCGATAGCATGGGAATGTCCCCCACCACCTAATGTACAGTCCACATAGGTTCCATTTGGTTTAATCGCCAATCCGTCTAGCGTTTCATTGAGTAATACACTCACATGATGAAAGTTCATAATTCCTCACTTAAAATCCAATATCATCCAAATCAAGTTCTTCTGCCATAGCCTCAATATTGCCGTAAATTTCGTTGTTATAAGCTTCCCAACGAGTTTTACTCCAAATCTCGATGCGTTCACCATTACCAACTACAACCACGTCTTTTTTCAACTCACCGTGGGCACGAAGATTACTCGGTATCAACACACGGCCTTGTTTATCAAACTCAAGGTCTGCTGCACCACCTACAAAAAACCGTACTAAACTACGTTGGTTCGCTTTATTGGAGCTTTTAGAACTTAATTTTTTTGCTAGCTCTTCAAACTTTTCTTGGGTATAAATGGCTAAGGTATTGTCAAAATATCGTGTTACAACACAGCTGTCCCCCAGTTGTTCACGCATTTTGGCAGGAATGATCATGCGCCCTTTACTATCGATTGTATGTGAAAATTCACCTTTAAACATAGCAAGGACACCTCCTTTTCTCTCACCTATTTGCCCTATTTACCACTATATGGTAAATTTTACCACAATTCCCCACTTTTCACAACAAAATAACCACCCATTTTATAGATATTTATACACTTTTTTCCTACAATTTGTTAATAGCGAACACTTATTTAAATATTTATGTATATGTTCGTATATTAAGCGTAAAATCGAATATTTTTAGCTGTACAGAATAGTGGGAAAAAGTGGGGAAGTTTTTCTATTTTTCCTCATTTTTAACTTTACCAACAATATCACGAGGCATCTATATCCTAAATAAATGAGACTATGAACACCATTAAAACATATATAAACACCAAGTGGAAAATAAAAAAGATAGCCGAATCATAGATTCAGCTATCTTTTTTTCACCGCTATAATAACTATTCAATTGTCTCTATCTTTTCTCTGTTTTTATAATTGACCCACTCGTTTCATTGCATCATAAATTCTCTGTGCCAATCCAGTAATTTGTCGTTTTGGAATCGAGCATACAGCAATACGAACACCACCAGATACAGGAATTAAAAACACATTTTCTTTCTTCAATTCATCTGCCAAGGCCTTTGGATTATCGCTTGGAATTGTTGCAAAGAAACCACCCATATATGGCAACATTGGTAAGCCGATTGCTTTCCCTTCACATTCCAAGATACCTGCCCGTTCTTCTACAAGACGAGAGTAACAATTACGTTCTTCTTCATAGCATTTTAATTTTTCAGGATCAAGCACAATATTGGCCACTGTACGCATCGCCGGTCGATTAATATTAGACCAAGTACCACGGGATGTCATTTGATTAATATCAAAAAACTCTTGTGCCACTTCTTTATCAGAAGTAATACCCAACATACAGCCAACACGTTGACCGTACATAGTAAAACCTTTAGAGATACTATAACATACTACTGTCAAAATATCTTTTGACAAATGTTCAAATTTTTTAAAGAATCGGCGCACCTCTTCTTTAGGTCCAGAGAAATCAATATACGCAGCATCAACTCCAATAATCACTTTGTTTCTTCCTGCACTTACTAAACGATTCGCAAGCTCTAATACTTTATCCCAATCGCTGTCACATAGAGAGAAACCTGTTGGATTATTACCAGGTGTATTAAAAATAACTAAAATATTCTCTTGTTTCTTAGCTATATCTAATACTAGGGATTCTAACGCCTCAAAGTTGAACTCATAGTTCTCATTGAATAGAGAGTAAGTAAGTAAATCGCGTCCATTATCATGGCATATTTGTTTGTACGCACCCCAATACCAATCTGCAGTGATTACCGTATCACCCAACTCTGTATAATTGTGAACTAAATGATGAATCCCACCGGTACCACCAGCTGTGGCTATTCCTTCAATATAGGCATCAGGTCTAGATTGTCCGAAGCATTCTTGTTTACATGCTTCCACAAACTCTTTTAATCCCTCAATCGGTGCATATGCAACATATTCATTACGTGGCAAATTACGGAACTCATCTTCTACCACTTTTAAGAAAACAATATCACCATTTTCATCTAGGATAGATCCGACAGTTCCATTTAACACGTTTTCTTTGCCATATTGTCTTACTGCCTCTTGGGCTTGTGAGTTAGTTGCAAAGATCACATCATTTGCTTTTTTCCCACGCGCTTGTTTTGCTGCCATACTCATAGTAAACACCTTCCTATAGTAGTTATATATTTATACTTATATTATTAGTTTACAAGAAAAATGGTTCTCCTACAAGACATGCAGCTTATGTATACACAATAGTTTTTTCTACTATTCAACTTCTTTATATTTTGATAAATATCTCCTGTCCCCACATCTAGTATATAACGGTGTATATATGCGTTTATATAACTTTTTCTGTATATTTTTATGATATCATATACGCTGATTTCTCTTTGTAACAACTATGCATTCAAAATAGAGAAAACAAAAAGCAGATACACAACCACAATGGATTGTATATCTGCTATCTTTATATACTTACCTGTTAAAGGCAATGCACCTATGTTAAATTCTATATATATCTATATATATTTCTCTAGAATATTCAAGATAAAAATTAGGAAATTATTCCACTTTACCACCTAAATACGCTTCCATCACTCTAGGATCGTGACGAATCTCTTCGGCTGGTCCAGAAAGAACGATTTTACCCGTTTCCAGTACATATGCATAGTCAGCAATTTTCAATGCTTGTCGTACGTTTTGTTCTACCAACAACACTGTCGTTCCTTCAGCACTGATTTCCTTGATAACCTCGAAGATTTCATTTACCACTAACGGTGCCAAACCCATGGATGGTTCATCTAGCAACAATAATTTAGGACGAGCCATTAAAGCACGACCGATGGCAAGCATCTGCTGTTGCCCACCAGACAAAGTGCCACCTAATTGGTAACTACGTTCATCAAGAATAGGGAATCGCTTGAATACTTTTTTAATATCATCGTTGATTTCAGCATCCTTACGAATATAAGCGCCCATTTCAAGATTTTCATAAACACTCATATCTTGTAAAATTTGGCGTCCTTCTGGAACGAGGGAAATACCAGCTTTCACAATATCATGAGTTTTCATAGACGTAATATCCTTACCTTCAAAGGTAATGCGACCTTCTGTTGGTTTAACCAAGCCCATGATGGAACGCATAGTTGTAGATTTACCAGCACCATTGGCACCGATCAAAGATACAATGGACCCTTGAGGAACTTCTAAGTTAATAAATTTTAAGGCTGTAATATGACCATATCCAGCCACTACATTTTCAATTTTTAACATATTATTCCTCCTTTCCTAAGTATGCTTCAATTACATCTGGATGATTTTGAATCTCCTGAGGTGTACCTTCTGCAATTTTTTTACCGAAGTTTAATACCGCCAAGCGATCACAAATATTCATCATCAATGCCATATCATGTTCTATAACCACAACCGTAATGCCTAAATCACGAATTTTACCGATCAATTGGCGCAACACTTCTGTTTCGCTGTCGTTCATGCCAGCTGCTGGTTCATCTAACAGAATCAATTGTGGATGTGTTGCTAAGGCACGAGCAATTTCCAAACGACGTTGTTTACCATATGGCAAGGATGTGGCTACTTCTTCTGCATCTTCTTCTAAGCCAACCAGCTTTAAAAACTCATAAGCGATACCACGACAACGCTCTTCTTCAACTCGTTGACGTTTTGTACGGAAGAAACTAGATAACACACCAGAACCCGTGCGACAATGCATACCTGTCAGCACAGTCTCCAAGGCCGTCATATTACCGAACAAACGAATATTTTGGAATGTTCTAGCAATCCCCATTTCCACTGTACGATGCGGCTTAATACCCACCACATTCATACCATCGAACACAATATTGCCAGTGCTCACTGGGAACACGCCTGTAATTAAATTAAACAGCGTCGTTTTGCCGGCACCATTCGGTCCAATTACACCAAAAACTTCCCCTTGGTTCACTTGGAAGGTAACCCCTGTCAAGGCAGCCACACCGCCAAAGCTTTTACTTACATCATCTAATTGTAATAGCATGGGTACCTCCTATTCTTGACCAGACTTACTTTGCGCCTTATAAGCTTCAAAGCGTTCTGTTAACACTTGCGTTTCTGGAATATATACTTTCTTTTTCACGCCTAATTTACGGTAAATTTTGTCCATCAAATCTTCTGTCAAAATACCATCTGGGCGAACAGCCATCAAAATAACTAGTAATGCGCCATAAATAATATCCCTATAATCTGCTAAGAAACGCAATACTTCTGGTAACAAGGTCAAAATGAAAGAGCCTAGTACAGAGCCCCATACTACATTGGAACCACCAAATACAGGGAACAATAAGATTTGTACTACCTTGTGATAGCTAAAATCTGTAGGGTTAATGAAGTTTGTAATATGTGCATACAAACCACCGCCAATACCAGCAATGAAAGCACCGATTACAAAGGCTAACATTTTGTAATACACCACATTGATACCCATCAATTCTGCTGCATGGTCATCGGCTTTGATAGCTTGGAACGCACGCCCTACACGACTATTGTGGATACGTAAACAGAACAATATCACTAGCGCTAGAATCACTAATAAGATTATGATGGTCAACAAGTTACCCCATGTTAATGCATCGATATCTAGTAAACCGTCCATATCGAACTCATAGACGTAGTTTGTCAATTCCTGTGCAATCGCTGGAATGCCTGAAAGGCCCAAGGCTCCATTGGTCACTTCTAAATTCAAAAAGATAACACGTACTACTTCACCAAAGCCTAGTGTAGCAATGGCAAGGTATAAACCTTTCAAGCGTGTAGTTGGTAAACCAATCACAACAGCTACTAAGGCCGCCACAATACCACCAATGAAGATAGCAATCGGAATCGGTAACTCAGCTTTCAGAGTGAGCAAAGCACCCACGTAGGCACCTACACTCATGAAACCTGCCGCACCCAACGTCAACTGTCCTGTAGAAAGGGTGAAGAAAATGGAAATACCCATGATAGCATTGATGATGAAGAACATCACAATTTGTAGATAATATGGATTTAAAATTTCACTCATGGTCGTCCCCCCTTATCTTTGGATCCGAATAACCCTTGTGGTCTCCAGAATAATAAGAGAATGATTAAACCGAAGGCTACAGCATCACGGTACGAAGATGCTCCATAAGCAACAGAGAATACTTCAGAAACACCTAAGATGAATCCACCTACCATAGCACCGGTAATATTACCAAGTCCGCCAAGGATTAACACCGCTAACCCTTTAAATCCGATAACAACACCCATCATAGGCTCTACGGCATCGAAGGATAAGCCAACCAATACACCAGCGGCAGAACCTAAGGCGGAGGCAAGCATCACTGTTACGGAAATAACTAGAGTTGGATTAACCCCCAACAAGGATGCTGTTTCTGTGCTCAAAGATACAGCACGAATAGCTTTACCGATTTTAGTCTTTTTAATGAGTACATTTAAAATCAACATTAACACAATGGATACACCAAGGCCAATGATTTGAACCATGGAGATTTTGAACATACCAAAATCGATAAGTCCACCGATAAAATCTGGTGGGAATGAGCGTGTTTGTGGGCCCCATACAAGCAAGGCTACACTTTCAATAAAAATAGAGACACCAATTGTAGAAATCAATGGCGCCAAATGGGATACGTTTTTCTTGCGAAGTGGACGAAGTGCCACAAATTCTAATAGATATCCAAGAATTGCCCCTACGACCATAGCCACAAGGATGGCTACGAAGATATTAGCTTCAAAGACTGTCACCATAAATAAACCCACGAAGGCACCTATCATAAAGATGCCTCCGTGAGCCATGTTGATGATGTTCAACACACCAAACACGAGTGTCAATCCGATGGCTAATACCGCATAGAGACTGCCTAAAGTAAGGCCATTCACTAATTGCTGTAAAAACATCGTGTTACTCCTATTTTTGTAATGCGTCAAACTGACCGTTTTTAATTTGTAAAACTTGAACTTCCATAGATGGGTCACGTTTTTCGTTGAATTGGAATTTACCAGTTACCCCTACGAAGTCTGTAATACCTTTTAAGGCATTACGGAATTTTTCGCGATCTGTCGTAGAACCTGCTGCTTTCAAAGCTGCTTCATACAAGAATACTGCATCATAAGCTTGTGCTGCAAATTGATCTGGTTCATGACCATATTTTTCTACATAAGCTTTGCGGAAGTCGCGAACTTTTTGGTCATCTTTGTTAGGGAACCAAGGTGTACCTACAATCGCACCATCAGCAGCGGCACCTGCATTTTTAATGAACGCTGGGCTGTTGAAACCATTGGAACCTACTACTGGTTGGTTCATGCCAAGTTCACGCATTTTTTTCATAATCAATGCACCTTCTTGGTACAAGGAAGCAACGATGATGATATCAGGTTTTGCTTGTTGGATTTTAGTCAACTGTGCAGAGAAATCTGTATCTTTGTCAGCAAATGTTTCTGTCGCTACAATTTGGACTCCTTCAGATTCCAACGCTTTTTTAGCAGTATTGTTTACAGATACCATTTGGTCATTGTTGTTGGAGTACATAATCGCTGCTGTTTTGAAGCCTAATACTTTGTGAGATTGACGAATTGCTGCGTCTACTGCTAAAGATTCTGGTACGGCATTACGGAAAATGTAATCTCCGATATCAGTGATGCCTTCTGCAGTTGTAGAAGTACCTAATGCTACCACTTTATTTTTGTTAGCAATTGGGCCTGCTGCCATCATTTCACCAGATAACATAGGTCCAATGACAGCTACGACTTTATCTTTTGCAATGACTTTGTTCATCGCATTGATCGCTTCGTTTTTGTCACCTTTTGTATCTTCCACTAACAAATTGATTTTTACATTGTTAGCATCGCCGTTAATTTGCGCTACTGCTAACTCTGCACCATTCTTAATGGATTCGCCATAGGCAGCTGCTGCGCCAGACGTCGTAGTCAATAAAGCTACTTTTGCTTCATTTGCATTGTTTGTTGATGAACTATTGCCACCGCAACCAGCGATCGCCGCAGCTAGAATAGCCGTAGCACCCAATGCTAGTGCACGTTTGAACATGGATTTTTTCATGTTACAACCTTCCTCCTTAAAACTCTATCTTACGGATTTTCTGTTTCTGAAAGCCACCTCAATCTTTTTCTCTTTATCAGATTAAAACACAAATGACAATTCTATAGAAACCCTATTCTTATTTATTATGAATGTAACATGAGTAGTTTGTCAAATATAATTATAAGAATTTATATATGAGTTTATTTAGTAAACTACTCACGTATATTTTCCTCATTTTTGTATTTATTTAGAGGACAAATATCTTTTTTGAAAATTAAATAATAGAAATAGATACGTTCCGTTACCAAGTATGTCCTTTTTTTAAGTATTCCCCGATCTACTACGTAAGCATATTAAAACTGGCGATGAAAGTGATCACTCTCATCGCCAGTTTAACACAGTTGCAATTTTATTTACTATGTATCAATAAAATTTTATCATTATTAGTTTACAGTATATAAATAATCATATTGTTCTTGTGTCAATGCATCTAAATCGTAGCCCATGGATTGCAATTTCAATTTCGCAATTTCTGCATCCACTTCATATGGCAATACATGTACATCATGTTCCATATCTGCTCCATGGTGCAAGATATATTCTGCTGCTAAGGCTTGCATTGCAAAGGACAAGTCCATGATTTCTGCTGGATGTCCATCACCTGCTGCTAGGTTTACAAGGCGGCCTTCTGCTAGTACATACAATTGACGACCATCTTGCATATGGTAGGCTTCGATATTTTGACGAACACGTTCATGAGACACTGCCATGGCAGCTAAATCTTTCACATTGACTTCGCAATCAAAATGGCCCGCATTACAAAGGACAGCGCGGTCTTTCATCACTGCATAATGTTCTTTTGTAATAACATCCTTACAACCTGTGACAGTACAGAAAATGTCACCGATTTTAGCTGCTTCCACCATTGGCAACACTTTGAAGCCATCAAATACAGCCTCGATTGCCTTAATTGGATCTACTTCTGTTACATACACGTGAGCGCCTAAGCCTTTAGCACGAAGTGCCACACCTTTACCGCACCAGCCATAACCAGCAACGACTACATTTTTACCTGTTACCGTCAAGTTCGTAGTACGCATAATACCGTCCCAAACAGATTGGCCTGTACCATAGCGATTGTCGAACAAGTATTTACAGTTAGAATCGTTAACTGCAATCATTGGGAATGTCAACTGCTCCGCTTCAGCTAGGGCTTTCAAACGGTGTACGCCTGTAGTTGTTTCTTCACTACCGCCCAACAAACGTTCTTTTGCATCTTGGCGTGTTGTGTGAAGTAAGCTTACTAAATCGCCACCGTCATCGATGATGATATGCGGTTTATGATCCAACGCTTTGTTCAAGAACATCGTATACTCTTCGTCTGTACAATTGTACCAAGCATAGACAGTTAGACCCATGTCCACAAGTCCTGCTGCCACATCATCTTGGGTAGATAATGGATTGGACCCTGTAACGATAACATCGGCACCACCACGTTTTAACACGGTAGATAAATACGCAGTTTTTGCTTCTAAATGAACAGATACAACGATAGTTTGACCCTTGAAAGTTTGTTCTTTTTCAAAACGGTCTCCTAATGTGTTCAAAGTAGGCATAAAATTAGCTACCCAGTCGATTTTTTTACGACCTTCTTCTGCTAAAGAAATATCTCGAATTAAAGATTGCATTGGTGTTCTCCTTTTAGATTCTTCATGATAGATTATAATTGAAAGCCACCATACTCAGCCATACGATGATGCGCAGGATAGTCTGCATTCACATCGATTCCTTTGATGACTTCTTTCACTAACGATTGTAATTGTTCTGCCATTTGTTGCATCATATCTACTACTTCACCATGAGTCAAAGCAGATTCAGAAATGCCTGCAGCATAATTAGTAATCATAGAAATTGTCATATATGCCATTTCCGCTTCATTCGCTAAGGTTACCTCTGGTACATTTGTCATCCCTACCGTTTGACCACCTAACATAGCATACATGCGGATTTCAGCAGGAGACTCAAAACGAGGGCCCTCTGTACATACGTAGGTGCCGCCATTGTGAACCGTTAAACCTAATGATTTCGCAGCACTTTCAACAATAGAACGCAACTCAGGACTATATGGTTCCGTTACATCCACATGAGCCACAGGACGGTCCCCACCTTCGTAGAATGTATTCACACGATTTTTCGTAAAATCTAAAAATTGGTCAGTCAACACAAAATGACCTGGTCCAAATTTTTGATCCAAAGAACCTACCGCTGTGGTAGATACGATGAACTTAACACCTAACTTTTTTAACCCCCAAATGTTGGCACGATAATTAATCTTGTGCGGTGGAATGGAATGATCACGGCCATGACGGGCTAAGAAGTACACCGTCTTACCTTCATAAGTGCCACATACATAATGAATCTCACCATAAGGTGTCATCAAAGACGATTCCGTCATAGTTTCAAACATATTTGGATCGTACACACCGGTACCACCAATAATAGCAATGGCTGACATATCGTTCCTCCTTGTGAAAGATAGAAAAAATCTGTATGAATTTATTATAGCATGGAATAGGGTATTTGATGATAATTATCTCAATAAATAGTTTTATTCAGTAGTTAAATAAGAAATATAATCTGATCGCTTCATATTATTTTCTTTAAGTGCTTGTCTTACATCCGTCACATCTAATATGTCATCAAAGTATTGAAAAATACGTAATGACTCAATTTGCTTTTTACTTATATCTCCAATTCCACATAAGGTTAGCGTAACTGCACTCACGTTCTTTTTTCTATTCAGAGATTTTTTTATGTCAGCAACAAATTTTCTAGGGTGAACTGTTACTGTGGATAGTTTTGCTTCATTGACTAAAATGATGCCATGATATTCATTATTCTGAGTATAGAGTACATCAACTCTTTCATCCCTAAATTTATCATCAATGGTGTATCCTTTTTTTCGATAAATAGCTTTTAAAATTTCAGCCATATTATCTATGTCATACATCTCTAACATATCCTTATTTTCACTTGTTTCAACATAACTAGTGGATTGCGTGTAATCCTTACTAAATAGAGAATTATACAACGACGCTCCATCTGTTTCACTAGCACTATTAGGTACAATAACTGATCTACTCAACTTACGTTTTCTTGTTAATAGTTCATGTTGTAATTCATCAAAACTAGGGTGATTAAAATGTTTTAATGTTGCAACAGGATAATATACATATACATCTTTTGTCTGACCAATTCTATAAGCTCTGTCCGTGGATTGATCTTCTTTTGCTGGATTCCACTCTCTACTTAAATGAATCACATGATTGGCCGACGTTATATTTAAACCTACTCCACCAGCTTCTGGTGAAAGTATCAACACATTAAATCCACAAGTCCGATTAAATTCGTTAACTGTTGCTTGTCTGCGTTCTCCTTTCATGTCCCCATTAATAGGTTGTAAAATTTCTACTCCATATCTTTCTTTACAAAGTTTTCTAATTAACTCTTGTAACTTTTTATATCTAATAAAAATTAGAGCTTTTTCACCCTTCATCTTTATATCATCTAAGGTTTCAAACAAAAATTGTAATTTATCGGAAACTTTTAAATGCTCTTCAAAGGGTAATTCTAAAAATTTTTTCTTTGAAAACATCAAGTATGGGTGTATAGAAACATTACGCAGCTGCATGAGTTGTTCAAAAGCTCCTTTATTGGCACGTCCTGCTTGATTCACTACATCCATATATGCAGTCTCTTGATAATCTGACATATATCGTGGTACCACCAACTCATGTTTAACCGGTAACTCAGATAATACATCTTGCTTCATTCGTCTTAATAATAAGGGTTTTATCTTTTCTTTAAGTTCAAGTCCCTTTTTTTCTAACACCAATATATCTCCTTCGGCTTTAGAAACTGGTGCAATATATTCCTTATTAAAGGCCTGTAATGTTCCAAATCTATCAGAACTACAGAAGTCCATAATGGTCCACAAATCGACCCAAGAATTTTCCACTGGCGTACCTGTTAATGCTAGCCCAAAATCATAATTCATACCACGTACTGCATGACTGACCCTACTGGAAGGATTCTTTATATTTTGCGCCTCATCTAAAATCAGCATATTCCATTTGATGACACCTAGTGAAAGTTGGTATTTTCTCACCGTTTCATAATTTGTAATAACTAGCGAATATTTACAAATTCTATCTGTATTTAAAAAGGCATTGCCTTTTAGTTCATCATCAGATAACTGCCCATACTTTCTCAATAGAGATGGAGGTGGTGTATTAAGTTTAAACAGTTCTAGTGTATTACCATGTAAAATTAAAGGCTCTCCAATACCACAAGAGGTATCAATAAATTTACAGCACTCCTCTTTCCAATTTTGCAACAAACTTACTGGTGCAACAATCAAAATAGGGTGCTTTTCTTTATACTGATCATGTTTTATTCGCCACGATAAAAAAGCCAATGTTTGTAGCGTTTTCCCTAGCCCCATATCGTCTGCTAATAGCGCCCCTTTATAACCCTTTATCCATAATTCTTGCAAATAGGATACACCTTTTTTCTGATATGATTTTAATGTAATATCTGGTTTCAGAATATCAATTGTCATATCATCTTTATCTCGTGGATGCGGGGTTTCCGTAATAAAAACATCTGAATCATCTAGATTATCCTTAATAAGTAATACTTTTTCATTATTTTCTCTAGATTCTAAACCACCAGTTTTTTCAACCCCGGATAATCCTTCAGGTACCCATTCGGTATGCATCATATCTGTTGGAATAAATCGACCCTTGAACTCGCCAATACCAACAACACGTTCTGATAGTCCATCAATACCTTCAATATCTACACTTGGTCCTTCAAATGGGAAATAGGTATCAGCCTGCTTAATAATACGTTGAGCTTTCTCTTTATCAAATTTTTTACTGATTGATTCTATAGTTTTTAATGCTTCTCTTTGTTCTGGATCAAAGGCATAACGTTTCTGAGGATCTCCCCAACCTCTTTTATGTAGATTTTTATTGATTTCTTCGTTGATATCTTTGTTTTCAAAGTCTATCCTAAAGCTGTATGTCTCATCTTCATTAGGCGCTATATTAATAGACATTTTTCCTGGAGAAATAACAGGCTTACTACCTATAGTTTCGCTTACACCTATAGATAAATCATTGGAAAACTCTTGTATTTCAGATATCGATATATAGTTCTGGTATATTTTTTCATCTTTATCTTGTTTTGCTCTAATTTCTCTATCATAATGTTCGACGATTTCAAACACTCTATAGTGCGGTGCAGATAAAATGTATTCTTTACCGTCACGAAACCGAATATAGGATCCCTTTCTCAAATATTCAGAAGTTTCATGTCCAGTCATATCCTGTAGACACACTTTGAACCCCATTTCTCTAATAATACTTCCAGTATTAGTGAGGTTTAAATTAAAACTATATCTAAGTGGTAGTTGTAAAGTTGCTTGATCTTCGTAAGAAAGGTTAACCGCTATATCATGCGGTAATAAATAGATATTCTGTCCATTTTCACCATGTTTTGAATATAAAAAATATTCATCTACTAACTGTTTACCATAATCAGAAAGCTTTGAGCTGTCAATTTCATATGCTTCCTCTGTAACTGTCCACATAGCGTACTCCTATAAACGATAACTTTGCGTTGGAATTAAATTAAATTTATCTTCTAATATAGTTTCTACTTTACGTTGCCAACTGTATGTATCTGGTGAGGAATGTGCTATCTCATCTACTACATTATTCCATGCATAATAATATCCAGGCTTTTTCATATTTTCTTCCCGCATACTCATAGATGAAAAAATAGCTTCTACTTGATACTTATTTAAATCTGTTAAAATTAAAAGTTTACCACTATGGCTCCATTCAACAATATAAAAGTCATCAAACTCTAAAAGAATCATCGATTTATCTCTTGAAATTTCTCCATAATACAATTGCTTATTAGGGTTATCTAGCATATAACGACGAGCTTCATATGCCCCTTCATCAGTTAAGAATACTCTAGTCCTTCTCACATATTTTAAATAGGCATTCCAAAATTTTTCACGATATTTCCAGTTTGTATCACTATGACATTTATCTAAAATCATAAGAAACAAATCTAAATCTGATTTTGCAAATATAAATCTCAAATAACTTAACAGTTGATTATCAAGAAATCTCCACCCATTCTCATTAAAGTTTGATTGTCTTGGATCTCCCCATTTTTCTACCAAAAAGTTAATCAATTGATTCATATATGTATCTTCTGTGGGAAGTTCTTTTTTTATTATATTATTTTTTATAATATGATCTTGGCATATCGCAGTAACACATTCTGGCAAAATCTCTCGATACCGTTCACCTTTAAAAATATCCTGCAACATCAAAATTTTAGTATTTCCTATGAATATGCTACTGTTGAAAATCAACCTAATGGCATTCAAAAGAATTGGAGACTGTAACTGTATTTCATTAGAAAATGGTAATTCTCTCAATACTTCATCAAACTTTTGATTCTCAAAAAATTTATCTGCTATAATTTGACTTGCATTTGGACTAAATATAAAATTAGCTTCTCGCCAAGGCCGAATTAGTTCTTGTGTATTAACATTAAGACATTCTACTATAAGATTTCCAAATCGTTGTACATACTCTCGACTATAATCACGTATTTGAATATACAAATTGATTGCATAGGATAATACTTTATGCAGATGCTCTTTTATATAGTTCCACAAAAATTCATCAAAATTTTTATGAAAGTAATCTTTTTTAACAGAACGCAATACATGTCTATTAACATATAAATTACAAAGTTTCTTTATATCACTACGTGGCAATTCATAATCTAAAAGACCACATGTATATGCCCTTTGAAATGTTACAAATGTATCATATAGTTCATCTTTTTCAGCTTCTGACTCTAAAAGAATCTCAGATACCTCCTCAAATTGATGGGTGGCTAGTATGATTTCTTCAGGTCTACGAAAATTATATTTAAACTTAGGTTTTGCTATATCAAGTGAAAATAGCTTTTTCATTTTAAATCCTTTATCTTATGATGTTTCAGTAAAAATCTAAACTCAATGCGACGGTTTTCAGCACTATTAGGAGCTGCCTTATTAATTAAACGACTTTCACCATATCCAGCGACAGAAAATATAAACTGATCATCAGCATTCTTCCATTTTTTTACAACATTACTGTTAGTATTATTGGCTATATCTTGGTTTGGATTCTCTGGATTTAAAGATAAAGCGCTTAAAGTAACCTTATAAGTAGCGATCGCTCTATCTACAGATAATTTCAAGTTATTTTTATCGGAACTAGGATCATTATACTGCACATTATCTGTATGTCCTTCAATGATAATCGTATCAATGGATTCCCATGCTTCTTTTTTCTTATTTCTGCTGTCATCAATTTTTGCGGCTATAGCCCTAATTAACTTCTCCCCTTCCGGCGTTAACCTTGACTCTCCAGATTCAAAAATAGGTGTTTTCTCGTGATTGTTTCCACCTGAATCATTTGTGGTTATAAGGATAACTCCATTTTCCGCATCAATCGTAATCTTACCTGACTTCGCTTCCGGCAAATCTTGCATGAACTCTAATATTTCTTTCCGTTGTTCCACTTGATGATTATTGCGTTCATTCTCACTTTTATTAATAAAAAACATGGAAATCAAAGCCAAAATAAAAATCATCAAAATGCCAGCCATCAAATCACTTATAGATATACTAAAAGGATCATTACGCTTACTAGATTTACTTCGTTTTATGAATTTCATGAATGATACCTCAATTTATTAGTGTTTTAATCGCTTATCTAAATACTCTTTTAAGGTTTCTTTACTTTCAGATAAGTCTGCAATAGATGTTTTCAACCCTTCAACACCTTTACCCATAGCCAAATCGAAGTCTCGTAATGTGGTGTTTAAATTAGTATGTAACTCATTATACGTCCCATTTATATTTTCATTCATAAGAGTAAATACATCTTGTAATTGTGCTGTAAAATTACTATAGGTTTGCTCATGTTCTTGCCAAAGTTCTTCCAGCTCATTAATGGTTGATCGCATTTCTTCTGCACCTACTGTTGTTTCAGAAGTCACGCGTTCTAATCCTTCTAGCAATGGTGTCAGTGTACTTTGTAAACTTTGTTGATAATTCATTAACGTGGCTTCCATTGCCTGTATGGATGTTTTCATTTTTTCTTCGTAGGTAATTAAATTACCATTTAATGTAGTTAAGCCCTGAATATTACGAGTAATTAATCCACTTGAATCTTTTACTTCCGTAAGCACATTTTTAGTTTCTTTCATAGCATCATTCATGCCATCTAAAATGACTTCAGAGTCTTTCATCACGCTTTCAACAATACCCGATAATCCTTTGATAGACTCTGTAGATTCTTTTTGTTGTGCAATAAATCCTTTACTAATATGCAAGGAATCTGACAGTACACTATTTAATCCCTCTATAATATCAGTTATTCCTTCATGCGTAACCTTATGTATATCTTCGGTCATTTGTTTTGCCGTAGTTTGTAACTCTGTTGCATTTTTAGATATTGCGTTGATCATAATAGTGATAAAATGATCCAGCTCTTCTCTTTGGCTTTGACCAATTTTTTCATATTCATCTATAGAGAGTTGAATTTTATTTTCCATTATTTGAGATGTATGCTCATACTGTTGTTTCATAGATTCAAAGATACTGTTCGATACTCCTTCTGTATTTTTCATCATAGTATCCATCGATGATTGTAACCCTTCTAAAGTCGCTTTTCTTTCGTTCTCATGAGCAATTAATCCTTCTGAGAATTGTTGTAACGTATGACCTAAGGTTTCTATCTCTGACCCGACACCACTCACTAAGGCTTCTCCTACACTATTAGAAGTTATTTTATGGAACTCTGAGAAGTTTGTAGACAAATCTTCCATTTTTTGATTTAGACCCAATAAATTTTCATTTAATGTATCATATTTAGGAATTAATTTTTCTTCAATCACATCACCAATATTAGATGATAAGCTTGCTCCCAATGTAGTTGCATACAGTTCTAATGAATCATTAATTGAGTTTGTTTGACCGTGTAAAGTATTCACTGAATCAATCAATAATTGAGACTCTGATAGATACGGTAATTTTGAATACAGATAATTAATAACTTCAGCATAATAAGTAAAAAAAGTATCCTTAAAGGAACTTAGCTTCCAAGAATACGCCAAAGAAAACAAGATGCCAAATAACGATGTTATAAATGCAGTCCCCGATGAACTAATCAAATTATTAATTTGAGTCTGCAAGCCATCAGCACCAGTACTATTTAAGTTTAACGTATATAATCCTAATGTTAAGCCTACAAATGTACCCAAAATACCTAATCCAGTCATAATAGCAGGCATATTATTTCTTAAATCATTAAACTTGATACTGTCATAGGCTGAATCGACATCAAATATTTCTCTAATATCAACAGTAAAATATAGTCGTGAAGAACCTTCTATTCCCGTTTTACTATATTGTAATAAATACTTCTCATTTCTTATAGTCGCTTCCCAATCTTTACCTAAAATAGAATCACCTAGTATTTGATTTAATCGATCTTCATTATATAAATCGAACTCAGAAAAGCTATACTGTTCTGTTTCGAATAGGTTCACTAATTCTTTTTTTAATTGTTCTAAAGCAGTTTCATTTTCTTTCAATATACTATAATCGCAAATACCTCTATAGAATCCAACAAACAAAATAAATCCTATAAAAACTACCGTCACCCAAGCATTAAGTCCCTTTGGAACCCCTGTTAATGATATGTAGATACCTTCTATAATCACTGTTAGAAATATTGCTCGTACATATGCATTATATTCACTTTTCAAATTTTCTTGCACCGTTACGCCTCCTACTGCTTTTACCCTCTTTAATCATACTTTGAATTTCTTTTATTATACAATATTTGCTGATATAAAACGAGTATATAGAACAATGCCCAACGTAGTAAGCACGCACTGCTCACATACGTTAGGCATAATAACTATCTAGTCGTTTTATTCTTCATTCTCAAATGACATAGAAACTACAGCGGGGAATAGACTGCAATAAAAATCTGCTAATATCTTTAGTTTTTCTATAAAATCTAAAGCTGCTTGTTTTTTTGACTCATCTATATCTTCGTGATATGCCATCCACTGTTGTGCATGGCGTATAAATCTCCTTATTGCCTCATCAACAGGTCGTGCATACTCTACAGATAGTTCCTCCATACTACAAGCTTGTATTTCACTGTTTCTAAACTTCATAAAGGTACGTGTTAATATTTTTTCCAACCGTAAAAAGCAAATGGGGTATTCATTTGTTTTAGGTGAACTATAATCTAGGTTTTCTAGCATTTTAAAAGCAAACCGTTTTATGATATATTGCCAAAACATTAGCATTTGAGTATTACTATCTTTATCATCACTAAAAATAATGCTTTTTAATACCTGATTATTGTCTTCATTTTCTACTACTTCATCCTTTATATATGCATAGGAAAACATGGTAGGTACTGTCTGTACACTTTCATATATAGTTTCCAGCTCTAGGGTAATTCCAGTAAGTTCATTTTCATCAATATCTGGAAATTTACTCAAAAATTTTAAAACTGCCATTTTCAAAGGATGTAAATACTCCACAACCTCTTTCTTTTTTTGCAGGATATCCTCCTTATTATCTAATGGTATCCATTTATCTTGATCCTCTATCATCCCTAATACTATATCTTTAACAATATCTCGAAACTTGCTACCACCTGCCGCATGCAACTTTTCTAGTTCCCATCTAATATCGGTAAACATGATGTACATGCCTTCAATCCATATTCTAAATAAAGCATCTACCGTTCTATCTTTAGACATACGTTTTACTCCTAACACTATTACATTTGATACGCTTCTATTTCCAACACTACCGGATATATCGCCATAAAGCATCGCACCATACGTTCAAGGCCAGCTTGGCTACCTTCATAGGCATGGAAAATAGCATTATACGAATCATATTCATCATCCGTCAGATCATCTGTATCGTTCAACAATTGATATTTCAAGTTAATGCAGTACGTAGATGGCTCTTCCCACTCATATTTAATATATGTGTATAATTCTCTTAATGTACTCCAACTTTCAAGCGTTCCTTCCATAGCATTTTGAATATACGCTTCTATTTTCTTTAATGGATGATATGCATCAATTTTACTCTTAAGATTAGAAAACCACCTTTCTTCTGTTAAAGGAGTCCGATAACTCCCAAAAGCATATAAGGCTAAATATAACGTATACAGTAAGTCTTCCGTACTTGTGTCTTCAGGTATTTCGATGTACATATCATACCCTTCATCTAATACACTATTCACATCGGATTGTACCATCAATATAAACATTGGATACATTAATTTTGCCAAGCCCATAACGCCCGCAAGAATTTGTTCATCTATTGTTTTCTCTTCTAAAGAATCTTTTAAATCTTCTAGATATTTAGGCTTTAAGTTTCCTACTAAATTCATCAAGATAGTGCCTATATTTTCAAACATCTTTTTGTAGACTTTTAGATTGATTTCAACTGGACTTTTAGCTCTCCAGCCTTTGTTTCCTACACGCCTCCACTCTTTCCGTATCAATTCCCTTGCTTTACGTATCAAATCCCCATCTATATATATATCCTCAAACGATGATAAAGCATATTCAATCATATCTTTCATAATAGAATAGATAAAATCATAACTTACACGATACAGATAGATTTTTTCACTCTCTTTGATACGAGCTCTTATAGGTTCACCATTTTCTTCTTCCGTCTTCCAATCCGCATCAAAATTAACAGGGTCATTTTGATCACGTACATACACTCTACCGTAGTTATAATAGGTATTATAATAATCTCCATCAATTTCCACTTTAAAATAGGAGGTGACATCTGAACCACCTACATATTCAAATTGTTTAATGTAAGCACCATCCATGATAAAAGTATCAAAATTAGATGATTTATAATTCATATTCCTAGATTCTTGATACTCTTCATACAGGTCCATAAAATAATCCCGTGTACTTTCTACTGTGTCAGAGTCTAACAAGTCTACGACCTTTTCCTCTTCTTCATGATCAAAGTTATCCATCAGATCATCGTAATCATTGCACTCAGCATCACTATTAGAATCGGTATCATTTTCGGTGTAATCAACTATATCATCAACCTCTTTTTGAGACGGTTGATACGTCCCCAGTATGATACTTTCAAATAGGTCACCTACATGAAGTGCCTCTTTCTCTTCATCTTGTAGATCACGAATGACCTTCCAATCTTCCTCTTTATCATCACCACCTGCTAAAATATGTTCTGTCAACATATCTGCTGGATATTTCATGGAAAAGAATAGCACTTGCTCTAGGAATAGTTCAAGCACTTGGAACATTCTAAGATATAATGTCTCATCTTGTCTTGACTGTAGGTACTTCAAGGTTTCTTCAATCGATAGGCAGTACGGTATCTGCCCCGCATCTAAGATTGCTTCACTCATGTCAGGAGTGTTTATGATAAGCCGTTTTCCTAGAAGTTCTGCTAATCTGTTAGAAATAAGTGTTTTCTGTTGGCTATGAAACCAATCCTTTGCCTCCTCCTTTTCAAGGGTGATCAAACATTCTAGGTATTCTAAGTCCTCTATCTTTTCAGCTACTAGGTCATCGATATATATATCTACACCACCAATATGTGCTTTTAATAAATTCGGTAGACTATGATAGACATACTGCATACCTCGCACGATGCTAAGTGGTTGAATATGGCGACACATAATGGCTAACCGTCTAATCGCCTCCGAATTGAATTCATACTCGGTATCTTCTAGCCAACGTAATCCTTTCCACGTCTCTTTTTGAACATCCAGAAAGTCTTCCGGATATTCACTTTCACCATAGAACTTCTCTTTCATCGCCTCTAAATAACAACGCATCAACAAACCAGATGCTAGCACGGTAACTGTTACATCATATTCCTCTAAATCTAAAGACAATGTACTGCTATATGTATCTTGCTCAAGTAACTCTACAATCTGGGAAAATCTAGAATATACATCTTCACAAATATCTATAAAGCTTAATTCAATGACATCCTGACAATTAGAGATTCCAATTTCTATAAATCCATTAATAGTTTCATCAGATGTAAACTCACTAGCAATTGCCACTAAATCTACTCGGTCTTGATCAGCACGTGCAATCTCCTCTAGATCATTTGCTAAAAGAGACCTATGCCATATATCCCCTAAATAGTTTGATAGAGAACCCGCTAAACATTTGTCTTTCTTACCTTTCGTAGCCTCCTCTACTTCCTCTATTAATGCATTACATAGTGCATCAAAGGCACATAGAGTTGCTATATACTCTAACACATGGTCAGGCAATGTTTGTTTAGTTTCTACTTCTGTTTCCATCACATACTCCTCTTATCGATGATTATCAAGATATACTATTACCATTGCAGTACGGAATAGCTCATACTATCCTACAATTACTTTTTTTGTTAATTACATATTCGACATACTTTCAAAAAATCCTTTTTCATTAATTCCAAGAACATTTTGATAAAACCATCCCCACATTAGAATCGATTCCATGTGGGGATGTTATTACATAAGTATTAAATTTTATAGTAGAGACTCTACTTTTTCTTTACTTTGAAAGCCTAATAATCTCGCGCTCTTGTCATCAATGCATATCTCATTAATAGTCTGATATAGATAATCCCAATTATACTCTGGATTAATTTTATGTACTAACTCCATAATAATTAATAAAATTATAGCAAACCTATTTGTTGCTTTCTTCGATCCAGTAAATTCATGATAGTAGATTATATCGTACCAAGAAGTTCTAATTTTGGGTTTAGTTTTAAACTGTATGTCAATTAAATTATCATTATGCGCACATATATTCCGAACAAAATAAATACACTTTAACCATGACAACAGTTCACTATTATTACAGCCATATATCCTAGAAATAGATAATAAACTCTTCTCATTCAATATGTCTAACATTTTTACAACTGCACCAAAGGTCAAGCAATCTATCGCTATCCATACTGTAGGAAAACCATCTTCATCAAAATTATTTCCATGATAATTATCTTTATGCTCAAGTCGTCTTAGAGACTTTTGCAATTCTTCCTTCACTCGATATTGTAATCTTTCAACTGTGTATCGAGTCATTTTTCGCCTATTATACCATTTGTTAAAATCTAAATAACCAAATGCACCATACCTTTCACCTAAAATATGTGAGAAGTTTGCTTTAATAGACACTTCAATAAGTTCAATAGCATGCATCATAAAATATCTTAAATTTTTATCCTGATAATACCGTTTTAGTATATCGGAAAAGATTAAATTTTTATAATATAATTCTTCATTATCATCATAATTAGCAAATGGGGTTGCAAAGTCTTTTAATTTATAATAGTTTATGTGTTGAATAATAGAATTATTTACTCCAGAAATACCCATACCACGCTTGGAAAATAACTCTAGCAATTCATCATAAGATAACGATCTAGGTTCTTTCATAGCATTTCCTCTCAAGTACAAAAAAAAGCCCCACGTCAGAATGTATCTGTCCTTGCGGATGTGGGGGGTTTGTCTCACCTATAGAATAAACCTATTTTCACAAATTGTCAACACTTATTCTATCTTTTATTCATAATCAATCATAACTTGACGAGGTGTTTGATATTCTATTTTTCCAGTACTATTATTCCAATCTAATGGATACCAAAACTCTTCTTTATGATGTTCCATATCCGAGAATATTAACATAAAGTCAGCGTGTTTAAACCCTAAATCTTCAGCGAATCTTGTATAGATATTTTGCACTGTATACGGACTATAATAGTTAGCAGAGTCTAATAGTTTCTCCCATATTTTTGCTTGTCGATTATATCGATATATAAAAGTACGGGTCGATGTACCTCTATTACCATTTTTTATGCCTGCATCAATCACATATAAAGTAATATCACGATTAACATCATAATAGGATCTAATCCGAAAAGTATCTTCTCCTAAAGTAGTCGGCACCTGTGTTTTCTTTCCTTTGGCTCTCAATTCAAGCTTGCCATCATTTGGGTACATATACACTTCATCTGCATCGTTATTAAACCATATCTTATAATTGTGATCATAGTTTTTAAAATCAATTGTTGCTGAATCCACATTACTAAACTTAGCTTCAGAGGAAAATCCCCCTAGAAAAGCCACGCCTAACCCTACGCATATTGTCGCTTTTATTAATTTATTCATATATATACGTCCTCTCTCAAACCAAAACTATATGAGCTCATTATACTTAATCTTTCAATTAAAAACTAGTATACATCCCATAATTTCACGTCATGCCAATCTACAATCTTTCATTCAAATACACCTTATATACACTATCTCCTCAATAACAATATCACACACGACATACATTAATGTTTCTTTATTATACGCTCCCCACTACAAATCCCCTATAAAATGCTATAATATACTCAACAACTATCAACACGTTAATCTATACAACAAAGGAGTTCTCCATGATTCGTATTGCTTTTGGTCAAATTCAGGTGCACCCTGGTGAGCCTGCTACAAACTTTCAATCTATGATGCATGCCATCGACTATGCCAAGGCGGTAAGCACGGATATCCTTATCTTTCCAGAATTGTGCCTCAGCGGTTACATGGTGGGCGACTTGTGGGACCAAGTGCCTTTTGTGAAGGATTGTCTCTATTACGGTGAGGAACTAGTAAAAGCCACTGAAAACACCAATCTTACAATTATCTTTGGTAATGTAGGCATTGATGAAAGTCTCCGCAATCTAGACGGCAGTCTTCGCAAGTATAATGCTCTTTATGTAGCATCCAAAGGTAAATTAGTATCTAATCCGTCACAACCGTATCCGTTTACCATAAAAACATTATTGCCATGTTATCGATACTTTAACGAGCCACGGTATTTCACTAGCGCTAATGTGGTGGCGAAAGAGCGCAATCTTCCTTTATCGGATATCAATCAGCCTCTTACTATTTCCACTCGACAAGGAGCTTTCACTATTGCTCCTGTTATCTGTGAAGATAGCTGGGATACGCACTACCCAGATTGTCCCACAAGTCTTATGTTGGAATCTGCTAAAACGAAAGATCTGCACATTGATCTAGTGGTCAATTGTTCTTCATCTCCTTACACCGTACACAAACAAGAACAACGTCGTGCCTTATTTAGCGACCAAGCCAAACGATACAACACACCGATTGCCTATGCAAATCATGTAGGCATTCAAAACAATGGCAAAAATATCTGCATTTATGATGGATGTTCTACTTTGTATGATGTGAACGGTTCTATTGTAGAAGAAGTACCAGCTTTTGAAAATACAGTACGCCCTACATTATTAAAAGATACCTTGTGGCAACCACTTTCAAATGCTAACTCTGAACAACAAGATACTTCTGAAGATAGTACAGCACTTCAACTGTCCCTAGAACATAATAGATGTGATAAAAATGATACATATCATACACAGGATTTAAATCATATACAGGATGCAACTCCTACCTATATCCCTACTCTATTCAAAGCCCTTCAATACGGTATTCGTCAATTCTTAGCACAAACTGGTATCAAGAACATCGTCATTGGTGCTTCAGGTGGTATCGACTCTGCTCTTAATGCTGCTTTATACAGCACTGTATTGCCAACGGAGAACTTATACTTAGTCAACATGCCAAGCCGTTACAACTCTCATATGACAAAAGATTTGGCTTACCAATTAGCACAAAATATTGGTTGTCATTACGGCGTATTCCCTATTGAAGAAGGTGTCAGTGCCACCATTGAGCAATTAGAGAATACTAGCTTTACAAAGTATAACACTTATGTCATCCCAGAATTACATCACCATGGTAATGTGCATGCAACAACTATGCAAGATGTGCAGGAAAATACTGTATCTTCTGAAGAAGATGTGAGCCAAACTGTGCTATACAGTTCTGACCAAACAATTGCAAACTATGACGAGCAACGCCATATTGAAAGTGACTCCAACACTACATCATTCTTGCAGTTATCTACATTAGCCAAGGAAAACATCCAAGCTCGTGATCGCTCGTCTCGCATTTTAGCTGGTATAGCATCCGCTGTGAATGGGGCTTTCACGTGCAATGGGAATAAAACGGAGTTCACTGTTGGCTATGCTACGATGTATGGCGATTCGGCTGGTTTTCTCGCTGTGACGGGAGATGTGTGGAAAACGGACGTCTATGCTCTGGCTCGTTACATGAATGAAACAATCTTTCAACGTGAGGTAATTCCACAAGGTTCTATCGATGTGGTGCCGAGCGCTGAGTTATCTGATGCACAGGATGTAACCCAAGGCCTAGGCGACCCATTACAGTACGAATATCATGACCTTTTATTCCGTGCCTTTGTAGAGGGTACACCACATACACTGTCTCATCAACGCTTGACTCCTGAGGATATCTTGCGAGCCTATGAGAACGGCACGCTGGAACACCTATTAGGATTGCCACGCCCTATGTCTCACTATTTCACATCCACAGAGCAGTTTATTAACGACCTGGAACGCTGGTGGAAATCATTCAATGGCTTAGCCGTTGCAAAACGCATCCAGTCACCACCACTTTTCCTCATCAGCGAACGTGCCTTTGGCAGTGACCTAAGTGAAAGTCAATTAAAACCATATTTTTCACGTGGCTACGAGGATTGTAAATCTCGATTGTTACACAAACAATAATATACAAATGCAAAAGAGCTATCTATCCGATGATGTTTGTCATCGGTAGATAGCTCTTTTATGTATCGAAATAAGAATGTTAATAGGTATGCAATTATTTACGGTTCAACAACTGCGCTGTGATTTGTTGCAATGCTTGAATTTGTTCATTTTGCGCTTTCACTTGCTCAGCCAACACTTGCACTTGTCCTTTCAACGCGCCGTTTTCTTGTACCAATGCTTTGATTTCAGTTTTCATCACTGGCACGATAGAAATTGGTCCGTAATGTGTATGTTTCAACGCTTTTTGTTCTTTTTCTGAAAGTGTATCCACATTCACATTGAATGTATCTGTGTCTTGATTATACAAAGTAGATTGGTATGCATCGGATTTGGAACGAGAACCAACTTTGAGGCTCAAACCCACATTGTACATTTTTTCAGAGTTTCCTACTGCCATACCTCCATGAAGTAATACATCTTCATTCGGATAATATCCAAGACCTAATGCTGTACCTGTGGAACCTTTGAAATGTCCTACACCAGCCATAATTTGGAATTTGTCATCTGCATCAAAGGATAGTGGTTTTAGAGCAGACAAAGCTGCATTTAAAGCACCGGATGTATTCACTCTGTGGCCTAGTTGATCTAACTTAGTTTCTACAGAGTCCATACGTGTATGCACTTCTTTTACTAATGCTTCATCTACACCACCTTTAGGTCCTTGTGGGCCTGCTACTCCTGGGTCACCTTTTTCACCCTTTTCACCTTGAGCACCAGTTGCACCTTGTGGGCCTGCTGGGCCAGCTACTCCTGGGTCACCTTTTTCGCCCTTTTCACCTTGGGCACCTGTTGCACCTTGTGGACCTGCTGGACCCGCTACTCCTGGGTCACCTTTAGGTCCTTGCTCTCCTTTTGGTCCTACAGCTCCATCTTGTCCATTTTCACCTTTTGGTCCTTGTGGGCCTGCTGGACCCGCTACTCCTGGGTCACCTTTTTCTCCCTTTTCACCTTGGGCACCTGTTGCACCTTGTGGACCTGCTGGGCCCGCTACTCCTGGGTCACCTTTTTCGCCTTTTTCACCTTGAGCACCAGCTGCGCCTTGTCGACCTGCTGGACCCGCTACACCCTGATCACCTTTTGGTCCTGCTACTCCTTGCTCACCAGTTTCCCCTTTATCCCCTTTCGGTCCTTTAAAGTCTGGATCTTGTTTTAATGCCTCACGGTTCAATTCGATGGTTACGTATTTTTTATTGTCGGCTGTTGTTTTTTCTACAACTTTGAAGTCGCTAGATTTAAAATCTAATCCTTCAATCGTTCCTGCGTTTACTTTGTTTCCTGGTGTAAATGCACCTGTATCTCCAGAACCACCTGTGTAGATATTCCAGTTATTTCCGCCAGTGATATTAGCCAATTTATTGTTGATTTCACTTGCTACACTATATAATTGGCTACCATTGATGGCATCTGTACTTGTGGCACTAATTAAACCTGGTGCAACATGTTGGATACGGCGAGCCTGATCAGATTTACCAACGCTGATTACACCTGTTACCGTATCACCGCCAGCAAAGCTCAATGTATACGTTTTAGCAGAAGAGCCTATGCCTAGGTTTAGTGTATCACCTGTATAGGCATTATCAGTACCTTTCGTACTAGTACCTGCTGCAGCTACCGTCTCCGCTTCACTACCAAGAGCCACGCTTTTCGCCACATTGGCGATGGCTTTATAGCCCAAAGCAAGACTAGATTCTTCTTTTGCTTCACTTTCATTACCAAAGGCAGCGGCATTGGCTTTCAGTGCTTTCGTACTTTTACCAATAGCAATCGTTTCACTCGCTGTTAAACCACCATCAACGGTGTTAGCTTTTTTACCAATTACAATATTATCATTACCAGTAATAGAGTTCCCTGCTTCGTGGCCCATAGTAATGTTATCATCACCAGTAATTTTGTTACCCGCTTTATAGCCCGCTGCGTAGTTATTACTACCTGTTACTTCGGTACCTGCTTCCGCACCTGCTACATAGTTACTGTTACCTTTGACTTTATTACCGCTATAATAGCCAAGTGCAGTATTGAAGTTACCCGTTACTTCTTTACCAGATTCTTTACCTAATACGACGTTACTTTCACCAGCTACCCAGCTACCTGCATTGACGCCTGCTGCAAAGTTATCTTGACCTGCAATCCATCGACCTGCACTATAACCAAAGGCAATGTTGTGTTCCGCACCGTCTACAGTGCCTCCATCAGTAGTTTCCACCTCACCTTTTGCATTAATGGTATTCGTCCATCGATGACCTACATAGTTACCAGCATTTTCCGCAAAAGCAATGTTAAAGTTACCAGCTACATGAGAACCTGCCGCTTTACCAAATGCCATATTATTGGATCCTTTGGATTGACCGTATCGATCTTCTGCTGTAGTGGCGGCTGCATTCACAACGTGTCCATCTACATCTTGACCTGCGTTCAGACCTAAGGCAATGTTATACACACCTTTTACATTAACCCCAGAGTTTTGTCCAATAGCGATGTTGCGGCTACCAGACATATTTGTACCCGCATCTTGACCGTAGATAAAGTTATGGTCACCAGTCACATTGTTACCTGCATGATGTCCTAAAGCGAAGTTATCGGATCCCGTCATTCCTTCGCCAGCATGGAAGCCAAAACTTACATTTCGACTACCTTTGTTATTGTAGGCAGCGTTTTCACCAAAGCTGAAATTATAGTTACCTGTAGATGCGGCGTCTTGAGAGTAGGCATTTTCACCAAAACTGAAGTTATAATTACCAGCGGCACGACGTCCTGCTTTCTTGCCGAATATATAGGCATATGTGCCACTACCAGCCCATCCCGCTCCATCACCAAGAATAAATTTATGAGTATTGGTTCCCCATATAGCTTCCCCAGCATTGTCTCCCATTAGCATAAGGTATTTAGAAGTACCTGAGTCATTGCTTGCATCATAGCCAGCATGATCGCCTAAGACCAAACTGTAGGACGCACCAAACAATTTTGTCCCTGTAGTATTCATAATATTATTCTTCGCATTCGAATAAAAACTAACACCATCCCCTACAGTAAGGTTATTCGTATTGGACGCATTACCTGTCTGCGCTCCACCTACTGCCATATTATCCGTATCTGCTGCCAATCCCATTGCAGAAATACTTGTCAATACTAATGCTGTTAATAGTGTCGATCGTTTGTGTTGCATAACTCTCCCTTTTTCCTTCATTGTCACACACATCATATACACAATTGTTCTTATGTAAAAGATACTCATAATTTTACCCAATCTATACTAGTAAATCAATGGGACAATACTCATAGCTTATGCTGATATTGCATACTTCCATCATAGCATTTACATCATGTTTAATCGTTTACTCATATACTACTTTCAAATGTTTGACCATTTACTCATACACCACTTTCAAAAATGATATAACCTCCAATAAAAATTATATTGTAATGATAATCGTTATAGATTACAATAAAGTTAACCCTATGGGTTGCGTTTTAATGTGTATTTGGAGGTATATTATGCAACAAGCATGGAAAGACTTCAATACAGGTGTATGGGATAAATCCGTGGACGTACGCGATTTTATCCAACGAAACTATGTGCCTTATGTAGGCGATGATTCTTTTCTAGTAGGTCCAACAGAACGAACTACTAGACTTTGGCAACGGGTATTAGATTTATATGAGGAAGAACGACAAAAAGGTTCTGTCATCGATGCAGATACTGATGTAGCAACTCATATTACGGCGCATGCCCCTGGATATATTATTAAAGAAGATGAACAAATCGTTGGTCTTCAAACTGATTATCCTTTAAAACGTGCCATGTTCCCTTATGGTGGTTTACGAACTGCTAAAAGTGCTATCGAAGAGTATGGTTACAAAATGGATCCAACTCTTGAGGCTTTCTTTAAAACTCATCGTAAGACACACAATGACGGTGTATTTGATGTATATACACCTGAGATGAGAGCTGCTCGCTCCGCTCACATTATTACGGGCCTACCTGACGCGTATAGTCGCGGCCGAATTATCGGTGATTATCGCCGTGTAGCCTTATATGGTATCGATTATTTGATTAAGGACAAAGAAGATCAATTCAACATTACCATGGGCGATATGATGCCAGATGTCATTCGTGACCGCGAAGAAATTCGAGATCAAATCCGTTCTTTAAAAGAATTAAAAGAAATGGCAGCGTCCTACGGATTTGACATCTCTAAACCTGCTACCGATGTAAAAGAAGCTATCCAATGGCTATACTTTGGCTATTTAGGTGCTATCAAAGAACAAAACGGGGCAGCTATGTCCATCGGACGTAACTCCACTTTCTTAGACATCTATGCAGAACGTGATTTGAAATCTGGTAAATATACAGAAGAACAAATCCAAGAAATGGTGGATCACTTCATTATGAAATTGCGCATGGTACGTTTCGCACGTATCCATGAATACAACAATTTATTTACTGGTGATCCTGTATGGACAACAGAGTCTATCGGTGGTATGGGTACTGACGGACGTACATTAGTGTCTAAAACGGCATTCCGTGTCCTACATACATTGCAAAACCTTGGTCCTGCTCCTGAACCAAACTTAACAGTACTTTGGTCTCCTTCCCTTCCTGAAGGTTTCAAAAAGTTCTGTGCGAAGCTCTCTATTGCAACATCTTCCATTCAATATGAGAACGACGAAATCATGCGCCCTAACTCCGGTGATGATTACGCGATTGCTTGCTGCGTATCCCCTATGCGTATCGGTAAAGAAATGCAATTCTTTGGCGCTCGCTGTAACTTGGCGAAAGCCTTACTATATGCTATCAATGGTGGCGTAGATGAAAAGCTTAAAAAACAAGTAGGTCCAAAATTCCGTCCTATTACTTCAGAATACCTTGACTTCGACGAAGTGATGGAACGTTTTGAAGATATGACGGAATGGTTAGCCGGTGTGTATGTGAATGCTTTAAACATTATTCATTACATGCATGATAAATACGCCTATGAAAAATTAGAAATGGCATTGCATGACCGTAAAGTCACCCGTTGGTTTGCCACAGGTATTGCTGGACTTTCCGTAGTAGCCGATTCTCTATCTGCTATTAAATATGCGAAAGTAAAACCAATTCGTGATGAAAATGGTATTGCTATTGATTTTGAAATTGAAGGCGAATTCCCTAAATATGGTAATGATGATGATCGTGTAGATGATTTGGCGGCTACGGTAGTATCTGGCTTTATGAATAAAATTCGTAAACATCCAACCTATCGTCAATCCGTGCCAACTATGTCACTATTAACCATTACATCTAATGTGGTATATGGTAATGCTACTGGTGCAACTCCTGACGGACGTAAAGCAGGTATTCCATTTGCTCCAGGTGCGAACCCTATGCATGGTCGTGACGAACACGGTGCTATTTCTTCCCTAGCATCTGTTGCTAAAATGCCATGGCGTGATTGTTGCGATGGTATTTCTAATACATTCTCTATTATTCCAGATTCTCTAGGTAAATCCGGAGAGTCTATGGTGACACTAGGCGACTTAGATTTAGACTTAGACCTAGGCAACATTGAACATGCCTTAGCCGATGGTTGTGAAAATCTAGCTTGCCGTGAGCCAAATGTTACTTTCTCTGAAGAAAAGGAGTAAATATGACTAACGAACAACAAGTAGATAATTTAGTACAATTGTTAGATGGGTACAGCAAAAAAGGCGGCCACCATTTAAACGTAAACGTATTCAATCGTGAAACATTATTAGATGCTCAAAAACATCCTGAGTTGTATCCACAATTGACGATCCGTGTTTCTGGTTACGCTGTTCATTTCAACAAGTTGACAAAAGCTCAACAAGACGAAGTGATCTCCCGTACATTCCATCAATCCATGTAATGCACTATGGTAGGTCGCATTCATTCCATTGAGACCATGGGTACTGTTGATGGCCCAGGCATGCGATTTGTCTTGTTCCTCCAAGGTTGCCCATTGCGATGTGCCTATTGCCATAATCCAGATACTTGGGATCCCTCTACGTATGCCCAAGAGATGACTGTGGCAGATGTGTGGACACAATTTGAAAGGAATCGTGACTTTTATATCACTGGTGGCATTACTGTCACTGGTGGCGAAGCATTGTTGCAACTCCCTTTTATTATCGAACTCTTTACTTTCTTTCATGGAAAAGGAATTCATACTTGTTTAGATACAAGCGGGATTTGCTACACACAAGAACAGGCTAGAGAGTACAAACTGCTTCTTGACGTAACGGATTTAGTCATTCTTGATGTGAAAGAGATCGATTCCTCTATACACGAAACACTAACCGGCAAACCTAATGATGCGGTCCTTGCATTCGCTCAATTTGTAGATGATCATGGTACCGATTTTTGGGTACGCCACGTGGTAGTCCCAACCATCACAGATAATCGCGATCGCTGGTATCGGCTTGGTTTCTTTCTAGGTGCCTTCAAACATTTGAAAGCCGTAGATTGCTTACCTTACCACGTCATGGGGGTTAATAAATATGAAAGTCTTGGCATTTCCTATCGCTTAGATGGAATCCCGCCCCTCTCAAAAGCTGACGCACAGCGTGCACTCCGCGTTGTCCTTTCTGGAATACGCGACTACCGCCGAGGTTTATGGTGTCCTCTTAAAACACCTGAAAGTTAAACTCATAACAATACTTTCCTGCTCTTTCATAAAAGCGCACTATCCTTCGTGGACGGTGCGCTTTTTCAGTATGTCCTTATGTATCTTTTTATGCATCTGATACACTAGCATTTCTTATTCATATATTGATATTTATTTCTTATGGATAACTTTTACATATTAAGTGAATCGTTGTATAATAGGAAGGTATTATTTCAGACTATAACGCTATGATTTATGGTTCAAGTGAATCCTATGTGTACCATTGCATCATCATAGTCTTTTGTATCTAAAGTTAGGAGGCATTTCATGGCATCGTCGTACATGCTACAACTACATCTTGGCGCCGTAGAAACGGTCATACTCTCACTCTTTTCTTTTTTACTGGGCACCTTCATGCACAAGCACATCAATATCTTGCATCGTTGGGCTATACCAGTCCCTGCTATTGGCGGTTTAACCGTAGCAGTGCTTGTATTTCTATTACAAATTTCTGGCCTTATCCTAATCACTTTGGACAAAGCTGTTCTTGTTCCCGCCATGGTAGCATTCTTTGCCACAATGGGGCTAGTGGCACCGGTACAAATTTGTACCTCTTCTCTAAAAGCTATTCCTCGCTACTGGGGTATGAGTACTTTACTTGTGATTATGCAAATTAGCATTGGCTTAGGGCTAGCGAGTCTATTCGGATTGGACAAACACTACGCAATTTTATTAGGTTCTTTATCTCTTGAAAGCAGTTACAATTTTGTTTCTGCCTTAGGTCATGATTTAGGGAATGCTTTAAATGGTGAGACTGTAGCACATGGTATCATTGCATTCACTACCATTATTGGTGTATTCATCGGCGGTCCCATGGGACAATATTTAATCGAAAAGTTCAATCGCTATGAAACTGCCCCTCCTCCACCAGATTCACCATCACCCACACCAATTGGCATTATCGTCAACTTATTGTTGGTCCTTATTTGTGTGAGCATCGGCATCGGTGGTTCCCATTACTTATTAGATACTTTTGGATTGCATATTCCTACGTTTATCGTATCTATGTTATTGGCAATCCTCATCCGTAATGGTGGTGATGCCATGGGCCAAACTTTCATCAATTCCAAAGCTATTGCCTTATTCAGCCAAATTAGCATTACTATTTTCTTAACTACTGTATTTATGAGCATCCCTGTAATCGCATTACGATCTCTTACAGGACCAATGCTTGTGATTCTAGTTGTACAAGTGATTGCGATTATTTTATTCACACGTTTTATCGTATTCCCTGTACTCTGTAAAGATTACGATGGCGTTGTCATCGGAGCCGCTCTCCTTGGTCACGGCTTAGGCATCACACCAAACACAGTAGCCACCATTGCTACCCTTGGTGGTCGATACAGAAAATCTGTGAAAGCGTTCCTTGTAGTGCCAATTACAGCTACTGTATTAATCAATGTGTTCGGTATTCCTATCTTGCATTGGATCATGCAGTTCTATTGGTAAACGCATATAACAAAATCCCCAATCCATATACTGGACTGGGGATGTTTTATTATAAGAATAAATTAATAATTTCTACACCAATTAATCCACATACGGCAATCACTGTTTCCACCATACACCAAGAACGTAATGTTTGTTTTACAGACAATCCGAAGAATTCTTTGAATAACCAGAATCCTGGGTCATTTGGTGGGCTAAAGAATACTGAACCAGCACCGACTGCGATTACCATCAATTCAGGGCTTACACCTGTTAATGGAATCAATGGGGCTACGATACCACCAGCTGTCATGGCTGCTACTGTAGCAGAGCCAACAGCTATACGAATCACCACAGCAATTAACCAAGCTAATACTAGTGGAGATACATTCACTTGCATTACAAGTTCACCAATATAGGTACCCACACCACTATCGATTAATACTTGTTTTAAGGCTCCACCAGCACCTACAACGAATAAAATCATAGCTACTGTTAAAATTGCTTTTTCAGAAGTAGCCATAATCTCTTTCATAGATTTGCCACGAGCGAAGCCAAATGTATAGAAGGCAATGATCAAGGAAATTGTTAATGCCACAGATGGATCACCAACGAAATTAAGGATGACCATCACCGGAGATGCTTTTGGTAAATTTATCATTTTACCAATGGCTGTAGCTGCCATCAAGATAACTGGCACTAAGGCAGTAAAGATAGATACTCCAAAGGATGGCATTTCTTCTTCTGTAAATTCCTTATCATTATGAAGGCCTTCAGGGATATCTGTTTTGATATCTTTCACAGTATTATACAATAATGGACCTGCCAAAATAACTGTAGGAATACCAATTAAGATACCGTATACCAACGTTAATCCAATATCTGCATTAAATAATACAGAAATTGCTGTTGGACCTGGATGTGGCGGCAAGAAACCATGTGTTACTGATAAAGCTGCAACCATTGGCATACCAACCTCTAACAATGGAATATCCGCGGATTTAGCAATGGTAAAGATTAAAGGAATCAATAAGACAAAGCCGATTTCATAGAATAAAGCAATCCCTACAATGAATCCAGTTAAACATACAGCCCATCTTACATTGTTACGACCAAACATATTAATCAAGGTAGTCGCAATACGTTGTGCTCCACCGCTATCGGCCATCAATTTGCCTAAAATAGCACCAAAACCTACTACAATGGTTAAGCCCCCTAAGGTAGCTCCTAAGCCTTTTTGAATAGTTGGGAAAATCTTATCGATAGGTAATCCCTCTCCAAAGGCTAATAATACACAGACTAATAGCAATGATAAAAAGCTATTCATCTTTACTTTTACAATTAGGAAAAATAGTAAAATAATTCCTAATGCTAGAATAATTAATGGCATGTAAGTCTCCTTTCTAATTATAAACGACTAAACGGATGTTCCTTTTGGAACTGAACAAGACGTGCCAAATCGTCTTTCATATGAATATACAAACTTTCATAAATAGAGAAAAGTTCGTCATATACCGCTTGATTCTGTTCCTTAGGGTGATAGATACATTCAGGCTGCACTAACTCAGCTGTATCTTTAATATCTGATAAGGTTCCATCAGAAATAAACCCTAACACAGCGGCACCAAAGGAGGCGCCTTCACTATTATTTGGTAAGGTAATATGTTCACCGAATATATCACTCATAATTTGTACCCACAATTCAGATTTAGTGAAAGAACCACTAATACGGATATCTTTCACATCTTCAAACTCACGTAATGCATCAAGAACAAAACGTAAGCTATAACAAATGCCTTCCATTGTGGCACGAATCATATAAGAACGACTATGATTTAAGGATAAGCCTACGAATGCACCACGCAAATCTGAATTCCAGTACGGAGCTCGTTCACCAGTAAAATATGGCATTAATAGCAATCCACCAGATCCAGCTGGTACATGTCTTGCTTTCATAGTCATTAAATCATAAGGGTCCACCGATAATTGTTCCATTTGAGAGCCATGATAATGTAGGATCCGATCACGCATCCAACGCAAAATCATACCTCCATTGTTGATAGCTCCACCAGCCACCCACATGGTATCTGTTAAATTATAGCACCAAGTGCGACCTTTGGGATCCATTTGAGGCTTTTCTGTGAGCATGCGTATCGCACCAGATGTACCTATGGTAGCACTTAATTGCCCTTTAGAAACAGCGCCAATACCTACATTCACCAGTACTCCATCAGTAGCACCGATAACAACAGGCGTATTCACAGGTAAACCCAATCGTTCTGCTACGTTGGCTACTAACTTCCCACTATATGTAGTGGATACCACCTTGGGCAGTTGCTCTTCTTGAATCCCTACATAGTCTAAAATCTCAGAGTCCCAAGTTTCTGTAAAGGCATTAAATAGGCCAGAACTGGAGGCTACAGACTTATCTGTGACCCATTCTCCTGTCATCAATCGGAACATGTAATCTTTAATAGATCCAATATGAGCCATGCGATCAAAGATTTCAGGTTGATTTTCTTTGACCCATATGATTTTAGCTAATGGATAGGATGCATGTAAAGGACATCCTGTTCTAAAGTAGAATTGTTTGCACGCTTCGTCTTGTTCCATGCGGTGTACAATGTTGGAACTTCTGCTATCCGCCCAGGTAATCATATTCCCTAATAAGTCAAACTGTTCATCTTGAGGGATAAAACTATGCATGACTGAGCTCAAAGCAATTCCGGATATGGTAACTAGTTTATATTGTAAATCTTTTACCACTCCAGCAATGACTTCTTCTGCTGCATCATATATTTGTTGAGGATTCTGTTCTGCTCGATCATATTGTGGCGTTTCTAATGGATAAAAAGCATCTCGTACAGCTACCGATTTACCTTGTGCAGTATATGCCATAGCACGTACACCTGTGGTACCCACATCAACGCCTATCCATACTGCTTCTCTAACTTCTGACATATATAACTCCTATCATCCAAACAAACTCATTTGCTCATCTTCTGGTAAGTCGCCTAAACAACCTAATTCCACCATACGATTGGCAATGGTTTGAGACATTTTTGTACGTCTTCGCAAATCTTTAATAGACAAAAATTCTGCTTGCTCTCGTTCTTCTACGATGGCATCAGCTACTTTTTCACCCAAGCTAGTCACAGCTACAAATGGCGGCAATAAAGATGTTTCATCTTTAATCATAAACCGTCTTGCTTGTGATTTGTATAATTCTACATTGGCGAAAGAGTAACCTCGCTGTTTCATTTCCAAAGATACCTCTAAGGCGGACATTAAGTCTTTTTCCTTTTGTGATGCCTCGTACTTAGCGGCTAACGATTTCAACCGTTTAAATTCTTGTTGCTGCTCTTCTAGAGAGCCCATCATAATTTTCAAGTCAAAAGCTTTCGCCCGAATAGAAAAATATGATGCATAGAAAGCCAATGGATAATTAATCTTGTACCAGGCAATGCGGAACGCCATCATAACGTAAGCCACCGCATGGGCCCGAGGGAATAGATAGGAAATCTTTTTACAAGATGCAATAAACCACTCTGGCACTTGAGCTGCTCGCATTTGATCTTCATAATCTGTTTGAGCAATCCCCTCTTTGTTACGCTTTTCGATACCCTTCCCTTTACGCACATTTTCCATGACAGAAAAGGCTACATTATCTGCCACACCATGGTTGCGCAAAAAGTTCATAATATCGTCACGAGTAGAGATAGCTTCATTCAATTTACAAGTTCCTGTTTTAATCAAGGTTTGTGCATTATCTACCCATACATTGGTCCCATGGGAGAAACCAGAAATCCGCACTAAGTCGGAAAAGGTTTGTGGTTTCGAATCTTCCAGCATAGCCCGTACGAACCCAGTACCTGATTCAGGTACTGCCAAGGTCGCCACTTTATCCCCTTGCAGTTGGGCTGGTGTCAAGCCTAATGCTTTTGTTGAAGAGAATAGGCTTAATGTAGCTGGATCATCAAAAGGAATACTAGTAGACGGAATACCCGTCATATCTTCCAACATACGAATGATGGTAGGATCATCATGGCCCAGTATATCTAGCTTGGTCATACGACCTTCAATAGAGTGATAGTCAAAGTGTGTAGTAATAATACCACTTTCTTTTTTATTGGCTGGATATTGGACTGGCGTAAAATGATGCACATCCATATCTCGTGGGCAAACCATAATGCCTCCCGGATGCTGACCAGTAGTATTCTTTACTTTTGTAAAGCCAGTAGATAACTTTTCAATAAAGCCTCGTCGTTTTTGTAAGTCATTGACATCCGCATATTTGTAGGCATAGCCAATAGCCGTTTTATCCGCAATGGTACCGATTGTTCCTGCTCTAAATACATTATCTCGTCCAAACAATTCTTCCGTATATTTATGGGCACGACCTTGGTAATCACCAGAGAAGTTCAAGTCAATATCTGGCACCTTATCCCCATGGAATCCCATAAAGATGGCAAATGGGATATCGTGTCCATTGGCGATAAGTGGGGCCCCACACTCAGGGCAATTACGACGTGGTAAGTCAAAGCCCCCTGCATATTCCCCTTTTAAGTAGAACTCACTCCACTTACACTGTGGACACACATAATGCGGTTCCAGTGGATTAACTTCGGTAATATCTGCCATAGTGGCTACGAAGGAAGACCCTACGGAACCACGGGAGCCTACTAAATACCCATCATCTAAAGATTTTTTTACTAATTTATGAGCGATATAGTACAACACGCCGAAACCATTGCCGATAATACTTTTAAGCTCATAATCTAAGCGGTCTTGCACTGTTTTGGGCAAGGGATCTCCATAGATAGACTTCGCTTTGGCATAACACATATCTTCCAAGGCTTTGTCGGCCCCTTCGATTTTCGGAGAATAGGTACCATTCGGAATAGGTATGATATAATCTATACTTTGTTCCAATGCTCTGGTATTGGTGACTACCACTTGGTAAGCAATGTCTTCTCCTAAGTAGGCAAACTCTTCCAACATTTCATCAGTAGTACGCATATGCTGATCCGCTTTGTCTTTGGCATCTTTCTCACCGCTTGCTGTGAGCATGATTTCACGATACATCTTGTCTTTAGGGTCCATATAATGCACATTCCCTGTAGCTACGACTGGCATTTGCAATGTCTCCCCTAAAGCAACGATACGACGATTTATGTTTTTTAAGTCTTCCTCATGTTTTAACAAGCCTTCTTTAATAAAGCTCTTATAATTATCATGAGGTTGAATTTCTAAATAATCATAAAATCTAGCAATTTCCTGCAATTCTTCATCGGTAGCACCGTGAGCCATGGCTTGAATCAATTCTCCAGATTTACAAGCCGTTCCTATAAGAATCCCTTCACGGTGGTCTTCAATCACAGCTCTTGGCAATCTTGGGTACTCATCAAAATAATTCAAATGGCTAATAGAAATCATCTTGTACAGATTACGTAAACCTACCATATTTTTTGCAAACATAATAATATGATGTGGTATTGATTGGTCCTCTTTTTCAATTAAATAAGCCTCTACGCCATAGAGAATCTTCACACCTTTTTCCAAAGAATAGGCCTGAGCTTCTGGAAATGCTTGTACCACCCCATGGTCGGTAATCGCTACCGCTGGATGTCCCCACTCTTTCACACGATTTACAATGTCTTTCACCGCCACTAAGGCATTTTTCTCGGACATTTTCGTGTGCAAATGAAGTTCTACCCTTGTTTCCTCATGCGTATCCGTGCGTTTTGCATTATCCGTATCTTCCACAGGACGGATGGAATCCATATTTAACACATAGTCACGTACAAATTGCTCATCATAGATGACTTCCCCTTTGATTTGCACCTTACCAACAGATTTTAAAATTTTTAACAACTTCGGTCCATCTTCAGAAGGGCTGGTGAATCGTTTAATAGCCAAACTATTATGGTCATCCACTAGATGCCCTGTAATAATATACCGTTTTTTAGGCTCCTCACCTTTTTCGCGAGCTTTTTGTACAGCTTTGCTATCTTCTTTAGGACGTATTTCTCGTATATCTAAACTGTGAAAGTACCCAGAGATAACAACATTTTCTCCGGTTCTCACAAAGAAATCATCAGTTCGATGCGAATCTGGTTCATCAAAAGCAGGGCCTAATAGCATGCCATCTTCGGTAGTGAGTTTTCGTCTTCGCATAGGATAAGGAGAACTCCCCATCACCGTTGGAGTTGGTGTATTAGGTCGATCAATGACTACTGGTGCATCGTATAACTCATCATAATCCGATGACGTCTTGATAGTCCCATCTCGGCCCACATAGAGTTCCATTTCATCGAACCTGTTCTCCTCATCCATATCCCAATAGATATCGTAATCTGACAGTTCGTTGGCATGTTGTAAGAAAAGATACGCATCATCGTCTATCACACTAGGCTCTTGAATGTAACCAGTATAATCACACTCTTGACTATAAGGCATCCGTGTGAGAACAAGCTGGTTCATAAAATCACCCGTATCCACAAATTCATAGGTGCAGCCAATAGCATGACAAATTTCTTCGATACGATTTTGCACGATTGGATCAAGTTCGCCCTTAGAGGCAGACCCCCAAATATGTAGTTTTCCATCTTGTATGTAAAAGTAAAAATCTGTTTTAGATTCTCCTCTTCGTACCAAATGATAGTATTTCATCGTACTACTCCCTTATTGATTCAACTATCCATTCTTTTCACTAGAATCCTCTTGGCGTTTTTTTACCACATTAGGTCCTGTTACTAGAACTGTATCCACTGGTTCATAATAAGAGTTAAAAGTATACGTAGAAGAGCGACCATCGCCATATACTATGGTTCGAGTCGTATCTACAGAAATTCCCTCATGACCTGCTTCCTCAACAGTTTCTTCTTTCACAGTGTCATCAATTTTTTCTATCTTTTTATTAGGAATTTTTTGTTCCTTGCCTTTCGTGATACTAACGGATTGTGGTACATCTTCTTTCGCTCCTAGAATAGTGATGGTCACATAGCCAGCGCCCTCTTCGGCAATCACATAGATAGGATGGGCATAAGGATTTTTAAATTGAAAGTCTATATAGCCCCACGCCACAGTAGCATCTAACCCAACTGAAATATAGGACACTGGTGCAAAATGCGTATCACGTTCTACAATATCCATACCAGATAATAATGCCGTATTGAACAAGGTAGAGCTTACTTGACATATGCCGCCACCAATACCTGGCACTAATCGCCCGCCCATAAATACAGGCGCATCATCATAGCCCGCTTCAGGAGTACGTTCTCCTACCACTTGATTGAAGGAGAAAATACCACCTGCAGGAATCAAGGTTTGATGAATTTTTTGAGATGCTAAATGAATATTATGAGCTCGACTTGTATTAGATCCATCAAAATACGTCGTGAAAGACCCTAATATGGACGTAATAGACACTAAATCTTTATCCGTTATCGTAGGCTGTGCAGACTCATTGATAACAAGTTCTAGGGTCTCTATCTTCCCTTCTTGTAGCTGTTCTTGCAAACGTCTCATCGTAGCTGTCACATCCAATTTACGTCCTACCTTAGCTGGCTGATGTACCACTGTGTTACCTTCTAAAGTAACAGTGGCATTGGCCCCTACTTGTCCCATAGCCTTAGCATAATTCATAAAGTAGGACTCAGCCATAGGTCCATCTACTTTATAGCGAATGTTCATCTCCTTTCCATGGAGCAACGCATCCACTCGGTGCATGACATAAGTCATGACATCACTTTCATAGCCATAAGCCATTACATCAGTGACAGTTCCTATTCTATCTATGGTAATTCCTAAATCCGCTAGATAAATAGTTGTTTCTTTTCCCTTAGGATCCACTATACGAATCGATTGTGATTGTGTATTCCGCTCTTGTAGGTAGCTATCTACTTCATCCATGCTTTGATGGGATAGACTATGACCGTCTAAGGTTAATCCATAAATAGTCTTTCCTGTAGGCCATGCAAGCCCTGTTACAGCTCCCCCCACGACAGCTACGAAGGCTGCCACAGTGGCAATATACTTTCCTTTCATACTTCTCCTAGTTTGCACAATAGGCTAAACAAATATCTTGAAATTGACTCATATCTGCTATACCTTGACGGCTTTGTAAAATTAAATGATACAGCTGGCTAATCAACTTTGCCACCGCTGGAATTTGAATTTTTCGGCGCGCTTCAAAGGCTAATTTAATGGTATAAGGATTGGCTTTCATCCCCTTTTCCTTAAATAAACTTTGAATCTCAGGTAATGTCATCCCATAATAGGCACATTCACTAACCATGAGCTGCAAATGCATTTGATTATGCACATAGGCCATCGCCATATCTACACTTTTATTCTTAAGCATAGATGGAAATAAATCTAGCAACGTTCGTGCATCTTTAGCCAATAAAGCATCTTTAAAGCGGAAAATATTTTTCTCTCCAAAGTCTGTCATATGCTCTTTCAAAAATGACGCTGTTATGGATTCTCCTTTATTGAGTAAGAGGAACAATCGATCAAATTCTGTGCGCAAAAATGCTAAGGGCACATCTTTCCACAAATCTACCAAGTCACGTACATATGCCATGCCATCAGGATCTATCTTTTGCTTATGCGCCTTACAATATTGTTGTATCCACTGAAAGAGAGCTTCTCCATCTACTTTTTCAAACTTAAAGGATTCTACAGCTCCCAAAAACGCTTTATTTCCTTGTAGCCGTCCATCAATAGTTTCGGTATACACTAGAATAATAGGGTCTTCTCCACTATAACTTTGTAAATAATCTCGCAAACCTTGCCATTCTGGAGCCATCTTTTTCTTCGGTTTATCAAAGATAGGCAAATGGACAAGCAAAAATACTCGTGGTTCACCAAAGAGGGATACTTCTTGTAATTGTCCTAAAATAGAACCGGGACCTTGCTCCTCACGCAAGGTAAGCAAGGTCCGATCTGTATATTGATGTAAGAGATTCTGTTTTTTTTCTTCTAATAATTGTGGTTCATCTCCATAGAGTAATGTAACCATCTGTCACCTCTTATAATGTTACTACATTGTCTTCATCACTGCCTACAATATACACGCCTTCCTCTACATCAAATTGACTATGCAAGGTACTCCATACGATAAACTGCGTTATCCCTTGTTCTTGATAGTGCAACAATTGATTACTAGCTGTGAGGCCATATATTGTATTCATTTCTCTCTTAGTATTATACACTATTTCTTGAACTTTTTCTCCTTCTTTTCTAGGGTGAAAATGAAACTTTCTCTGTCCTGTTACGATAATTTCATAGCCTGCTTTGGTATGAAGTTGTACAGATAGCCAATCTAGTGTTAGCTCTTTACCAGCTTGTCCTTTACTGTATAGATGTTCTAAGGTATCAACATGCGTATATCCCTTCTGATACCCCTCTATAAAAACACCATTCCACTGACTAAATCCACGATGATGCAAGGCATCTACACATTGTTTCATAGCTCGCGGTGAAATATCGCCATTCTTAGCATCTATATAGAGGTATGCCTCCCTATGAAAGCCTGTTTTGCAGATCATGAAAGCTGGTCCTGAAGAGATAGCGATAGGCACCACTTGTACCGTTGGTTTCACATAGGATAGTCCTAAGGGCAACATACCTAGTACTAATAGTGCAATGCTAGCAATCCTATTCCATGCTACTTGAATAGGCGCTTTCAGTGCCAATAGCCAATATACATACCCTACGCCCATATACCATACTACCACTAACCACAACTGCATGGGCGGTGACCACAATAATCCTAGATTACGGATAGCAAATAAAAGAGACATGCTGGCTTTCAAAATAAAACCTAAGAGGGACCACCCTAATGTAAAGGTAAATACTACATTAAGCAAAGATAGGCACAGTCCTACAATGATGGCTATATCTAACAAGGGACCTACAATCAGATTAGACAAGATACTAAGAAAGCTGAGAATATGAAAATAATACAATTCTATAGGAAAGATGAGAACTTGTGCGGATATACATAGGGCGATACCTTTTGAGATAGGATTCGGCGGAAACAATCGATACACATAGGGATACAATCCAATGATGCCCAAGGTGGACCCAAAGGATAAAACAAAACTAATATCTACCGCGAACAATGGTTTCCACAACAGCAAACATAAGGCAGATAATAAGAGCGCATGTAACGCCCGATACGTACCGCCATGCATAACTACGTATCCGCTTAATAGCCCCATCATGGCAGAGCGTAATACTGGTGGGCTCCAGCCCACAATCGTACAGTACAGTAAAATCAAAGTACAGGTGATGGAAAATTCTATACCTTTACGTAACTGCAATCGTTGTAGCAAGGTCGAAATAATGAGAAATAACAAAGCAATATGTGAGCCCGATACCGACAAAATATGGATAAGCCCTGTTTCACTGAATAACTTCACCATTGTTTCTGGCAACATAGTATATTGACCACCCAATACTAAGGAAGAGCCTAAGATAGATATGGATGGATCCAAATTCTCTTCAAATTGTTGCGCCACCCAATGATGAACCTTATCTAAGTAAGCACCGATAGTATACCCCGCATCAACTAGCCGTATACTTAGGGTTTTCTCTACTGTATAGGTACCTTCTATAGTTCCTTGGTACAAATTGCCTTGTAGCCCATCATTGATATGTCTCGTTTTCATAGACAACGCACCACTTTGCTCATAATACGTAAAGCCTTTCACGGTACCACGAATGATGTAGCGGTCTCCCATATGAATTGTTGGCTCTCCTGGTACATACACTCGAATACTGCCCTTTGCTGGAACATGCTCTGTAGTGCCATTTTTATCGACATCCATTCCTTCCACAGTAGCATCTACCATGGTCATAATCCCATCTAAAGTCACAGTAGACTGTGGATTGCTAGTGAACTGTACATAATAAGCACCATCGGCACCATAATAGAAAGGTCTATCTTCAAAATAGTGTGTAATGACTCGATCTGTATGTATATATCCTATGCTTGCAAACGTACACATAATGCCTACCATGGCTACTACATATCGTAACGATGTATAGGTAGGTTTATTTCGTTGTTCATACCCACGTAATCCTACTATCCCAAAGATACCAAATATAGTAATAATACTTAACCAATGCATGAGGTAGGTATGTAATTCATTTTGATATAATCCAATACAAATGCCTAATAGTATTCCCAATATGCTAGTAATACCTAAGTCTATTGGCTTTGGTAACCATTTCATAATCGCACTTTCTCCACAATTTTTTTATACAATGCTGGACCTATGCCCTTCACATGTCGTAATTCTTCTAAACTCTTAAAGGGACCATGCTCTTGACGATAGTCCACAATCTTCTTAGCCATCTTCGGTCCTATACCAGATACTTTTTGTAACTCTGCTTCCGATCCATCATTAATGGATATGTTTTGTTTCCGTAATAATTCTTCTGGGCTACCGTGAAAATTAAAGTCTACATGAATATGTGTACTTTCTTCTAAGGTATCCTGTAGCTGTAGATGATTGACATCTGCGTAAGGCAATAGTCCTTTACTCGTCTCAATAGCCGCTTTCACTGTTGCAGGGCTTTGTAGTTCATACAACCCCGGTTCTTCTACAGCGCCTGTAACATACACCAAAATTGTAGTTGCTTTCGTTTCCTTCTCCACTGGGCCACCTCGGTCCCCTTTTTCTGATTGTTTCACAATCTTTGGAGTACCTGATGGTAATTCATCGCCTTTCATGGGTGTATCTGCTATAATAAGATAGTATCCACATACACACAGTAGGAATAGGAATAGACATAGGATGATGCCAATTCGTTTTTGATTTGTTACTTTCATTCTATCACATCCTTTCAAGCAAAAGGTTCGTCATAGATGAGTCATATCCTTTAAAATTTACTACCAGTATATATTCGGAGGTATTATGAAAGAAGATTTACAACAATATGCCCGTCTTTTACTACAAGAAGGTGTCAATTTACAACAAGACCAACTGTTGGTCATCAACGGAGATGTTGAAAATAAAGATTTTGTATATATCGTTGTGGACGAAGCCTATGCACTTGGCGCCAAAGATGTGCACATTAATTGGCGTAGCACTATCACAGCTAAGTCTCGTTTATCCAATGTAAAAGATGAGGTCTTATCTAATCCCGCGCCTTGGATTAAAGATATGTATCACTATATCCTTGATTCCAACGCCTGTATTTTATCCTTAATCAGTGCGAATCCATTTGCTTATGAAGGTGTGCCCTCTGAAAAAATCGCTCTCGCCTCTCGTAGCATGGGCAAGTTAACTAAATTTTACCACGAGGCCATTATGGATTCTACCCTTACTTGGTGTGTAGCCTCAGTAGCCACTCTCACATGGGCTGATTTGCTTGGTTATGAGGGCACAGAAGAAGAAAAAATCAACCACTTATGGAATACTATCTTTACCTTATGTCGTATGAAACACGTACCAGAAGAAGAATCCTTCCCCAACCATTTAGATCGCCTTGCTAAGCGCACCAAAACACTGAATGATTTACAGTTGGTATCCTTACATTATACCTGTCCAAACGGCACAGACTTAACTTTACAAATGCCAGAAGGGCACTTATGGTTAGGTGGTAAAGAATCGTCTAAAAAAGGAATTATCTTTGATGCCAACATTCCAACAGAAGAAGTATTTTCTGCACCGCACTATACAGGTGCCAATGGCATCGTGTATTCTACGAAACCATTAATCTATGATGGAAACCGTATCGAAGATTTCCACATCACATTCAAAGACGGAAAAGTCGTTGACTACGATGCCAAGCTAGGACGAGAGTATTTAACAAATCTGATTGAGACAGATGAAAATTCTTGCTATTTAGGAGAAGTAGCTCTTGTAGACCACTACTCCCCTATTAGCCAATCCAATATGATTTTCTTTGAAACCTTGTACGATGAAAATGCATCTTGTCACTTGGCATTAGGTGCTGCCTATCCAACTTGTTTGGAACATAGCGATGGATTATCTCAAGAAGAGTTACGTGCTCGTGGACTAAATACATCCTTAGTTCATACGGACTTTATGATTGGTCACGAAAACATGAACATCATGGGCACTACAAAAGATGGGAAAACAGTTCCTATTATGATTGAAGGAAGATTGCAGGTATAGGAAAACTCTATTTACATAATACTATACTTTTTCCCTTGCAATCATCAGAACTTCCCCACTTATTGGAGTCTGTAAGGACTAACATATAGTAATATAAAAAAGAGGTACATTGCATCACAGCAATGCGCCTCTTTTTGTTTGCCTAAGTTTCATATGTACGTATCTAGTATCAACTAACGTCCTTATGAGCATCTCATAGTAAATTAATGTGTAGAGCTTATAACAATGTATCCACAGCAATATTCACTATTATATCTGATGGGCTTTCACAGATGTAATCAGCACCAGCAGTTTCTAGCTCTTCTACTGAACCATAGCCATAGGATACCCCCATAGCCACACAGTTTAATTCTTTGGCAGCTTCCATATCGTATTTACGATCTCCCACCATATACCAACGAGAGATTTTATATTTTAGTTCAGTTACCTTTTTCATATCTTGTAAGGCTTCTTGCAAGATATCTTTTTTATGTACTAACCCAATGTCTCGATTAGCTCCGCGAATGACTTCAAAGTATTGATCCAGTTTGAAATGCTTAATAATATCCTTCGCTTGTTCTTCTGGTTTTGCCGTAGCAATCCCAACATAAGCACCCGTCTTACGGAGTGCTTTTAAGGCTTCTTCAATTTGGGGATACACTGCATTTTCATATTTTCCTACGGAATCATACCGTTCTTTGAAAAAATTGTAGGCTTGCTCCACCTCTTCATCTATCATATGGCAATGTTCTTTAAAAGAATCTGCCAAGGGTGGACCAATAAACAATTGTAATGTCTTTTCATCAGGAATGGGATAGTTCATACTCGTTAAGGCATGACGTATAGATTTTAAAATCCCTTCATGAGAATCAGTTAATGTTCCATCTAAATCAAAAATAACACAAATCATATTAACTCCTATATAGTATCTAACATATCATTTTGTATGTGCATATACACACTATTACCTAGTTTACCATCAACTCAACTATATCATTACTTATGATAATATCTAAGCTCGTATATGCTCTTTCCAATTCTAATCCATCTCCCAAAAATATTCTATATAAAACACAGAATCATCCACCTTATATACTATAAAAGCTTTATGAACATCCTTTACAATACAAGAATTGCAGAGTATACTATATATAGAAAAGTTTCTATATATAGGAGGACAGTATGGAAGATAATCAAATTCCTACGGCCATTTTAGATAAATTAACAAAAGTTTGTACTTGCCGTAGTATTACAAGAAAAGCAATTAAGGAAGCCATCTTAGATGGTTGTGATACATTCCCTAAAATTAGAGAGCGCACTAGTGCTGGTACCGGTGCATGCGGTGGCAAAGGTTGTGGCCCAAGAGTGGTAAAACTATTAAAAGAACACCAAGAAGGGCAATGGTAATCTACCAACGTAAGAACCATAAGATAGGTGATATAATCGCCTATCTTTTTTTATATACCTTGAATTGTCAAGTCAAATGCAACTCTACTGAATGATAAACCTCGTATGGGGTTTTCCAATTTAAGCATTTGCGCG
>NZ_RQVE01000006.1 GCF_003992315.1 Veillonella sp. 3891
TTAGATGTCTTTGCAAACACTATTTTATCAGAAAGCTATGAATCTTTTTTAGTTGCACTTAGATCATAAATTCAAGATAAAAAAGCTACACAGTAGAATGTATCTACGTGTAGCTTTTATGTATATAACCTTATAGGCATTCTTATTCCAAATCGTCGAAATCGAATGCCGCAGCTTTTGTATAGTTTGTAACTTTCGCCTCAAAGAAGTCAGTTTTTGTGCTGTTCAAGTTGGAGAAACTTTCAATCCAAGCCATAGGGTTTTCCTTGATGTCTGGATATAACGGTTGCAAGCCGATGGAATCAGCACGTTGGTTCGCTAAGTATTTGATGTAGCGTTCGATCAATGTGTTGTTGATGCCAAGGATTTTGTCGTCAGTGATGTATTGCCCCCAAGCAATTTCATTTTCAGTACCTTCACGAAGCATTTGTGTTAACTCAGCTTCTAGTTCAGCAGTGAATAGTTCAGGACGTTCGATGCGAAGCTCACGGATAATGTTTTGGAACAATACTAAGTGAGTCACTTCGTCACGATTGATGTATTTAAAGATTGTGGAAGTTGCGGTCATTTTACCTTGGCGAGCCAATGTGTAGAAGAAACTAAATCCAGAGTAGAAATAGATGCCTTCTAAAATATAGTTAGCCATGATCGTGCGGATTAAATTGTGCTCCGATGGCTCATCACTAAAGCGTTGGTAAATGTCAGCGATGAAGCGGTTACGAGCCAATAAATGCTCATCCGTACGCCACTCATCATAAATGCGGTCACGAGTAATTGGATTCGTTACGGTATCCAAAATGTAAGAATAGGATTGGGCGTGAATTTCTTCTTGGAAGGCTTGGATGTTCAATAAAGAAGCTACCTCAGAAGCCGTAATATAGCGGCTCAAGTTTGGTAAGTTTTCACTTTGAATGGAGTCCAAGAAGTTTAAGAAAGAAATAATCTTGTCAAAAGCACGGCGCTCGCTGTCCGTTAAATAGGGGAATTGCTTAATATCTTCGTTCAAAGAAATTTCTTCAGGAATCCAGAAATTGTTCAGCATCGTACGATACAATGTATTCGCCCAATCGTACTTAATACGATTCCATTCCCGTAAATTCGTCGTATTACCGCCCACCATACTTTGCGTGCCGCGGTCACCATGTTCATTAAAAATCAGTTTCTTTTCCATGAAAGTTGATCCTACCTTATCTATAATCACAATATATTTATAAATTATTATGAAAGCCTGGATATGATGCATGCTTTCATAGGTATATAGTTATAAACTACCTCTTATTATACTAAAAATGCATACTAAAAAGATAGGGGGAGAGATGATTAATAGGTAGAGTGTTGTGAGTTTTGATGCAGCAGTGTATAATGATATTAGACAAGAGTTAAAAACAATGGTGTATTAGTATTTAGTAGCGGTATTAGAAAAATAAAGCCATTAATGAAATGAAAAAGGATAGGTATATAAGTATGGGGAATATAGGTCATGTGTCTAAAAATACACATGCGGTACCAAAAGAAAATAAACCGGATACATTAGTATTCTTAGCTAGTTTATCGAAGGAAGAATTAGATAAGGAATTGCAAAAAGGAATAGATTCTTTAAAGAATGAACGCTCCTATACTAAAGAGGAAGTAGATGCATTTTTTAGAGAGAAATACGGTATATAAAAAGCACGGGAGTACCAGTCCTGTGCTTTTTATGTGCTCTACGCTAGAATACATTTCCTGTCACTGCATTTTCCAACAAAAAATCAACTACATGTTTGTGAACAATTCCATCCTGGCTAAAGTCAATGGTATCCATGGAGAGAACAAATTTGGGGTAATTATCTTGTACATGTGCATAAACGCCAAATTCACGTTGTCGTGTGGCTTCTGTTTCCATGAGATAGGACACTTGATAGTATATTCGTTCCTTATCTTTAGTGGCGATAAAGTCGATTTCCATATCTTTTACTTTCCCAATTTCTACGGTATATCCTCTAGAGATCAGCTCAATATATACGATATTTTCCAGGGCTCTTTCAATATCTTTCGTATTAGAATACCCTTTAGCAGCCCGAAATCCATGATCCGTAAGGTAATATTTTTCATCAATTTTAAGATTCTTTTTACCGACCGTATCGAATCTAGACACCTTTTTCAGGATGAAAGCTTGCTGACAATAGTCTAAATAATTAAGGATCGTATCAATGGAAACATCCCGATGTTCGCTCTTTAAATACTTTTTAATACTAGTTGCAGAAACGGGAGACCCTATATTTTGTATGGTAAACGATAGGATGCGATTAAAAATATCTACATCTCGAATTTTATTGTGCGTTAACACATCTTTGATTAAAACCGTATGATACACATCATTTAGATATTTATAACTACTGTTTTCTTCTAGGTTAAAGTATTTTAAGGTAGGCATGCCACCTAATTGAATAAACTTAGTGAATAGGTCGTCCTTACTTAGATGTTTTTCCTGAAATACTTCTATAAACTCATCAAATGTAAATGGCTGTATTTCAAACTCTACATATCTGCCAGCAAGGAGCGTAGCAAGTTCGCCAGAGATTAAGGTAGAGTTGGAGCCAGTAATATAGATATCGCAATCTTTATCAACTCGAAGCCCATTAATCACTCGTTCCCAATTTTGTACTAATTGAACTTCATCAAAAAAGTAATATATCTTTCCTTCTAGGTTCTGGGTCTTTTGAAGGAGGTACTTGGCTAATGTGCTTGCTTCTGTGATATCCATAAACTCTAATGATTCAAAGTTGATATAAATTTTTCGTTCATCAGGTATTTCCTGCAAGATAGTATCTTTAATGATTGTTAATAACGTAGACTTTCCAACACGGCGCATGCCTGTCAGAATCTTGATCACTGGCTTATCAATGAATGGTTCTATTTGTGTTAAATACTTAGGACGTTTAATATATTCCATAGCAAACACCTCACTTTCATTGATTCTATTATACTCGAAATATATGTGTATTCCAATGATAATTTCGAATATAATCGAAATCATTAGAATTTATATATATAATTTCTAGTATAATGGAAATTATTAGTAGATATTAGTGTTGGTTCGATTATAATCGAAAACTATAGAAATATCATGATGTAAAACCTATAGAATATAAACATATCACAAACGTTTGTGCTATAATAAAGGCATAGAAGAGTCGTCAATGTGAGGGTGAGTTATTATTTCCTACTATGGGAGGAACGGATACTATGGCAAAATACGAACAGATCATCATAAAGGAGGGATGTATATGCCTAAGTTGAAAAAGGATACAATTGAAGCAAAAGGACTTTCTATTCAAGTTTATACGGAGGACTTTAAAAATGATTATATAAGCCTTACGGATATTGCAAAGTATAGAAATAGTGATGACCCTCGTTTTGTTATTCAAAATTGGATGAGGAATAGAAATACATTAGAATTTATAGGGCTATGGGAAACTCTTAATAATAGAAATTTTAACCGTGTGCAATTCGACACGTTTAGAAATGAAGCTGGTCTTAATAGATTTACTATGACACCACAAAAATGGATTGCATCTACAAATGCCGTTGGAATTATAGCTAAATCTGGAAGGTATGGTGGAACTTATGCACAATATGATATTGCCATGGAATTTGCTTCTTGGATATCTCCAGAGTTTAAATTATATATCATTCAAGATTATAAACGATTGAAAGCAGATGAAAATTCTAGCTTATCACTTAGTTGGAATTTGAATCGTGAAATCTCAAAGATTAACTATAAAATTCATACAGATGCAATTAAAGAATATCTACTAAATGATTTTACCAATGAACAGTTATCTTATAAATATGCTAGTGAAGCTGATATGCTCAATGTTGCATTATTTAATAGGAGAGCAAAACAGTGGCGTGATGAAAACCCAACACTGAAAGGCAATATGCGGGATTATGCAAGTCTTAATGAACTCTTGGTACTTGCCAATATGGAGAGCTACAATGCGATGTTAATCAGTAAAGGAATAGAGCAAAAGGAACGTATGATAGAACTTAGAGCATTAGCTAGATTGCAACTCGCATCACTAGAAAAGCTAAATTCCAAAAATCTTGTAACCGTAAATGAATCAGCTGAAAAGAATATATAATAATGTACTAGGTGAAAAAAACTACATCTTTGGATCATAATTTTTATTATAAAGTAAATACAAAAAGAGCACTACATGCTCCGGAACAAACCTACCGTAGGATCAGTTTGTGGAGGAGCGTGTGGTGCTCTTTCCCTATTCAAATATAAATCCGCCAAAGATTAGGAGGAACAACTAGTGCATTCATCCATTTCTAAGGATTGGTTACGGATATAGTAAATTGTCTTAATGCCTTGTTTATAGGCTTCCACATATAAATCTAGAATTTCTTTTGCTTTCATTTGTGGCGTAATATACAAGTTGAAAGACTGCGCTTGGTCGATATGGCGTTGGCGGATACCGCACGCTTTAATAGACCATTGTTGATCGATAGTATGTGCTTCTTTGTAGAACCACATTGTTTCATTGCTCAAATCAGGCGCTGTTTTCGGAGTGAAGCTACCTTTTTTCTCTTCGATGAAGAATTTTTTGAATATTGGGTCAATGCCAGCTGTGGTATTAGCAATATTGGATGTGCTGCCTGTCGGTGCGATAGCCATTAAGTAACCGTTACGGATACCATATTTGGCTACGTCAGCTTTCAGTTGTTGCCATCTTTCAGAGGTATAACCACGGCGTTCAAAATATTCTCCAGTTTCCCATTGAGACCCTTTGAAAGCAGGATACGCTCCTTTTTCTTTTGCTAATTCCATGGATGCCTTGATGGCAGCATAGGCAATATTTTCAAACAATGTATCAGCGATTTCCAAGTGTGCATCACTTTCCCATTGCACTTTATGTTTCACCAAATAGTGGTGGTAACCGCTAGTGCCAAGACCGATAGCGCGATATTTTTCACTAGTCACACGAGTTTCAGGTACAGGGAATTGGTTGATGGTGATAACATTATCCAACATACGAACTTGTAAAGCGATGTTTTCTTCCAATTCTTCGTCAGAGGTTTGACCTAGGTTGATGGAGTTCAAATTACACGTTACCATGTCCCCAGCTTTTGTACGAGTCACGATGGAACCATCATCTTGGATAATTTCTTCGTCTAAATCAGTGAACCCAACGTTTTGCGCGATTTCATGGCACAAGTTGGACGCATAAATCATACCTGCATGTTTGTTAGGGTTTGCACGGTTTGTCGTATCCCGGAAGAAGATAAACGGTGTACCTGTTTCTACGGCAGAACGCATGATTTTTTTCATCATATCCAAGGCACTTACTTCGATACCGTGTAAATCTGGACTAGCTTCACAAGCTAAATATTTTTCTGTGAAAGCCTTATTCGTATCGTCATCGTAATAATCTTCTAACTGAAAGCCCATCACACGAGATACTTCATGTGGATCAAATAAGGTGAAATGTTCACGATTGATAACACGTTCCATGAAAATATCTGGCACAGATAGAGCAGGGAAGATATCGTGAGCTTTACGGCGATCGTCACCATTGTTGGTACGAAGTTCAACAAATTCGTAGAAGTCTTTATGCCATACATCAAGTGTTACCGTAGCGCCACCTTTGCGTTTCCCCAATTGGTCTACCGCAACGGCTGTATCGTTGTATAAACGAATCCAAGGGATAACGCCGCCAGAGGAGTTTTTATAGCCACGAATGTCGGAGTTCAAAGCACGTACTTTACCAAGATAAATACCAAGAGCGCCACCATGTTTAGATACACGGGAGAACTTCGCATTTACATCGTAAATGGACCATAGATTATCTTCCACACCAGAGATAAAGCAAGAGCTTAGTTGATGGAATGGTGTACCTGCATTGGCCAGTGTTGGAGTAGCAGTGGTCATTTTTAACTCGCTCATCAAGTCATAGAATTTTTTTGCGTAGTAGACCTTTTTGTCGCCTTCAATGACAGCTAAATGCATAGCGATAGCCATGAAACGTTCTTGAGGGAGTTCAAAAATTTCTTTGTTGAACCCTTTCACTAAATAGCGGTCTGCTAATAATTTAATACCTTCATAGTTAAATAAGTAGTCACGTTTCGGTTTGATATAGTCGCCAAGTTCTTCTAATTCAGCTTCTGTATATTGTGTTAAGAAGAAGTCTGCATAGCGACCAGCATCTACCAATGTTTTCACCAGATCAGTGAAATTGCCATAGCCGAAGGCTTTGTATTTACGATTGATAGCGGCTTCTTTGTACAAATCGAATAAATATAGACGAGCTGCCACGAACTGCCAGTCTTGGTTCATGCGGTTTACCATGTTGCCGAAACCATCGTCTACCTTTTGGATGACTTTCTCGATGGCAGTTTGCACAAGGGTTTGTTGAATTTGTTTTGTAGTCATACCATCTACGAACTGTAATTTACAATCCATTTCTAGCTCGATAGGATCACAAGAATCTAGGCCTAAACAAGCAAAGGCAACCATTTTCTTCGTTTTTTCTACCGACAATGGCTCATAATGGCCATCCCGTTTCTTGATCATAATGCTCATGAGTGTCTCCTTTTTCTGACAATGTAATATTTGCATTCTTTGTAAAGAGTATGCACATATATTGAATATATGTGAAAGCATATCCGGCTAATATATGTATTAGGCATTGACCATAAAAGGACTCCCATTTACAACGTGTAAATGAGAGTGCATAGATATGTTTTCACACAGACTCAATATCAATATATTGTATAGAGATGGAGCACTTTGGCACAACATCTTCTAAAATTATACTATAGGAGTCGTTTTTTCACAACGCTTTCAGCATGTCAAAAATGCATACCATAATGAGGAAAAGATACTTTACAAAAGAGTGGTGTTAGAAATGCGTTGATTTGAAAGCTGTGGAGAGAAATGATTGACTTAAGGCTTGTAGAAACTGAATTAGGGGAATGAGTATAACATAGGTAATAACGGGTTATGTTATACAAGCGGACAGCCTGTGAGAAAGAAGATAAAACTCTAATAGTAAAATAGAACAGATAATACTATAGACGATGGAAAATTCCGTCTTTTTTGTGTTTTGAGCATCTTCCATTCGATACTTTCAGAAAAACAAAATGGAAAAAAATAGATATGACTTGTATGTGATGTGTGATAAAAATCAATATATTGTATTATAAATTTAAGTCATATTATTAATGCTAAAAAAGTATAAATGAATGTGAAAAAAATTAATGAGAAAAAATATCATATAGAAAAAAGAAAACCTTTTAAAAGCATTTTACTAATGCGTTTTGGAAGTAAAATTTAATAATGACAAAAATTTATAAAACCTAAAAAATTGTGTAATAATAAGATAATTGAGGGAAAAGATAAAAGTACACTGTATAAGTATAAATTGCATGGAAATTAGCTCGAAATAATAGTATTGTTATATACTTATATAAAGCCTATGAAAAACGTTATCAAAACCGCTTAATCCCTTGTAAAAAAGGGGTTTTTAAGGGGGTGGTGTGACAATTGTAACACTTTGAAATAGCGTATATAATAAGGCTATAGATTGATGCATATGTCAGTCATATATGCAGTTAAACATAGTTCCTTATTTCAGAACAGTATGTAAGAGGTATAGTTCAAAATAAGACAAGTGTTTTTGAGGAGGTACGTATGGAACAATATGATGTTCTCGTAGTAGGTAGTGGTGGAGCAGGCCAACGAGCTGCTTTAGAAGCTGCACGACGCGATGGTTTGCGTGTAGCATTGATCACAAAAATTTTCCCAACACGTTCTGCCACAGCAATGGCACAAGGTGGTGTTAATGCGGCGTTAAATAACGTAGCAAAAGAAGACTCCACAGAAGTTCATACATTTGATACAGTAAAAGGTTCTGACTATCTTGGCGACCAAGATGCTATCGAATTCTTCTGTCAACGTTGCCCAGAAGGCGTATTAGAAATGGATTTCATGGGAACTCCTTTCTCTCGTACAGACGAAGGTAAAATCGCACAACGTAACTTTGGTGGACAATCCTATCCACGTACATGCTACAGTGCGGATAAAACTGGTCACGTGATTCTTCATACAACATATGAACAATGTCTTAAAGAAGGCGTGCATTTCTTACAGGAATGGTACCTATTAGATATCGTTGTAAAAGACGGTAAAGCTGGTGGTGCTATCATCTGGAATATGAAAAAAGGTAAAGTAGAAATTATCAAAGCTAAATCCATCGTATTATCCACTGGTGGTGCTGGCCGTGTATTCTGGACTCGTACAACTAACCCATTCCTTTCCACTGGTGACGGCATGGCAGTAGCTTTCCGTGCTGGTGTAGGCTTGAAAGATATGGAAATGATTCAATTCCATCCAACTGGTCTTGGTAAAACTGGTATCTTGATGTCCGAAGCTGTTCGTGGTGAAGGCGGATACTTGTTAAATGTTGAGGGCGAACGTTTCATGAAAAAATACGCTCCTAACAAAATGGAATTAGCGTCTCGTGACGTTGTTGCAAAAGCAATCGAAGATGAAATCGCAGCAGGTCGTGGTTTCAACGGAACTGGTCTTGATGCTTATGTAGTAGCAGACCTTCGTCACTTAGGACCAGAAGTTATTATCGAAAAACTACATGGTATCCGTGACTTGGCTCTTTGCTTTGAACATTGCGATCCATTAACTGATCCAGTGCCAATTCGTCCTACTTGCCATTACATCATGGGCGGTATCGACGTAGTAGATTACAAAACTTGTGCAACAGAAATCCCTGGTATCTTCGCATCTGGTGAAGCATCTTGTATCTCTATCCATGGTGCTAACCGTTTAGGCGGTAACTCCTTGGCAGACGGCGTTGTATTCGGTAAAGTATCCGGTGCAGGCGCTGCTGACTATGCACAAGCTAGCACATTCGCAGATTGCGATGCTGAATTACAAGCAAAAGCTGAAGAATGGGAAGCTAAATTCGTTGAAGTTACATCCCGTACTTCTGGTCGTCCAGTAGCTGAAATTCGTGATGAATTGGCAGTAGCTATGTGGAATAAAGTAGGTATCTTCCGTAACGAAGCAGGTATCACAGAAGCTCTTGAAGTCATCGAACGTTTAACTAAAGAGTATGAAACTTGCTACGTAGGTGATTCCAACCGTACTTACAACATGGCATTCGTTAACTACGTAGAAATCAAATCTATGTTAACAGTTGCGAAAGCTATTGCATTAGGTGCGTTAAACCGTAAAGAATCCCGTGGTGCTCACGTTCGTGAAGAATTCCCTAAACGTGATGATTCCCAATATTTAAAACATACAATTTGGAAACTTGGCGCAAATGGTGAATACGAAATGTCCGAACGCGATGTAGTGTTCACTAAATACGAACCACAAGAAAGGAAGTACTAAGATGAGACAAATTACTTATCATATCCACCGCTTTAACGAAGGCCGCGCGTATGTACAGTCTTATACTTTCGATTATGAAGCAGACCGTACTATCCTTTGGGGCTTACAAAAAATTAAAGATACATTAGATCCAACATTAACTTTCGTAGCAGCTTGCCGTTCCGCAGTATGTGGCGCTTGCTCCGTGAAAGTTAACGGTCAAGCAATGCTTGGTTGTGAAGCTAAAATCGACGAAATTACAGAACGTTTCGGTTCTGACGAAATCACAGTAGCACCAATCGGTAACTTTGATGTCATCCGTGACTTAGTAGTTGACTGGGAAGCAAAAGTTAGCCGCTTGAAAGAAGTAGCTCCTTGGATCTTCGTAAAACCAGAATTCACTACTAAAACTGGTACTCGTCAAACAGCTGCAGACTTCAAAAAATTCGTTATGAATACAGAATGTATCCTTTGTGGATGCTGTGCTTCCGAATGTAACAAATTGTCTGCTAACCGTGAAGATTTCTTGGATCCATATGTATATACAAAAGCTAACCGCTTTGTAATGGATTCCCGTGATGTGTCTCCAATGGCGCATACTACACCAGCTTTCAATCATGGCTTGTGGAAATGTGTACATTGCATGAACTGTATCACTCGTTGTCCTAAACATTTGAAGCCAGAAAAAGATATTTCCAACCTTCGCCGTGTAGCGACAGAAGCTGGCTTGTCCAACAAAGGTACTCGTCATGCTATCGCGTTCAAACAAGACTTGTTAAGAACTGGTCGCCTAAACGAAGTAACAATGAGCTTGAAAACAGACGGATTATTGGATTCCGCAAAACAAGCTCTATATGCTCTTCGTTTATGGAAACATGGCAAAATCAATCCATTCGAATTGGTAGTTTCTCATAAACCAGTGAATGGTATTGAAGGTGTTCATACAATCGGTCGTGCAGTAGAGGAGGCTGGAAAATAATGAAATACGGATTTTTCCCAGGTTGCGTATTAGAAGGCGCATCTAAAGAAGACTACTTAGCAACCGTTGCAGTAGCGAAAAAATTAGGTATCGAAATCCAAGAATTAGACGGATGGACTTGCTGTGGCGCGTCCCACGTTCAAGATATCGATCCATTATTGACTCTTTCCACTAACGCTCGTAACATCGCGTTGGCTGAAAAAGAAGGTCTAGATATTCTTACAGTTTGTAACACTTGTACATTAATGCTTCGTGAAGCTAAAAAAGAGCTTGATGAGCATGAAGTAACTCGTCAAAAAGTAAACAACATTCTTGGCGAAGCAGGTATGAACTATAAAGGTACTAGCGAAGTAACACATTTCTTGTGGGTGCTTATCCGCGAATATGGTTTAGATAATTTGAAAGCAAAAGTGACTCGTCCATTGACAGGTCTTAAGGTTGCTGAATATTATGGTTGCCATATCCTTCGTCCAGAAGAAGAAATGGGCTTCGAAGATATGCAAATCCCAACAAGCTTGGCAGATTTAATTACAGCATTAGGTGCGACTCCAATCGATTTCTCCCGTAAATTAGATTGCTGTGGTTTCCATGCAGTATACCCTGCACATGATTCTGTAATGAAAATGACTGGTTCTATCAATGCAGATGCGCAAAAAGAAGGTGCTGATTGTGTCGTAACACCATGCCCACTTTGCCAAATGCAATTGGATATGTTCCAAAAAGAAGCAAAAGCAACTGTTCCAATGAATGGTGATATGCCTATCATCCACATGAGCCAATTAATTGGTCTTGCATTGGGTTGCACTCCAGCAGAAATGGGTATGACAGATCGTCACTTGGCAAGCACTGCTTCCTTGAACCGTTTCTTATAATCAGAAATACAATCATATCACACAAACTTACAACAGGTTGTCCTTTGGGGCAACCTGTTTTTTCATCTATTCTTGGGGTATAGGCCCAAATGAGTTGGTTTTAATAGTGATGAGCTTAGTTACATGCTTGGTTTTTTGAATGTTAAAGTTGCTTTAGTAAGTGTCGAGGATGATAAAGAGAGGGGGGCTTGATAATAAACCAAGTCAAAAGCGGATATTATTCTATAGTCATCTTTTAAAAATAATATATAACTACTATAGTATGATAGGTTTAATAAAGCGAACATATATATTGAAAATATAGAACAAATATGCTATTATACTCCTATAGAGGAGGGATAGTATGGCAGTGTATATGTGCTTAGATTTGAAGAGTTTTTATGCGTCTGTGGAATGTGCAGATTTAGGGGTAGATCCTTTCACTACGCCATTAGTTGTAGCAGATGCATCACGTGGGCTAGGGGCGATTACACTGGCTATTTCTCCGGCACTCAAGGGATTAGGTGTCAAGAATCGATGTCGTTTGTTTGAGATTCCCTCCAACATTGAGTATATGGCAGTGAAACCTAGAATGCGACGATATATGGATGTATCTGCCTCTATTTATGGTGTCTTACTGGACTATGTGGCACCAGAAGATATTCATGTGTATTCCATTGATGAATATTTTATCGATGTAACGCCATATAGCCGATTGTATAAGAAAACATGGCGTGAATTGGCGTTGCTATTCAAACAGAAGGTACTGGAACAAACTCATATTCATGCCACGGTCGGTTTAGGAAGCAATTTGTTTCTGGCTAAGGTGGCTCTCGATGTGTTAGCAAAGCATGCACCGCAGGGTATTGGCGTTCTTAATGAGGAACTATTTAAAGAAAAGATATGGCATCATCGACCCATCACTGATATTTGGCAAATCGGAAAGGGAATAGCAAGCCGCTTACATAAGTATGGTGTAGTAGATCTACATGGTATCACGACTGTGCCAGAGGATAGGTGGTATAAAGAATTTGGTGTGAATGCAGAGTTACTTATTGATCATGCTTGGGGGCGTGAGACGTGCACGATGAAAGAAATTCATGCCTACCGACCGGTAAAACATTCGTTGTCGAGGAGGCAAATTCTACTGCGGAATTATTCCTATGAGGAGTGTTTTGTGCCCCTTCGGGAAATGGTAGAATCTTTAGTATTGGAACTGATTGCAGAAGAAGCACTGACGAAATATATCTCCTTAGGTGTGCGGTATGCAGATCGAACGGTAAAAGGTACTGGTGGATCAAGGCGATTATCGAAGTATACGTGCTCTTTAGATGTGCTTTCACAGGCGGTGCTAACATTGTACAAAGACACTGCCCACTCTCATCAAGCGATTCGGCAGTTATCGGTAGGATTTGATGATTTAGTAAACCGTGAGGCCGTACCTTGGGAAGAAGATTTATTTTCCATGTCTCAGGATAGGGAAGAAAAGGCGTACCAAGTGGAACGGACTGTATTGACTATAAAGGAAAAGTTCGGCGGTAACTCCATACTCCGTGCTAGCAGTTTGCAAGAAGAGGGGACTATGCAGTTTCGTAACACCTTGGTGGGAGGACATAATGCAACATAAACGACCGAAAATGACATTGTTACAGCGGGCTAAACAATTTATGCCCTTTGCGGCATTAAAGGGGTTTCAAGAGTTGTTGGATGAAACAGCACGATATAAAGAGTGTCGTAAAGAGCTTTCAGAGGAGCAATTGGAAGTGTTAGACCAACAGTGTAAGGGGCTGGTGATAGGAAATTTAGTCAGTGTGGTGTATCACAATGGACGAGCCTATGATACGGTGCAAGGACGATTACAGCAGATTGATACAGTGTATCGAACGATGACTGTAGGAGACGTGCTTGTTCCTATGTCTCATATTATGCGAGTTACCACTATCGGCTGAGTATTGACCATTTTTGTAAATCATGTAGAATGGTACATATAAGTCATGTGCTAGATAGATGAGCTATGGCGAATACATGAGAACAGGATGGACATAATGAAGCAGAAACGATATAGAGCGTATGGATGGTGGGTCGTAGGATTGAGTTTACTCTTAGCTTTGCTAGGGGTAGGCTGGAATATGTATGTGAAATATACAACGCCAGTAACGAAATATACGGTAGAAGCAGGCGACTTTGAATTGCAAATACCTAAATTAGATGTTACTAGCACGACGATTTCCTTAGCTTGGCATCCAGTGGAAGATGATCGATTGGCGGGGTATGATATTTACGTTAATCAAGAAAAAGTGAAAAAAATTCGCCCTAATACAAAGGGGGGAACTATGATTCCTAGGGTAGAGTTGAATGGATTGGATCCTGATACAGTCTATGTGGTGCAAGTAAAAGCGGTGGATGAAGCGGGTTCTGCCGTATCTGATTCTTCCAAGGTGCCTGTCAAAACATTGCCTCGAGAACCACGGTTAGAGGCGACAGCCTATGGCGCTGTAGGGGATGGAGTGACAGATAATACGGTAGCTTTGCAAAAAGCGATACGTGATACCCCTGCAGGAGGCATCTTACATCTCAGTAAAGGTGTATACCGCACAGGAACACTATTCTTACATAGCTATATGACCTTGGAACTAGACAAGGATGCCGTGTTGATGGCGGTCAATGATAGCGCGGCCTTTGTGAAACCGAATTATGTGGTAACAGGAGGTACGCCGTATTTAGGGCTTTTACAATTAGAAGGCGATGAACAAGGTCCTATTGAAAGTGTTGTCATTCGTGGTGGTACTATTGATGGATATGGATGGAAAGAAGATCTTTTACAAGAGGAAAGTGGAACTGAAACGGATGCAGTGACACAAGCTGCGCTTGATACTACTGGTTTGTTAAGTAAGTCAGAAGTAGAAGCGGCTATGCATCGAGGGGCTAGTTATGAAAAAGGGAGTTCCACACGGTCTTCGTTAGTGGTCATTCATCATGGTAAAGATGTTTCTCTGAAACATACAGTGTTAAGAAATGCACCGGCGCATATGGTAGAGGCTACACAAGTTGACCAATTGAGTATCCAAGATGTGCGTATGGAAGGTATGCACAGTGGGGATGGATTGCATTGGGATGGTGTAGGGCTATTGATGCATAATCTTGTGATGGAACGTATGCAACAAGGGATTGTAGTGTTAGCAGGACATCCTGTAGGATCCAGTGTAACGGAACGGTGGAATGCGTATAATTTACAGATTCGCCATAGCCAGGTAGGTATCATCTTTAGCAATACAGGGAACACTTGGATTCAGCATGTGTATTTACAAGGATTGACGATAGAAGATGTACTACTAGCGATGCGTGTTCGTGAGACCACAACTATAGGTGGTGGTATTCGAGATATTGTAGTGCGAGAAGCGCAATTGCGGGATATGGTACAACAAATTGATATAGGCAACAAACGGAATAGTCCTGTGGAATGGATTCGTAGTTCGGTAACGTTTCAAAAACAACAGAAAACAGAGGAGAGTTGATGGTTCAACTCTCCTCTGTTGCTTGTTCAAAAACTATTGGATTTATTTTTGTAATGGATTGTGGAATAATCCATTGGTCTTTTTAGGGCGTTTGCTAGGCACGTAAACTTGTAAAAACTTAGGCAATACTTCCAAGTCTACTGGCGCATCAGGGCCGATATCGCCATCCATGTTGGTGGAAGCCTCCATGGTGTCGCATACCTCGATGCGTGCTTGTTTGACTTTCAGTATGGTTACATATTTTGAATTATAAATAGAACCGCTTAGAATGAGTGGCAAGATAAAGAATAGATTCATGATGAAGTATTCTTTAAAAATGATAATGCGCATGTACCCATCATCGACGGAAGCGGTAGGCATGAAATGCTCAAAGCTAGATACTACATTGGTTAACAAGGCGATAACCAATGGGGACATAAATTCTTGGATTCCTTCTTCGGTAGTAATGCGGAACTTATAATCTTTGGTCGTAAATAAAGCTTGTCCACCTTTGGCAAAGTAGGCTAGAGGTCCTAATAATTGTTTTTCTTTTGGAGTGACGGAGGCAACGACTTCGGGAATGACTCCGATAGCAATGTTGTTGCAGAAGAACGCATCATTACAACGGCCTACATCGACATGGCGGATGGTGCTATGTTTTAAACCGTGAATAGCCTCTAAAGGTTGTAAAGGGATGCCCAAAGCGCGGCTCATATCGTTGACCGTGCCAAGAGGGATAAAACCAAATTTGGCACGACAGCCAGCTTTGACAATGCCGTTAACGGTTTCGTTGATGGTACCATCACCGCCCATACAAAAGATGGCATCAAATCCCTCGTCGGAGGCTTCGATGGCAAAGCGGGTAGCATCGCCGGCTTGTCGGGTGAATTTTACTTCTAAGCGATCAAAGAGTGCGCTTAGTTGCCATTGCAGTTCCATTACGTATCGGCGAGCCCGACCACCGCCTGATACCGGGTTTATAATAATTAGACAACGACTCATGGTTGATTCCTATTCTATACACAGATACATTTAGTTATTACTATTATATCACAGGGACATTAGATTTCATTGATTTTTAGGAGCTATTTCACGTATAATGAAAGAAATATGTTACGTATGCCAAGACTAGGTACAAGTATAGAACAGTAACATCCTGGAGGGGGATTCGATGGATAAGACAGAAGAGTATCGTTTGCATAGTATTGACTCAATTGGGCGATTACCGTTGAGTGAACAAGTATATATGTCATTAAAGCAAGCTATTTTGACGGGTTCTTTGAAACCAAAAATGAAGTTAAGTGAAGTGCGTATTGCAGAGCAATTGAATGTGAGCGCTACTCCGGTGCGTGAAGCATTTCGTAAACTGGCGAAAGATAATCTTGTGGTCATTAAACCTTGGAAAGGTGTTACCGTAAAAGGGTACTCTCCAGAGGAGATTGTAGCTATGTACCAATGTCGTGAAGTGATGGAAGGCTTAGGGGCTAGACTTTGCGCAGAGCGCTGTACAGAGGAGCAACTAGTAGAACTACAAGAGGTGTGCGATGCGGGTATCCATACGGAAAATCCTGAAGAACGGGTTGCCATTAATAGCCGCTTTCATACATTGATTGCAGAATTTTCTGGTAATGATCGTGTGGCGGATTATTTAGCGGATTTTAGGGAAATGGTGAATCGTGATATGTACATTAGTACGTCAGATAAAACGAGGACGATTTCTTGTGATTTAGAACATCAGCAAATTATGGAAGCCATTCATGACCGCAACGGCGAATTGGCAGAAGAGCGGATGCGAGGCCATGTGCGCAATGCCTTTGTATTTAAAAAGGCTCATGCAGAGTTATTGGCGAAGCAGAAAGAAAAGTAATATTTTGGCGGTGAAAGTATTCATAGGTTGTAATACTAATAGTTTCTAACGTTATATATAAAAAATATATAAAAAGGCTAGGAATTTCTAAAATCATGTGTTTACTTTTACACAATCATTTGCTATAATAACTCAAGCAAAGGGTTCACACTACCTTTGCTGGATAAAGATCTCTCTCTTTATCTACCTAACTTACAATAGGGAAGGGTTCATCTTATACCTTCCCAGGTAAAAGACCCTACTTTTACCGAAGGGGCGCCCCCCATTGCCCCAACAAAACATTTGAAGCTATTTCAAATGTTCTCTCTCTTTTTTCTCAAATACAAAGACCTCGGCTTTATTCTCTTGGCCGAGGTTTTTGTATTTTTTAGCTTATAGGGCATGCCTATATATACCATGCCTGTCATAACGTTAGGAAATAGATGGATAAAGAGTCTGTGAAAGTGGTAATATTGCTTTATAAATATAGGGAATATGATTGATGAAACGTTGTAAAAATGCTATTATTAGAGGTGAACTTTGAGAGATTGATGTGTATCGAAAACACTGAATAAATACAGTCTTTCTGTGGTCCTATATTACAATCCTAAGGAGGGTGAATCTCTTGCAAAAACGTAAAGATTTTATCTGGAAAATGGGCGGTCAGCAAGGTGAAGGTATTGAAAGTTGTGGCGAAATTTTAGCTACTATTCTTGCCAAAGAAGGTTATTCCTTGTACAGCCAACGTTTGTTTGCATCTCGTATCAAAGGTGGTCACACAACATTTGCATTACGTATCGCATTAGAACAAATTATGACAGTCGGTGAGCATATCGACTTCTTGGTAGCACTTGACCAAGAAACTGTAGATATGCACGGTAAAGAAGTGCGTGAAGGTGGCTTTATCATTTGCGATAGCAAAGTAAATCCTAACTTTGAAGCTTTCACAGGCACTGGCGTAACATGCTTAGCATTACCAATTTCTGAAACAGCATTACAACAAGGCTCCTTGTTGATGCGTAATATTGTGGCACTAGGTATGTCCGTTGCGCTATTGGGCTTTGAAACAGAATTGTTCTTAACAGCGATCAAAGCTCGCTTTGCGAAAAAATCTGAAGATATTATTAACAAAAACTTACAAGCATTCCAATTGGGTTATCAATTGGTAAAAGACCAATTGGGTGATGTAGAAGTAGATACATTGGATAAACCAACACCAAAAGATCAAATGTTCTTGCTTGGTAATGAGGCGTTAGCATTGGGTGCGATTGCAGCAGGTTCCCGTTTTATGGCATCCTATCCAATTACGCCAGCTTCTGAAGTTATGGAATACATGATTAAGAAAATGGATAAAGTTGGATCTACTGTGGTACAAACAGAAGATGAGATTGCTGCATGTATGATGGCTATGGGTGGCGTATACGCTGGTGTTCGTGGCTTTACATGTACATCTGGCCCTGGCTTGAGCTTGATGGCTGAGTCTTTATCTATGGCATCTATGGCTGAATTGCCAATGCTGATCATTGATGTACAACGTTCTGGCCCATCCACAGGTATGGCTACAAAAGTGGAAACATCCGATATTGATGCAGCTTGCTACAATGCACATGGGGACTATTCCAATATCGTCATTGCTCCAACAAGTATTGAAGAATGTTTCTATGAAATTCAACATGCTTTCAACTTGGCGGAACAATACCAATGTCCAGTTATTTTCATGCCTGATTTACAACAAGGCTTGAATAAACAATCTGTACCAACATTCGATTTGAACCGTGTTGGTATTGAACGTGGTAATTTGATGAAAGAAGAAGAGTTACCAGCATTGGAAAATCCTAAATACTTCAAACGTTTTGAATTGACTGAAAGCGGTATTTCCCCTCGTACGATTCCAGGTATGAAAAACGGTCTATTCTTGTCTACTGGTCTAGAGCATAACGAAGAAGGTAAACCAGCAGAAGCACCTTCTATGCACGTGGCACAAACAGACAAACGTTTCCGCAAATTATCTACAGTAGCGGATGTATATGAACCATTCTTGAACAATGCAAAACATGAGGAAGCAGATGTTCTTGTGATCGGTATTAACTCTAGCCGTGGTGCTATCGAAGAAGCAGTGGTAGAATTAGAGGCAGAAGGCCACAAAGTGAACCATTTACAACTTCGTTTGATTAAACCGTTCCCGAAAGAACAATTGCTACCATTCTATAACAGTGCTAAAAAAGTTGTGATTTGTGAGCAAAATGCGACAGGTCAATTAACTAACTTATTCCGCATCAATATGCCGAATAAAGAAAAACTTTCTAGTTGCTTAAAATATGATGGCAATCCATTTACAACATCTTATGTAAAAGCGGCAATTAAGGAGGTTTTATAATGGCAACAGCAAATGAATATAGAAATGATATCCGCCCTAACTGGTGCCCAGGTTGTGGTCATTATGGGGTACAAGCAGCCATCGCTGATGCAGTAGCTGCTCTTGATATTGCGCCTGAAAAGTTGGCTGTTATCTCTGGTATCGGTTGTTCTAGCCGTATCGGTGGTTACTTCTATGCCTATGGTGCGCATACTACACATGGTCGTGCACTTCCGTATGCACAAGGTGTGAAATTAGCGAATGAAGATATGAACGTTGTGGTTTGCGGTGGTGACGGTGATGCCTTTGCGATCGGTATGGGCCATACGATTCATGCTTTCAAACGTAACGTAAATATTACCTATGTGGTTATGGATAACCATGTCTATGGTTTAACCAAAGGTCAAACATCTCCACGTTCTGACGTGGGATTTGTGACAAAAACGTCTCCACATGGTTCTTTTGAAAGTCCATTGCCAATCTGTGAAACAGCCATCGCTTCTGGTGCAACATTCGTGGCACAAAGTTACATGGTAAATCGTGTGCAATTAGTGGATTTAATTAAACAAGGTATGCAACATGAAGGATTCTCTTTCATCAACGTATTCAGCCCTTGTGTAACGTATAATAAACAAAATGGCTATGATTACTTCAAAGATAATTTGGTGAATTTGCCAGAAGGTTATGATCCAACAAACCGTGCACAAGCATTTGCTACATTAGGTGAAACAAATGGTCTTGTAACAGGTTTGATTTATCAAGATACAACAAAACCATCTTTTGAACAAGCGTTATATGCTGCTAACGGTGGCCCACATGCTCGTGCATTAGTACATGATGTGGTGAAACCAGATGCAGAGATGTTTGCATCTCTTTGCGACGAGTTCAAATAGAAACAATATATCTCGGTTGAGTATATAGGTGGAATAAAAATCCGCATTACTTCTAAAAACTGCCCTGCGCGAAAGTTTTTAGTAAGCACTACGGCTTTTCTTGACGGATGATTTTGTGGAGCGATGTGTTTTTTAGGATGATTGCATAGTTTGTTTGGCATGCTTGTTTTATAGTTTGTGAAATTTTGCTATACTGTAGATGTTACCTCCCCGATACTGGTGACAGGAAGGGAGTGTTTTGATGGAGTTAGCGCTCAACCTTATTGTTTCTATCATGGCAGGTATTGTTAGCCACTATATCTGTAAATGGCTAGATAGAAAGTTTAGAGGTAATTAGCCTAGAGGTAGCTCTCTAAAAAAGCAGAAACCCCACAGTAGCAGCTATGGGGGTATTACTTTCAAAATCTCATTTGTATTGTTATAATGAGAGTGTATTGAAATGAGGAGTGATATTTGCATGAAAGCTGTTTTATATACGATGATGATAGCGGCGTTTCTCAATCCGTTTGCATCGAGTTCTCTTACGATGTCCTTTCCGGATATGATGCAAGAGTTTAGGGGTACTACCAATGATATGGCGTGGGTGGTGGAATCTTTTTTGCTGTGTTGTACGGTAGCTGTGATTCCGGCTGGTAAGTTAGCGGATATCTATGGGAAACGCAAGCTGTTTTATATAGGTAGTATTGTATTTACGATAATATCGGGGCTTATGTGCTTTGTTGGATCTGTAGAGATGTTGACGGTGTATCGAGCCTTGCAAGGAATTGCTTTGGGGATTGTATATACTACGTCCATGTCTATTTTAACCTTATCTGTACCAGTGGAACGACGAGGATATGCGTTCGGTATGATTGGCGGAATGGTATATTTAGGATTATCCTTGGGACCTGCCTTAGGTGGTTTCCTAAATTACTATTATGGTTGGCGCAGTATTTTTGTGTTTACTACCTTACTAGGTGTTGTGGCAAATGTGATGGCCTTTCGGTCGTTGCATAAAGAATGGGTGCACACCCCGGATAGTACTATTTCTATGAAAAGTTTACTTTTATATGCCTTGGGTATCAGCGCAGTGATGGTTGGTATTACCGAATGGGTTCGCTTTTGGTGGAGTGTCTATGCTTTTGTAGCAGGACTGGTGGCATTAAGCGTGTTAGGATATGTAGAATGGCATAGTAAGGATCCGCTCATTCCAGTTAAGATATTTGTGTCGAATCTAGGGTTTACTATGTCTAGTGTAGCTGCCATGATGAATTTTAGCGCCACTTTTGGCGTAGGATTTGTATTGTCCTTGTTTTTACAAATGATAATGGGCTTTGATTCTCGTATGACTGGATTGATCTTGTGCATACAAACTGGAATTATGGTATTTTTAGCGCCACGTATGGGGGCTTTATCTGATCGATACAATCCATTTCAATTTGCTAGATGGGGGATGGTGCTCATCGGCTTAGGATTGCTTAGCATGGCCTATGGTACTTTCACTGAAAGTATGGCAATTATCATGATAAGCTTAGCCATCGTAGGTATCGGAGTGAGTTGCTTTGCGCCACCGAACAATAATCTAATTATGAGTTCTGTACCGAAAACATATATTGGATTTGCCTCTTCTACGATTTCTACAGTAAGACTATTGGGACAAACCTTGAGTATGGCTTTGATTGGAATTATCCTAGCCTACACCATAGAAGGAAGAACAGCATTAGAAATGATGGAATATAACAGCACTGTTGCGCTAGTTGTATTTGGCGTGATTTGCTTGGTAGGAGCTATCCCGGCGGGTGTGCGTACTATGAGGAACTGAACTGTTAACTAATAGCTGACAGTTGCCCCTGATTTTTGTATAATGATAAGGTAATATAAATACCCTAAGAGGTATGACTTTCATAATGTATAGTAAACATAGTTCCATAAGGAAAATGGATTAGATAAAGGAGTTAAGGAATGATTAATCGCTACACTCGTGAAGAGATGGGACATATTTGGAGCGAACGCAATGAGTTCGATACGATGTTATTAGTTGAAATTTTGGCATCTGAAGCGCAGGCAGAATTGGGTATTATCCCGAAGGAAGCGGCGGTAGCGATTCGTGAGAAAGGTGACTTTCAAGTAGAACGGATTCGTGAAATTGAACGGGAAACAAATCATGACATCATTTCCTTCGTCACTGCTGTGGGTGAATATGTAGGCCCTGAGTTTGCGAAATACATTCATCTTGGCCTAACGTCCACAGATGTAAAAGATACAGCATTAGGATACATGATGAAACAAGCCTGTGATTTATTGTTAAAAGGTTTGCGTAATTTCCGTGATGTTTTGGCTCGCCGTGCGGTAGAGTTTAAATATACGCCGATGATTGGTCGTACTCACGGTATTCATGGAGAGCCGATTACATTTGGTATCAAATTGGTGAATTGGATGTCCGAGATTGATCGTGACATTGCTCGTTTAGAACAAGCTCGTCAGTCCGTAGCGGTAGGTAAATTATCTGGTGCTGTGGGCACGTACTCTAATATCGATCCATTTGTGGAACAATATGTATGTGAAAAATTGGGCTTGGAACCTGTGAAAGTAGCCACACAAGTGGTATCTCGTGACCGTCATGCTGAATTGTTGTCCATGATTGCTGTTATCGGTGGCACCTTGGATCGCATCGCTTTGGAAATTCGTCACTTGCAACGTACAGAAGTGCGTGAAGCGGAAGAATATTTCAGCCCGAAACAAAAAGGCTCCTCTGCGATGCCTCACAAACGTAATCCAATTACTTGTGAAAGAATCTGCGGCTTAGCGCGTGTATTGCGTGGTCATGCACAAGCGGCATTTGAAGACCAAGCCTTATGGCACGAGCGCGATATCTCTCATAGCTCTGTAGAACGTGTGATTTTACCAGATGCAACAATTACATTGGATTACATGATTCATCTAGCTACACGTACAATAGATAAATTGTTAGTATACCCTGAAAATATGATGAAAAACTTGAACTTAACAGGTGGTCTTGTATTTAGCCAAACGATTTTAACGCATTTGGTGGATAAAGGGGCTGTTCGTGATGAAGCCTATCGTTGGGTGCAACGTCATGCTATGGCTCGTTGGTTGGAAGGTAAAGACTTCGCTACAGGATTAAAATCTGATCCAGAGATTGCAAAATACCTAAGCGCAGAAGAAATTGATGCTTGCTTTGATCCAACACCATTGTTACGTCATGTAGATACCATTATGGCTCGCTTTGGATTATAATCTGCGATACCTTGTATTTTAAGCGTGGATGGTATATAATTAGGTTAGTGAATAAGGAATGATAACTCAAGCATGTTGTCAAACAAAAAAAGGACGGTTGCAGCCGTCCTTTTTCTTTCTATTTTCTATTTTTATAGATATCGATCAAAATGTATGCTACTACATGTATTACGATACCTTGTAAAATAGGGGGAAGAAAGGCTCCCAAATTTAAGGTATGATATACCTCAAGCATGTCATCACCTCCTTTCTTATTAAAGAGGCACTTAAAGTATAGCATACTTTTAAGATAAACGTAATGAGGATATTTATCAAAAATAAAAATCCGTGCTAAAAGCGCGGATTTTTTTTGTACTTTACATAACATCACAAATACATGTTAATACGATATAAAGGAATAAAACCGATAAATTGTTTTAAAAAAATACCTGTAAACATATATAAATGAACACTCTATCATTTATACTAAAGGAATAGTTATGCATTAATTTCATAGTTGGTATATTTACAAATAGAGGTCTCACCCTATATACTAGAAGACAGAGTATATAGAAAGGTGGATTTTTATCACCGTTGTGTTATCACATTAGTGATGCCTTACAAGATGGTAAGCATGTGTAAAAGGAGGAATTATGAAACGTTGGTTAGTACTAGCAATGACCTTAGTTGTTGCCCTAGGCTTATTGGCTGGATGCGGTTCAGACACTAGTAAAAGTGGCAAGCATGCAGGCTTAGGTTTATTCTGGTTTGGGGAAACTTTGGATCCAACGCACGAATGGGATGCATGGACATTGACTCGTATTGGTGCCGGTGAAACATTGGCGACAGTAGATAAAGATATGACATTCCAACCACAATTGGCAGACTCTTGGGAAAATGTTGACCCAATGACTTGGAAATTCCATATTCGTGAAAATGTAAAATTTCATAATGGCGTTGTGATGACTCCAGATATGGTGAAAGCATCTATCGAAAGAACTATTGCTAACAGCAAACGATCTAAAGATGCCATCAAAATTGAAAGTATCACTGTGGATGGTCAAAACCTAATCTTCAAAACAACAGAGCCCAATGCGCATTTATTGGCAGACTTAACAGAACCTGCTTTCGTGATCGTAGATGTAGCGGACACAAAAGATATGGAAAATGCCCCAATCTTAACAGGTCCTTATAAAATTATGAAACATACGAAGCAAGAAGAAATTCAACTAGAACAACATAAAGAATATTGGGGTGGCACACCTGGTTTAGATACGTTAACTGTTAAAAATATCGAAGACCACAGCAAACGTGCTATGGCATTACAATCTAAAGAGGTAGATATTATCCAAAAAGTAGACGGTGCTAACCGTAGCTTATTTGAAAATAAAGACTACAACTTGTTAGAAGTAGCTGGTGTTCGTACGCATATGCTACAAATCAACATGAAAGAAGGTTCTCCATTAGCAAACACTATGGTTCGTGCAGCAATCTCTTATATGATTGATTATGAAGGATTAGCAAAAGCCTTGGGTAATGGTGCGATTCCTGGTGGCGCTACATTCCCTCCAACGGCTAACTTAGGCTTTGATAGCTTGCCAAACAAACAGCATCAAGATTTAGCAAAAGCAGATGAATTGTTAAAACAAGCTGGTTACACAAAAGAAGGCGACGTATATACAAAAGATGGTAAACCATTGCAATTAACAATGGGTGTATGGGGCAAAGATACTGTATCCTATGAAAAAATCCAATCTGACTTAAAAGCTGCTGGCGTACAAGTAGAGTTAAAACGTGTACAAAGCGCTGATGATGTCTTAGGCGGTGCTACAGATAATTTAACTATGGGTGAAAATAACTGGTCTACCTTAACTAGTAATGACCCATTCCGTTTCTTATCTGCTTTATTTGCAACAGGTACGAAAGCCAATCGTGGTGATTACTCCAACCCTCGTGTAGATGCATTGTTGGACAAAATGACAAATACTTTTGATGCAGAAGAACGTCGCAACATTACAAAAGAAATCCAAAATATCTTGATTCAAGACAATGCGGCTTATTTCTTGTACTACCCAGTATCCTCTGTGGTAACAAGCAAACGCGTTCACAATGCACAAGCATTCCCAATTGATTATTACTTAATGACGAAGGATGTTACTGTTGACTAAATAGGAAAGCAAATAGTATTTATGATGTCCTAGTCGATGAGAAAAGTAAAACTATAAAAAAAGAAACATAAGTGAGGCTACTTTGCTATATCTGAAAACAGTTGTATCATGCATCTCACTTATGTTTCTTTTTATTTTATTATAGTTACATCTTTATACAGTTCTTATAGGAAAGAGACTGAATAGAGCATACCCTTATTCTACAGTAGTGTCTTTTGTAATCACATAATAGTCAATAGGGAATACTTTCACATTTTTAACTCGTTTTGTTGTTACAACATTGGCGCTTGGATAGTACAAGAAATAACCAGCGTTATCTTCTAACAACACATTTTGAATATCCTTGACAATCGCTGTGCGTTCTTCTTCGTTAAATGTGTTTGTCATTTTATTAATTAACTCATCAACCTTCGGATTCGAATACTCGCCACGATTGGATTTGGCACCACTTTTGAAAGCTACGCTAAGGAACCAATATGGATCATTTGTGGACATTGTTACCCAGTTTGTTTCTCCCATATCAAAACCATTAGGAGCTAAAGTTAGTAATTCATCAGGACCTTGTACACGTTTTAATTCGACTTCAACACCAGCTTGTTTTAAATCATCTTGAAGTTTTTCGTAAACGCTACTATCTTTACCCCAAAGAGCTAACACTAAGTGTAATGGTTTGCCATCTTTCATATAGGTAGCACCTTGTTTTGTGTAACCAGCTTGTTTTAGTAACGCGTCTGCTTTAGCTAAATCTTTGTGCTGTTTATTTTTTAATTCGTCGAAGCCTAAGTTAGCTGTTGGAGGGAATGGGGCACCTCCAGGAACGGCACCATTACCGATTACTTTTGCTAATGCATCATAATCAATCATATTTGCGATAGCCGCACGTATTGTTGGATTTGATAATACATTGCCTTCACGAACATTCAGCTGTAGCATATATGTACGAACCCCTGCGGATTCAATGATTTTATATTCATCCTTTTCAAATAAACTTCGATTAGCACTATCTACCTTTTGGATCATATCTACATCTTTAGACTGTAGAGCCATAGCACGTTTATTATTATCTTCTAGATTTTTAACTGTTAAAGAATCTAAAGCAGGTGTTCCACCCCAGTATTCTTTGAACTGCTCTAACTGAATTTCTTCTTTTTTTGTATGTTTCACAATTTTATAAGGACCAGTCAAAATTGGTGTATTATCCATATCTTTTGTATCCTGTACATCGACAATTACAAAAGCAGGCTCAGTTAAACTAGCTAGTAAATCAACATTTGGCTCTGTTGTTTTAATAATTAGATTTTGACCATCCACTGTAATAGAGTCTATCTTTACAGCTTCTTTGGAACGCTTGCTATCGGCGATTGTACGTTCAATAGATGCTTTCACCGCCGCAGGTGTCATCACAACGCCATTATGGAACTTTACATTTTCTCGGATATGGAATTTCCATGTTAAAGGATCCACTACTTCCCAGGAATCGGCTAACTGAGGTTCGAACTTCATATCTGAACTTACCGTCGCCAATGTTTCGCCGGCACCGATTCGTGTCAATGTCCAAGCATCCCATTCATGTGTAGGATTCAATGTTTCACCAAACCAATATAATCCTAGATTCAAATGCTTGCCACTTTTATTTGATTCATCAGAACCACAGCCAGCAATTAATCCGATAGCAACGAACAGCGTCATTGCTAGTGCAACCCATTTTTTCATATATCCTCCTTATAAAAAAACTAAAAGAATAACTATAGTATACTGTATCTTCCATTAAAAGACAATGATTCTCATAAAAGTGAATATATGTTGGAAGTATATAATTTATTAACTGCTTTTACAATTATATATGTAATCATAGTCAGGGATAAAATTAAATTGCTGTATTTACAAAGAGAGGCCCTATCTTATATACTTTAAGGGAGAAAATATAAAGAAAAGGTGGATTGATATGGTACGAGTATTATTATATAAATTGGCATCTATGGTGGGTGTATTATTAGCAGTCACATTGGGAACGTTTCTCTTAATGCAAATGTCTTCTGTAGATCCCGTATCGGCACGATTTTATCTGCAAGGTATGACACCAGATCCTACTATAGTGGAACAAATTCGGCAAGAGTTAGGTCTTAATGACCCTTGGTATATACAATATGGTCGTTGGTTGTGGCAGATGTTACACGGAGATTTTGGACAGTCTATCTTCCTGAATGTGCCCGTTGTAGATTTGTTGCAAAGTGCTTTACCAAGGACCTTATCCTTGGTGGCGGTTTCCATTGGCTTAGGCAGTATAGTATCGATAGGGTTAGGAGGACTGGCAGCGCATTATAAAGATACTTGGATCGATTATGTGGTGCGGATAGTATCCTTTCTAGCATTGGAGGTACCAGCATTTTGGGTAGGTTTGTTGTTATTATATGCGCTAGCCGTGAAGATTCCTATTTTTTCTGTGACAAATACTAAGGGGTTAAGTGCTTACGTGTTGCCGAGTATTACCTTGGCGATTTGGTTTTGTGGCTTATATATTCGTCGTGTTCGCAACGCTGTGGTGCAAGCGTATGCATCGTTGCCGGTGATAGGGGCAAAAACGATGGGCATACGGACACGATATATCTATCGTGATTACATCATTCCTCAAGTGCGCCTTGTGTTGTTATCCATGTTAGGGATTACGACTGGCGCTATGTTGGGCGGTTCTGCAGTGATTGAAACGGTATTTTCTGTCAAAGGGATGGGTCAACTTATCGTGAATGGCATTATTAGTCGTGATTATATTGTGGTTCAAAGCTATATCGTTTGGATTTCTCTAGTCTATGTGGTGGTGAATACATCGGTGGATATATGGATGTATATATTGCACCCTGAAAGAAGATATGGAGGGCGCCCATGATGCGCATATGGAAACAAGATAAGATGCTCTTAGGGGTTATTTTGCTGACTATACTTTGGATGGGACTCTTTCTATTTGGCTCTCAGTTAGCTCCCTTTGACCCTAATGAGACAAATTTAGGGGCTCGATTACAAGATGTAAGCGCAACGCATTTACTAGGCACGGACCAATTGGGGCGTGATGTGCTGTCACGGATATTATGGGGAGGACAAGATTCATTGTTCATAGCCATATCTATCATTGCCATTAGTAGTATCATTGGCATTTGTATCGGTGGACTGTTAAGCATGAGTCCTTGGTATATTGATGAATTGGGAGCGCGCTGCATTGATATGTTGCTAGGGTTCCCTAGCATGATCGTGGCCATTGCCTGCATTGGTATATTGGGGCCGTCTGTAGAAAATATTATCATTTCACTGTGTTTAACTCGTTGGGCAGAATACGCAAAGATTACACGGAATTTGGTGAATTTGGAAAAACAAGCACAATATGTGGTCGTAGCACGTATGTCTGGGGCGTCCTTGTGGCGCATTATCCGTCGCTACATGATTCCCAATCTTCGAGGGACTCTATTGTTGGTCATCATTCAACATATGGGGGACACGATTATTACAGTGGCAAGCTTTTCCTTGATCGGCATTGGCGTACAACCGCCTACACCAGAATGGGGTGCTATCTTGCTGAATGCTCGAGATTTCTTGCAAACAGCGCCTTGGCTGTTGATCTATCCAGGGTTAGCAATTTTTATCACTGTTGTGTTATTAAATTACATTAGTGATGCCTTACAAGATGGTAGGCATGTGTAAAGGGCGAAATAGTAGCCCCAATTTGATTCTTATGTAACGACGAAGGATAGTACCATTGACTCATACAGATTTAGTAATGATAGACAATTTATCCGTCTCTTACGATGGAGTAAAGGTCGTGAAAGAGGTATCTTTCACGTTAAAACAGAATGAAATCTTTGCCATCATTGGTGAAAGTGGGTCCGGAAAATCTACTGTAGCGAAAGCTTTCTTAGGTTTGTTAGAACAGGCAGATCTAACGGGAGCTATCCACTATGGGGGAGATAACTTGCTCACTTATGGGCCTAAGGAATGGCAAGGTGTGCGTGGTGTAGATATAGCCATGATTTACCAAAATCCAGGCAATTATTTAAACCCATTCAAACGCATTGGAGAGCAGATGAAAGTAGTCTTAGCCTCCCATGGAAAGGCCTACGATGAAGGAGATATTTTGAACCTGCTAGAGGCTGTTTCCTTGCCACGAGGAAAAGCATTACTTGATTCCTATCCATTTCAATTGAGTGGTGGCATGCAGCAGCGGGTGGCTATCGTCATGAGCTTGCTTATCCATCCACAACTCCTTATTGCCGACGAACCGACCAGTGCTCTTGATGTATTAGTGCAACAGGACATTGTGAAAGTCCTACAAGAGGTACAACAGCGGTTGCAGAATACGTTGCTGTTTATTACGCACAACATTCAGGTAGCTCGTACATTGGCGGATCGCGTGGGCATTATGCATAAAGGGGTATTGGTGGAAATGGGTAAGACCGAAGAGGTTTTATCGAATCCGCAACATGAATATACGAAACTACTTTTACAGTCCTTGCAGGAGGTGAAAGTATGATAGTGGAAGCAAAAGGAATTAGCAAAATTTACAGCCGTCAAGGGGAAACTGTCACAGCTTTACAGGATGTTAATCTTAGTGTTGGTGCTCAGGAGCGTATCGGTATTGCGGGAGGCAGTGGATCTGGTAAAAGTACCTTATTGCGATTGCTATCCTTGCAAGAAGAGCCAACTTCAGGGACCCTTTCTTTGTTTGGAAAATCTACCTCCCAATGGAAAGGAAATGAGAGAGAGCTCTATCGTTCCTTGCAAGTGATGTTCCAAAACTCCTTTCACAGCATTAGCCCTCGCATGGCAGTAGGTGAATTTATGCTAGAACCTTGCGTGAATTTTGGGATAGGCACAAAACAAGAGGCAAAAGAGCGCTGTGAATGGTGGCTTTCAAAGGTGGGATTGGATACATCGGTGTGGAAGAAATACCGCCATGAATTGAGCGGAGGCCAGTTACAGCGATTGGTTTTAGCCCGCATGATGGCAGTCGGGGCTGAGCTTGTCTTATTTGATGAGCCGACGAGTGCCCTCGATGTGTGCAATCAAGCACGGGTTATCGAATTGATTCAAAACGTTTACGAAGAGCAACCGTTTACCTATGTGTTCGTCAGCCATGACCTAGGCGTTTTGCAAACTCTCACGGATCGTATTATTGTGATGAAAGAAGGTACGATTGTAGAAACCTTGGCATCAAAAGATTTGGGATTGGCAACGCATCCGTATACAAAACAATTATTGGCAGCTAGCCGTGGATAATTGGTTGTGACCATGACATAATAAAGACCGCAACAGTTTCTTGGGGGAGAAAGTGTTGCGGTTTTTTGTGTTGTATGGGTTACTGTAGTATGAGTAGCACATATAACCCAATTGCATTTATATACAATTGCTTTAGTGATAGGTTGATCCGTAAGAATCCTTACGGGGAGTGAATGTAAATATTGGGGTTAGTGATAGCATGAATCGTAAAAAAATAGTATAATTGTATTTTAGAATATACGATACAAGTGATATAGAAGAAGATAGGGAGGAACGAATGAAAGAAATCAAAGATGTGTCGAAACTGAGTTATACCCATGTGCAGGGTGGTCAGTTTCGTTGGATAACAGTAAGTACCATCATGCTAGCTTTGGGGACGATTCTGCATGCAGTATCGCCAAGTGTGGCAGGGGTCACACCGAATTGGACCATAGCGACCTATTGTGTAGCTATCAACTTAACGCGCCCAACTCTTAGACAAAGTTTGGGAATCGGCTTGGTAGCCGCCTTGATCAATGTATTTACATCGAAATCGGCATTGCCATATGGCAACTTGATTAGTGAGCCTTTAGGGGCTTTCACATGTGCTGTATTAGTGCATTACATTTCTAATCTAAAAATTGGTAAATTAAATTTGATGCCTATATTGAGTGCTTTCATCAGTACTGTGGCATCTGGTGGCGCTTTCATTACTTGCTTGTACCTCGTGTTAGGTTTGCCTAGCAATGTGTATTGGAATGCCATGTGGCCATTGGTGTTGATGGTGGCCCTCTGTAATGCCGTAGTGGCACCATTCCTGTACATTCCGGCGCAAAAATTGTTGGCTCGCCAAACTGTGAAAGGACAACAATTAACGGACAGCAGTGATCATAGTGATTTACACATTGTACCATCCGTGAAAGCTCCTATCGTCATCGACCATATGAGTTATCGCTATGGAAATCAAACGAAGTATGCCGTGAAAGACATCAACTTAGTTGTGAACGAAGGAGATTTTCTTGTTATTACAGGACCAGCAGGTTGTGGTAAATCTACCATCTGTATGGCCATGGCAGGGGCTGTGCCTAAGTTTTACGGTGGTACTATGGAAGGCATGGTATTCATCAATGGTAAAGCGGTGACGCAATTAGAAATTCCAGACGTAGCCGATGATATCGGTATTGTCTTAGCTGACTATGATACACAATTAGTAACAATGACGGTAGCAGAAGAAGTAGCCTTTGCCCTTGAAAACCGTGGTTATACGGCGGAAGCTATCGAAGAACGTACGGCCATCGTATTAGATCAAGTGGGATTGACGGGCTTAGAAGACCGCAATGTATATAGCTTATCTGGTGGTCAACGCCAGCGATTAGCGATCGCCTCTGTGCTAGCTGTCAACCCATCTATCTTAGTCTTAGATGAACCAACTAGTTCCTTGGATCCAGAAGGAACAGAAGAATTGTATCGTTTGGTAGGTTCATTGAATCGTGACCATGGTATTACTGTAGTTGTTATTGACCACGATTTACATGCTGTATTGCCGTATGCAAATCGTATGGTATTAGTCGATGGTGGGGAGCTAAAAATCGATAGTTCTGTAGAAAATGTGTTGTCTTACATGTATGATACAAATACCTATGTAGATGCATTACCATCCTTATTTGTGACCTATAAATCATTAGCAGCGAAAGGGATCGCCTTAGATACACCATGGTTGTCCTTGGAATCTGCCCAGTCTAGTCTGTTGAAAGGAGAACGCTAATATGTTGACAGTTGAAAATTTGCGCTTTTCCTATGTGCCAGGACAAGACATTATGAAAGATGTGACTTTCACTATTGGCAGTGGTGAGTTTATTACATTAGGTGGTCGTAATGGCTGTGGAAAAACGACAGTGACCCGTTTATTAGTCGGTTTAGAAACACCCGTAGAAGGCAAGATTTCTTATGATGGCCGAGATATTACACATATGCCTACCTCTGAAAGAGGCCGTTTTATTGGCTATGTATTTCAACAACCAGATCGTCAAATGTTCCGTCAAACCGTGGCAGAAGAGGTGGCATTTGGGCCTGAACAGTTGGGATATGATACAGAAACCGTTCGTAGTATTGTGAAAGATGCGTTGGAACGAGTAGGCATTTCTCATTTAGCAGAATCCTATCCATTAGGCCTGCGCCGTGGAGAAAAGCAACGGGTAGCCATCGCCTCTGCCTTGGCAATGCAATCGAAATTGTTAATTCTTGATGAGCCGACGAGCGGTCAAGATGGAACGGAAACAAAGGAACTTTTGGTATTATTGCAAGAATTACAAGCCCAAGGTTTGACCATATTATTAATTACTCATGACATGGAAATTATGGCAGAATATTCTACACGAGTGATTATTATGGGATACGGCACGAAAGCCTTTGATGGATCCCCAGAAGAATTATTTACAAACCGTGAGGATCTGTTGGAACTTGGTTTGACAAAACCACCGAGTGTGGTACTCAGTGAAACGGTACCAGCCTTAGGGTATTGTAAGTCTATGAAAGAGTTTGAACTGCGCTATGCAGAGTATGTGAAAGGTTAGGAGGAGACTAATGAAATTTGTACCATTAACAAAAATTTGGGCTACTATTTTCGTGTCCATCTTAGCCATTGCTATGAAAACTCCGGAGCTATTGTTAGCATTATTTGGGGTAGAATTACTGTTAATGCTACTTGGTGGTATCTTGTTCCGTCAATGGAAACCTTTATTGGCTTTAATTGGATTTTCTGCATTCTTAGGTATCGTACAGTATTTGGGTAGCTGGTCTGTGGATTCTGCTATTGTGACGGCTTTGCGCATGTTGACGATGACTGCTATTTTTATGATGCTCATCGTGACAACAAAAACACAAGATTTAACAGTGGCTCTTGTGCAACAATGTCGCATCCCCTATGCCTATGCATTTATGTTTACAGCGGCTTTACGATTTGTACCAGACTTTTTACGTGAAAGTAAAGCGGTACAAGAAGCACAGGCTTGCCGTGGCATGTCTTTAGAAGGCAATTGGCTGACAAAGATAAAATCTTATATGACTGTCATTCAACCATTGATGCTGAAATCATTAAGTCGATCTGAGACAATGGCGTTGTCTTTAGAACTTCGAGGCTTTGGAAATCAGCAACATACATTTATGCGAAAAGTGAGTTTACAGGGCGTTGACTATGTGGCGTTTTTGGTTATGCTAGGGGCGACCCTTGTGACGCTATGTAGCCTATGGCGCTCGTAACTAGCATAAGGGAAGAGCACGGTATACCCCCTCTCAAACGGTATTTCATAATGTTTGTTCGGGGGCACACCGTGCTCTTCGTGTGTTTGCGTGATTTAGTTAGTAAGGGACGCCACAAGGCTGCTACGCCTAACTGCGTTTCTTAGGGAGGAGACTGTGTTGTTTATTTTGTTATAGTTTCTATCTATGCAGTTTTAACATAACATAGGCTGTGGTTATGGTTGACGATTTTATTAGTGCTAAGATATACTATTATTATAGGATATAGAGATATATCGATATAAAAGATAAGTTTCGTGTATTGAGGAGAAAATATTATGAATAAAGTAATGAAACAAGTAGCGTTAGCAGCTGTGGTAGGTGCAGGTTTATTTGTGGCTGCAGTGCCAGCACAAGCGGCTTTCAGTAAATATACACCAGTACAAGCGCAAGCAGCAATCAGTTATGATCGTGCGGTAGAAATTTTTAAAGCGCAATATCCAGATTATCAAATTAAAGATGTTGATTTTGATGTGGACTATGGCCGCCCTCATTATGAAATTGAAGGTTTCCGTGGATACGAAGAAGTAGATGTAAAAATAGATGCAGCTACAGGTGAGATTTATCGCGTGAAATATGATCGTGACTAAGTCGTCTCTTGTTTTGCTATGCAGCCTGTGGCGTTCGTAACTGAATCGGGCAAAGGGAAGACCGTAACACACTCCTTCTCAAACTATACAGTGGTTATGTTTGTTTAGGGGTATGTTACGGTCTTCTTGTGTTTGAGTGATTTGGTCAGTAAAGGAACACCACAAGGCTGCTACTTGTAACTGCGTTCCTCAAGGGGAATCATTTGCAAACTTGTGCTTTGTTTAGTTTTGCTATATGGTATGGTAATAACACACATAAACAATGCGAATATATTATGCTATAATATAAATATGAAGAGCCAACAACGTGAGTTGGGCTCATCTCTTCCTATGATGGGAGGAGGTGATACTATGACACTGTTCGAAGTTTTAATGTTATTAATTCAATTCGGATTGCTTGTTGTAGCAGTTTTAACTTATATGCAAATGTAAGTGAAAAGCCTAACGTCAAAATAAGTGTCGGAAGCACTTATACACGTTAGGCACATTTCACGTTATAGAATTCTGAGATGAGCCTAACGCCTTAGACACGTTGATGGCTCTTCTTTTATTACTTATAGTATATCATATATTTAGAATGTATGACAATTGTTTTGAGTTTGGCTATACAGTTTCTGGTGGTGGTATATATAAATTTGCGGTTTACTGGGGTTGCTTAGGGAATGTCGTATTTGCTTTGGTTGAGTATAGGTTTTTAATAATAATTTTCAAAATAATTCTCTAAGCACTTGAAATAGACATGGCTGTTAGTGCTATAATAGAATGAGGTAAGTTCGTGCAGGGGTTGAAAGGAGAAATGATGGATTATAAAGTAGCAGCTTCTTTTTGGAAAGAGAAGGATACAGCTGCAAGAAAGATGGACCCACGTGAATTGCATGTTGAGATTGTTGATTTTTTGAAAGCCCATCATACGTGTGCTTTGGCGACGCATAGTGAAACGGGTGTACGTTGCACGCCATTATCATATACGGTGCATGGTGGATACATTGATATCTTCTCTGAAGGCGGCGAGAAGTTTTTTCATTTAGAAGAAGATAAAAATGTATCTCTTACAGTGTTTGATCCTTATAAGGGGCCAGGTACAGCGAAGAGTGTTCAGATTCAAGGGGTAGCCACTGTGCTAGGTCCTGATGATGAAGAATATGCTAAGGTGCTAACAGAAATTGGTATGGAAAAATTATTAGACCGTGATGATCCATTATATTTGATTCGTGTGAAATCGAATGAAATTGTTTATTTGAATGGTTCCTTGCGAGAACGAGGCTATTATATTCGTCAAGTCTTAGCGAGATAGGGTAGATTCTTTTTGCACATCTGCGTCAAGTATGATACAATAAGTAAAGACCGCCGTTAGAGGTTTCATCTAACGGTGGTTTTTATTTTAGAAATGGAGACAATGAATGAATATACAACGTATCTTACTGAGTGCATTATTAGGAGCAACATTAGTAGTGACAGCTGCTTGTGGTACTGAAGCAGCTCAGCAAGCAAAATCTGAAGTAGGTAAAGACGTGAAAGTAGAAGCAAAGATGCCTAGCTTTGATGCCACACCAATTGCTGATGAATATGCTACGATTCATACGAATAAAGGTGATATCAAAGTGCGTCTGTATGGTAGCAAGGCACCTATCACTGTGAAAAACTTTAAAAGTTTAATTGAACAAGGATACTACAATAATTTAACCTTTCACCGTGTTATCGATGGCTTTATGATCCAAGGTGGAGATAATAAAAAGGGCGGCCCTGGGTATACGATTCCTGATGAAGTGAGCAATGATTTACACTTTAATAAAATGGGAATCTTGGCGATGGCCAATGCGGGCCCAAATACAGGAAATGCGCAGTTCTTTATTACTGTGGCACCAACGCCTTGGTTAGATAATAAACACACCATCTTCGGAGTGGTTGTACAGGGCATGGATGTGGTAGAAGCCATCAGTCGTGTACCACGAGATAAGCGAGATACACCGAAAGAACCAGTGGTGATTCAATCTGTTGACTTAGCACCAATTCCAGCTGGTGAATAAGATGGAAGAAAAGTTTTATACCTATATGGTGCGTTGTGCAGATGGATCTCTCTATACGGGATGGACTACGGACTTAGAGAAACGTATACGAGCCCATAATGGTGAAATTAAAGGGGGAGCCAAGTATACACGAGGTCGTAGACCGGTCACTTTGGTGTGGAGTACAGCTTTCAGTAGAAAGCAAGACGCTCAATCCATGGAACAGCAAGTGAAGCGCATGGAACGGTCCCAAAAAGATGCCCTCATTGCGGCAAGTTGTGATATAATGAAATGATACAGATAGTGCGTGAATACGAGAGGAGGAATGCTAATGAAACGAGTCATTGTGTCCGTGAAAAGTACGCAACGTGATGCGGATGGAGAAGATACGGTGGTGGAATTAGTATCCTCTGGAAAGTATTATGAAACAGCTTTGGCGAAACATATTATTTATGATGAAAGTGAAGTTACTGGTTTGGGGAATACGAAAACGACAATTAAAGCCTATAAGGATTCGGTAGTACTCTTGCGAACTGGTGAATTTTCTATGCGCCATGAGTATCAACTGGGGAAGACGAACATTGCAAGCTTAGAAACCCCATATGGGGCGGTAGAACTAGCTATGCTAACCCATGAATTAGACATAGATTTGAAAGATGGCAAGGGCCATATTTGTTTAGGATATGATATCTCTGTTGGTGGTGAATGGCAATTTTACAACCAACTATATGTAGAGATTCGGGAGGATGTACATTATGGACATGAAAGAAGTTTTGAAAGCAGCCATTAAGGATGCTTTGCAAATAGCTCTGGAACAAGGAGAATTACCAGAAGGTACCTATCCAGAGGCACAATTAGAAGTACCACCGCAGAAAGAGTTCGGTGATTTTTCTACTAACATAGCTATGCAATCTGCACGAGTAGCGAAATCCAATCCAAGAGCTATTGCGGAAACGATTATTTCCCATATGAATTATGATTGGTTAGAGCGCGCAGAAGTAGCAGGTGCTGGATTCATCAATTTCTTCTTAGCATCAGATGTGATTTATGATACTTTAAAAAATATATTAACAACAGGGGACACATATGGTAGTGCTCCACTTCGTGAAGAGGATACAGTACAAATCGAGTATGTGAGCGCCAACCCAACAGGTTTATTACATGTAGGCCATGGTCGTGGTGCTGCCTATGGTAGTGCTTTGGTAAATTTAATGCGTGCAGCTGGATATAATGTATTTGCTGAGTATTACATTAATGATGCAGGTAAACAAATCGACAACTTAGCGGCCTCTGTGAATGCTCGCTATTTAGAATTGTTAGATATGAAACATGAGTTCCCTGAGTCTGGCTATCGTGGTCAAGATGTCATCGATACAGCGCAAGAATTGATTAACTGGAGAGGCGATTTCTTCGCAGTCCTTCCAGAAGAAGAGCGTGTTCCATTCTTTAAAGAATTTGCTTTAACAGAAAAATTAAATGGATTACGCAAAACATTACGTAATTTCCGTGTAGGGTTTGATCGTTGGTTTAGCGAACGTAGTTTGCATAAAAGCGGTGAGATTCGCACATTGGTGAATCAGTTATTAGAGTCTGGCGGAATGTATGAAAAAGATGGGGCTTACTGGTTGGCATCTATGCAATATGGAGATGACAAAGACCGTGTAGTTATCCGTGACAATGGAGAGCCAACATACTTAGCCGCAGATATTGCGTACCACAAAGATAAATACGAACGTGGTTACAAACAATTAATTAACATTTGGGGTGCTGACCATCATGGTTATATTGCTCGTGTAAAAGCAGCTATGGAAGCGCTTGGATTCAATCCAGATAAATTAGAAGTTCTGTTATTACAAATGGTATTTTTATACCGTGATGGGGAACTTGTAAAAATGTCCAAACGTACTGGTGAAACCATAACTTTGGATGAATTGATTGAAGACGTAGGAGTGGATGCAGCAAGATACTTCTTCTTGATGCGCTCCTTAGATAGTCAATTGGACTTCGACATCAATTTGGCATCCTCTAAATCTAACGACAATCCAGTGTACTACATCCAGTATGCACATGCTCGTATTCATAGTATTTTTGGACAAGTAAAAGAAGCGGGTATTGCCTATGGTGACTGGGCAAATACATCTTTCACAGCATTGCAAAGTGAACAAGAAGTGGAATTGATTAAAAAATTAGCGGCTTATCCAGAAGAAATTCAACTATCTGCTAATAATAAAGTACCACATCGTATCGCTAAATACTTGTACGATGTAGCAAGTCTATTCCATTCCTTCTATAAACAAGGTCGTATCATGGGCGTTGAACCAGAATTGCAACAAGCTCGATTAGGCTTGATTACGGCAACAGCACATGTATTACAACATGGTCTTGGTATCTTAGGTATTTCTGCTCCTGAAAAAATGTAATCAGAAGCGCATAATTTATTAGGGAGGCATCATGTCAACAAAGTATATTTTCGTAACAGGTGGCGTCGTATCATCATTAGGTAAAGGCATTACTGCAGCATCCTTGGGACGTTTGTTGAAAAACCGTGGGTATAAGGTGACAATTCAAAAATTTGATCCATATATTAATATTGACCCAGGTACAATGAGTCCCTATCAACATGGTGAAGTGTTCGTCACTGACGACGGTGCAGAAACTGACCTAGATTTAGGCCACTATGAACGTTTCATCGACATTAACTTAGGTAAAACATCCAATATTACAGCTGGTAAAGTGTATTGGTCTGTGATCAATAAAGAACGTAAAGGTGAATATCTTGGCTCTACTGTGCAAGTTATCCCTCACATTACGAATGAAATCAAAAATGCTGTGTTCCGTGTAGGTAAAGAAGACAATGCTGATGTGGTGATTACAGAAATCGGCGGTACTGTAGGTGATATTGAAAGCTTACCGTTCTTGGAAGCTATCCGCCAAGTGAAAAAAGAAGTGAACCGTGATGATGTGTTATATATCCACGTAACATTGGTACCATATATTAGTGCAGCTGGTGAGTTGAAAACAAAACCAACACAACATAGCGTAAAAGAACTTCGTGGCATCGGTATTCAACCAGATATCATTGTATGCCGTACGGAAAAAGAAATTTCCCGTGAAATGAAAGATAAATTGGCCTTATTCTGTGACGTAGACCCAGATGCTATCGTGGAAAACCGTACCTGCAGTACTATCTATGAAGTGCCATTAATGATGCAAGATGAAGGATTAGACAGTATTGTAGTGCGCAAATTGAACCTAGAAGATCGTCCTGCAGATATGACAGAATGGAAAGAAATGGTGCATAAAATCTTACATCCTAAACAAGAGATTACTATCGCTCTTGTGGGTAAATACGTAGCATTACATGATGCATATATTTCTGTAGCGGAAGCATTGGGGCATGCAGGTATCGTAGAAGACACTAAAGTGAATATTAAATGGGTTGACTCTGAAGCGGTAGAAACAGAAGGTACTGATTTAGCGGAAGTATACAAAGATGTAGATGGTATCTTGGTACCTGGTGGTTTCGGTTGCCGTGGCGTAGAAGGTAAAATTGCTACTATCCAATATGCTCGTGAGCACAAAGTACCATTCCTTGGGATCTGTTTAGGTATGCAATCTTCTGTTATGGAATTTGCTCGTTCCGTATTGGATATGAAAGGTGCTACTTCTACAGAATTTGATGAAAGCTGTGAGTTCCCTGTGATCGATTTAATGGACGATCAAGTAGATGTGGATGAAAAAGGCGGTACAATGCGTCTTGGCGTATACCCATGTAAAACAGTACAAGGTACAAAAGTACATGAAGCATACGGTGAAGACTTAATCTATGAACGCCATCGTCATCGTTGGGAATTCAACAATGCATACCGTCAACAGTTGACAGATGCAGGCTTGATTATCTCTGGTACATCTCCTGACAATCGTTTAGTAGAATGCGTTGAAGTAGCAGATCATCCTTGGTTCGTGGGCGTACAATTCCACCCAGAATTGAAATCCCGTCCAAACAATGCACATCCATTATTCAAAGGATTTGTGAAAGCAGCCATTGACAATAAAAAATAAGACATACTGAGTGTGTCATATAGAAAGGACTGTAACGAGAATAGAATAGATTCTTGTTGCAGTCCTTTTATGATAAGAGCTGTTTTTGAGGATTATGACATAGTCATACCTATTGTTTTTTATCCCAAACAGTGCTATACTTGAGACATAAACAAGAAGAGCCGTCAACGTGTGCTGGCGTTAGGCTCATCTCAAATAACTAAGGAATTTGAAATAGCCTAACGTGTAGAGGGTGCGAACCTCTTTCGTTAGGCTTTTTCATCGATTATTTGAACAAATCAATGATTTGTACTATTAGCTTTAAAATTAAAATCAATACATTGATTTTTCTAAAAAACTTTTTCATAGTACCACCTCCTCCTATAGGATAGGAAGAGATGAGCCCAACGCGCGTTGAAGACTCTTCTATAATTGCATTATAACAGAATTTATTCGTATTGTGTATATATAAAGATAAAAAACACATGAGTCTATTGACAAGCGACTTAAAATGCTATAGAATAATCTTCAGTTAGATAAAGTAAATGCGATGAACAGGTATAAAGATATAGTTAGTTGCTTTCAGAGAGCTACTGGTTGGTGTGAAGTAGTAGAACGATTATATTGAAACTCCCCTGTGAGCAGCGATGGTGAAACTAAGTAGTCATCGACGGTAGTTCCGTTATAACTGTGAGAACCAACTAGGGTGGGACCGTGTTATTGAAATGATAATGCCCCTTGATGTGCGTTGCACATTGAGGGGCTTTTTTGTATCATAGGTTAATCAGTGAAGTTCTTACATTTTACAATGAGGTCTGTATAAGGTATACAGTACAAGTACACTCTATTGGAATGTTCTGATAGATGTAAGCATGGCTTACTAACAGTAGGATAGGCGGATGATTATGACAAACAACCGCACTTAACAATGTTAGAATCTGTAATGTACTACTAGGACAGACAGTATGTAAAATGTAAAAACTACTTTACAACCAATACATTATATAACGCCCCTAGGGATGCATAGACATCTCTGGGGGCGTTTTTTATTCTCTGAAAGAAATCTCAGAGGGCACGTACTTAAAACCACCATAGGAATGATTTTAGCAAAGGTGAGATATGGAGGCCACATATTCAGTTTTTTTAGAATCATCCATTAGAATAGACATACGAACAGATATAGATTAGTCAGAAAGAGGAATAACCATGGATAACAGAATTTATTTTTTTGATACTACACTACGTGATGGGGAGCAAACACCAGGTGTGTCCCTTCAAACACCAGAAAAAGTAGAAATTGCACAAGCTCTTGTGCGCCTTGGACTAGATGTCATCGAAGCTGGTTTCCCAGCGGCGTCAGAAGGTGACTTTGAAGCGGTATCTACCATTGCTAAAGAAGTACGTGGATGTACTATTGCAGCGCTTGCTCGATCCAATGAAAATGACGTGACAAAAGCAGCAGAAGCACTAGCTCATGCAGAGCGCAGCCGCCTTCATGTGTTTATCGCTACTAGCGATATTCATCTAGAATATAAGTTGAAAAAGACTCGTGAAGAAGTGTTAGATATTGTGAAACACATCCTTGAATTTGCAAAAGGTAAATTCGATGAAATCGAGTTCTCTGCAGAAGATGCGTCTCGTACAGATTTAGATTATCTATGTCGTGTCTTTGAAGTGGCAATCGAAGGTGGCGCTTCTATCTTGAATATACCAGATACAGTAGGCTACATGACACCAGAAGAATTTGGCAATCGTATTCGCTACATCAAAGAGCATACGAAAGGTATTGAAAAGGCAATCATCAGTGTACACTGCCACAATGACTTAGGTCTTGCTAATGCGAACACATTGGCAGCTATCGAAGCGGGGGCTCGTCAAGTGGAATGTACTATGAATGGCTTGGGAGAACGAGCTGGTAATGTGGCTATCGAAGAAGTGGTGATGGCTATTAAAACTCGTCATGACCATTATCCATTCGATGTACACATCGACACACCACTATTCACTCGTACTAGTAAATTGGTGAGCAAACTTTGCGGTGTTGCTGTATCTCCTAACAAAGCTATCGTAGGTGCCAATGCCTTCGCACATGAGTCCGGCATTCATCAACATGGTATGTTGAACAATCCAACGACGTATGAAATCATGACTCCTGCTAGCGTAGGAGCAGAAAAAACGTCCATCGTATTGGGTAAACATTCTGGACGCCATGCTTTTGAAGATCATCTAGTGAATCTAGGCTTTCAGTTAGAAGAAGAACGAGTGAATGAATTGTTCATTCAATTCAAAACCTTAGCAGATAAGAAAAAACAAGTGTATGATGAAGATATTTATGCCTTAGTGATGGATACCATGCATCACGAGCAAGCATTCCACGTGGTGCAACACGATTATCATTCCGATCAAAATGGATACGTGCTTGCTAGCATTCGTGTATTAACTCCGAATGGGGAACGCATGGATGCCGCTGTTGGTGATGGTCCAGTAGATGCTTCTTTCAGAGCCATCGAACGACTAGTGAACACTCCATTTGTATTGGAAAACTTCCAAATCCGTTCTGTAACGGTAGGTAAGGATGCCCTTGGGGAAGCGGTGGTGAAAGTCAACTACAATGGCCGCAGATTCCAAGGTCGTGGTATTAGCACAGACATCGTAAAATCCAGTGTGAATGCCTATATTAACGCAGTAAACGCAATTTATTTAGCAAAAGAATTAGAACAAGAGTTTGGAAACCAGGAGGGTTAATGTCATGGGTATGACGATTACAGAAAAGAATATGGCACGCCATGCAGGGCTTGCAGAAGTAAAAGCAGGTCAAATGATCGAGTGTCAATTAGATTTCATCTTGATGAACGATATTACATTTCCACCAGCAAAGAAAGAGTTTGAAAAAATCGGTAAACCTGTCTTCGATGCAGATCGTATCTACTTAGTACCGGATCATTTTACACCGAATAAAGACATTAAATCCGCTACACAAGCGAAAGTGATGCGTGATTTTGTAAGACAACATAAGATTACTCACTATTTTGAAGTAGGCCGCATGGGCATTGAGCACGTATTGTTACCAGAACAAGGTTTGATTGGCCCAGGGGAAATGATCATCGGCGCTGACTCTCACACTTGTACGTACGGTGCATTGAATGCTTTTGCTACTGGTGTAGGTTCTACAGATGCTGGGGTGGCTATGGCAGAAGGTAAAACTTGGTTTAAAGTGCCAGAAACGATCAAAGTCGTATTAGAAGGAAAACCTGCCAAATGGATTTCTGGTAAAGATATTGTGTTGGATTTAATCGGTAAAATCGGTGTCGATGGCGCTCGTTATAAAGCCCTTGAGTTCCATGGATCTGGTGTGCAATACATGACGATGGCAGACCGCTTGACGATCTGTAATATGGCTATCGAAGCAGGCGGTAAATGTGGGGTATTCCCGTACGATGCAGTGACAGAGGAGTATATCCAAGGTCGTATCACACGTCCTATCGAACCAATTGCAGCAGACGAAGATGCAGAATACTGCCAAGTGGTAACCATTCAATTGGATGAATTAACTCCAGTGGTAGCGTACCCACACCTTCCTTCTAACACGCATTACATGAAAGATATTGTGAAAGAAGATCGTATTCAAATTGACCAAGCTATCATTGGTTCCTGTACGAATGGTCGCTTTGAAGACTTACAAATGTGCGCAGAAATCTTTAAAGGTCGCAAGGTGGCGGACTTCGTACGTTGCATCGTCATTCCAGGATCTCAAGATGTATATAACCAAGCTGTGAAAGCAGGATTAATGGATATCTTCATCGAAGCAGGCTGTGCGGTAAGCACACCAACTTGTGGTCCTTGCTTAGGTGGTTACATGGGGATTATGGCAGAGGGAGAGCGCACCGTTTCTACTACAAATCGTAACTTCCGTGGCCGTATGGGACACGTAGACAGTGAAGTATATTTGGCAAGCCCATATGTGGCGGCAGCAAGTGCAGTAGCAGGGTATTTAGCAAGCCCTGAGGAGGTATAATATGGCAGACTTTCAAGGAACGATTTGGCGCTACGGCGACAATGTAGATACAGACGTAATTATTCCAGCGCGCTATTTGGCGATTGCGGATATGGCAGAATTGGCAGAACATGCTATGGAAGATATTGATACTACCTTTGCACCGAATGTGAAAGCCGGTGAAATCATGGTAGCTGGCAAAAACTTTGGCTGTGGTTCCTCTCGTGAACATGCGCCAGCGGTGATTAAAGAAAAAGGTATTTCTTGCATCGTAGCAGATAGCTTTGCTCGTATTTTCTTCCGCAATGCTATCAATATAGGGTTGCCGGTGATTGAAATTGGTGAAGCTGTAGACCGTATTCAAGAAGGTCACGAAATCGCTGTAGAAATGGCCACAGGTGTTGTCCATAATGTGACTACTGGTGAAAGCTACCAAGGAACAGCGCTACCACAATTTGTGCAAAATATTGCCAAAGCAGGTGGACTTGTAAACTTTGCAAAAACAAGACAAGACGGATAAGAAGGATAGAATTAATAGGAAACCCTAGGTTATGCTATTATTGATTAGCCTAGTGGTATTCCCTATAGTATGTATGCTAGATAGATAAAATATTTTAGTGTAGTGTAGAGATTTTTAAAAGAGGATTACTATGAGTGAAAAACAGATTGTCCTAATTGCTGGTGACGGCATTGGGGAAGAAATAACAAATTCCGCACGTGCTGTGGTGGACGCAGCATTTGCCAAAGCGGGTGTAACAGCTAATTGGATTGAGAAAAAAGCCGGTGGTGCAGCTATCGATGCTTTCGGTGAACCATTGCCACAAGACACGATCGATGCATGCCAAGCAGCAGATGCTGTATTATTAGGGGCTGTAGGAGGTCCTAAATGGGACGATGTAGATCCAACCATCCGTCCAGAAAAAGCTATCCTTGGCTTGCGCAAAGCATTGGGCTTGTTCTGCAACTTGCGGCCAGTGAAAATCTATCCAGCATTGCGTGAGTTTTCTCCATTGAAACCAGAACTAGTAGAAAATGTTGACTTCGTTATCGTTCGTGAATTAACGGGTGGCATCTACTTTGGGGAACGTGAAGAAGCTCAAGGAGAAGGACCAAACGAATTTGCTTGGGATAAAGAGACATATGCTCGTTATGAAGTAGAACGCATCATGGATGTAGCTGTAGAAACAGCACGTAAACGTTCTGGCAAAGTGGTGAGCGTAGACAAAGCTAACGTATTGGCATCTTCTCGTTTATGGCGTAAAATTGCGAAAGAAAAAGCAGAAGCCAACCCAGATATTTCCATGGATTACTACTATGTAGATAATACAGCGATGCAACTAGTGACGAATCCAGGTCAATTTGATGTATTAGTGACAACTAATTTATTTGGAGATATTTTGAGTGATGAAGGCGCTGTTATCTCTGGTTCTCTTGGCTTATTACCATCTGCCTCCATCGGTACAGGCACTTCTTTGTATGAACCAATTCATGGTTCGGCACCAGACATTGCAGGACAAGGCATTGCTAACCCATTAGGTACGATCTTGTCTGCTGCTATGATGTGCCGTTACTCCTTGGATTTGCCTGCAGTAGCGGACTCCATTGAACAAGCGGTGACAGCTGTCCTTGATGCAGGTTATCGCACAGGGGATATGTATCGTGAAGGATTCACAAAAGTGAACACTCAAGGCATGACTGACGCTGTGATAGCACACTTAGGCTAAGATTTAGCAGTATATAAGATATAAAAAATCGCGGCACACTCCACCACAAACTGATACTATCGTTAGGTTTGCTCCGGAGTATGCCGCGCTTTTTTGCATATGTTATTGTTTGATACCGCTAGCATAGCCTAATGACGTTTTATTGGAGCTCTAGGAAGAAGATTAGGCTATGCATACATATGTTATACATAATTTTCTTGTGATAGTATGAAAGAAAATATTATATATGTTCTTCTATCCAAGAGTCATGATAGGCAATGGCTTTTTGTAAGTCTACGCAATGTGTCTTATTGTGCTTTGGCAAGGTGTTAGTTATGGATTTTGTATAAAATCGTAGTGCTTTATCATAAATTGTATCTTTCATGGCATTAATGGCGTAATATTCTTTTTGTAACAAGTCACCATATTTTCTCTCAGAAGAGATAGTAGATGATAGCAAGTTATTGATAGAAATTTCAGAGATTTGAGAACTAGGGACAGGAATTATTTTTCCAATAATGACATTACAAAGATGAACTTGCTTATTACTTATAACTTTTATACTGATACGTCTTTTTTCGATGTTGGCTTTTTTTGCTTTAGCAGCTTTTAAATCATTAGGATTTAATGTACTTGGAAATTTAGCTGGAGAAGAGAGGGGTGCAAAAAATAGCCTATCGTGTATGGTAAGAACTATACCTACATAGGAACGAGTTTGTTTGCCTCCAGTTGAAATTCTAACATCGGAATCAATGATTTGTAATGATTCCATATATGTTTCATTTATTTTATAAAAGCTTAAGTTTGGTTGCGTATTCATATCAGGTACCTATAGTCCATAAAAAGAAAAGCCGAGATACATCCCGGCTCACATTGCAAATAAAGTATATCCATGGTGGGGTGCACCATACTTATAGGTCCTCTCTTTAAAAATGATAACTCATTTTATGGTGGGGCGCACCAACAATAAAGTCCCTCGCTTTCAGAATGATGAAGCATTCCATGGTGGGGAGCACCAACGATAAAGTCCCTCGCTTTAGATATACATTTATAAGTTAATCCTATCATACCAATTTTAGAATGTCAATTGTGTTAGAAGCTTATTGGTTAATAGATTCTCGAACTATTTTTTGCAAAGTATCATAGTCTTGAAAATATCATTCTTCGATGCGGAAATGACCAAAGAAGGTATTTTGTGTATAATAGTGTACGTATGTCAATATTGGGAACGGAAAGTAGGAGGGTTTACCATGGCAGATGAACGAGTTACGGATCTACAGTTGGCACATTCTGTGCTAGGTTATACAGGTGTACCTGGGGCCTATGCCTATGAAGTGTTGCAGAATGTACTTTCAAAATATATAGAAAAAGGCGGCTCCGTGGAGGGGCAACGGATTGAGCGTTGTCAAAGTCATCGTGAGCTCGTACAGGCTGTCCACGAAGGGCGCATCGATTATGCCATATTGCCCATTGAAAACTCTATCGTCGGGGAAGTGCGGGATAGCACGGATTTAATCAAAGATAAAAATATTCACATCGTTGGGGAAGTGCGCCATCGCATTAGCCATAGTTTGCTAGGTGTACCGGGTGCTAGCCTCGACACGATTCAAGAGGTGTACTCTCACGAGCAAGCGCTCATGCAATGCTCACAATTTTTGGCGACCCACAGTTCTTGGCAATTAAGTCCTATGAACAATACTGCTATGAGCGCGAAATACGTGAGCGACACACAGGATGTGACGAAGGCATGCATTGCTAATGCATCTGCGAAAGAATTATATGGACTCACATTGTTAGCCCCAGACATTGCAAACTTTAAGGAAAACTTTACGCGATTCTTCATCATCACTCATAAGGATGTAAGGATTCATGATGCGCACAAACTGAGCATTATTGTACAAACACCAAATACGCCAGGGGCACTGGTGAAAGTCCTACGAGTTTTTGAGGAACATCAATTGAACATGGTCAACATCAAATCACGCCCATGTATGCATACACCGTGGGAGTATTTCTTCTACATCGATATCGAAGGAGGAGGTCGAGAATCAGAAGTAGAACAAGCTTTAACTGAAGTGCGAGAACTATCCAATTATTTGCAGGTCTTAGGGCATTATAAAATTTATGATGTACTGTGAGAATTTAACGATAACTTAAATACCATATGATTCTAATAGGGGAGCGTATTGATTCTGTATGTGGTGAGTATAGCTAGCATAAGAGGAATAGTTTAAAAGTTTGATGAAGTTTTATGACACCCCTTGCTTACGGAAATAGAGATATGATACTATACTCCTATGAACTATATAGAAATATATAGATATACTGTATAGATGTGCTAAGAGAATGTGCTATGTAAATGTAGTATGCAAATCTAGTATATAAATATAGTGTGCAAATACACTATGCAAGCATATTATAGGCAATCGCTAATTTCTATATACAAATTAAGAATGTAACATTTGAGCAAGGAGACATAGTATGAAGCGAACAATTATTTCTTTTTTAGTGGGCGTTATCGTGACAGGTTGTGCGATGGGCTGGTTCTGGTATCAAGACCGTGAACAATATACACGTGCAATCCCAGCTGTGAAAGGTCCGATCCAAGTAGCACCGGTAGTGAATGGAACCCCAGCAGGAACGACAAATGGATTTGTGCCACAACAAGCAGGAGTTGTAGCGCCGCAAGCAACACAACAAGTACAAATTACGCAAGAAAAAGCGATGGAAATCTTTAAAACGGCGTATCCAGACTATCGCATTGAAAAAGTGAAATTCGATACAGATCACGGTCGTGCTCATTATGAAATCGATGGAGAAACGTTAACTCGTGAAGTAGAAATTAAAATTGATGCTGTCACAGGGGAAATCTTCCAAGTTAAAGAAGGACATTAATACGTTGATATAGAATTATGAATACCTAACCTACCTAGTAGGCTAGGTATTCTTTCATTAGCAAAGGAAATGATTGTGTTAGTATTGCTATCGTTAAAACAAGTGAGTTCCTAACAACATCAAGAATCATTTACTAGTAGTATATTTTAACGTACTGTGTTAGTATGAATTATAGAAGGCTTGGCAAACTATCTGCGTGTAAGGTAGATTTATTTGGTGTATAGATGCTACTACATCAAAGATAAAGTTTAGAAAATCAATGGGAGGAGACCTTAAGGAATTTAGAATTTAGCCTATCAAATTTGAGTGAGTAAAGCAGAATGGAGGAGATTGTATGACGGAATTACATATGTATGTAGCGTATTTGACAGCGTGGACCATATATCAATTGTGGTCTATTCACAGATGGATGAAATCGGAGTCAAAAGAGGAAAAAGCCGAGAATGCTGGTCATGCATTGCAAGAAATTTTAAACTTTGTATCTCCTAAGGCAGTAGCTGGATTAGCAATGAGTGGAATCGTTTTTACCGGGGCTGCAGATGTGTTAGGTATTTTGCTAGTGAAAGGCTTCATACGTGATCCTCAATGGTTAGATACTTTGTTACTAGGTCTCGTTTGTATTAGTGTTATAGTGGGAATTCGGGCGGCTATTGAGGCGTACCGCATTGTTCTAAGCGCGTCTAATTCTCGTCAACCAGACCTCTTTTTGGTTCGCCATGAAAGACTCTTTAAAAAGGGGCGTATCAATCTAGAAATTGTAATGAACCGGGTATTAAATGTAATATATGCAGGATTTGCTATCTATACGATGGTTATACTTTTACAATTGTTACACATTTTATAATCAAATCGTATACTATATGTCTATAGAATATTAGCAAAAGTTGTGGGAGTCTGTTATAATAAATTGATTACATTGAATACAGTGAAAATGATAACTGTGTGCATATCGTTATGAGATGACGAATATAAAAGTAAGAAAGGCATTGATAATGAACGTAAACAAAAATACATCAGTTGCAAAAGAAGCAAGTGATGTTATCGAATCTTTAAAAAACTCGTATAACGAATTAGTGTATCCTTCTAAATCCTTCGGAGTAACATCTGTTAACAGTTTAGAAGCAAAAGCGAAGTTATGGGGCTTAAATCCAGTACCAGCAAAAGAGGCTCGTGTCCTAGAACTAGGCTGTTCTATGGGTGGTAACATCATCGGGCAAGCTGTGTATCATCCAGAGGCGTCTTATGTAGGGGTTGACCTCAGCGGATCTCAAATTGAAATCGGCAATGAAATCATTGAGGCCATTGAACTTAACAATATAAAATTAGTAGAACAAGATATTTTGAAAATTGATAAAGACTTCGGAACATTCGATTACATTATCGTTCATGGCATTTGGTCTTGGGTGCCAGATGTGGTGAAAGATAAAATTTTAGAAATTTGTAATGTGAACTTGTCCGAACGAGGGGTAGCCTACGTTTCCTATAACGTATACCCTGGTTGGCATCGACTAGACCAAGTACGTGAGATGATGCTCTTTGCTACACGCTATGATCAAGATATGGATTTATTGCCTCGTACAGAAAAAGGGATTTCTTTTGTGCATCATATGAATGAACTCATCAAATCCTCTAAGGACGTGGTGCCTAAATTGGGATGGAAAACAGACAGTTTTGATTCTGCCTTAGATCATAAAACGTATTATATTGCTCATGAATATTTAGAGCCTATTAATGATCCTGTGTATATAACGGACTTTCTTAACCGCGCTAAGAAACATAACTTAGTCTACGTATCCGATACAGATTTCCAACTGTCTGCGATTACATGGATGAAAAAAGAACGTCGAGAATTAATTGAAGCGATGTCTGGCGGAGATTGGAACACGAAAGAACAAATTCTAGATTTCTATTTCGATACCCAATTCCGTCGCTCCTTATTATGTCATGAGTCGCAAGCTCATTTACTACGCCATAATGAAGAGTTTTTAATTACTACATTGGATTCCTTGTATTTTGGAATGGTCAATAAGGGTAAAGAGCTACAAGATACGACGAATGCGATAGAACAAGCTATTGTAAATAACTGTCGTAAAGGAGAAATGTTCACTGTAGCTGATTGCAAAGCAGAGATTGAACAATTACAAGCGGATACGGAGTATAATGATATAGAATTATACAGTATGCTCATTCGTTTCTTATTGTGTGGATTTATTGCCCCTGTGACAGAGAAAAAAGAAATCAACACATTCCAAGAAGGTGTGTCTACAGTGCCTAAAGAGATGGCTAAGTATGTACAAACCGTTGTGGATCGTGGCGGTCATAAGTTCATCAACATTTCTGATTTGTACAATGATAGTATTACAGGATTTAACTCTGCTCATGTGCTGATGATGAAAGAGTTAGAAACGCCAAAAACATTGGAAGAACTTTACAAAGTGGCGGATAAAATTCTGAAAGTAGATGAAACGAAGCCATCTGGTGAAGTGGTACCGTTAAAAGGCCGTACTGTGGTAGATAAAACATTAGATGATTTAGGTCAACTTGGGTTCTTGCGCAATCACTAATCATGTCTACTGTCAACCTAGATATTGTACATAGTATATACTTATGAAATAAGAGCTGTACTAGCATGTGTATATAACATGCTAGTACAGCTCTTTTGTTGTGGTAGAGGAATACACAAAGGAGGAGTTCATCCATACCGATGTACATATAATAGAGGGGAGTCGCATGGCGACTCCCGCTTGTTGATTGTGCTATTGTAATTTTTCTAATAAGGTTAATAAGAACTTGGACACGGTTGTTACTGATGGTAAGTGTAAACGTTCTTTTGGTGTGTGGGCACCTAGAATAGTAGGGCCAAAGCTCAACATTTGTGTGTTTGGTAATTGTGCTTTTAATAAGCCACATTCAAGGCCTGCATGAACAGCTGTTACATGAGGTTCGATACCGATGACCTCTTTGTATAGAGTGATGGCTTGTTCTTCTAAACGGCTACCGCGCTCATATTCCCAAGCAGGGTAATGGCCTTGTTCAGAAGCGGAGAAGCCATGGGCTTTTGCTAATGTCATGATGCGGTCACGTAAGTAGGCTAATTGACTCATAGTTAAACTACGAACAGAGATAAGAATATCTAACTGAGTGTCATTGTCTTCGACGATGGCGATATTGTTACTTGTATCTACTAAACCTTCTAGTTTTTTGCTCATGCCGAATACACCATGAGGTGCTAAGTATAAGAATTGCAAAAAGTTTTGTGCTTGCGTATCGCTATAGATAGTGGCAGGAGTGTCACAAGGAGTGATAGTTACTTGTAAATTTGGATCTTGTGGAGATAATTCGTGACGAATGATTTCTGCATTCGCTTGGATATGCTCTTGCAATGCCTCTGCATCAGAAGGTTTGCAAAGGATAGTAGCCTCTGCAAAGCGTGGGATGGCATTATGCTTAGAACCTCCTGTAAAATGGCTCACAGACATAGGAGTTTCACGATGCGCTTCTACCAATAAACGAGCTAAGATAGTTACGGCATTGCCTAATTGTTTGTCGATTTCGATACCCGAGTGTCCACCGTGAAGACCATCTACCGAGACTTTCAACGCAGTGAATCCTGCTGGTGTTGGTACAGAATTTGTAGGTAATGAAAGGTCTAATCGACAGCCCCCAGCACAAGCTACGATGAATTCATGTTCTTGCTCTGTATCAATATTGATTAAGTACTGTCCATGTAGACGTTCACCTTTCACCGCCATAGCACCATTCATACCTGTTTCTTCGTTTGTAGTGAATAGACATTCTAACGGGCCATGTGGGATAGTTGGGTCATCTAGTACGGCTAGTGCCATTGCCACAGCAATACCATTATCGGCACCTAGAGTGGTATCATTAGCGTGCAACCATTCTCCATCCTCGATGAGCTCGATAGGGTCTTTGGAAAAATCGTGAGTAGATGTGTCAGATTTTTCTGCTACCATATCGATGTGACCTTGTAAAATGATAGCTGGATGATTTTCATAACCTGCAGTCGCATGAGCGCGGATAATCACGTTTAATTCTTCATCTTGCTCTGCTTCTAAGCCTCTATCGTTAGCAAATTGCATTAGAAAATCGCTAATGCCTTGCTCATTGCCAGATTCACGAGGGATTTGACTGATTTCGCGGAACCAGTGTAATACACTAGTTGTATAGTTAGTATGTGTCATAATAATACCTTTCTTAGGATGGATGAAATATTTAATAAAATAACTATACTCCATTCGCTGTAAGGGGTCAATACAAGAATTAGGAGATAGGAGCGAATCCTTTGTGATAAAAAATTATGCCAACAGAGAAACAAGGAATGCTATAATAAAAGTAATGATTTCAAAGGAGGTTACCACATGAAGGGTACAAAGATTATGATGATAGGCACAGGAGGCACCATTGCAGGTACAGGGAATGGGTCTAGTGCATTAACGGAATATAGAGCAGGATCGATTGGTGTGGATGATTTGATGCAGGCAGTACCCGCTTTGAAGGAGTATGGTCCTTTTGAAAGTGTGCAATTTTCTAATATCGATAGTTCTGAAATGAGTCCTTATCGTTGGGGGCATTTAGCACTGCTTGTGAATGAAGTGGCTGAGCGAGATGATATAGGTGGTATTGTCATTACCCATGGTACAGATACGATGGAAGAAACTGCGTATTTCTTGCAGTTGACAGTGAATACAAAGAAGCCCGTAGTAATGACTGGTTCCATGCGTCCTGCTACAGCACTTAGTGCAGATGGACCTGTGAATTTATTGCAAGCTGTACAAGTAGCACGAAGTAAAAATGCTTGGAACCAAGGGGTATTAGTGGTCATGAATGGCTATATTGATAGCGCTAGAGAGGTGGCAAAGTTGCACACCACTGATGTAGCTACCTTTGGAAATGCCCAATTAGGTCATATGGGTTGCGTACAAAATGGACAGGCTTATTTTTACTATACTCCATGTCGTAAGCATACGAGTGACAGCGAATTTATCTTACATAATGAGGTGGAATTGCCGTCCGTAGGGATTGTACATCTCTATGGAGGGATGGATACAGAAATACTAACTCTGGTAGCAAGTCGGTCACAAGGTTTAGTGATTGGTGGCTTTGGGCATGGTACCTTACCACAGAGCGTTCGTGATACACTCAAAAAAATTACCATTCCCAAAGTGCGGTCATCCCGCATTGGAAATGGTATTGTATCTAGCAATTCATCAGATGTGAAAGAGGGATTGATCGTTAGCGATTCTCTGTCGCCAGTGAAAGCTAGAATTTTATTGATGCTAGCATTGCAACAAGAACGAAGTCGAGAAGAGCTAGAACGGATATTTGCTACCTATTAGTTCTTTAGGTATCTAATACATCTGCGTTCTCTAATGCTGTTTCGATGGCAGATCGTACGGCTTTAGCTAAGGTATCGCCGAACTGGGAGAACGTACCTGAGTCTGTAAGGAGTTCTCCGTTTGGGTCGATGGTCATAATGACGCCATCTGTAGAGGTGCCCGTAGCAGGTTGGCCAGATACAATGCTAGTAATGCCTTTGGATTGGAGCGCTACGGTTTTCGCTTCTGTTATGGTTAGCAATGATTTTGTAAGAGCCCCATCGGTGAGGGCGCAATTGGTAAATACTAATAAGTTGATGGTGCCTCCAGCATGGAAGGTGCCATCTTTTTCGTAGTACGTATAGCCATCGCCTGCTCGATGAGCTGTTTTTTCAACACCTGCGGTGGCAATGACTTCGACTATGATACTTCCTTCTTGGTAACATACATAGGCATGTCGATCCATAGAGGCGCTAGTCAATAAGGATGTACAAAAATGAATAGGTAAGTCTAACTGTACGCATTCTTTTGCTAAATAAGCAGATGTGGATCCACCAGGTAACTCACTTTCATCATTGACGAAAAATGTGAGTTGTTGATTGCGCACAGCCATTACATGGTGCAAGCCTCCGTTGAAAGGACTTGTGCTGATGGCATAATAGGGCATATCATACGTCACAGTAATGGCAGAATTGTGTATATCTACATAGCCACCACTACGTAATGTAGCAGGGGCGAGGTATGCGTTTTGAGTTGTCATGAATCCTCCTAATGGTTGAATCTATTGTTAAGAAGCTACATAGCTGCTTATGGTATAGTAGGGGTGGTCTAATCTAGTCAAAGGTTAGCCCCATCTTTCTAGGAATGTGGTGAAGTGTTGTAGGACTCGTTCCCGTATGGATAGAGGTTCCAAGACCGTCACCATAGCGCTGAGGGCGAGTATCTTTTGATAGATATCATCTTCATCGAATGGATAATAGGTGATATTTAGATGATAGGTGTGATCTTGTAGTTCATCTTCGTCATCGATTATGGTTTCCACTAAGGTAGTTTCCTTTGTGTAATCGGCAAATAGATGATAGGCCCGTTCTAGTGCATTTTTATCGTTAATGACACGCAGTTTGAGGGTGAGTGCATCCTTTTCGAGTAACTCGGTAAGTACCGTGTAACGATTGGGGACAGGCTTGTCTTCTCGAAGGCAGATGCGTTGTATATCTTTCACCGGAATATAGACATATTCGCTTTCACTGAGCAAACCTAAAAGATGATAGTCCTCGGTGTTCGCAAAGTAACGTAAATGACAAGGTGTTACGACGTGCTTACTATCTGTGGTTGTGATTGCTATCGTATGCGATTCTTCTATAATGGTACGGAACAATGTGTGCGTTATCTCTAACATATGGGCATCTGTTTGTGCTACTGGCCGAGTGGATTGATAGTTTTCTAGGATGGTTTTGAACGTGTTATGAAAGGGATGTTGTTCCATAGCAGTGTTTAGTTTATCGCGTATAGATTGCGATAGGAATGGGAATACCCGTTCATCGTGGATGAGCAGATATAATGCTAGAACCTCACGGTCTGTGAATAGATAGGGATCTGGCATATGTGGAATAAAATAGGGTTGTACTTTCCCTGCTTCGATACTAGGGTGAAAGAATAGCTCGATTATTTTTTCTACTATGTCCGTAGCACTGCCATTATCCATAGTCTGTTGATAGTCCTGTAGCAACCAAGCAGTAATTTCCTGAGGGTCTAAATGGTTATATTCAATTTTCAAATCATCACAATTCAGACGATCTATATAAATGAAATGTAGGAGTTGAATGAACCGAATGTAATAAAATGTATAGGCTCCAACGGAAGTGTGGTCCGGATTCGTATAGGATTGAAGAAATGGATTAGGATTCATAATGGGCTACGATGCTCCTTACTCTAGTTAATACCATATCTTGTAATGCTTTCATAGGAGCTGTTTGTGTGGCCTCTTCTGTAAGGGGCTCTCCTGTGGAGCTTACAAAACGAAGATACGGCCCCCATTGATATAGCAATGGTAATATTGCAGAAGGCTCTAGGTAGGTGACTTTCACAAGGAATGGACAGGCTTCTGTTGAATTTTCCTGTAGGTAATCAATGGATAGGCGTTTCGTGCGAAATTGATGTAATGCTTGTTGTATTTCCGTCCAATTGTCTAGGGGGGAGGAATGGTAGGCGAAGTACACCGTATAGGTAATAGGTAGTTTAGCCTGTTTTCGAGAATGCGGTGTAGCTGGGTATAGGTCGATGTGATGTACTGTATCTAGTGAAATTGGCGACATAGGGCGACCATTCTTGCTGGTGCTGTATATGTATTCTCTAGAATCATTTCGATGTTCTTCGAGGCTATCTATGTGCACAATTGTTTTAGTGGTGTGTAATTTGGATGTGGATTTAGGATTACTCCGATCAATGGTTGTGACCGTGGTCCATGTATTCATACCAGATAAAGAAGATAATCGTTTGTCATCTAGCAGTGTTTTGAAAGGGGGCACTTGGCGCACCAAGATAGGGGAAGGTACTTGTGGCATCTGCCTAGCATTGATATCGCCGAGGATATCTTCAGGGGCATCATCGCCTAAACTTCTTAAGGATAATTTAAATTGTAGATAGTGGGCATAGGATGAGATGGGAGATAGATATTTTTGAAAGTCTAAGGCATAGACTAATTCTTTCTGCTCTTCTTCAGTGAGGTTAGATTCACTGATTGGGTTAGGCGTGATATCATATGCATCTTCGATGGTAGGATGAGGAGCTATGACTCCCATTGCTTGGAGCATATGGAAGGCACTGTCAAAGAGTTGCGTGCTATTAATCATGGACTCGTTACTCGCATCTTGGGTCAACAGTATATCTTGGTGAATAGACGTTAAGTATCGTCTTAGGTTTTTAGTTGTTAACAAGGCTTCATCTTTAGGGGGTATATCTGAATGGCTAGCATAATATGACATAGGGTATTGCAAGCCGTTTTGATAGGTATTGATGGCAGACTCATCGTTTGCCATACCTTTTGTAGACAGTAGATGGTATAACAATAGACTGCGACGAAGGTCTGTAGGCAACATTTTGCGCACTGCATGGGCAAAGGCTAAGGGATTTAGGTTGTAAGGTGAATAGCTTAGGCCAGGTAATGTTAATAGCTTAGCGCGACCATAGGAAAATTCGTACAGTGATTGGGGAGATATGGCATCCATAAAAAAATGAGCTTGCTTTGTTTTTTCTTGATAGGAAGTGCCTTTAAAAGGATGGAAATCCTTGTCTACACTTTTATACACACCACCTTTAGCGATTAAATCTAAGAATCGGTAAAAGCGGGATTCTGTTTCATCGCTAGTAGCAAAAAAATTTGTGTTCCCTGCCATGTGAGTTCCTTTCAGTGTATCTGCAGTTAGTGAGCAATAAAGTTCGTCAGTATATAGTTATAGTACCATAAAACGGAACATAGGGGATATTGATTTTAGTATATTTTACATATCAGATATTAACATAGTAACTATCGGGACGTGTTAGATAGTTCATTGCCGGAATAGCGGTGATGAGCTTTTTTTTGTATAATGAATAGAGTAGATTAAGGAGGAGTATGCTATGGAAGAAAGTCATTTTTTTGCCCTTTTAGGGCGTATGAAATATATTCAGCGTTGGAGCTTGATGCGCAATACAGAAGTAGAAAATTTGCAAGGTCATAGCTTAGAAACGGCCATGATTGCTCATCAACTGGGAGTACTTCGGAATACTTATTTTGATGGAACTGTAGATGTGAACCGATTAGCGGTACTAGCTATGTATCACGATGTAAGTGAAGTATTTACAGGAGATATGCCCACGCCAGTAAAATATTTTAATCCTAAGTTGCGAGCCCTCTATGGAGAAGTAGAACAGTTGGCCAATGAAACCTTATGGCGTACATTGCCAGAATCGGTGCAACCAGCCTATGAGGAAGCCTTAGTATCTGTGCCAGAGGAATACGAGGTGCTAGTGAAAGCAGCGGATACCTTGTCGGCATTTATGAAATGTGTCACAGAAAAATCTGCTGGTAATAATGAGTTCAATGCAGCTTATGATACGATTTATGAACGCTTAGTACAGATGCAATTGCCAGAGGTAGATCTATTTTTGAAAGTCTATGTGCCTAGCTTGACGAAGTCTTTAGACGAAATGAATGTATCCTTTGCAAAGTAATGTGTATTCCCTATGTTGAAACGTTTGATGAGGAATGCTAGATATAGGTGATACGTTGATAAATAGACAAAATGACAGTGTTGTGAAGGGATGTCACAAGTGTATGATAACTCTAGAAAATATATAGAGTTTTGTGAGCCATATATTGACGTTATTACATACTTTCACGTATACTAATACTATATGGATAATGACTAAGAAGAGGAAAAATCTTTTGAACGCATCACAGAGAGCATTGGGTTGGTGAAACAATGTATGTAGTAGAAAGAGGGTAGCCTCGGAGTTGGCATGGTGAACTAGAGTAAGTGTGCCCGCTGATCAGCGTTAACGATAATGAGTGATTGCTACGGCAATAATCTAGGTGGTACCGCGGAAGTATAGACCCTTTCGTCCTAACGGACGAGGGGTCTTTTTTGTATATATGGGAGGGATATTCACAGCTTTACTGTACAAAACAGTGGTAACCTGGTGATATATCCAATACATAGGAGGACATATGAAGGAATATAAAAATTTGACAACCTACAATCCTAAAGAGATTGAACAACAATGGTATAGATATTGGGAAGAGAAAGGGTATTTTCATGAAGAAGTAGATACTGAAAAAGAGCCTTTCAGTATTGTGTTACCACCACCAAATGTAACAGGTCAATTACACATGGGTCATGCCCTTGATAACACATTGCAAGATATTTTGATTCGTACGAAACGTATGCAAGGCTACAATGTGTTGTGGATGCCTGGCACAGACCATGCAGGGATTGCAACGCAAGTAAAAGTAGAAGAAAATATCATGAAAACGGAAGGAAAGTCTCGTCATGATTTAGGTCGTGAAGAGTTCCTAAAACGTGTATGGGAGTGGAAACAAGAATACGGTAGCACTATTGTAAAACAAATTCGTAGCTTAGGTGCTTCTTGCGATTGGACGAGAGAGCGTTTTACTTTGGATGAAGGATATCATGAGGCGGTATTAAAAGTATTCGTAGAATTATACGAAAAAGGTTTAATCTATCGTGGAGAACGTATTACTAACTGGTGCCCTAATTGTTTGACAGCTTTATCCGATATCGAAGTAGAACACGAAGATGAAAATGGTCATTTATGGCATATTAAATATCCTGTTATCGGGGAAGAAAATACATTCTTAACCGTAGCTACCACACGTCCTGAAACAATGTTTGGTGACGTAGCTGTAGCGGTGAACCCTAATGATGAACGTTATGCGCACTTAGTGGGCAAAGAATTATTACTTCCATTTGTGAATCGTCACATCCCAATCATTGCCGATGAATATGTAGATCAATCTTTCGGTACTGGTTGCGTAAAAATTACACCAGCTCATGACCCTAATGACTTTGAAATGGGACAACGCCACAACTTAGAAAGTATCGTGGTGATGAATCCAGATGGCACTATGAATGCAGGAGCAGGTCACTTTGTGAATATGCCACGTGAATTGGCTCGTAAACAAGTAGTGGCTGAGTTAGAGGCACAAGGTTTATTAGAAAAAGTGGAAGAACATGGTCACAGTGTAGGTCATTGTTCCCGTTGTAATACAACTGTAGAACCTATGGTATCGAAACAATGGTTCGTATCCATGGAACCATTGGCAAAACCTGCTTTAGAAGTAGTACGCGACAAATCTATTGAATTTGTGCCAGAACGTTTCACTAAAACATATACCAACTGGTTAGAATCCATTCGTGATTGGTGTATTTCTCGTCAATTATGGTGGGGCCACCGTATCCCAGCATGGTATTGCCAAGATTGTGGAGAAACGATCGTAACCACAGAGACATTGGCAGAATGTCCGCATTGTCATGGCAAGGTAGAGCAAGATCCAGATGTATTAGATACATGGTTCAGCTCTGCGTTATGGCCATTTGCCACAATGGGTTGGCCTGACAACACAGAGGAAGTGAAACATTGGTATCCAACTAGCGTGATGGTCACAGGGTACGATATTATCTTCTTCTGGGTAGCTCGTATGATTTTCATGGGCTTAGAATTTAAAGAAGAAATTCCTTTCAAACACGTGTTCATTCATGGGTTAGTACGCGATAGCCAAGGTCGTAAAATGAGTAAATCCTTGGGCAATGGTATCAATCCATTAGAAGTGATTGAAGAATATGGTGCCGATGCGTTGCGCTTTACGTTGGTAACAGGCAATACACCGGGCAATGATATGCGTTTCTATATGGAACGTGTGGAAGCAAACCGTAACTTTGCCAATAAAATTTGGAATGCATCCAAATTCGTATTGATGAACTTAGAAGGCTTTGATGAAAGTTTCGTACCAAGTGCAGAAGATTACACATTGGCGGATAAATGGATTCTAGAAGAATACAATAAAACGGTCACTAACATTACGAATAACCTTGATAAATTTGAATTAGGGGAAGCGGCAAGCGCTGTGTACGACTTCATTTGGAATACTTATTGCGACTGGTACATTGAACTAGCAAAACCTCGTTTATATAATAAAGAAGGTGGCCGTGACCGTCAAACAGTACAATACTTATTGGTATCTATCCTTCGTCATATGATGGAATTATTACATCCATTCATGCCATTCGTTACAGAACATATTTGGCAACACTTGCCTCATGAAGGAGAAAGCATCATGGTCGCTCCATGGCCAAGCACATTATCTATGGAAGGTTTCAGCTCTGCAGCGGCTCATATGAATGTTATGATGGACGGCATCAAAGGTATCCGTAACATGCGTGCAGAAATGAATGTACCAATGGGCAAACGCTCTGAAGTTATCTTAGTGCCTGCTACAGAAGAGTTAAAAGGCATCTTAGAAACGCATGGTGATTACTTCCATACATTAGGCTGGGCGGAAAAAGTAACGGTACTTTCACCAGATGCGCCTAAACCAGAAAATGCTACAGTAACAGTGGTGAACGGGTTAGAAGTGTACTTGTTGCTGAAAGATTTAATCGATGCTGACAAAGAAAAAGAACGTATCGCCAAAGAACAAGCCACAGTATTGAAAGAAATCGCTCGTTTAGAAGGAAAATTGAACAACCAAGGATTCTTAGCAAAAGCCCCTGAAGCGGTGGTAGCGAAAGAAAAAGAAAAATTGGAAGAATACAAACAAAAACAACAAGCGTTGAACGAACGTGAAGAGTTCTTAAAAACATTAGCATAAGGAGATCCATCATGAATTATACGGAAGCGATTGCCTACCTAGAAGAGGTAGCCTCCTTTGGGATTCATCCAGGATTAGAACGGATTACTGCTCTATTAGAAGAGCTAGGAAATCCACAAAATACATATAAGACAATCCATGTAACGGGGACGAACGGGAAAGGATCCGTTTCCACCTATATTACCTATGGATTGTACATGAGTGGTCTTCGTGTGGGGACATTTACGTCCCCGCACCTCCAATCCTATACGGAACGCATGCGTGTAAACACAGCGTACATTACAGAAGAGGCCTTTGCAGATTTGATTGAACGTGTGAGCCATGCTGTGAAAGCCATCATAGACCGTGGCGTAGAAGCACCTACACAATTTGAAATCTTAACAGCTGCAGCCTTCTTGTTTTTCCAAGAGCAAGGCGTAGACTACGCTGTCATCGAGGTGGGTTTAGGTGGATTATTGGATTCTACTAATGTAATCACTCCAGAAGTGGCAGTGATTACAAATGTGACCATTGACCATCAAGCGTATTGTGGGGACACAGTAGAGGAAATTGCCCGACATAAAGCAGGGATTATCAAACAAGGCGTGCCTCTTGTAACAGCAGCTCAAGGGGGTGCCCTTGATGTGATTAAAGAAACGGCAAAATCATTAGGCGTGAAATATCATGTGTTCAACGAAGATTTCACTATCGATAGTCGTAGTGCGATGGCAATGGGGCAAATGATTACCGTGAAAGACAAAGACGGTCATAAAGACATGCTCTTCACATCCATGCATGGTATTCATCAAGCCTTGAACTTAGCTTGTGCAGCACGAGTATTGCAAATCTTGAAAGACAAAGAACCAGCAGTGAGTGAAGAAACATACCGTGAAGGTCTAGCTCGTGCTACATGGCCGGGTCGCTTTGAAACGTTCAAAGTCCATGGACGAACTATCATTTTAGATGGAGCCCACAATGCAAGTGGGGCAGAAGCCTTTTCGATGACCTTCAATGAACTGTACCCAGAACAAGCGAAAACAGTGGTGCTATCGATTTTAGAAGATAAAGATATATCCACGATGGTCAGCTATTTGGTAGGGCAAAAGGACCGCGTGATCACGGTGCCAGCGCCAACACCACGAGGTACTGATCCAGTGCAATTAGCGAAACAAATGCCAGTCCAAGCAGATCCTATGGAGACCATCCGAGCAGGCTTAGACCATGCTATGAAAACAACTAAGGAAGGCGATATCATCGCTGTAGTAGGCTCCTTATATATTCTTGGTGACGTGCAACAATGGCTTGCTCAAGAAATGGGGCACTAATGGATGCCCTACGTAGACTATCTGTGGACCAATGGATAGTCTATCTACTATACGGAGCAACGGTGTGTATTCCTTTATTACCCATAGGTGGTAATGTTCTTGTCATCATGGCGGGGTTACTAGCGTTACTATTCGATAGACAACGATTTTCTGGAACTTTACATTGGCTACAATGGGCAGTCTTGGGATTTATTCTCTGGACAGGTATTTCCATTATTAATTCTGTGAATGTCCCATGGTCTACTATGAGTTGGCTCTATCACATAGGGATATATGGCAGTATCTATTGGTTGATGACATATTATATGGATACTGAAAGACGGCAGAAAACATTTTTGTCCTTGTTTTGTATGACTGGATTCCTTGTCTGCTTAGGTGCTGGGTATCAATATTTTTATATGACTCCAGAGCATATTCATGAATGGGTAGATAATACTCATTTCCCGGGACTTATGCGACGCATGTATGGAACATTACAGAATCCTAATTTATTAGGAGAATACTTACTTTTTACCATTTCCATTGGTGGATTAGGTGCTATGCAAGTGCTGAAAACAAAAGATTGGAAGCGCTCAGCCATGATGGGTTTCGCCGTTGCAGTCATGCTATTGTGCTTAGTCCTTACCTATTCTCGTGGTATGTGGCTAAGTTTGGCGGTAGCTGTTTTTGTAGCCGGTATCTGTGTGGAGCGTAGGTTATTATATGCGTTATTAGCGGTTCCCTTGGTGTTATTCTTTTACCATGGAGAAGTGTCCAGTCGATTGTGGTCCCTTTTTAGTGGACAAGATACATCGGTTATGCTCCGATGGGCACTGTGGGATAGCACTATGTACATGATAGAAGGTTTTCCTATTTTTGGTATTGGTTGGGATGCGTTTTGGATGACTTATCCAGACTATAATTATTTCATCCAAGATCCAACGGTGATTATCTATCATGCCCATAATTTATATTTGCAAGTGGCAGCAGAAACAGGACCGATATCTTTATGCTTATTATTAGCAATTTTATTGGGACATAGCAGAAATGTGCAAAAACAAAAGCATCTATCTATTCCGTTCCGATATAGTATGACTTTGATTACCGTAGTTGTTTTGGTAAGTGGTCTTTTTGATCATGCTTTATATAGCCAGCAAGTAAGCTTGGTGCTGTGGCAACTATTAGGTTTTGCTATGAGTATCATACGAAATAAAATATAATATATAAAACTGAAAGTATAGAGATGGTCATATGACTGTCTCTATACTTTTTGTATGTGGAGACTATTGTATCTTAGCACGTATATGGTTTATAACATTATTTGTATACATCAATTTCTATAGACGAATATGAACATAGGTTTAACAATAACGAAAGATGATTCCTTACTAGTAAGGTTAAGAATTAAGAGAGGTCTCATTACACATATAGTTTTACGTTGAGATATGAAACGGCTTAAAGAATATAACATGGGAAATAACAAAAAGTAATAAAAGCAAATAACTGTTAGTTATGAATAATATAAAAGCTAGATATGCATAAACATAAATAGAGTTTATATATAAGAATTAAAATATCGAAAAAATTTGTACTATACCAATATTTATAGATATAGGTAGATAAAGGGTATAACAAAAAGTTATACTCGCATTAAATTTTCCTGTTCAGTATGCCTATTATGCATATATTTACATATGTGGTTGACAATAACAAGAAAAATGAGTAGTATTTATGAGAATTAACAAATATCACACTTTGAGTAGATATTTAATCTAATATTTCTATAAAGAATTTTTTAACTTAAGAAATTCTTAGTAGAAATAAAAAATGAAAAGTGTGTGAATGTTAGATAGCTGAATAAGTCATTCAAACTAAAGGAGATGGTAGTATGATCGACATTTTAGATCGCGTGCAAGGCGTAGCGTTGCAAGCAAAAATTACTACAGCAGAAGAAGCAGCTAAATTGATTAATCCAGGAGACCATGTAGGTATCAGTGGTTTTACACCATCTGGTTACCCTAAAGCAGTGCCATTGGCCCTTGCAAAACGCATGGAATCAGACCCTTTCCAAATTGATCTTTGGACTGGTGCATCAGTTGGTGATGAAGCAGACGGAGCATTAACTCGTGTAAACGGTATTCGTCGTCGTTTCCCATATCAAACAAATAACGATACTCGTAAAGCTTTAAATAGCCAAAAAATTCGTTATATTGATATGCACCTTAGCCAAATGGCTCAACAAATCCGTTATGGTTTCTTCGGTGACACTGACGTAGCTATCGTTGAAGCGGTTTGCATCCGTGAAGATGGTGGTATCGTTCCTAGTACATCCGTTGGTAACTCTCCAACATTTGTTAGCCAAGCTAAAAAAGTTATCGTAGAAGTAAACGTATCCCAACCAATGTCCTTGGTAGGTATGCATGATATCTATGAACCACAAGATCCTCCATACCGTGAGCCATTCCCAATCAAAGCGGCTGGCGATCGTATCGGAACAGATTACATCCCATGTGACCCTGCGAAAATCGTAGCTATCGTTCCATGTGATGTGCCTGACACAACTCGTCCATTAGCACCAATCGATGATGATGCAAAAGCAATGAGTCAACATTTGATTAACTTCTTCTTAGAAGAAGTTAAAGCAGGTCGTTTACCTGAAAACTTATTACCATTACAATCTGGTGTAGGTTCTGTAGCAAATGCTGTTGTGTCTGGCTTGGCTGAAGGTCCATTCACAAATTTATCCATTTTCACAGAAGTTATTCAAGATGGTATGTTGGACTTAATTGATGCAGGTAAAGTAACAGATTGCTCTGGTACAGCGTTGTCCCCATCCCCAGATGGATTGAAACGCTTCTACGCTAATATTGACAAATATAGCAAACATATTCTTTTGCGTCCGCAAGAGATTTCCAATAACCCTGGCTTAGCTCGTAGACTTGGTGTTATCACTATGAATACAGCAATCGAATTCGATATCTTCGGTAATGTAAACTCTACTCATATCATGGGTAGCAAAATGATGAATGGTATCGGTGGTTCCGGGGACTTCACTCGAAATGGTTATATCTCCATTTTCTGTACGAACTCTGTAGCAAAAGGCGGAGACATCAGTTCTATCGTTCCTTTTGTATCTCACATTGACCATACAGAACATGATGTACAAGTATTCTGTACAGAACAAGGTATTGCCGATGTTCGTGGTTTGGCTCCAATTGAAAGAGCATACAAAATCATTGAAAACTGTGCTCACCCAGACTACAAACAAGAATTATTAGATTACCTCGAAAGAGCTATTGAAAAGACAAATGGCGCCCATACACCTATCTTATTAGATGAAGCTCTTTCTTGGCATAAACGCTTCACTGAAACAGGAAGCATGAAAAAACAAGGTTAATTTTTTAGGAGGATGATGACATGGCTAATGACAACTTAAAAGCCAAACTTGCTGAATACGAAGCAGCGTACGCTAAAAACTGTGAGAAAGTACCTGCACGTCAAAACTTACCAGAACAACCGGTATACACACCGCTTGATTTAGAAGGTTTTGATTATGAACGTGATCTTGGATTCCCAGGATTCTATCCTTATACTCGTGGTGTACAACCTACTATGTACCGTGGTCGTTTCTGGACAATGCGTATGTATGCTGGTTTCGCAACTGCTGAAGAGTCCAACAAACGTTACCGTTACTTAATTGAGTCCGGTGCAACTGGTCTTTCTTGCGCATTCGACTTACCAACACAAATCGGTTATGACTCCGATGACGCTATGGCTGAAGGCGAAGTTGGTAAAGTAGGTGTTGCGATTGACTCCTTAAAAGATATGGAAATCTTGTTCCAAGGTATCGACTTAGGTAAAGTTTCCACTTCTATGACAATCAATGCTCCTGCATCTGTACTTCTTGCTATGTACATTGCAGTTGCTGAAAAACAAGGTGTGCCTTCCACTGAACTTCGCGGTACAATTCAAAATGATATTTTGAAAGAGTACGCAGCTCGCGGAACTTACATCTTCCCTCCAAAACCATCCATGCGTTTGATCACTAATATTTTCGAATATTGCTCTCAATATGTGCCAAAATGGAATACTATCTCCATCTCCGGTTACCATATTCGTGAAGCTGGTTCCACTGCTGCGCAAGAAATCGCTTTCACAATTGCTGATGGTATTGCATACATCGAAGCAGCTCTTAAAGCTGGCTTAGAAGTTGACGATTTCGCAGGTCGTTTATCCTTCTTCTGGAACGCACACAACAACGTATTAGAAGAAGTTGCGAAATTCCGTGCATCCCGTCGTCTATGGGCACATATCTTGAAAGAACGTTTTGGTGCTAAAAAACCTAAATCTATGATGTTACGTGTACATACTCAAACAGCTGGTTCCATGTTGACTGCACAACAAGTTGACAACAACATCGTTCGTGTTGCTCTTCAAACTGCAGCTGCTGTAATGGGTGGTACTCAATCCTTACATACTAACTCTCGTGACGAAGCATTGGCTCTTCCAACTGAAGCATCTGTACAAATCGCTCTTCGTACTCAACAAATCGTTGCTTACGAATCCGGTTTAGCTGACGTAGTTGACCCATTGGGCGGTTCCTACTATGTAGAAGCTATGACTAATGCTATCTATGAAGAAGCTAAAGCATACATCCAAAAAATCGATGAAATGGGTGGCGCTGTTGAAGCTATCGAAAAAGGTTATATCCAAAAAGAAATCCAAGAGTCTGCTTATAAATGGCAAATGGAAGTGGAATCTGGCCTTCGTACAATCGTAGGTGTTAACAAATTCCAAGTAGAGGAAAAACCAGTTGAAGGTCTTCTTCGTATCGATGCTTCTGTAGGTATCAACCAATCCAAGAAAACACAACAAGTTCGTGCAGACCGCGATCAAGCAGCAGTTGATGCAGCATTAGCAGCATTAAAAGCTGGTGCAGAAGATGAATCTGTAAACTTGATGCCATTAATCTTGGCTGCCGTTAAAACATATGCTACATTAGGTGAAATTTGTAACGTATTGCGCGGCGTATTCGGTGAATACCAAGCTCATTCCACACTATAATTAATCGAACCTATTTGGAGGTATAACATCATGGCAGAAAAACGTATCAGAGTAATCGTAGCAAAACCAGGTCTTGATGGTCATGACCGTGGTGCAAAAGTAGTAGCACGCGCACTTCGCGATGCTGGTTTCGAAGTTATCTACACAGGTCTTCGTCAAACTCCAGAACAAATCGTTGAAGCAGCTCTTTCTGAAGACGTTAACGTAGTTGCGTTATCTCTTCTTTCTGGCGCACACAACACATTGTTCCCTAAAATCGTTGAAATGCTAAAAGAAAAAGGCATGGGCGATGTATTAGTAGTTGGTGGAGGCGTTATTCCTGACGCTGATATCCCTGGCTTAAAAGCAGCTGGCGTATCCGCAGTATTCACACCAGGCACTCCAACAGCTGATGTAATTGAATTCATCAAAGCTAACGTAAAATAATATACTTGAGCTAGGCTCGGGCATCTATGTTCGAGCCTAGACGTATATATAATTGGGACGGTGACAATATGGATTTAATCAAAGAACTATTAGAAGGTTCTCGTCTTGCTTTGGCACGGTCGATCACGGCTGTAGAAAATGAATACGATAATGCGATCGATATTATGAAAGCTATTTATCCACGTACTGGTAAAGCTCGTATCTTGGGTATCACAGGTGCTCCAGGAGCTGGTAAAAGTACATTGACAGATAAAGTGGTTAAGCATTATCTAGAACAAGGTAAGAGGATCGGCATCGTTGCTGTTGACCCAACCAGTCCATTCTCAGGTGGCGCTATTTTAGGTGACCGTATTCGGATGAATGATTTGACATTAAATGAAAATGTATTTATCCGTAGTATGGGGACACGTGGTAGCCTAGGTGGATTATCTAAAAAAACAGCAGATGTTGTTAAATTAATGGATGCATTTGGCATGGATCTTGTTATCATCGAAACTGTAGGTGTTGGACAATCAGAAGTAGATATCGTTAAAAATGCAGATACTACATTGGTTGTATTAGTACCAGGTTTAGGTGATGATATCCAAGCTATCAAAGCAGGTATTTTAGAGATTGGTGATGTATTCGCTATCAATAAAGCAGACCGCGATGGCTGTGATAAGCTTAATGTTGAAATTGAAATGATGCTAGACCTAGATTCTCGTGAACTTGATTGGAGACCACCAATTAAGAGAACTATCGCTAGTAAAGATGAAGGTGTTGATGAATTAGTGGAAGCACTAGATGAACACTTTGAATATCTTGAAGATAGTGGAGAATTAGCAACTCGTCGTGCAGAACGTACTCACGATGAGCTCGTAGCGATGATCAATGAACAAATCATGCGCTATGTTCACGAACATGTTGTAGAAAGCGATGCTTTCAAACAAGATGTAGCAGCTGTTAATAATAGAACTAACGACCCTTATAGTGTTGTTAACTCGGTATTGGAAAAGTCATTAAAAAGATAATAAAAAGAATGATAAAAATCTAATATCGTGGTATCATATAAGTAATCGAAGGATGATAAAAATCACTTTCGAGTTGCAGCTCATTTGAAAGGAGAGTTATTATGGCATTCAAAGTATTACAAGTAGACCACATCGGTATCGGTGTATCTGACTTAGCAGCAACAAAAGAATTTTATAAAAACGCACTTGGTATGGAACATCTACCAGAAGATGAAGTGGTTGAAGAACAAAAAGTAAAAGTAAGCTTCTTCCCTTGCGGTGATGCTGAACTTGAGTTCTTAGAATCTACAACTCCAGATGGCCCTATCGGTCGTTTTATCGAAAAAAATGGTGGCCGTAATGGTATCCAACACGTAGCACTTCGCGTTGATGACATCAAAGCAGCTATCGCTGATTTAAAAGCAAAAGGTGTTCAATTAATCGATGAAGAACCTCGCTATGGTGCTGGTGGATCTGCAATTGCATTCCTTCATCCAAAAGCTACTGGCGGTGTTTTATTAGAACTTTGCCAACGCATGAAATAATAGACTATATCCGTAATTATTCTATGGAGGTGTAAAATGGCAACAGTTCAGGAAAAAATTGAATTATTGCACAAAAAGCTGTCCACTGTAAAACAAGGTGGCGGTGAAAAACGCGTAGAAAAACAACACGCGAGTGGTAAATATACAGCTCGTGAACGTATTGAAAAATTATTCGACGATAATAGCTTCGTTGAATTGGATCAATTCGTTAAACATCGTTGTGTAAACTTCGGTCAAGAGAAAAAAGAATTACCTGGTGAAGGCGTAGTAACTGGTTACGGTACTATCGACGGACGTTTGGTATTTGCTTTTGCTCAAGATTTTACAGTAGAAGGTGGTTCCCTTGGGGAAATGCACGCTGCTAAAATCGTTAAAGCACAACGTATGGCGATGAAAATGGGTGCTCCTATTATCGGTATCAATGACTCCGGTGGAGCTCGTATTCAAGAAGCAGTAGACGCATTAGCTGGCTACGGTAAAATCTTCTTTGAAAACACTAACGCTTCTGGCGTTATTCCACAAATCTCTGTTATCATGGGACCATGTGCAGGTGGTGCTGTGTATTCCCCAGCATTAACTGACTTTATCTACATGGTTAAACATACATCTCAAATGTTCATCACTGGTCCAGCAGTTATCAAATCTGTAACAGCAGAAGAAGTAACAGCAGAAGACCTTGGTGGTGCAATGGCTCATAACAGTGTATCTGGTGTAGCTCACTTTGCAACTGAAAACGAAGATGATTGCTTAGCACAAATTCGTTACTTGTTGAGCTTCTTACCAAGCAACAACATGGAAGATACTCCATTAGTTGATACTGGTGATGACCCAGCTCGTGAAGATGAAGGTTTAAATACTTTACTTCCAGACAATCCAAATATGCCTTATGACATGTTCGATGTTATCCGTGCAACAGTCGATAATGGTGAATACTATGAAGTACAACCACACTATGCACAAAATATTATTACATGTTTCGCACGTTTTGCTGGACAAAGCGTAGGTATCATTGCTAACCAACCACGCGTAATGGCAGGTTGCTTAGACATCAATGCATCCGACAAATCTTCCCGCTTTATCCGTTTCTGTGATGCTTTCAACATTCCTGTTGTAAACTTCGTTGACGTACCGGGCTTCCTACCGGGCACAAACCAAGAATGGGGTGGCATTATTCGTCACGGTGCGAAAATGTTATATGCTTACTCTGAAGCAACAGTACCTAAAATTACTGTTATCACTCGTAAAGCATATGGTGGATCTTACCTTGCAATGTGTTCCCAAGATTTGGGTGCAGACCAAGTGTATGCATGGCCTACATCTGAAATCGCTGTAATGGGACCTGCTGGTGCAGCTAACATCATTTTCAAACGCGATGAAGATAAAGATGAAAAAACAGCTAAATATGTAGAAGAGTTCGCAACTCCATACAAAGCTGCTGAACGTGGATTCGTTGACGTAGTAATTGAACCTAAACATACTCGTCCTGCTATCATCAATGCATTAGCAATGTTGGCAAGTAAACGCGAAACCCGTGCTCCGAAAAAACACGGTAATATCCCTCTATAAGATATTAGGTAGAGGCATACTACACACTTTGCTTCTTGCATGATTCTACTATCATGGTTCTCTATTAATGAGGTGAAAGTATGACAGATAATCCGTGGCTAATTATGGCCATCAATATGACAATTGTATTCGCCGTTCTAATTTTATTAGGCGTGCTTATGCATATTATTTATCTAGTAGATCCTACAAAAAAAAAGTCAACTAAGGCTGAGGTAGCAGAGGTATCATCAGCCACAGCTCCTAGTGCAGCAACGACTACTAATCATGATGAAGTGGTTGCAGCCATCGTGGCAGCAGTATGTGCGATGGGATATTCCAAATCACAAATTGCTTCCGTAAGACCGATTGTGAGCACAGGTTGGAAATTGGACGGTAGACTGCTAGGTAGGAATGTAACCAGATAGTTTGGAGGAGAACTTAATGAATAAGACTACCAACGCACAAGCTGCTAACAAAGAAACAGAAGTTGTAGCAGCTATTGTCAGTGCTATCGTTGCTATGGGCTATTCGCAAAACCAAATTGCATCCATTCGCCCTGTAGTGTCTAATTCTTGGCGACTAGCTAGTCGTTTACAGGCCCTATAAGCTAATCTAAAGCTTATGAAAAAGTTTCATTACAAATAGGTAATTCAGGAGGAAGTTATAATGAAAAAGTTCAATGTTACAGTAAACGGTACAGTTTATGAAGTAGAAGTAAATGAAGTTGGCGGCGCAGCTCCAGTGGCAGCAGCACCTAAAGCAGCAGCTCCAGCTCCTAAAGCAGATCCAGCAGCAGCTCCAGCTCCAGCAGCGGCAGCAGCTCCAGTACCAGCAGGCGCAGAAACAGTAAAATGCCCAATGCCAGGTAAAATCTTATCCGTAGCAGTTACAGCTGGCCAAGCAGTTAAAAAAGGCGATCTTCTTTGCATCTTAGAAGCTATGAAAATGCAAAACGAAATCTACGCTCCACATGATGCAACAGTAGCTGAAGTTCGTGTAGCAGCTAACCAAACTGTAGCAACTGGCGACGCTTTAGTTGTTTTAGGCTAATCATAACTTTATACTGCTTAAACTAAACCCTTCTATTACTAAAGGAGGAACTCCATATGGACGCTTTTCTTGTTGCACTCAACTCTGTTTGGGTGGATAGTGGTTTTATTAGTTTCACAATGGGTCATGGTATCATGATCCTTGTCGGAATTATCTTATTGTATTTAGCTTTTGCGAAAGGCTTTGAACCTCTATTATTGAGTCCAATCGCATTTGGATGTATTTTGGCCAACATTCCTAATAATGGTTTCCATGAAGGTGTGATGAACCTAATTGGTTTAGGGATTAAATACGAAATTTTCCCACCTCTTATCTTCCTAGGGGTAGGCGCAATGACCGACTTTGGTCCACTCATTGCAAATCCTAAAACATTATTATTAGGTGCAGCAGCTCAAATCGGCGTATTCGTGGCTCTTGGTGGAGCGATGATGGTTGGATTTACTGCTAAACAAGCAGCAGCTATCGGTATCATCGGTGGCGCTGACGGTCCTACATCCATCTATTTAGCTTCAAAATTAGCGCCTGAGTTATTAGGTGCTATCGCAGTAGCGGCATATTCCTATATGTCTCTTGTACCATTGATTCAACCTCCGGTTATGAAGTTATTCACAACTCAAAAAGACCGTGAGATTGTAATGGAACAATTGCGTGAAGTAACTCGTTTTGAAAAAGTTGTTTTCCCAGTAGTAGCGACAATTTCCATTTCCTTGTTGTTACCACCAATCACTTCTTTATTAGGCATGTTGATGCTTGGTAATTTATTCCGTGAATCTGGTGTAACATCACGTTTGGCAGATACTTCTGAAAATGCTTTGATTAACACAGTAACAATCTTCTTGGCTACTGGTACTGGTCTTACAATGACAGCAGACAGTTTCTTAAATTTAGAAACCATTAAAATTATCGTATTAGGTTTAGTTGCCTTCATCGGTGGCACCGCTGGTGGTGTAATCTTCGGTAAATTAATGTGCTGGGCAGATGGTGGTAAAACAAATCCATTAATCGGCTCCGCTGGTGTATCTGCGGTACCAATGGCGGCCCGCGTATCGCAAGTGGTTGGTTCACAGGCAAATCCTTCGAACTTCCTATTGATGCATGCGATGGGACCAAATGTAGCAGGTGTTATCGGTACAGCTGTAGCAGCTGGTACGATGCTTGCTATGATGAAATAATTTGTAACAGTGTCTAGGCAATCCGCCTAAGGGTTGCCTAGGCTATTACAGATACTTTTTATGATAAACTATTTAGTTTGTCTTACAGCGCTTTAGAAATACTCAGACTTTTTTCACTTTTTATTATGTATGAGGTGACGCCTATGATATTATCAGACGAAGGAAAGGTTTTTGCTTGTATTTGTATTGCGCTTTTTATTTTTATCATCACCGCGCTCCTATTAGGTGAAGAGCGAAAATCTAAATGGTTTCAAAAACGAAAAACATATAGCTTTTTTCTCCGCCGTGGCCTACTTGGAGAGTGGCTGCATTTTGGATACCCTTGTACAGTAGAAGGGTATGGAGTAGCGGCGATTATGTTATTTCTTATTGGCCTATCTTCCTATATTATATGCGCTTGTTTTTAGAGCGTTTTGCGGCTAATAAGGAATGTATCCCTTAGGGAGGAGTTGATTCTTATGGATCCGGCTGTACAAACCTTAATTGTCCTTGGTGTAATGGCGTTATTATTTGTAACAGAAATTATTCCACTCGCAATTACTTCTATCGGTGGTGCTATGGCACTTGGTTTATTAGGTGTTATTCCAATGAAACAAGTATTTAGCGGTTTATCCGATAGTACAGTAGTTTTATTCGCAGGTATGTTTATTATTGGTGCTGCATTATTCCATACTGGTTTGGCACAAAAAATTGGTATTTCCGTTGTTAATAAAGCAGGTAAAAGTGAAAACGGTCTTATGATTGCTTTAATGCTTGTAACAGCAGGTATGTCCTCTGTGCTTTCTAACACAGGTACGGCAGCAGCGTTATTGCCAGTAGTTATTGGTATTTGTGCATCTGCTAAAATTCCAGCATCCCGTCAATTAATGCCTATGGCATTTGCTGCTGGGATTGGTGGTATCATCACATTAGTAGGTACACCTCCTAATATCATCATCAATGGTGCATTAGGCCAAGCTAAACTACCTCAATTCGGTTTCTTTGAATTTGCATGGATTGGTATTCCTTTAACAGTTGCATTTATGATCTATATGGTAACGATTGGTAAACATTTTTTACCTAAACATGATGGTAATGCAGATGCTGAAGTAGAACAAGAAGTGGATGCTAGTGAAATTTCTAACGATCCTAAAAAAATGTGGTACTCTGGTATCATCCTATTAGGCGTTGTATTATTCATGGCATTGTCTGATCCATTGAAAAGTATTGGTATTAACGTTCCTCTTCATTTAGCTGCTATTGTAGGTGCTATTTTAGCTGTATTAGCAGGTTGCTTGAAAGAGAAACAAGCATATCAATCTATAGATTGGGTAACTATTTTTCTATTTGCAGGTATGATGCCAGTAGCAGCGGCTATGAATGATTCTGGTGCTGGTAAAATGATTGCTCATGCAGTAGTAAGTATCATGGGGGATAATCCAAGCCCTTACTTTGCAACAGCTGTGTTATTTATCTTATCTTGTGTATTAACACAATTTATGTCCAACACAGCATCTTGTGCATTGTTAGCTCCAATTGGTATCTCTATTGCCCAAGCGATGGGTGCAAGCCCTCATGCAGTACTTATGGCGATTGGTGTTGCCGCATCTTGTGCATTCGCCACACCTGTAGGTACACCACCTAATACAATCGTATTAACACCTGGTAATTACAAATTTATGGATTATGTGAAAGCAGGTACTCCATTAATCGTAGTATGCTTTATTGTAAGTCTTATCATCATTCCAATGGTATGGCCTTTCAATATGCCATAATGTAACGTACGTCGGTTAGGTATAATGTAAAACTAAATAGATAATAAATAAGGACTGACTCGGAATCTTGTTTATAAGATTCTGTAGTCAGTCTTTTTACGCACCCTTTATCAAATGTGGGGTTGTTCAAATAAAAAGTTTTTAGCGCCTAGTTATCTTATATAATTAGTGCCACTCTCTTTGCTTAATAGAAGTATATGAATTTTGAAGTAATCAAAAAGATCTCTATAAGGTAGTTTGGCGGAAGAACAGTAGAAATTTCGCAAAGTATGTTTTCTGTTCTATAATATACTTTAAAATTTTCACTACTTCAAAGAAAATATTTGATTATCTAGAGAATTTGATTCTATTTAGGTGTATAATAGTAAAATGAATATAGAATTTTATAGTCGATGATGATTATTTGTAGTCGTCTATAGTTATCTATAGGTGCTCATTGTGTTCTATAATAAATAGTACCTGGGCATTTTATAGATGATACATCAGTCATATAGATGATAATTTGGGATATTCAAGGGCTATTATACTAGCTTAGTAAATAGTATATTAGCCAATACTAGAGTGTATATACTAACAATAAGAGGGTGAATGTGTGAGACCTACCTATGTAGAAATTGATACAGCACAAATACGAAGTAATTTAAGGAAAATTAAAGATTGTTTGCCGGAGTGGTGCACGAGTACAGCAGTGGTGAAAGCGAATGCCTATGGACATGGGAGTGTCATGGTAGGGCGGATTGCCGTAGAGGAAGGGTATGAGTCGCTAGCTGTAGCTTTCCCAGAAGAGGCTATTCCTTTGCGTGAGGCGGGCATCACGGTACCTATTTATCTATTAGGTTTAACGTTGCCTCAATCCTTTGATTTGGTAATAGAAGGGCATTCTAGACCTGCTATTTGTGAATCTACAGATTTAGAAGCTTTAAATGAATGTGCTCGTCGACATGAAACAATTGTAGAGTGCGCCATTGCTGTAGATACAGGTATGCATCGTATCGGTAGTAAGCTAGAGGATGTATTGGCATTTTTAGAAAAAGTAGAATCTTATGAATATTTACGAGTTGATGGATTTTTTTCTCACTTAGCAAATGGAGATGCAGCCGATCAAAGTCATGCTAATTTTCAAGTGGAGCAATTTAGAAAGGTCGTAGAAATGATTCGTGCCCATCGGGATGAAGCATATCGTTTTTCTTTGGCTAATAGTGCTGGATTGTTAGCAGTAAAAGATAGTTTATTTAACGATGCTCGACCAGGTATTATTCAATATGGTATTATGCCATCTATGGATGTGCCGAATCGATTGGGATTGAAACCGGCTTTGAGTTTATATAGTAAGGTAGTACATGTACAACATTTACCGAAAGGTTCATCGATCGGCTATGGCAGCACGTATACAACAACGGGGGAGGAAACAATTGCTACCATACCTGTAGGATACGCCGATGGGTATCCTAGATCCTTATCAAATAAAGGGTCTGTGTTGATTCATGGCACACGCTGTCCTATTGTAGGTCGCATCTGTATGGACCAATTCATGGTGAAAGTACCTAATCATATAACAGTAGCCCCAGGAGATGTGGTTGTACTACTAGGACAACAAGGACAAGAGAGTATTACAGCGCTTGAATTGGCCTATTTGGTTGGGACTATTCCCTATGAAATATTCTGTAACTTTTCAGAAAGGGTGCCACGACATTATATTTAGAGGATATTGATAAAAGAAAATTGTTTCTGCAATATAACTATACTGATAAGGCCAAAATGAAGAAAAAGAACGCTCTACTTAGGTTCTCTTAGAGAGACACTAGGTAGAGCATTCTTTTTATAATTTGTATGTATACTATACGTGTTGTAGGCTATATTGTGCTTCTTATTTATTGGCTTTCATAAATAGGAGAGCTAAATAAAGAACGTGCTGCATTTTCGATATACAACGCTGTATTGGATTGGTTCATTGTGTATAAATGAATGCCAGATATGCCTTCTGTTACAAGGTCTACGATTTGATTTAATGCATAGGCAAGGCCAGCATCGCGAAGGGCGACTGGGTCATGCTCATATTTGTCTAAAATAGCTTTAAATTTGCGTGGAATAGCGGTAGCATTGCTTGTTAAAAGACGCAAGGCTTGGTTGCGGTTGATGATAGGCATTACCCCTGCTAAGATTGGTGTATCAATACCTGCTAAGGCACATTTTTCTTGGAAATCGTAGAATACATTGTTATCTAAGAAAAATTGTGTTACTAATAGTTCACAGCCAGCATCTACTTTTTCTTTTAAGAATTTAATATCCTGTAATTGGTTAGGTGAATCTGGATGTACTTCTGGATAGCAAGCACCAGAAATTTGAAAGTGCGGAGCATAGTCTTTTACAAAATGCACGAGTTCAGAAGCATATTTGAAGTCTCCTACTGGTGGTAGGTCTTCTAAAATATCACCACGAAGTGCTAATAGCTTATGGATACCTAGTTGATCTAATTGATCAATGACGGAGCGCACTTGTTCTTTAGATAAATAAATAGCCGGCAAATGGGCTTTCGTAGGGATGTGCAATGTATTTTGTACATAGTTGGACAACTTGATAGTTGTTTCTTCAATATTGCGTTGTTTATTACTGCAGGTAACAGAGATGAACTCTGGTTTTAGGCTTTTTAATTCATCTAATACAGTAATGATTTTTTCATCTCCCACTTGTGTGTTAGGAGGGAATATTTCGTAAGATAATGTTGGTCGTTTTTGTTGTATAGTTTCGCTCATGGCTGGTTCCTTTCATATCTGTAAAACATGTTCTTATGATACCAATTTTTTTCTATATAGACCAATTCTTAATATATATAGTTTGTTATAGGTAAAAGCTATAGAATGAAATATAATGAAAATTAGAATCTAGGGATATACATATGAAATTAGCATAGAGAAAATAGGAGAATCGTATGCTATATGTATTGGAACTTTCACTAGAAATCTATATAATAGAAGTATTCGGAATACTGCTATTGCTGCTCAGTTATAGCAGGACTTTCAGAAGAGAAAACAGAGGGGATGTAATTCCTGTAGTCATAGAGTTGTGCATGTCTATTGTGCAAGAAAGGAGAAAGTGATGAGTCAATTACTCAAAGAAATTGAATCCTTGCGAGGATCCATGAAAACATTGAATGATTTTTTCTTCGACCATCCAGAATTAGGGAATGAAGAATTTTTAGCCCATGGTAAATTGACCGATTTGTTAGAACGGGAAGGATTTACTGTGGACCGTGAAGTGAGTGGACTAAAAACGGCCTTCCGTGCGGTCTACCATGTGCAAGGAGGAGGTCCTAAGATTGGACTACTCTGTGAATATGATGCCTTAGAAGGATTAGGTCATGCCTGTGGGCATAATCTACAAGGACCTTCCATTTGTGCGGCAGCGATTGGTTTACGTCGTACCTTACAAGTGCCAGCTACATTGGTGGTCTATGGAACGCCGGCAGAGGAAACCGCATCTGGTAAATTGGTGATGGCAAAAGAAGGAGTATTTGACGATTTAGATGTGGCTTTCATGATGCATGGTAGTGATTCTACCACGGTAGATGGCAAATCTTTAGCCCTTAATTTGGTGAATATTAAATTCCATGGTAAATCCGCTCATGCAGCCATTGCTCCAGAAAAAGGCATCAGTGCTTTGGATGCGGTATTGTTGTTCTTTAATGGTATGGAATATCTTCGAGAGCATGTACCTACAGAAGTACGTATGCATGGGATTATCACCGATGGTGGCAAGGCTGCTAACATCGTGCCAGATTATGCCTGTACACAGTGGTATATTCGATCTTCTAGTCGTATTCGCTTAGATGAAGTAGTGGAGCGTGTGAAACAAGTGGCGCAAGGGGCAGCCTTGCAAGTGGGAGCCACTATGGAATGGGATGAAGTGAAAGCCTATGATAATAAGGTCAATGTGCAAAGCTTGAATGACTTGCTCTTAAAGAATGCGGAACAAGTGGGTGCACCAGATATTTCTGAGCCACGTAAAGTCACTGGCTCTACAGATTTTTCCAGTGTTACCTTCCGCGTACCAGGAGCTTGTTTGCGGGTTAAATTTGTAGGTAGAGGGGTGACTAGTCATTCCCAAGAATGGTTAGATAATGGAAAAACTCAGCTAGCAGAGGATGCCATTATGTACGGTGCTAAGGGAATCGCTCTTACAGTAGAGGAAATTCTTACCACACCGAGCTTATTGGCTAAGATTCAAGAAGACTTTCAACAGTCGAAAGCAAATTATTAAGTAGCCTATTTTGAATGGGTAAGGGAGAAGTAGTTATGAATTTATTGTTGTGCGCTATTGTAATTTTAGGCGCAGGTACATTGGTAATTAAAAAGTTTAAAGCACAAACAGTATTGCTCTTAGGTGGTTTAATTATGATGCTAGGGGCGTACTTCCTTGGGTATACAACGGAGTTCGTGGAGGCGAAAAAAGGAACTGGTATGATGTTCTTCGATGCCTTTGAGTGGATTAATAATACCACTGCAAAGGATGCAGCAGGCTTGGGTCTCATGATTATGACATGTACTGGTTTTGCTAAATACATGGATCATATCGGTGCTAGCTCTCGTTTGGTGACAACTGCGATTAAACCATTGCAAGCGATGAAAGCGCCTTATTTGGTATTATCTTTAACATTCTTAGTGAATATGTTTATGTCCTTGGTAATCCCTAGCGCATCCGGTCTAGCTATGTTGATGATGGGCACTATTTTCCCTATCTTGGTACGCTTAGGCGTAAGTCCAGTTGGGGCGGCGGCAGCGGTAGCTACTGGTCATTTGTTGGATATTGGACCAGCCTCTGCTACAAGTCTATTAGTGTCTAAAACAGTGGGGTTAGGAGTAGAAGAATACTTCGTAGGCTATCAATTAAAAGTATATATTATCTGTGGTATTGTGACGGCCGTTGCTCATTACATTTGGCAACAATATATGGATAAAAAATCTGGTCATGTTCCGTCCGAAGTAGTACATACAGAAGCACAAGAAGAAGTAGCAGTAGGACCTTTTGTGTACCTAGTATTACCATTCTTGCCACTTGTATTTATGTTAGGATTTAGTAAATATGGCATTGCGGGCATTAAGATGAATGTAAACTTGGCGATGTTCTTGAGCTTATTCATTGCTATGGTGTTTGAATTCATTCGATTCCGTGATTTCCGAAAAGTAGCTGCGTCTATCCAAACATTCTTTAAAGGTATGGGCGATCAATTTACAAATACCGTAACTTTAATCGTAGCAGGGGAAACCTTTGCATTTGGTTTGACATCGTTAGGAATTGTTAATGAGTTCGTAGCATTCATTAAAACCTTCTCCATCCAAGCAGATATAGTAGGTGTTATTGTATCTGGTATTATTTTAGTGTTGAGCATTGTGATGGGCTCTGGTGTGGCCTCTATGTTTGCATTCTCCCCATTAGTGCCAAACTTTGCCAAAGAATTAGGTGGTAATGCAATTACTATGCTACTTGGTATGCAAAATGCGGCCTCTGTAGGACGTTTGTTAAGCCCAATTAGTGCAGTTATGATTGCCGTGGCTGGTGTGGCAAATATTTCTAGTTTTGATTTAGTAAAACGAACTGCAGTGCCAGTATTAATTACTTTCATTACTTCTACCATTTGTATTTTGATTTTCCATTAATTGGTGAAAGTCGCATAGAAGTAAGGTTTTCTGTAATTCCTAAGAATTTGATAGAAATTAAATGTTGACGATGAGAGGTCTTTTTTGTATTATATTTGTACAAGACTATTACCCTATGAGGGTGAATAATGGAATCGTTAACAACATGAAGTACCTAACGTGTAAGTATGTATATCTTACTCGTTAGGTTTTTCATTCCTATGAAAGTAATGATCAATGGATGTACTTCATGATAGATATAGAAAAGGCCAATACAGATGAGAATACAACAATTACAATATTTAGAAAAAATTGCAGAAAAAGGATCTATTAATGAAGCGGCTAAGGAATTATATTTATCCCAACCTAGCTTATCCAATGCAGTGAAAGAATTAGAACATGAAATGGGTGTTCAACTACTATTGCGTACTAAATCAGGAGTTACTTTGACTCATGATGGTCGAGAATTTATGATTTATGCTCGGCAAGTACTAGATCAAATTCAATTATTAGAAGAGCGATATAAATCGAATACAAAACGAAAAGAACACTTCTTTATTTCGGCTCAGCATTATGCCTTTGTGGTCCATGCATTTGTAGAGCTTATCAAAAGTGTAGATACTGATGAATATCAATTTGGTTTACGTGAAACAGAAACGCAAAATATTTTTGAAGATTTAGCGACATTTAAAAGCGAATTGGGTATTTTGTATTTGAATAATTTCAATCGTCAAGTGATGGAAAAGTTATTTAAAGAGTATAAATTGACGTTCTACCCATTATTTGAAGCGGAACCACATGTATTTTTGTGTCGTGAACATCCATTAGCGAAACAAGATAAAATTACACTAGAAGAATTAGAAGATTTCCCATACTTAAGTTATGACCAAGGGGAAGATAACTCCTTCTATTTTTCAGAGGAAATCTTAAGTACTTTGGACAGAAAAATGACGATCAAAGTATCGGACCGTGCTACAATTTTTAACTTAATGGTCGGCTTAAATGGATATACCATTAGTTCTGGTATTTTGAGCCGTGAGTTAAACGATGACAAGATTATCGCTATCCCATTGGATGTAGAAGATACGATGACTATGGGGTACTTAATGCCACATATGCTAGAACCAAGTCCGATTGCGAAAAAATATTTGGAACTATTGAAAGAACATATTCGCAACTATGGTTTTGAAATAATGGAATGGAAAAAGAAATAAATTTTCTAATAGAATATGAGAAAGTGAACAGAGGTATGCTGCTGTAGGCGTACCTCTGTTTTATATTAAGAATAAATTTTAATTATGTGGTAAATAACTTGTGGTAATAAAATAACAGTCTATTATGAGATAACTGTTAATTATTGTGTTGATGAGCTTGTAAAATGCAATAAAGATATCTTATGATAACTGAAGTTTATGTCAACGTGAAATGTTGTTATAGTCTGTAAATGACGTTCTATTCTTTCAGAAAACAGTTTATAATCAAGGTATAACTTTATATTCGCCTTACTGGTGCCGCAAGGCTTAATAGGGAAGCTTGGTGAAAAGCCAACACGGTCCCGCCGCTGTAAAGGGGAGCGAAACTTCATGTAACGTCACTGGGAAACTGGGAAGGCGAAGCGTAGCGAAGATCCTGAGTCAGAAGAACTGCCGTAAGAAGCATGTCGTTAGATCCGCGAGAGACGGGTAGAGATGGTTTTGCGCTAAGTGCATACGCTAAATCATAACCTACCGTTTTCCATCGAAAACGGTTTTTCTTTTATGAATGGTAGTTATATCTTTCAGTAAAAGACTAGGTAGGGTGATGAGTTATAGGGTTGGGTAGGGTATACCCATTTTCTAATTGTTTATTTTATTTTTATGAGAGCTGCAACGATTACATAAGCTATTAGAATCTCTATGATGAGGCAAATCTCACTAGAAAAGTGGTTTGAGTAAGGGAACGTATGCCTATGTGGTCAGAGAAAGGAAGCTAGACTATGGGACAAGACAAGCATCATGAACCACAAGTTCACGAAGAACAGTTTGAGCTACCAGACGTATCGTTTGATGAGTTTTCTATCCCTACCTACGAGGAGTGGAAAACGACGGTAGAAGGTATCTTGAAAGGGAAAGATTTCCAAAAAAGTATGTATACAAAAACATACGAAGGAATTACTTTACAACCAATGTATTGGTTGAGCGACCAAGAAGGATTGACTCAAAACTTGACATATCCTGGTCGTGATAGCAATTTACGGGGAGCGAAAGCTAGTGGATATATCCATACACCTTGGACAATTGCACAACGTTGTGATGGAAAAACAATTGCTGACATGCATGACATGTTACAATTTGAATTAGATAAAGGTAGCACAGCTATCAGTTTCACGCTAGATAGTGCTACACGGAAAGGACAAGATGCTACGAAAGCTGAAGCTAAGGATGTGGCTGATGTAGGGGTATCCTTGTCCACTGTAGAAGAAGTGGAAGCTTTATTAAAAGGCATGGACTTAACTACAAAAGAATTAGATATTCGTACAGGTGCTAGTAGCGTATGTTGGGCGGCTGCTTTACATGCACTTTGCGAATCCCGAGGGGTGGATGTGAAATCCTTGTCCGGTATGATTGGGGCAGATCCAATTGGTACTTTGGCACAAGACGGTCATTTACCACGCCCTATGGATGAATATTTTGACGATATGGCACATACCATTGCTTGGGCATCTGCACATGCACCACAATTACGCACAGTGTTGGTAGACACAGATGTGTACCATAATGGCGGTGGCAATGATGTACAAGAATTAGGCTTTGCTATGTCTACAGCTGTGACATATTTACGTGCCATGGAACGCCGTGGTATTGATGTAAATACATTTGCAAAACAAATCCGTTTCCATGTCAGCGTAGGCGCTAATTTCTTCATGGAAATTGCGAAACTACGTGCTATAAAAATGGTATGGGCTCAAATTGTTGAACATTGCGGTGGTGATGAAGAAGCGAAGAAAATTAACTTGTTCGTAAGTACATCTCACTTCACACAAACTGTATTTGACCCGTATGTAAACTTATTGCGTGCTGGTTCTCAATCCTTCTCCGCAGTAGTAGGTGGTATGGATGGTATGTTTGTAAGACCTCTTGATGGCTGCATTCGTCCAAGTGATGAATTCTCTCGCCGTATTGCCCGTAATATTCAAATCATGGAGCAACAAGAGTTCAACTTCATTCAACCAGTTGACCCTGCCGGTGGTAGCTGGTACTTAGAACCATTAACACAAGAATTGACTGAAAAATCTTGGGCATTGTTCCAAGAATTAGAAGGTAAAGGTGGCATCTTAGAAACATTAGTATCTGGTGAAACGCAAGAAGCCGTGGATGCTATTTTACAAAGCCGCTTTAAAAACTTGGCAACTCGTAAAGATCGTGCCGTTGGTAGTAACATGTATCCAAATATGACGGAAGAATTACTAGAAGTACCAGTGGTAGATTTTGAGGGCTTACGCCAAGCTCGTGTAGCAGCATTAGCTAATGTGGGTACAACTGATGCAGCTGAATTAGCTCTAAAAAAACTACAAGAATCTGATTTCAGTGAACTAGGTTCTTTAGTAAGCGCTGCGTATACGGCACTCGTAGCTGGTGCTAGTTTTGGACAAGTGTTCGAAGCCTTAGCAGATGGTAGCGAAGGTATCACAGTGAAAGCAATTCTATCTCATCGTTGGACAGAACAATATGAAGAATTGCGTATGCGTACTGAAAACTTCAAAGAAACACATAATGGGGACAATATTAAAATCTTCTTGGCTAACATGGGACCTATTCCTCAACATAAAGCGAGAGCCGATTTTGTTACTTCTTTCATGCAAGTAGCTGAATTTGACGTGCTTACAAATGATGGATTCCCAACTGTAGACGAAGCAGTAGCAGCTGCCTTAGCATCGAATGCAGACGTGACAATTGTATGTTCCACTGACGATACCTATCCAGAATTGGCGCCAGCTGTGACGAAAGGCATTAAAGATGCTCGCCCAACTATGAAAGTATTCTTGGCAGGGGCTCCATCTGCAGAGTTGAAAGAGCTTTGCGATGCAGCAGGCATGGATGATTATATTAGTGTACGCTCCAATTGCTATCAAACATTATTAGCAATGCAACGCGAGAAAGGAATGATGTAGATGATTCCGGATTTTAGAAATATTCCTTTTACAGCTGCTAGCCCAAAAGCATCCGATTTCGATGCATGGAAAGAGCAATTGCAAGCTGAAACTGGCAAATCTTATGATGACAACTTCATTCGTACTATGGAACAAATCGATGTGGGTCCTGTGTATGATTCCTCTATTTATGATCAATGTAACCATTTACAATACGTAGCGGGTATTCCTCCGTATCTTCGTGGACCATATGGTACTATGTATGTACAACGTCCTTGGACAGTACGTCAGTACGCTGGTTTCTCCACAGCGGAAGAATCCAATGCCTTTTACCGTCGTAACTTAGCGGCTGGTCAAAAAGGTTTGTCTATCGCCTTCGACTTGGCTACTCACCGTGGCTATGACTCCGACCATCCTCGTGTAGTAGGTGACGTTGGTAAAGCCGGCGTTGCGGTAGACTCCATCTTGGATATGGAGATCTTGTTCTCTGGTATCCCATTGGATCAAATGTCTGTATCTATGACAATGAATGGTGCCGTATTACCAGTTATGGCCTTCTATATCTTAGCTGGTGAAGAACAAGGCGTAGATAAATCTGTTATGGCAGGTACAATCCAAAATGATATCTTGAAAGAGTTCATGGTGCGTAATACTTACATTTATCCACCAGCAGCATCTATGCGTATCATTGGTGATATCTTTGCGTATACATCTAAATACATGCCTAAATTTAATAGTATTTCTATCTCTGGTTACCACATGCAAGAAGCAGGTGCCACAGCAGATATCGAATTAGGTTACACATTGGCGGATGGTTTGGAATACTTGCGTACTGGTGTGGCAGCGGGTCTTACCGTTGACCAATTCGCACCACGCTTATCCTTCTTCTGGGCGATGGGTAAAAACTACTTCATGGAAATCGCTAAAATGCGTGCAGGCCGTATGTTATGGGCTAAGATTGTTAAATCCTTTGGTCCGAAAAATGTTAAATCTATGGCATTGCGTACACATTCCCAAACATCTGGTTGGTCTTTAACAGAACAAGATCCATTCAATAACATCACTCGTACATGTATCGAAGCGATGGCAGCAGCCTTGGGTCATACACAATCCTTGCATACGAATGCTCTTGACGAAGCGATTGCCTTGCCTACAGACTTCTCGGCCCGTATTGCTCGTAATACGCAATTGTATATCCAAGATGAAACTAATGTATGTAAAGTTATCGACCCATGGGGCGGTTCTTACTATGTAGAATTCTTGACTAACCAATTGATCCGTAAAGCATGGGCTCATATCCAAGAAGTTGAAGCCTTGGGTGGTATGTCTAAAGCGATTGATACAGGTCTTCCAAAAATGCGTATCGAAGAAGCGGCAGCTCGTCGCCAAGCGCACATTGACTCCGGCAGTGAAAAAATTGTCGGTGTTAACTACTTGCGCCTTGATAAAGAAGATCCATTAGATATCTTAGAAGTTGATAATACAGCTGTACGTTTGGCACAGATCGAACGATTGAAAACATTGCGTGCTAATCGTGATAACGATAAAGTACGCAGCTGTTTGGATGCCATTACAAAAGCGATGGAAACAGGAGAAGGAAACTTGCTTGAATTAGCCGTAGAAGCAGCTCGTGCTCGTGCCTCTAAAGGTGAAATCTCTGATGCGGTAGAAAAAGTATGTGGCCGTCATAAAGCGATTATTCGCTCTATTTCTGGTGTATACAGCAGCGAATTCAGCGATGATGATGTGATCACAGAAGTACGTAGCATGACTGAAAAATTTGAAGAAAAACATGGTCGCCGTCCTCGTATTTTCGTAGCGAAAATGGGTCAAGATGGTCATGACCGTGGAGCTAAGGTAATTTCTACAGCCTTCGCAGATATGGGCTATGATGTAGATATCGGACCTTTATTCCAAACTCCAGAAGAAGCAGCGAAAGATGCCGTAGATAATGACGTACATATCGTGGGTATGAGTTCCTTAGCAGCAGGGCACAAAACATTGATGCCTCAATTATGTGAAGAGCTTAAAAAATTAGGCCGTGAAGATATTATGGTTGTTATCGGTGGCGTTATCCCAGCTCAAGATTATGATTATCTCTATGAGCATGGTGCAGCAGCGATCTTCGGACCTGGTACAATCATTCCAGTATGTGCTAAAAAAGTTCTCGAATTGTTAGAAGAACGTCTAGAAGAGGAAGAATAATCTATAGTAGATTGTTCTATACTTAAACATAAGTAAGACATGACACGTAGTCAGTGCCTCGTGCTACTTTGTAGCTGGCTACTGATTGCGTGTTTGTCATATTCGAATCGGTGAAAGGAGGGTGTCTTATGAGTGATGATACCTATAAGCCTTCTTGGGTTCCTGAGGAGAAAGATGATAAATTTGCATGCCGCGTCATGCGTGGCGTGGACGGTGGTCATGATGGGATGGATGCACATACGAATGCGCCACAAAAACCGGTAGCTCCTAAGGTAGTAAAACGGAAAAAATTGACCGTCGATGACTATGTAGAAGGGGTACTGGCGGGTAATCGGATGATTTTATCCCGTGCCATCACATTAATTGAAAGTAATGCAGCAGCACATTTTGAAATGGCGCAACAAGTCATTCAGCGCTTGTTACCGTATACAGGTAAATCCACTCGTGTAGGGATAACAGGGGTACCTGGGGCTGGTAAATCTACCTTAATTGAAGCGCTAGGAACAAAACTATGTCAAAATGGTCATAAAGTAGCGGTTCTTGCGGTTGACCCATCTAGTACTGTGACCGGTGGATCTATCCTTGGAGATAAGACTCGGATGGAACAACTTTCACGGGAGCCGAATGCATTCATTCGCCCATCCCCATCGGGGGGTACCTTGGGCGGTTTGACCCGTAAAAGTAGAGAAACCTTACTTCTATGTGAAGCAGCAGGGTATGATACAATCCTGGTAGAAACTGTAGGGGTAGGTCAAAGTGAAACTACAGTGCGTTCTATGGTAGACTTCTTCTTACTAGTTGTCTTGACTGGTGCTGGCGATGAATTGCAAGGTATGAAAAAAGGTGTTATGGAATTAGCAGATGCTATTGTAGTCAATAAGGCCGACGGAGATAACTTGCAACGTGCCAAAGTAACACGCCAAGAATATGAACGTATTTTATGGTTCATTCGAGATGCCACAGAACAATGGACAACCCATGCGTACACATGTTCTGCCTACACTGGGGACGGCATCATGGAATTGTGGCAAGGTGTGATTGAAAAATTCATGGAACAATGTAAAGGCAATGGAGTGCTACAAGCACGTCGCCGTGACCAAACTTTATCGTGGGTATATTCCATGGTGGAAGAGCATTTACAAAACTTGTTCTATCGGGCACCAGAAATTGTATCTTGCCGTGGAGGTATTGAAGATGCAGTTATTGAGGGACGTTTAACGCCTACATTAGCAGTACAACAATTTATTAATACATTTACACAAACAGCCTTGGGAGACCAAGCTAAAAATGTTCCGTTATTTGAACTGAAATAACATAGAAACAGGAGGGGAAACTCTCCTGTTTTCTGCTATTGTGGTCAAAATCCTAGTAGTTTTTTGGGTATATGGATTTTGAAAGATATAATATGAAAAATATATAATAAAAATCTACATGTGTGACAAATGTAACATAAAAATGACATAAATGTATATTCTAAGTGGATGCGTAAAATTTTACTAGAACTTAAAAGAATAGGAAAATAAATGGCATATTTATTTATTTTCACAAGTCTGAATATTTGTTATAATATGACGGAAAGTTAATGAATACATAACTAGTATTGTTTACACTATGTGAGGTGCATAATAATGAGTTTCGAAAGTCGATTCCAACATCTTGATCGCCGTGCCCCTATTGCTGAGGATAATGTGGCGATTATTCATGATTTAGAAAAATGTAAGAACTGTACTCTATGTCGTAAAGCATGTGCTGACACTATGAGCGTACTTGACTATTATGATTTGGAAGCAACAGGAGATAATCCTATTTGTATCCAATGTGGTCAATGTGCGGTAATTTGCCCATTTGGTGCAATGTACGAACGTACAGAATTAGATAAAGTAAAAGAAGCTATTGCAGATCCTGATAAAATCGTGGTTATCCAAACGGCTCCAGCCGTTCGCGTATCTATCGGTGAAGAATTCGGATTTGAACCTGGTACTTACCAAGAAGGCAAAATGATTGCAGCCCTTCGTTCCTTGGGCGCAGACTATGTAGTAGATACTAACTTCGGTGCTGACTTAACCATTATGGAAGAAGCAAGCGAATTATTAGAACGTAAATTACATGGTACAGGTCCATTGCCACAGTTCACTAGCTGTTGTCCAGCATGGGTAAAATTCTGTGAAACATTCTTCCCAGAATACGTATCCCATATCTCTTCCGCTCGTAGCTGTATCGCTATGGAATCTGCTATGGTCAAAACATATTTTGCCAAAAATATGAACATTGATCCTAAGAAAATTGTATCCGTATCTGTAGCTCCATGTACTGCTAAAAAAGCAGAAATTCGTCGTCCGGAGCAAAATAACGCATCTCGTTACACTGGCGAAGATTTGGGTCCAGATACAGACATCTGTATTACAACACGTGAATTTGCACAATGGATTCGTGAGGCTGAATTAGATTTCGCAGCCCTAGAAGATTCTGCATACGATAAATTTATCGGTGCTGCGACTGGTGGCGGGGTTATCTTCGGTAATACTGGTGGTGTTATGGAAGCAGCGATGCGTGCATCCTACAAATTCATCACTGGTGACGAACCATCTCCAGCTCCACTTCTTAACTTAACAGATGTGCGTGGTATGGACGGTGTGAAAGAAGCTACTGTAGAAATCGGTGGACATACCATCAACGTGGCTGTGTGCCATGGTGGTAAAAACATCCGTGAATTCTTGAACGAATTGAAAGAATCTGGTAAAACATATGATTTCATCGAAATGATGGCATGCCCAGGTGGCTGTATCGGCGGTGGTGGACAACCACGTGCAAAATTACCAGTGGCAAATAAAGTAAAAGGTGAGCGTATCGATGGTCTTTATAATTGGGATTCCAACATGAAGCTTCGTTCTTCCTATGAAAACCCTGAAATTAAAGATGCTTATGCTAATTTCTTGGAAAAACCATTAGGGCATATTGCTCATGAGTTGTTACATACTACCTATGTAGATCGTAGTGGTGATTTGGGAGCTCGTAAAGACGTGACTCCTGAAACATGTCCAACATCTCCAAAATTTAAAAAGCCGGAATAATTTAGTTAGTAACTTCAACTCCGGTGAGTCAGCGAATGTGTAAGTTGGTTTGCTGCTGAACGAAGTTATTATATAGTCATCTAAGCATGACAACATACTGCAAGACGAAAAGACTCTTATGGGGATCATCCCATAGGAGTCTTTTCTATTCTATTCCATTTTGGGACGGTTCATGCTTAGGCAAAGGGAAGAGCGGAACATATGTCATACTCTCCTTGTAGCCTGGGGGATACTCTTATCAATGGAAAAGCGGAACATATACCTTCACAAACGGTATTTCATAATGTTTGTTCAGGCACATGTTCCGCTTTTCTAGGTTAGCTTAATTTAGACATAGTACACACAGGCTACCATTGGTAATGTTTGTTTAGGCACATGTTCCGCTCTTCTGGGATTATCTAATGTAGTGGATCATCACAAAGATGCTCTACGAATGAGGGCAATTATAGGTTTGGCTCATGTAGAGGAAATAGCCGCCCCCCAAGGTAATCTAGGGAACAATCTTAGGAAAATGGATAGTAGTTATGATAGAATGTAAATAAATACTGTTGGACATATTAGTTGGCATAATTGGTAATGTTACTGCATTTAGAGTGATGATATCTGATTGAAACTGTGAGGTGTTAATGAAGGTTGTTAAGATAATTCTGACGGTTTGTGGCATGTTGTTATTGCTCTGTTCTATTCTTGTTGGGGGCATATTTTATATGCTTAGTAATGATGTTGTGCATGGCTTTCAGTATTATAAGGTGGAAGATACACATACTTGGGATGATAAAAATTGGACTTTAATTTTAGTTAGGAATCGAGATAATGCGACTGTTTTACAGTCAGTGTTAGATTATTACAGTGAGGATGATAATGAGGTCTTAGTGGTAACGCTTGATGGATATTATATTTTTCTGGGTGAAACCTTAGTGTATTCCGAAACATATGATAGGGGCTATTCTGAAAGAATGTGGACAAAGGAGTATTCTGCTGAACGAGGTGAGATGTTACTTTCAAAATATAGGAAACAGAGTTGGGAAAAGTGGATGAAGGAATATTCAGACCAAACAATTGCTAGTGAAGATATAGTATCAGAGTTATCCTATCTACCTTTCAGATATGATGGAGTGTTAATGGATATAACGCAGCATTATTTATTAGTATATCCAGGATATATAAAGGTTCAATCTAAATATATGTATGTATATACTCAGGTTGGCATTCTGATTATAGATTTGAAACAGAAACAAATATATACCATTGAAGATAAGAATTTCCCTTTTTCTAGTAAAGAAAGGATTATGAATTACAATGAATTTGTACATGTGATTAATACTAGTACAGAAGTTAGAAATCATGATTATCAGAGACCTAGCATTTTTAATACCATATATGTACATAATATAGATGAGATCCCTGTTTCATCTCAGGTGGTATATAATTTTTATGTTGAGGCAGTCAAAAAGGTTAAGGAAAAACGTGGAGAAGTAGTGCAATAGTTTGAGTACGGTAAAGATGATTTAAAATATACTCTTAGATTCAAGAGACTAGAATAATTGGGGAACTTTTTTAGAAAAGTTGAGTGAAAAAGTTCTCCAATGTTAGAATACTTTCAGAAATAAGAGCAGTAGTGTATATGGTATACATAGAGGTGAAAGCGATTTGATAGATCAAAGGTATATAGAACGTAGGAAATTTCCTATATTGGCGATGATACAGGTTGAGAGATATATAGATGATTATTATGGACGGATAGAGGGGATTAAGCTAATAGTAGATCCTGTAACAGTGATGGATAATCTTCTTATTAAAATTGTGGAAGATAGGCCTAATCAGAAACAATGCGTGTATAGTTTTTATGCTAATCATATAAACATAGCAAGGGCTGATGCGATGATTCTTCATGAAATGTATTGGGATAAAGCGACTGATATACATACCTTGCGGAATGATAGCGCGTTGAGGAATCATGTACGAAAGGTAGGTCATGGAGAAGGCCTACCTACGATTACAGATTCTTTTTATAAAATTGATGCGGATAAAATACAAAAGGTTTATGATATAGCTACTATGTTGATTCACCAAATGTCAGTAGATGAAAAGCACGAGGAGGCCGAAGTAAAGCGGTTTTATGTAGAAGTATTTCAATCTACTAATTCTGGATATCTATCAGGTGGGGCTTGGATTACACATAGTATTTTAGAAAAGATATATAAGGATACAGGTTGGGAAGAAATAAAAGGCAAGGAGCTGACACTTGATGAGCTTATATGTATTCAATCAATGTAAGGTTTTACAGATCATGATTTAGAAACTTACTTGAAAAGAACTTCTTGCCAATATTAGAATAGAATACACGTTTAGAATCTACCCCATCTTTTAATCTCGTACTCTTGTACATTTTCCGTGTTGGGTGTATAATAGTTTTTATCTAAAATACAAATCAGTAAATATTCATATGATGTGAAAAAGGAAAATGCACTGATGCATAGGCTTTCACGGGTATGGAATAGTAGGAGGACAGTATGGCAAAGATTGATATGAACAATTTAGATTTTAGTTATAAAGAAACGCCATTCCGTTATGTGTCTAATTTCAAAGATGGTCAATGGGATGAAGGCGGTTTAACGGGTGAGGCGAATATTGTCCTCAATGAATGTGCTGGTGTATTCCAATATGCGCAAACGATTTTTGAAGGTTTGAAAGCGTATTACACAAAAGATGGTCACATTGTGTGTTTCCGTCCTGATTTAAATGCTGAGCGCATGTATGATTCTGCGAAATACCTTGTGATGCAACCATTTCCAACAGATCGTTTTATTGAGGCTGTAAAAGAAGTGGTAAAAGCAAACCAAGAGTTTGTGCCTCCACATAGCACAGGTGGTAGTTTGTATCTTCGTCCATTCTTGATGGGTACTAACAGTGTTATCGGTGTAAAACCGGCAGATGAGTTCCAATTCCGTATTTTCGGTACTCCTGTAGGGGATTATTTTAAAGGCGGTGTAAAACCGTTAAAAATCCAAATTTCCGATTTTGACCGTGCAGCGCCACATGGTACTGGTCACATCAAAGCAGGCTTGAACTATGCAATGAGCTTGCATGCCTTAGAAGCAGCGCATGAAGCAGGGTATGCAGAAAATATGTATTTGGATCCCCGAACTCGTACAAAAGTAGAAGAAACTGGTGGAGCGAACTTTATTTTCATTACGAAAGATGGCAAATTAGTAACGCCTAAATCCGATAGTATTCTTCCATCCATCACACGTCGTTCCTTGATGTATGTGGCTGAACATTATTTGGGCATGACTGTAGAACATCGTGAAGTGTACAGAGAAGAATTGAAAGACTTTGCTGAATGTGGTCTTTGCGGTACAGCGGCTGTTATTTCTCCTGTGGGAATGGTACATTCCAAAGAAGAAGATATCTTCTTCCCAAGCGGCATGGATGAAATGGGGCCAACATTAACAAAATTACGCGAAACATTACTTGGCATTCAACATGGTGAAATCGAAGCACCAGAAGGCTGGATTGTTCGCATCGTATAATAGAATACTTTTACAATGACGTAAACGCATGGTTATCTTAGGGTAGCTGTGCGTTTTCTTGCATAGTAGACATATATGGCGGTGTAGATGAAAATAATCTTGAAAGAAGCTGTGAATGTAAATATATAAATTTATTAAGAGTGGATATGTGATACAGGTGTACTATATAAATTTGGAAATGTAGAGTAAGAAATAAGAGATGGATCATTTAAAGAATACATGTATACATAATGGATATGTATTGAAAAATAGTATAATTTTTGCTACTATAATATACAGTTCTATATTCTATAGAATAATAACTATATTTTATGACTACTATGAAATGTAGTGAATGATTATCACAAGAGGCCAATCCTGTATAGAGGGAGCGTATAGTAGATGAATGTTGGTATAACATTTAGCAGGACTATGGCGAAGTACAGTCGATTGACAGATGGATATAGGACTTTTAGTATATGTATACCTAGTGTTAAGTACGCTAGTGTAGTGATAGAGAGCCTACAGGAGGAGAGGGTTATGATGGAAATGAGTACCATTGCAAAACAACATGAGGAACAGCGCCATTTGGAAGCAAATGGTTTGTATAGTTCCCAATTTGAAAAAGATGCGTGCGGTATGGGATTTGTGGTGAATATTAAAGGTAAAAAATCCCACGATATTATCGATGACGGCTTGCGTATTCTTGAGCGTTTGGAACACCGTGGCGGTGCTGGCGCCGATAAGGATACGGGCGATGGAGCAGGTATCTTAGTACAAATTCCACATGACTTCTTCCGCCGTGAGTGCGAAGTGTTGGGCATCCATTTACCACCTGCTGGCGACTACGGTGTGGGCATGGTTTTTGCTCACAAGTATGAAACGTTACGAAATGAGCAAAAGCGCATTCTAGAAGAGGTCGTTCGTGAGGAAGGTCAAATTGTATTAGGCTGGCGTGAAGTGCCGGTAGATTCTACGGCAGTCGGTCATGAGGCGGCTTTGATTCGTCCTTGGATGATCCAAATCCTCATTGGTAAAGGTCCAGATGTGACAAACCAAGAGGAGTTTGAACGCAAATTATATATGATTCGTAAAATTGCAGAAAAACGTATCGTCCCATTGAGCAAAGAAATGAGTAGCGATTTCTACATTGCATCCTTGTCTTCTAAAACCATCGTTTACAAAGGTATGTTGACACCAGTGCAATTAAGAAACTTTTACCTAGACTTGAACGATTTAGATTTCACCTCTGCTTTGGCAATGGTCCATTCTCGTTTCAGTACGAATACATTCCCAAGCTGGGCACGGGCCCATCCTAACCGTTACTTAGTACATAATGGGGAAATCAACACGATCCGTGGTAATGTAAACTGGATCAATGCTCGTGAAGGAAAAGCAGAATCTCCATTGTTCCCAGATATTAAAAAAGTATTCCCTGTTGTTGACGATACAGGGTCTGACTCTGCTATGTTTGATAATACCCTTGAATTCTTGCATATGACAGGCCGTAGTTTGCCACACGCCATCATGATGATGATTCCAGAACCGTGGGAACGCAATACTTTGATGAGCCAAGAAAAACATGACTTCTACGAGTTCAATAGTTTCATGATGGAACCATGGGATGGTCCAGCGGCAATGGGCTTTACCGATGGTACTGTTATCGGTGGTGTCTTGGACAGAAATGGCTTACGTCCTGCACGTTATTATGTGACTGCTGACGATCGTGTGATTATGGCATCTGAAGTAGGCGTAGTGAACGAAGCGGACGATATGATTCGTGCTAAAGGTCGTTTAGAGCCAGGTAAAATGCTTTTAATCGACACAGAAGAAGGTCGTATCATTTCTGATGAAGAGATCAAACACCGTGTGGCTACAGAACTTCCTTATAACGAATGGGTAAAAGAGCATGTCATTCATTTATCGGAAATTCAACAAGCTACGGAAGATAGTATCCCAGAAGTAGGAGACTTGTTCATGCAACAACAAGTATTCGGCTATACTCAAGAAGATTTGGTGCGCATGATTATCCCTATGGCGAAAGATGGAAAAGATCCAGTAGGCTCCATGGGTGCCGATGCACCGCTTGCAATCTTGTCTGACAAACCGCAAATGTTGTACTCCTATTTTAAACAACTATTTGCGCAAGTAACGAATCCACCAATCGACGCCATCCGCGAAGAAATGGTGACTTCTACACGAGTGATGCTTGGTAATAGCGGCAACTTGACGGACCCTAATAAAGTAGGCACCTATGCTGTATCTATGCGAACTCCAATTATGACAAATCAAGAATTGGCAAGTATTAAACAATTAGACTGCCGTCGCATGAAATCGGTGACCTTGTCCATCTTGTTTGACCCTGCCAAAGGTGCGGAAGGCATGAAAGAAGCCTTAGACCGTTTGTGCAAAGATGCAGAGGAAGCAGCTCGTACTGACCAAAATGTGTTAATCTTATCTGACCGTGGCGTGGATGAACACCATGCGCCAATCCCTGCTTTATTAGCAGTGGCAGCGGTGCACAATCACTTGATTAACACCGTATTGCGCACAGAAATGGGCTTAATTTTGGAATCTGGTGAACCTCGTGAAGTGCATCATTTCTGTACTTTATTAGGCTATGGTGTAACAGCCATCAATCCGTATGTGGCGTTAGCAACGGTTCGTGAGCTACAAGCCACAAACCGCTTGGGTAACCTCACACCAGAGGAAGCAGAAGCCAATTACATCAAGGCCTCAGTGTCGGGCATTATGAAAGTTATGTCGAAAATGGGGATCTCCACTGTACGCAGTTACCATGGAGCGCAAATCTTCGAGGCATTGGGCTTGAATACAAACTTTATTAGTACCTATTTCCCGAACACGCCAACACGTATTGGCGGTATCGGCTTAGGTGGCGTAGCTCATGAAACGTTGGAACGATTCCAACGAGCTTTCAGAGAAGATGTGAAAGTCCTAGAACCAGGCGGTTGGTATGGCCCTATGAAAGATGGGGAAGAGCATTTATTTAATCCAGATACGATTAAGTTGTTGCAAACATCCTTGATTGAAGGGGATTATAATACGTACAAAGAATACTCCAAAATGATTCGCAATGATTACCATGTGACCTTACGGAGCTTGATGGAATTAAACTTCCCTGTAGGTGGCGGTATTCCTGTAGAAGAAGTAGAACCAGTGGAAGACATTGTGAAGCGCTTTAAAGCAGGCGCTATGAGTTATGGCGCCATCAGTAAAGAGGCTCATGAAACTATTGCCATCGCTATGAATCGCTTAGGATCTACATCGAATTCTGGGGAAGGTGGCGAAGATACAAGTCGTTTTGTCCTCGATGCTAATGGAGATAATCGAAATAGTGAAGTAAAACAAATTGCATCTGGTCGTTTTGGGGTAACTACGAATTATTTGGTCCATGCGAAAGAGTTGCAAATCAAGTGTGCCCAAGGGGCGAAACCAGGTGAAGGTGGCCAATTGCCAGGCAAAAAGGTATATCCAGAGATTGGTAAAGCCCGTCACTCCACACCAGGGGTAGAGCTTGTATCCCCTCCACCACATCACGATATTTATTCTATCGAAGATTTGGCAGAATTGATTTATGACTTGAAATGCGTGAACCCAAGTGCAGCGATCTCTGTGAAATTGACTTCAGAAGCTGGAGTAGGTACCATTGCTGCAGGGGTAGCCAAAGCGAAAGCAGATAGTATCCTCATCTCTGGTTATGATGGTGGTACTGGCGCTGCAGGTCGTACATCTGTTAAACATGCGGGCGTGCCATGGGAATTGGGGCTTTCAGAAACGCATCAAACCTTGATGTTGAATCGTTTGCGTGACCGTGTACAACTGGAAGTAGATAGTAAGCTCATGACTGGTTATGATGTGGCTATCGCAGCCTTGCTAGGGGCAGAATTATTCGGATTTGGTACCTTGCCATTAGTGGCAGTAGGCTGTCGTATGGCACGGGTTTGCCATATGAATACATGTCCGTACGGCGTGGCAACACAGGATGAAAAATTGCGTGCTAAATTCACAGGCAAACCAGAATATGTGGAAAACTTGATGAAATTCATCGCCCAAGAATTGCGTGAGATCATGGCTCGTTTAGGTATCCGTAGCGTTCGTGAGTTAGTAGGTCGTATCGATTTAGTGCGCCAACGCTCCCAAGACGATAATTTCAAATTGTCTCGTGTGGACTTGAAACGAATCTTGTTCAAACCATACACAGATGCTTCTGTAGGACATTTGCATAGCATTGATCAAGACCATGAATTGGAACGCACCTTGGATATGAAAAAATTACTTCGCATGTGCCGTCCTGCCTTGGATGATCAAAAACCAATTCGTGCCAAATTGGCTATCAGCAATGTGAATCGTGTAGTAGGCACCTTGGTCGGTGGCGAAGTGGTTCGTCGTTATGGCGAAGCGGGCTTGCCAGAGAATACCATTAAATTGAACTTCGTTGGTTCTGCAGGTCAAAGTTTCGGTGCTTTCATTCCGAACGGTATGACCTTAGAACTCGAAGGTGATGCCAACGATTACCTTGGTAAAGGTTTGTCCGGCGGTACAATTATTGCATACCCTCCAAAAGCAGCTACCTATGAAGCGCATGAAAATATCTTAATCGGCAATGTGGCATTCTATGGTGCTACTTCTGGTACGGCGTATATCAATGGCGTGGCAGGGGAACGCTTCTGCGTTCGTAACAGTGGTATTACTGCTGTCGTAGAAGGTGTGGGCGATCACGGTTGCGAATACATGACAGGTGGTGAAGTTCTCGTCCTTGGTCGTGTGGGCCGTAACTTCGGTGCTGGCATGTCCGGTGGCTATGCGTACGTGCTTGACCTAGATGGACGCTATTGTAACACGGGACTTGTGGAACTTCGTAAAACTAGTGAAAGTGACCTAGTACGGATTCATGAGTTAGTACAACAACATGTATTACATACGAACTCTAAACAAGGTCGTCATATGTTAGAAAACTGGGTACTGTATAAAGATCGCTTTACGAAAATCGTGCCAACAGCCTACGAAGAAATGCAACAAAGCATTGCTCACTTCCAAGGTGAAGGTATGGCATTAGAAGACGCGCAGTTAGCAGCATTTAAAGCGAAATATATGAGTGGAAAATAATCTATCTCGGAGATAGTTAGTAGCTATACCCTAGTTGAATTAGAATATAAAAAGGAATGGAACTGATGATTCAGATCCATTCCTTTTTTGCGTAGATGCCATACTAATATGATTTTATGTATATATAGCGAAACAGAAAAGGCTCCATAGGAGCCTTTTCTATATAGTATGTAATTATTCCTCATGTCCTTTGAGCTTCATACCAGCAAGTAATGTTTTTTCAGACTCTTCCATGTGGATACGAGCAATATGGCGAGCTCGTTCTACATCGCGATCGGAAATAGCCTCCACTAGTTGACGATGTTCATCCCAAGTCTTCGCAAGGCGACCTGTTTGGCTCATGGATAAGGTACGGAAGCGCAAAGTTTGCTCCCGTAGATTGTGAATCATTTCTACAAGACGATCATTACGAGATGCTTTATAAAGAATTTCGTGGAATAGAATATCGGCTTGTACGACTTTGTCTAAATTATTTTCGTTCATGTAGTTGCCGATTTCTACAAGATGTTGCTCTAAGGCCTCGATTTCTTCATTCGTAATACGTTCTGCAGCTAGTTCTGCGGCGAGTTCTTCCAAGATAGAACGAAGTTCAAACACTTCTGTTACATCTTTCAAACTCATATCTGCCACATAGGTGCCACGGCGAGGAATCATCACCACGAGACCTTCTTGTTCTAAAATGCGGATAGCTTCACGAATAGGAGTACGGCTCACACCGAGCTCCTCTGCAAGAGGAATCTCCATTAGGCGTTCACCTGGTGGCAACAGACCGTCACGAATAGCTTGGCGTAACGCATCGCTAACAATCTCACGAAGTGGTTTGTACGCATCTAAACGGATGGGTTGTAAACGTGGTGCATTCATCGTAGGGCCTCCTCATCATGTGTTTTCGTAATTAGTGAAAGCCAGTTGTGACCAGCTTGTTTGATTTCTTCTTGTAATCGAATTGCATCCAGTGCTTTTTCCAATAGAACCACCATAGTAGGACCGCTACCAGTCATAATGGTAGGGAATCCACGGTCTAAGAAGAATTGTTTGCATGCTACAAGCTCTGGATGGATAGGGAAAATTAATTCTTCAAAGGTATTGTCACTAGCTATGAAAGCCTGACGAAAGTCTTTGGCTTTCATATGTGTGGTAACAGTATCCATAGTGTCTGAAGTGACACGAGAAGCGCCCTTGAATCTTCCATAGGCTTCAGCAGTGGAAATGCTTACTTCTGGTTTTACGATTAATAACCATTGAGCGCTGCTAGTTGGTAAAGTTTCTAAAAGTTCACCTCGACCAGTACCACGGGCAGTACCGCCTTTCAGTAAGAAAGGTACGTCAGAACCGAGTTTAGAAGCCATGGTCATTAGTTCCTCATCGGTTAAGCGAAGGTCCCAAAATTTGTTAAGACCTAGTAGCATAGCTGCACCGTCACCACTGCCACCGCCCATGCCAGCACAAGGAGGAACTCGTTTTAACAAATGAATGGCAGCCCCTTGCGTGCAACCCGTATAGTCTTGGACCATACGAAGGGCTTTCATAGCAATGTTGCTTTCTGTATAAGGGATTAATTGTGCCATATAATAGGGCAGTTCAGGCGCATCGCCAGAGAACACCACAGAATGGTGGCGCGCGAAATAGAGGGAATCCCCTAGGAAAATAGATTGAAAAATTGTATCTATATTGTGGTACCCGTCATCACGTTTGCCCGTGATAGCAAGGCCCACATTGATTTTACTAAAAGCTCGTTGTTCCATAAGATAGTCACCTCAGTGAAGTCATCAAAATGTTTGCATGTGTTTTTTATTATACCATATATTACGGGTGAAAATCCTTGTGAGTTGAAATAGCTTTAGTTTATGACTAACCATTGAGAGGATATTAGTTTAATAGATAAATTAAAAGAGCACCAATTTAGCCAATCGCTTTTTGGTTCTCTTTTGTGTTTTTTATCTACTCAATAGTGAATGTTGACTGTTAGGAGTGTAAAAAAGGGTTTAATTATTTTTATATGGAATACTTTCACTAGACAGTAAGGCTGCGCTATTACTGGATAGAACTGTATGGTATAATTTAAGAAAGGAAGGAATTCCATGTACATTAAGTCATTTGATGAATTGACGTTCCAAGATAATTTTATCTTTCAGAAGGTGATGTTAAAGAAACATATTTGTAAGGCTGTGTTAGAACGGTTGTTAGACATTTCGATTAAGGATATTGTGTATATCCATGAAGAGAAGAATCTAGATGTCCGATGGGATACTAAAAGTGTGCGTCTTGATGTGTTTGTGAATGATGATAAAGGAACGGTATTCAATATTGAAATGCAAACTAGCAAGGATATGGAAGAACTTGTCAAACGGACACGGTTTTATCAAAGTATTTTAGATATGTATCATATTCAAAAAGGCCAAAAATATACCACACTGAACGATTCGTATATTATTTTTATTTGTACATTCCCCGTGTTTACGGGCAATCGTCATAAGTATACGTTTAAAAACGTTTGTATCGAAGATCATGACATTGCCTTGAATGATGGTGCAACCAAGTTATTTTTGAGTACAAAGGGAACTCAAAATGATGTGTCAAAACCGTTGCAAGCGTTTTTAGATTACATTGATGGGGAGGAAGCAACAGATGAGTTGCTAAGAGATATTGACGATGCTGTGTATGAAGTTAAGCATTGTGAAGCGTGGAAGGAGGAATACGTGATGCTATCCATGGATCATTATAAATATTGGAAAGAAGGCATGGCTGAGGGCATTGCGGAAGGTCTTGCTCAAGGTAAAGCTGAAGGTAAAAGTGAAGGTAAAATTGAAGTTGTTATTCAGATGTTACGTAAGCAATTATCCTTAGAAATGATTGCAGAGGTTACTAACTTTACAGTAGAAGACGTAAGAAAGATTGCCGAAGAGCATGCGTTGATGTAGTTGAGTTGTATACGTATATGGTATTCTATTGTGTAGCGGCAAGTGGAAAGGAAGTGATTGTATGACTGATGAAGAGTATATGCGTGAAGCTTTGGTAGAGGCACGTAAAGCCTATGACATGGGGGAGATTCCTATTGGTGCTGTATTAGTGCATGAAGGCCAAATTATTAGTCGTCATCACAACCGTCGTGAGGTTGACCATGATGCGACGGCACATGCAGAGGTCCTTGCCATCCGTGAGGCAAATGCTATGCTTGAAAGGTGGCGGTTGACCGGTTGCACGCTTTATGTTACCATAGAGCCGTGCCCTATGTGTGCTGGTGCTATTATTAACAGTCGCATTGATCGTGTTGTCTATGGCAGTAGCGATTATAAGGGTGGTGCGGTAGAATCTTTGTTTAATGTACTTTCACATCCGAATTTAAACCATGAACCACAGGTCTTGGCGGGTGTATTGCAAGACGAATGCAGTCAAATTATGAAAGATTTTTTCAAAGAACGCCGACGTATACGGAGAGGTACTCAAGTGGCTGAAGAGTCCGCACTCGAAATGCGGTAGGTCAGGAAACTGGCGCGGGGGTTCAAATCCCCCTCTCTCCGCCAAAGTAAGGGCTGTATCAGTAGATGCAGCCCTTTTTTACTAAATTGTTATCGGAGGTATATCATGGAAGTGTATTATTCCCCTCTACAAGAGGTTAATCAAGAATTAATCCATAAACGATTAGATTTTTTGTTGCGCAAAATTGGCTTTGATGAAATTGGTTGCGATGGTAAACGAGTGGCGTTACTTCGCAATGATTTGCACAGTGACTATGCGGCTTATGAAACGGTAGTGGCTTATATGAAAGGACGCATCGAATCCGAAGGTGGCACGGTGGTCTATGTAGATGAGCCTAGCAATAATTCTCGTGAGGTTATCATCCCTGATGGGGAATCTGTGAAAGTAGCCTATATTGATGAACGCATTGCTACTAGTGATGTGATGATTTCCGTGAATCATATTAAAGCGAATGAGTACAGTGGATTCTCTGGTGCTGTGAACAATACAGGCTGGTATTCTGCAAGCTTAGAAGGTCGTCGTGAGTTAGTGGCATTAACAGGTACTGAACACCATAAAGCAGTGGCCGAGTATGCAGCAGCTGCTACAAGAAATCGTCAACGTTTTCACGTAGGGGTAGCGATGGACGTTGTGGCTGATTATGTGAACCAAGATAAGCTGAAAGAGGCAGGCGCTACCAATGAAATCGTAGGTAACTTAGGCATCGTCGTATCCTATGATATGGTGGCTATGGATGAAGCGTTGGGTGATATTATTACTCAAGCCACACCAGTAGAAAATGGTGTATTAAGCACAGTGGAAAAACGCACTTGGGATTATTTCAAAGATATTTCCCCAAACAGCGAATGGCAAGCCATCTTACTTCGTGCAGACCGTATGGGACTCGGTACACGCTCCTATGCCCTAGTGAAAGATGAAGAGCTAATCTTCTATGGTGAAAAAATTTAATAGAACATAGATAGATACACTGTTTTACTAAATTGTAGAAACTGGTGTATCTGATGCAAAAAAATCTCTAGTTTAAGCGAGTGCGTAAGCATAGCTTTGACTAGAGATTTTTGTGTATTTAATTTGTATTGCTGGACACTGCTCATTGGACTGAGCAGTTCTTTTCTATTTTGCAATATGGAGGACTAAATGTAACTTACTATCGAGGATAATACATAATAATCAGTACCCCAATGATGGATACAATACCGCCGATGATATCATACCGATCGGGGGTAATACCATCTACATAATAGCCCCACAGAATAGAAAGGGCGATAAAGATGCCACCATAGGCTGCATAGACTTTGCCGAAGGGTGCTTCTTGCAAGGTAGGGATGATACCATAAATGATGAGGGTAATAGCACCAGCGAGCATATACCAAGGGCTTTTATCGTCTTTCAGATACAGCCATACTAAATAGCCACCGCCAATTTCAGCAATACCGGCTAAGATAAAATAGAATATTGATAAGAGAATTTGTGACATAATGGGTACCTTTAGAATAATTGGCTTTTTGAAGGTGGGTTAAAGTACATATTATATGATTTGAGGAAACTGTACATAGCAGCCATATAACTAGGAGAAAACATATGGGATTTTAAAGGTGGTAATAGAGAACTAGAAGGGTTGATATATTGGTATGGCATTTCTACTTGCCCGTTATAGTCATAAGTTTCCATACCTCTGAATTGAAATGTTATACCAGTATCTTTCTTTAATTCAGCAGCTACAGCACCTGTTGTACTAAATTTTAATCGTAAAGAGTTTACAGAGCGGTTATAGTTGTAAAAAAATATTTCATCATGTTTTATTATTAAATTTTTATCATATGAAACATTGTAGCTTGTGGCATTTATAGTGTAGTAAGGTGGGTTATATCTGATGACATTGATAGAAGGTATTTCTACATATTTATCAGTTGTTGAATCTGCATAAACTAGTTTATAACGATCTGGTGAATTTCTCAACTCATCTAATGAAACGGCAAATGCTGATGTTGTAAAGAGCGAAAAAATCGCTAGTAGAAGAAACAGTTTTTTCATAATCGCACCTCGCTTAATGCATAATGAATGATATATACTTTCATTATATAAACTACCCACAATAATTTCAACTATGAGAGCATAAAAAAAGCAACCAATCCGAAGATTGGTTGCTGTAGTATCCTATTATTTGGAGTACAATTCGACGATTAGTGTCTCGTTTACTTCGATAGGAAGTTCTTCACGTTCAGGAAGGCGAGTTAATGTGCCTTGGAAAGCGTCAAGATTTTTTTCAATGTAAGGAAGTTCGAAAGAACGAAGTTCTTGGAAGTTCACTTTGAACATTTCGTTGTCACGGCTAGCTTCACGAAGTTCGATTACATCACCTGGTTTACATTGGTAAGAAGGGATGTCAACGCGTTTGCCGTTAACAAGGATATGGCCATGGTTTACCATTTGACGTGCTTGACGGATGGAGTTACCGAAGCCAATGCGATATACAAGGTTGTCCAAACGGCATTCCAACAATTTCAACATGTTTTGGCCTGTAACACCGTGCATTTTTTTCGCTTTATCGTAATAGCGTACGAACTGGCGTTCTAGCAAGTTGTAGTATGCTTTAACTTTTTGTTTTTCTAATAATTGAAGACCATATTCAGACATTTTCTTTTGACGTTGGTCTTTTTTTACACGTTTTAAAGCCTTCGCGTGACCGAAAACGTTCACACCGAAGCGACGGCATAACTTAAATCGTGCTTCTCTTCTCGTTGCCATGTGATTATCACCTCATAGATTAATAAAACTTTGCACAAATTGTGCTTATTTATTATACCTTATGAAAATGAAAAAGTCAAAGGCGTATGACCATTGTCAATAGTAGGGTTTGTGCTATAATAAAAGGTACAGTATTAGTGTTTCCATTGGAAACTGATGTAAGAGGAGATTCACCATGAATGTGTCCTATAATGTAAAAGAAGAATTATGTATTGAACATACACCAGGGGCAGGTGCCATCGTTATCTTTGGAGCCTCCGGAGACCTGACAAAACGTAAATTATTGCCAGCTATTTATTCCTTGTTTCAACGTGGTTTACTTTCACCGAAGGTAGCCGTAGTGGGCGTAGCACGGACAGCGATGAGCCACGATGAATTTCGTGAACAGGTAAAAGCGTCCATACTAGGTGACCGTGAACCAAGTGCAGAAGAACAAGCATTTATTGAACGCTTTTCTTATGTAGCTGGCCAATATACAGAGCCGTCTACGTATGTAGCGTTGCGTGAAGAATTAGAGCGTGTGGCGGCGGCTCATTGTACAGGTGGGAATGCACTATTTTATCTAGCCATGCCACCAGAGTTGTTTGAACCTATCGTACGTGAATTACATGGAGCAAAGCTATTAGAAGAAGTAGGTTCTTGGTCCCGTGTTATCATTGAAAAACCATTTGGACATGATTTAGAAAGTGCTATCGCATTAGATGAATCATTAAAACAATATATTACAGAAGAGCAAACCTATCGTATTGATCATTATTTAGGGAAAGAAACGGTACAAAATATTTTGATGCTTCGTTTCGCCAATGCTATATTTGAACCACTTTGGAATCGCAAATATATTGAGCGTGTAGAAATTACCGTGGCTGAAGAGTTAGGTGTAGAAAAACGTGCAGGCTATTATAATGGGGCAGGGGCTTTGCGTGATATGGTGCAAAACCATATGATTCAAGTGTTATCTTTGATTGCCATGGAACCACCTGCTAGTTTTAATGCTGACGATTACCGTGATGAAATTGGTAAGTTAATTTCATCTATCCGTAGTTTACATCGTCAAAAATTAGGTGATATCGCAGTACGTGGTCAATATGCAGATTCTGGCAATACAGAACGTCCAGCTCCTGAGTATCGCAAGGAAGAAAATGTGCCACCTACGTCTACGACAGAAACCTATGTGGCATTGAAATTGTTCATTGATAATTGGAGATGGCGTGATGTGCCGTTCTATTTGCGCACAGGGAAACGATTACCGAAGAAATCTAGTGAAATCGCTATTACTTTCAAACCTATTCCGCATTCTATCTTTAAACCGTTCCATGCGAAAGATTTTAACCAAAACGTATTGGTACTTCGCATGCAACCAAATGAAGGAATGGGATTGTCCTTGGAGGTAAAATCTCCAGGATCTAAATTGAGTGTCAATACATTAGAAATGGATTTTTCCTATAGCAATTCCAAGGAATTAGCAGATATTCCAGATGCCTATGAAAGATTGATTTTAGACGGTTTGTTAGGAGATCAAACACTATTCGTTCGCAATGATGCGGTAGAAAAATCTTGGCGCTTATTTAAGCCATTGATTGAGGCATGGGAACGAAATGATGAAGAAACACCGTTATGCTTCTACCCCGCTTTCAGTGAGGGACCAAAAGAGGCAGAAGAGTTATTAGAAGGAGGATCATGGTCGTGGCGAGAGATATAATTCATGCATTTCCTACAGGAGATGACGTGGCGAAAGCAGTGGCCGATCGATTTTTAAACTATACCAATGCATGTATTGCTGAGACGGGTACTTGTGTGGTGGCTGTATCTGGAGGTACTACGCCGAATGCATTGTTTTCTTTGCTTGATTCTGATGAGTATACAAATCGCATCGATTGGGAGCATATTTTCTTCCTTTGGGTAGATGAACGATTTGTGCCACAGTCAAATCCAGATAACAATTTTGGACGTGCAAAAGATCGCTTATTTGGAAATATTATGGGAGCTGCTCACTATTATCCGGTACCAACGAATAACGGTACTGTGGAGGAAGCAGCAGATAAATACGAACAAGAAGTACAAATGGTCTTGAAGCGCACAGAAAAAGAATGTATAGATTTGGTGTTACTAGGATTAGGTGATGATGGACATACAGCGTCCTTATTCCCTAAATCCGAAGCGTTGTACGAACGTGATCGTATGGTAGTAGCCGTAAAAGACGGCAAAGTATGGGAGCGTGTGACATTAACATTCCCAATGCTAGTGAATGCGAAATCTGTGTGGTTCACGGTGGTAGGGGCCTCTAAAGAGTCAGCCTTAGCCCGTGTGCTTCGCCAACGCAAAGAATACGAAGAATATTCTTGGGAAGATCGAGTAGACCATTGTTTACCAGGTGCTGTTTTAACCCATGACCCAGTGGAATGGTATGTAGATGAGGCAGCTCATAAGAATTAGTTGATGTGAAATATGAGGTGATAAGCATGTTTAATTTTGGTACACAAGAGTTATTTCTTATTTTAATTATTGCCCTTGTTATCTTTGGACCTAAAAAATTACCTGAAATTGGTAAGGCCATCGGTAAAGGGATTAATGAATTTAAAGATGCTGTTAGTGGCGATAAAAAAGTAGCTAAAGAAGAACCTGCAAAAGCAGAAACCATTGATGTAGAAGCAGGTGCTACCAATAGTCATAAACAAAACAATTAGGAGGAACTATGTGTAAAGATTGCGGTTGTGGTAGCACAGGTAATGTGACTACGAAATTATTTGTTGTGCCAGGCATGATGTGCGTGAACTGTGAAAATACTGTGAATGGTGCTGTTCGTGGGTTACCAGGCGTATTAGAATCTACAGTAGATTTGAAAACAAAAGAAGTGCGTATTCGCTTTGACCATACAAAAACGGATGAAGCGACTATTCGTGCAGCCATCGATGAAACAGGTTTTGAAGTGGAAGCTGTGAAAGATTATGTTCATGAGCATGGTGGCATTTTGGGCGCAATTAAGAAAATATTCAAATAAGGCGTACCTATCTGGTGATATGCCAGGTATATATTAGAATACGAAGAGGGGCTATCTGGATTGATTCCAAGATGGCCCTTTTGTAGGAGTAGCTATGATACGTAAATTTAATCAAAAAGAATACACCTGGGATGGTGTAGACACGCTGGTGTATAAGCAAGATAATAGTCCATTTAAAGACGTAACTCGTCAAGTTCTTTTCGATGGAGCTTGGGATATTCCATGTCAGTTCCGCTATTTTGAAGTACAACCAGGTGGGTATAGCACCATGGAACGCCATGAGCATACGCACATGGTGATGATTTTCCGCGGAAAAGGTCAATGTTTAATGGGTGATACTATAGAAGATGTACAAGTAGGAGATATGATTGAAATCCCTAAATTGATGGCACACCAATTCCGTGCGAACCAAGGCGATCATTTAGGATTCCTTTGCTTGGTTAATGTGGACCGAGATAAAGTACAAGTTATCACTGCAGAAGAACAAGCTGAGATGATGGAAAATTCGGCGATTCGGACATTTTTGAATAGCTAGTCAATCAGTTTACATACAGCTGTCTCACAAGGAAGAAATATAAGTGATGAGGAATCTAGGCATCTAATGTTGATGTTAGGAGTTATCGTCACTTATGTTTCTTTTTTATTTTAAAGTGAAATTGCATTATACAATTAAGTAGATAACATTTTCTGATATACAATAACGGAGCCTAGTTATGATCATGAGAGTGGGACGAAAACTATACGATGTACATCACAGCTAATAGTTGTAACACATAAATGGACAAACATATTATAAATTTAAGATAAATCCCTTTTATTAGAGAGAAAGATTTGCTATAATTGTAAAGTTCTCATGTTTTATAGAAAGTAGGTTACATATGAATTTTATTCGTAGTATCAATCGCTTGTTCAATGATTACCTAGCATGGATTGTGTTGGCTGTAGCAGTTATCGCATTCTTAGTGCCAGAAGTATTCATGGGCGCAGCGAAACAAACAGTTCCTTTGCTACAATTAGTTATGTTCAGCATGGGCTTAACATTAACAGGGAAAGTATTCTTAGATGTATTTAAACAACCGTGGCAAGTGATCTTGGTGTCCTTGATTCAATTCTTGTGGATGCCACTAGCAGGTTGGTTAGTGGGTAACTTGTTTGGATTCCCACCAGAAATCGCCTTAGGATTTATCTTGTTAGGAGCTGCCCCAGGCGGCACCGCATCCAATGTGATGACATTCTTGGCAAATGGTAATGTGCCGTTATCCGTATCTGCCACAACAGTATCCACGTTATTAGCACCAGTGTTAACACCAATCTTTATCGTCTTATATGCAGGACAAACGGTAGATATTGCATTCTGGCCAATGTTCATGTCCATCGTGAAAATCATTGCCGTGCCAATTGCATTGGGCATTATTGTGAACTATTTCATTGGTTCTCGCATTGAACCTGTGAAAGAAGTCTTGCCAACCGTGGGTGCCGTAGCTGTATTGATCATCCTAGCTGGCGTTACTGCCGTTAGTCGTGATAATATCTTAGCGCATGGTGTGATGATTTTCTTGGCTTGCTTAGTGCAAAACGTGAGCGGTTATGTGGTGACATATTTCATTTGCCGTCTATTCGGTTCCAACGTACCAGACCGCCGTGCCATGCAAATAGAAGTGGCGATGCAAAACTCTGCTTTGGCAGCTAGCTTGGCATTGAAACACTTTACACCACAAGCAGCCGTAGCAGGTGCCGTGTTCTCCATTATCCATAACTTTACAGGATCTATCTTTGCAGGCATTTGCCGTCGCAATGATTCTAAAAGTACACATTAATCTGAAAGTTAGGGTACTTTGGGTATTAGAGTAATTAGATAATTAAATATTTTTTAGAAACGTCATGTACTTTCATAGTTTGTTATAGGATGAAAGTATGTGACGTTTTTTACTTTACTAAGAAAATGAATAAACAGATATGGCGGTACTGGGGCTCTTTTATATAACATACAAACTGTATGCTAAATCGTGTCGCAGTATACGACATATTGATGTATACTATGTATAGAGGAAGGTGATGGATATGGCACTAGAAAATGACATTTCGTTTGTTAGGGTATAATACATTTGTGACAAAAAAAGTACAAAAAAGAGAACCAATGTTATACTGAAGTTGCTCAAAATCAGGAAAAGAGGTTCTCTTATGAAATCTATTATAACAGAAGAAATCAAATTAAAACAGCGTGCTGTAGATATGCAATAAAACATGATAATAATGCTAAAACAGCAATATAATACCATACAACTAGACAACAAATTGCTCGATGGAGAAGTCGATATGATGGCACTGCACAATCATTGCTTCCAAAAAGGAGAGGTTTATGTCCAATGTCAAAGAAGAGGGTATACACGTTCATACGGTGCTATGAAAAAAATGATTAAAAAGCTTCAATTAACTGAGAAGAAAGAAAAAAGAACGTATCCTAAGAGTAAATGGATAAAAATACCAACTACTTATCCAAGAGAAAAAGCACAAATCGATATTAAATATATTCCGCAACATTGTATAGGATGGGATAGTAAAGGTATTAAATATTATCAAATAACAGCTATAGATGAATTTAGTAGAAAACGAGTATATAAAGTTGTAGACGAGAAAAGCGTTACACATACAGCAGCCTTTTTAGATAATTTAGAAGAAAAATTTGGATTTAGCATTAAAACCGTTCAAACAGATAATGGACGTGAATTTACAAATGATCCAAAAGTGACAACTAAAAAAAACGATTTTCGAACAAAAATTAGAAGAAAAAGGCATTAAACATATAAAAACTAGACCTTACTCTCCATGGCAAAATGGGAAAGTAGAACGTAGCCATAGAGAAGATGGAAGAAGATTTTATAATCGAGTATTTAAGAGTTTAGATAGTTTAGTTCAAGCACATAAAAGATATATTAGTAGAGATAATAATGTAGCTAGATGTGTACTAAAATTTAAACCTCCAAATCAAATAGCACAGCAGCACTTGTTACAATCGGCTTAATGTATTGTAGTTCAACGCCTTCTTCCTTTGTCAAGGGACGCTTCGCTCTAAAGCCCTTGACAAATTCAGCTGTTCAATTGTTTTGTGTGCAAGCCAATTGTCCCACAAGTTGTATTGATATTGGTTCGTGTCACAAATGTTTGTGTTTCTTAGAGGCAGTGTAAAATCTGCTTGCTTTTAAAATGGAAATTCATACCGAAAAATGATAAAATTAATATATATTTTTTGGGAGGAAATAAGATGAGTAGTGGTTTTCAATCTCCAATTACAATAAAAAATGCAATAGATAATATCCATAATAGACAATTTCTATTACCAGCAATTCAAAGAAAATTTACTTGGTCGAGTAATCAGATTGAGATGCTATTTGATAGTATTATGCATGGGTATCCTATTAATTCTTTTATGTTTTGGAAGATAACAGATAACGAAATAAAAAGTGGATATAAATTCTATGAGTTTATAACTAAATACAGAGAATTTTTTGGGGAAAATAATAGTTATATTGATACAAAGGGAGTTTCTGATTTTGATGCAGTTATAGATGGACAACAAAGATTAACAAGCTTATACATTGGTTTAAAAGGTAGTTATGCATATAAAATGCCTAGAAAATGGTGGAAAAATACAGAAGAATGCATTCCTACTAGAGAATTACATTTAAATTTAATTGCACCTATAAATCAAGAATATGATAATCAAAAGGAATTTGATTTTAGGTTTCTATCAAAATCAGATTTAGAGAAATTTGATAAAGATAGAGATACATATTTTTGGTTTAAAGTCGGTGAAGTGTTAAACCTAGATACTAAAAATAAAGTTGATAAGTATCTAAATGATAATAAACTAATGGATAATAATTATGCTTACGATACATTAGTTAAATTATTTGAAGTTATTCATAAAGACCCGTTAATAAATTATTATCTACAAGAAGAACAAGAACCTGATAAAGTACTTGAAATTTTTATTAGGACTAATAGTGGAGGGACACCATTATCTTTTTCAGATTTACTTATGTCTATTGCGTCTGCTAATTGGAAAGAGGGAGATGCTCGTAAGCAAATAGAAGAATTAGTAGACGAAGTTTATATAATTGGGCGTCCTGGTTTCATTATTGATAAA
>NZ_RQVE01000007.1 GCF_003992315.1 Veillonella sp. 3891
ATGAAAGTAGTCTCCCCACAAAAAAGAAACATAAGTGGGGCTACTTTGTGGTACCTAAAATTAGCTACATCCATTGTATTTCACTTATGTTTCTTAGTATTTCATTATATTTATATTTTTATATAGCTCTTATATGAAAGAAACTGAACAGATTAATTGCTGTCCCCAAAATTTGACATAGAGCCTTTTTTCTTAAGTCGATACGCAATGTACAGAGCGCCAATCCACACTGGAATGATGTAGATGGATGTGCGCATGGAATCCATCGTCAACATAACACCTACTGCCATAGCGATGAAAGCAAAGCAGAAGTAGTTTGTGAACGGATATAAAATGGATTTGAACTTCAATTCATCTAGACGACCTTCACGGGCAAAGCGCTTGCGGAATTTAAGGTGTGTTACTGGAATGATGAACCATGCAATAATCAAGCCTGCGACGATGATTGCCAACAATTGCAAGAATACATCACTAGCACTTGGGAAGATGTATGTTAAGAATACAACAATCAAGGCTAAGGCTGCACAGAATAAGGTAGCAATTAAAGGTACCCCTGTAGCAGTTAAGTTCTTGAAGATTTTTGGCGCATCACCAGATAATGCCATGCTGTGCAAAATACGAGAATTACTGTAGAGCAAGCTATTGTATACAGATAAGGCAGCCACAACAACGACGAAGTTTAAGATATGCGCTGCTGCTGGAATGCCGATGTTTGTAAAGATTTGAACAAATGGACTCGCATGGGTACCTAGTTCGTTCCATGGAGATAATGCCATGATCACAGTCATTGTACCTACATAGAAGATCAAGATACGAGCTAATAATTCGTTAATCGCTTTTGGTAATGTTTTTTCAGGATTTTCAGCTTCCCCAGCAGTGATACCAATGAGTTCCACTCCACCAAAAGAGAACATCACTACAGCGATAGAGGCGATGAAACCATAAGCACCATTCGGGAACAATCCTCCGTGAACCCATAAATTAGAGAAGTTTTGCGGGAATGTACCCATATCTCCGAAGAAAATCAGGAAGATACCGAAAGCAATCATAGCGATGATAGCCACCACTTTAATGAGTGATGCAAAGAACTCTACTTCTCCATAAGCACGTACATTGATGAGATTAATTACAGTAACCAATGTAATACAAGCGAGGGTGGTAATCCAATGGGGAATGCCTGGTAACCAGAAATCTAAGTATACTGAAATAGCAGCCAGTTCTGCCATGCTGGCAAGCATGTATACGATCCAATAATTCCAACCAGATAAATAGCCTGCAAAAGAAGACCAATATTTACTAGCAAAATAAGTGAAAGAGCCGGACACAGGTTCACGAACTGACATTTCTCCTAACATACGCATTAAAAAGAAAATAAAGATACCGGTTAATAAATAAGAGAAAATAACACCTGGTCCTACCAGTTGAATTGTGGGAGCGGATCCGTAGAAGAGGCCTGTCCCCACAGAGGCTCCTAATGCGATCATTTGCATATGACGACTTTTCAGCCCTCGATGCAATGACGTCTTTGATTCATTGTCTTTCATACTATATAACTCCCTTTCCATGTATACTCTGAAATGACATATATCTATTAGAATACCATAAACTATAGAATTTACCTAGTAAAATTTTAGTGTAGTAGAGAAGTAACGGAGTAGGCTTGAACATTTGAGAAAGTATTCGTAACAATAGTTTTTATCATATATAGGTCTATACTATGCGTAATTTGCATATATAAATTTCAGTCTATTCAAAGGAGTTTAAAAAAATATGTAGAATTATTTAAAACAATAGACTGTTTTCGGCTGTAAAGGAGGACGATGTTCATGAAAGAATATACTAGTGATTTGATCAGAAACGTGGCGGTGGTCTCCCATGACGGGGCGGGTAAAACAGCATTAGTAGAGGCATTGTTATTGTCTTGTGGTGCTGTAGACTTTGTTGGCAAAGGTCAAGATAATAAACATATCATGGACTTTGAGCCAGAAGAAATCAAACGGAATGTTACGATCCAACTAGGTATGGCTCCTTGTGAATGGAAAGGTCATAAAATTAACTTTATCGACACACCAGGCTACTCCGAGTTCCATGGGGAAGTGCGGTCTGCTTTGCGTGCGGCAGACGGTATGCTTATGGTATTATCTGCTGGTACAGGCGTAGAAATTGATACTATTCGTGCGTGGGAGTATGGGGTAGAATTGCAAATGCCTCGTATGGCTTTCATCAATAAAATGGACGTTGAAAAAGCAGATTTTTTTGGTACTTTGGAAAAAATGCGGGAATTATTTGGCAAAGCCATCATGCCATTGCAAATTCCAATCGGTGAAGGGCCTACTTTCAAAGGTGTGGTAGACGTGGCAAAACGGACTGCTTATGTCTATGAAAACGGTAAGATGACAGAAGTGAAAGTGCCAGCGGAACTATCCGATAAAGTAGAAGAAATTCGTGAAATGACTGTGGAAGCAGCTGCAGAAGGTAATGATACATTACTAGAAAAATATTTAGACGGACAAGAATTGACCTTGGAAGAAATTCGTCAAGGTTTGCGTGAAGGCATGTTGACGGGCCGTGTATGTCCTGTTATGTGTGGTACAGCGTTGAGTCGTATTGGTATGGACCAAGTCTTAGACCGTATGATTCGCTATATGCCAGATGCCACGAAAAAAGTGATGACCGCTATCGGTGTGGACTCTAAGGAAGAGCATATCGTGGTGGCAGATAAACCGTTTACGGGTTTTGTATTTAAAACAATTCTTGACCCATTTGCGGGAAAACAAAGTTTTGTTCGTGTCTTCTCTGGGGAATTGAAAGTAGGAGATAAACTTTACAATGTGACCCGTGATGTAGAAGAAAAATGGGGAAAAATGGTAACCTTAATTGGTAAGCAACAAGTGCCAGTAGAGGTTGCAAAAGCTGGGGATATCGTGGTCATTCCTAAATTAGCAGAAACAAAAACAGGAGATACCTTTGGTACAGCGGAATTTAAAGTACAATATGCACCAATTCGATTCCCACAACCACTATATCGCGTGGCTATGGTACCTGAGAAAAAAGGGGAAGAGGAAAAATTAGCTAACGCTTTGGCACGTATTTCCGAAGAGGATCCTACTTGTGAAGTAGTGAAAGATGTAGAAGGTCGTCAAATGCAAGTGCGGTGTATGGGAGATGTGCATTTAGAACATATTTTACAAAAAATGGAACGTAAATATGGGGTTCGGGCAAAATTAGAAGAGCCATACATTCCGTATCGTGAAACCATTCGTGGTACAGTGGAAGTAGAAGGTAAACATAAAAAACAAAGTGGCGGTCATGGTCAATATGGACATGTGAAACTTGGTATTGCTCCGCTATATGAAGGAGAGTTCGAGTTTATCGATAAAATCTTTGGTGGTGCTGTGCCGCGTCAATACATTCCAGCTGTAGAAAAAGGTGTTCGTGAAACATTGGAAAAAGGGCTTTTGGCAGGATATCCGATGATTGGCATCCAAGTGACGTTATTAGATGGTTCCTATCATACAGTGGACTCCTCTGAGTTAGCTTTCAAAATGGCAGCAGCTCAAGCATTGAAAAAAGGTGTGCCTGATGCAAAACCGATTTTGTTAGAGCCAGTGTATAATGTGAATGTCATCGGTCCAGAAGAATTTATGGGCGATATTATGGGAGATTTGAATAGCCGTCGTGGTCGCGTACTCGGCATGGACCAAGGCGTGCGTGAAGGGATCACTGTGGTGAAAGCCCAAGTTCCATTGGTAGAAATGTTGGATTATGTAACAGTATTGCGCTCCATGACCCAAGGACAAGGTGTGTTTAATATGGAATTCAATGGATACGAAGAAGTGCCACATAAACAGGCGGAAACAATCATTGCACAATTTAACGATCACGAAGAGTCGTAACTTGTGATGTTATGTAGCCTGTGGCGTTCTTAACTAAATAGTGAAAGGGAAGAGCACGGTATACCCCGATTGATGACAGTCACGTTCGATTTAGTTGTATATAGATAAAATGAAGAGCACGACACATTCCTTCACAAACGGTATTTCATAATGTTTGTTCAGGAACATGTCGTGCTCTTCTAGGGTATATAGAATTATGATACATACGAACGTGACATAGGCTTAATTTTTTTTGGGACACCGTGCTCTTCTTGCGTTTTTATAATTTAGTCAGTAAAGAAACGTCACAAGGCTACTACGCATCATTGCGCTCCTCAGGGGTAGGGAAGAGCACGGCACACTCCTCCACAAACTGATCCTACAGTAGGTTTGCTCCGGAGTATGCCACGCTTGTCTGCGTTGATGTAATGACATAAAGAAAAGGACGTCACCAACATTCTACGCATCATTGCGTTCCTCAAAGAAGTTTATTTGAGAAATATTAACAATACGAGTAGTTTTATAGTATAATACTAATTGAAGAGTCATCGACGTGTTGTTGGGCTCATCTCTTCCTTGTATGGGAGGGGGTGGTACTATGAAAAAATTTAGAAAAATCTATAGATTGATTTTAATTCTAAAGTTAATAGTACAACTCATTGATTTGTTCAAATAATTAATGAGAAAGCCTAACGTAAAACGTAAGTATTGGCAGTACTTACACACGTTAGGCCATCAAATTTGCTAATTTCGAGATGAGCCTAACGCCTCGAACACGTTGGTGGCTCTTCTTTTCTTGCTTTTAGTATAGCATAGTTTATTAAATAATTAAAGCATAGTTTCTTGAGGGATATGCAATAAATCAATTTTAATTCCCTCGGATTCGAGATAATTAAAAATGAAGGCATGAGTCAGGCTGAGTGATTGGAAAAATTAAATTACTATTGAACAGATGAAGATATTATATGACAGTGAATTAATTAAAATAGATAATGATACAGTCTAATATATCCATGTTATCCTCAAAATTGTGTTTGACCTTATATGGCTATGCTAGTATAGTAACAGTAGATAGATACGATTCATGTGAGGGTGCTATGAGGATGCACGGTTCGCAGGATATAATAATAAAGGAGTACCCCATGATTTATCAAAATATTGCTATAGATTATAAACAATTTCACTATCCGCAGGCGGTGGAACGGGCTCTTGAGTTTTTGAAAGCTCATGATTTCACGACCTTTGCAGGTGGTCGATATCCCATTGAAGGTGATTTGATGTATGCCAATGTGGATATTGTGAATACACGGATCTATGAGGAGACGAAGATTGAAGGGCATAAGGATTACATGGATGTGCAATTTTTGGCGGCAGGGGAAGAGCAAATGGAGATTCTTATTCGTCAAACTTTGCCTGATGTGGTCGAGGCTTATGATGACAAGGATTGTTACTTTTATGATCCTACGCAAGGTGGTACTGTCACAATCGATGTGCGCCCTGGGGATTATTGTATTTTTTATCCTGGTGAGTTACATCGCACTTTGATTGCCCCTCATGAGGTACAACAGATTCGCAAGGTTGTTGTGAAAATCCATAAGAGTTTATTAAGTAAGTAAACATAAGCTTGGATAGTTTATGTTTGTACCATATAATTCTTTACAGACACAGACACAGACACAGACACAGACACAGACACAGACACGGATAGAAGTGCTGGAGAAAGTTTAGGATTAGATCGTATAGTTACAGTTGACATAATGATTGTAAGGTGAATTTCACTAATGACTAAGGGAGGAATTATGAACGCATATGTCATGAAAGGCATGTTGCTCATTGCATTAGGTGCTGTTTTGTGGGGCTTTTCGGGGATGTGCTCACAATTTGTGCAACAACAGCGCATGATGTCTGCAGAATGGGTGGTGGCTATGCGATTGACTATTGCCGGTGTCATTACGATAGCAGCCGCCTTTTACCAAGGAAGAGCCTCTATTTTTAAGGTCTTTTCTGACTGGAAAGATACATTACGGTTGGTGATATTTGGGGTCCTTGGTATGTGGATGTGCCAATATACTTACTTTAAAGCCATCGCCTATGCAGGGGCAGGGATTGCGACGGTCTTGCAATACGTAGGGCCAGCGCTCATCATTTTGTATATCTCGATCACACGGTTGCAGTTACCACGAGTGGCGGAGGTATGTAGTGTTGTATTGGCTACGTTAGGTACAGGCATCATCGCACTACAAGGCGTGTGGGATATTTCTGCCTTAGATGATACCCTTTTATTGTGGGGTATGTTGTCAGCGGTGGCAGTTGGTATATATACATTGCAGCCAGTGCCTTTATTGAAAAAGTATGGTACAGCTCCTATCGTGGGCTTTGGGATGCTCATTGGTGGAGCTTTTGCATGGATTGCTACACAACCAAGTTCTGAAGGGATTGTATGGGATCTATGGGCGCACGGTGGGTTCTGGAGTATTATCATCTTCGGTACAGTAGTGTCCTTTAATGCGTACCTAGAAGGGGTGCGACGTGTGGGGGCTGTAACGGGGTCTATACTTTCATCCATAGAACCTATCTCGGCAGCGGTGTTGGCGTGGTTGCTATTGGGCAATGAGTTTTCTCAGTGGGATATGATCGGCATGACTCTTATCATTGTTACAATATTTATCTTGGCATGGGATAAAGGCCGTGCTACAAGCGCATAGAATAGATGGAATATAAAAAGAAAGGCACGAGATTCTTTTTCTTGTGTGATTCAGTTGGTAAGGACAATTATAGAGGTTAATATTGTTGTAAATATGATCGCATAAAGTGATATTTCGGCATAATTAAAAGTTGACCGAATTTATAATTCGTGGTAGAACTAATAAATACAGAATGAAGGGTACAGATGCTTGTAAAAGTAGCTGTACCTTATTAGTAAGTGTGGATGTTAAGAGCATCTTAGGACCTGTATAGGGTAGATAGATACATTTCTCGAGGTTACGTGTAGGAGGAATAGATGGCACGAACGGTTGGCATGATTGGATTAGGATTGCTAGGGGCGTCCTTGGCAAAAGCATTGCGAGCATATACAACATACGATGTCATTGGCTATGCCCGACGTCAGGAAATTTGTGATATAGCGTTGGCTGATGGCTGTGTATCGCAGGCTTTCACAGAGGTGAAACCAGTGATCGAGGGCGCAGATATTGTTGTATTTGCGTTGCCACCGCAGACGAATAGCGAACTTTTTGTGAAAGTAGCTCATCATTTCCGAACAGGACAAGTGGTGACGGATGTGTCCAGTGCAAAAGATGAATTTGCTAATACTGTGTATGCGCATATTCCTGAAGGTGTGCACTTCGTATCTGTACATCCTATGGCGGGTTCTGAAAAAGGCGGTTATGAAGAATCTCATAAAGACTTATTTCAAAAAATGGGATGGATTGTCCTAGAAGATGAGAAGCAGCCAGCCTACGATGCCACAGTGGCACAGGAACTAGCTGACATGGGCCGTGCTGTGGGATCCCGTATTGAATACGTGGATATGAAACGCCACGATGGGTGCTTGGCCATGGTGAGCCATATGCCACATATGCTGGCATCCGTCATGATTACTGCTGTAGGTGGCGATGAACTAGGAGATAAACGCATGAGCTTGTCTGCCGGAGGTTTACGAGATAGCACCCGTACTGCCAGTGGTTTGCCGAGCATGTGGCAGGAGATTATCTATGGTAATCGCCATAATGTGTTAGAGGCTATTCATAAGGTGGAGCAGGAACTAGAAACGGTGAAAGCTTTACTTCAAGCCGATGACAATGGTGATGGATTGGGGCAGTATTTAACACGAGGGAAAGAAATTCGTGATCGACTACCAAGCTTGACCATAGATAAAAAATAATAGATTTGAAAGATAGCTTTGTCCCTATACTGTATGTACAGTAGGGAAATATGATATGTAACTATATGTATATAATAATAGGTGAGGCTTTCAACATAGGATATAGGCAGAGCCTGTGATATAATAACAATAGATATTTGAAAGAAATAGGCATGGTATATCCATGGGAGAGCTTTCAACACTGTATTACAAATATGGAATAGTAAGTAGTAGATATAAAAGGCAAGGATAGAAAGGGGCGATAGTATGACAGACACAGCACAAAATATTGTAGATCAAGTGCTAGAAGAAGTGCAAAATACACTAGGTGTAGGGGTGGAAAACCCTTTAGAAGTGGCGAATCAAGCCTTACAAGAAACATTGGTTGCTAGTGTAGTTCCAGAGGAATATTGGTCAGAAATTATGTCTTGGGTAGCGGAAACTGGCTTAGACTCGGTGTATTTAGATAGCCGTGACCGTGTAGGGGCTTGGTGGGCCTCCAAAGAAGTGCGCTCCATGGGGTATACCTTAAATTTTACGAAATGTGGTAAGGTGCCAAGCGAATGGTTTCCTGACGGAGACCACTGGAAAGAGGCAGAAGTGGAAGCCCGGTATCGTCTAGTGGCAGCTTGGGAATCCTTAGTAGCGAATGGTGCGTTAGAAAAGAACGAATCCCTATGAAAGTAACAAAAAGCATATCCTTATCTGTAGGGGCACTCAGTGTCCCTATCTTTATAGAATTATTTTTACAGATGTTATTGGGTAATGTAGACCAATTCATGCTTAGTCAATATGCAGAAACAGCAGTGGCAGCCGTAGCGAATGCGAATCAGATCATCAATATGATACTCTTTTTGCTGATTGTGATGAGCACGGCCACTACGATTTTAATTGCTCAATATTTAGGAGCTAAGCGTCCTGATAAAATTGATGAAGTATATACAATTAGCATTGTATTTCATACTTTATTTAGTATCGTAGCAGGAGCTGGGGTCATCGTGTTTCATGAAACCCTGTGCCAGTTGCTTGGTGTGCCGCCTGAAATTTTGGAAGAAACTAGCTTGTACATGAACATCGTGGCAGCCAGCATTCCTATTACAGGGATTTATACGACCTATGTAGCGATGTTCCGGGGACATTCCATGCCACGTATTGCCATGTGGATTGCTCTCGTCATGAATGTGGTCCATATTATCTTGAACTATGCACTTATTTACGGTTGGGGGCCAATCCCAAGCATGGGCGTACTAGGGGTATCCTTGTCGACGGTCATTAGCAAGGCGTTGGGACTAGGTCTTATCATCTGGTGCCATCAATCCTTATTGAGTGCTCGTCTGAAAGTGGACTATTTGCGCCCATTCCGTTGGGACACATTACGACAATTGCTGTTTATCTCGGTTCCATCAGGTGGGGAAACTTTGTCGTACCAACTGTCACAGACAGTGATTATGAAAATGGTGAACCTCATGGGTCTCGTGGTAATTACAACGAAAGTATACGTGTATATCATCGCTACCTTCTGCTATATGTACACCATTGCCTTGGCTAATGCAGCACAAATCGTGGTAGGATTCCTCATGGGAGCTAAACGAGAAGAAGAGGTATCTCGTCGTGTGTGGCTTACAACGGCAGTAGGCGTTTCCATTGGTGTGGGATTAAGTACCTTCTTTTACTTTGCTTGTGAACCGGTGATGCGCCTTGTGACGGATAATCAGGAGATTATAGATTTGGCGAAAGCCGTTTTGTTCATCGAGATATTCTTGGAAATTGGACGTGGCGCTAACATTGTGTTGGTGCAATGCTTGCAAGCGGCGGGAGACATTCGCATTCCCGTGTTTGTAGGTGTCTTTGGCATGTGGATGTTCGCTGTGACCTTATCCTATTACTTTGGTATCGTCTTGGGATGGGGACTTGTAGGTGTGTGGATCGCTATGGCTGTCGATGAGATCATACGAGCAATCATATTCGTGTGGCGGTGGCAGTCAGGAAAATGGAGAGGTCGTTCGCTCATATCGGTTTAAATTCCATATCGTGAAAGTGTGGGGAGGAGCCCCCATGTATTCCGCAAAAACTGCCCTACGCGAAAGTTTTTGATAGAACACATGGGGGCTCCTTTGCGTTTATCGAAAGAGGAATTTAAAGCGCTCTGGGCGGGGGCTCCCTAGAGGGAAAGAATGCGATTTTTAGCCCCCATGCAGGCCCCGAAAACTGCCCTACGTGAAAGTTTTTGACGAAACACACGGGGGCTTCTTTGCGCTTATTAGAGGAGGGAATTTAAATCGCTCTGAGTGGGGGCTCCCCAGGGGGAAGGAATGTGATGGTCGCCCTAAGGGAGATTGGTGCTCTATAAAAGTGTGATATACTGTAGGTATAAATGAGAATTGCGGCTGAGGGTTCTCTGGTAGGTTTATTCTCATAGATAAGTGAATAACGCTAAGGACAAAGTTGACAGTATGGAGGTGTTTTTATGTTTAAAGATATCAATTATTGTGACATAGTTAATGAGATGCTATATCCTTCAGAAGAAGAGTTGATAATAGACGAACAACGTATTCTTAAGGCAAGACATGCATTACACCAAGAGCCGATATACGATCATGAAGAAGTTTGGAAAGAGCTAGGTATCTAGTGTTTGCGGTTAAGTTTTCAAAAGTAAATTAAAAAATTAGACCCATCCATAGCAAGGATGATAAAACATGGGGGGTAGTACATAGACGTGAGGTTTACAAAAACAAATAACATCTTTTCCCCGCTTATTTTCCTACGGTCTGTTTCAATTTTTATATCTTCATATCAAGCGTATACTCCTGAGCCAACATATGCCCCATAAAAACTTTCGCGAAGGGCAGTTTTTATGGGGCATATGTTGGCGATTAAAGTACAAGATAGAAAATATAAAAATTGAAACTGATCAAAAAATACTTTATAATGGAATCAACTTGGCATAGTCTAGGGCTATGCTTTTTTGTATTCTTATGATGGGTTTCACATAGGAGGACGTATGAGTTTATATGAAAGTACATTGGCACGGATTGTGCCACGGAATAAAGAGATTGAACGAGCAATTGGGGAACAATGGAGTAAGGGGACTCCATATGGTTCGTATGGTAAGTTAGCGACGATGGTAGAGCATTATGCGGCAGCTACAAATCAAGTAAATCCAACTTCTCCTAAACCATGTATGATTATCGCCTGTGGAGATCATGGGGTGGCGAAGATTGGTGTCAGTGCCTATCCTCAAGAGGTAACGGTGCATATGACCACGAACTACTTGATTCCGAAAGGAGCAGCTGCCAATGCGTTGGCCAATTATTGTGGCGCTCAAATTGAGGTCATCGATGTAGGGGTTGCCGCAGATATGTCCAACGTGCCAGGCTTACACCATCGCAAGGTGATGGCAGGCGGTACGAATAATATGTTAGAAGAGCCCGCTATGCCTATGGACAAAGCTATTGAAGCGGTAGAGGTAGGTATTGCTTTTGTAGAAGAAAAGGTGAAAGAAGGATTCAACACCTTCCTTGTAGGAGAAATGGGTATCGGTAATACTACGTCTAGTGCGATTATCACAGCGAAATTCTCGGGACTTTCAGCGGAACAAGCAACGGGACGAGGAACGAATATTTCTGACGAACGATTGAAAGTGAAACAGAAGGTCGTTTACGATGCCTTGGTAAAATATGCAGACATTCCAGCCACGGACGGATTGGGTATTTTGTCTGCTGTAGGGGGATTGGAATTCGCTTGCCTAGTAGGGGTCATCTTAGGGGCAGCGGCGAATCATGCGTTGGTAGTTATCGATGGATTCAATACTACCGCCTGTGCTTTGATTGCTCATGCTATGAATCCGCACACCATGGATTATGTGATGGCATCTCATTTGTCGGCTGAAAAAGCTCATAAAGATGCGTTGAAAACATTGGGCTTAGAGGCCTATGTAGACCTTGGATTCTGCTTGGGTGAGGCCACAGGGGGATCTATGCAAATGCAAATGTTGAACTTAGCCGTAGACATGTTCCACGAAGTTGCAGGAGGTGAGCACCATGCGTAATTTTGTCATCGAACCATTGCACAAACCATCCATGGAGGAATGCCGTTTGCGCATCGATAACCTAACAAAACCATTGTATTCCTTGGCGCGCTTAGAAGGGATTACGGAGCGTATGGCAGGGATTCTGAAAGAAGAAAAACCTAACAATCTTCGTCATGCTGTTGTTATCGTAGGCGCCGACATCGCTGTGGATGGTCCACAAAATCAAACTCATGGTGTGGAAAGTTTGAAAGCTATGGAGCGATTAGCTTCTGGTCATTCAGCGACACATGGGGCAGCTAAGAAAATTGGTGCAGATGTATTCTTAGTGGACGCAGGCTTAGAATTAGATACGAGCCATATCGAAGGTGTACGACAACATAAATTAGCGAAAGGGTCTAAGTTCTTCCGCATGCATGCGGCTTTGACTCCTGACATCGTAGAACAAGGCTTAGAAGTGGGTTTTGCTTTAGCTGATGAATTGAGTGAAAAGGGTTACCAAACCATCGGTATCGGTACTGTTGGTGAAAGAAGCTTACTTTCAGCATTGGCGGTCACAGCAGGAATCACAGGCTATCCAATGGCAGAATTATTGACAGAGAATAATTGCACCTTGAGTATCCAAGAAAAAGCAAAACAGTTGACCGCTAGTTTAGCAGAACATCAATTGCCTAGCAAAGATGGAGCCCATGTGTTAGCCACCGTAGGATCTCCAGACGTGGTGGTCTTAACAGGGCTGATCCTAGGGGCGGCAAGCCATCGAATGGCGGTGGTCTTCGATACAGCGGAAACAGGCGCAGCCGTACTCGCTGCGAAATGTATCAACGAAGCGGTCATGGATTACGTGTTCCCATCTGTTCATATGGGAGAACCGGTGCAAAAAGCGCAAATGAAATACTTAGGTATTCAGCCACATCTATTCTACGGCTTTGAAATGGATGAAGCCTTAGGTTCTACTATGGGGCTATCGGTTCTGGATGCGGGTATGCATATGTTGAATGATATGAAAACATTCGGTGAAGCTAGCGTAAACGTAGCCGTCGATGGACCAGGATCTGAACGACAAGACGGACGGTAATACGTATTAATTATGTGGTATAATATAGAAAAGGAGGGTATAGTATGAAAACATTCAATGAGATTCGTAACTTAATTACTCCAGTTCTAGAACTATATCACGTGAAATCGGCCTATGTATTTGGTTCGTATGCTCGTGGTGAAGCTAATGAAACTAGTGATGTAGATTTGTTTGTAGTTTTTGATAATGATGAGATTAGTTTATTTGAAGTCGGCGGTCTTTTAGAAACGTTGAAAGAAGTGTTACAAATGAATGTAGACTTACTCACTGATGGGAATAAATTAACTAAACGCTTTCAAAAAAATCTTTTTAGAGATATGATTCATATCTATGGTGATATCTATGAAGAACAAAGATATATTAGTTGATACATTAGATCTAATGGATAGGTTAGACACGTCTGTCAGATTATATAAAATCCATGATATGGAAGACTTTTTGTTTAGAGATGAATTAGAGCAAGATGGTTTAGCTTATAAGATTCAAGCCATTGCAGAGACTTTAGGGAAGGTCTCTGACGACTTTAAAGATAGACATACTGAAATTCCATGGAAGAACATAAAAGGGATGCGAAATCAGCTATCTCATAATTATGGGCAAAATAATTATAGACTTATTTGGGTTACTTATAAGGAAAAGCTGCCAGAATTAAGGAATCAATTGATATCTATATTGAAAGAAGAATATGGATATCTACACTCGTAGTGTATTTGTAACAAACAATACCAAAGGTTGTAGCGAAATATACAGGCCATATTTTGCTACAACTTTTTTTGTACGACGGATGATACATAGATATTTCTTATGTTTGTAATGGGGAATCACGACCATAGATAGGTATTTTGTCTTATTACAATGGGAACTATCGTAGGTCGTGCCTAGAGAAAAATATTTTTAAAAACTTGTTGACAACTATCTGAATTTTTTGGTATTATAAGTGAGCAGTCGCAAGAAAGAAAAACATGGATTGCATACATGCGGAAATAGCTCAGCGGTAGAGCACCGCCTTGCCAAGGCGGGGGTCGCGAGTTCGAATCTCGTTTTCCGCTCCAGTTTGTTCATTCCTCGATAGCTCAGCAGGTAGAGCAATCGGCTGTTAACCGATCGGTCGTAGGTTCGAGTCCTACTCGAGGAGCCAACTTACTTTCGGTTAGTACACTATCATGACCCACTAGCTCAGTTGGCAGAGCACCTGACTTTTAATCAGGGTGTCCCGCGTTCGAGTCGCGGGTGGGTCACCACTTACACAACATGGCCCGTTGGTCAAGCGGTTAAGACACCGCCCTTTCACGGCGGTATCGGGGGTTCGATTCCCCCACGGGTCACCATATGGACGATTAGCTCAGCTGGGAGAGCGCCTGCCTTACAAGCAGGATGTCGGCAGTTCGATCCTGTCATCGTCCACCACACTAGGAACTATCTTCGGATAGTTCCTTTTTTTAATAGATTAGAACACTTTCAAATCTCAACGTAAATAGGTATAATAAAAGAAGTACACATACTTTTATGAATTGGAGGATTCCCATGGACGGATTGATACAACTTTCATTACAATATGGACCTTACGTGGTCGTGGTAGGCGTGGTATTGTTATTTTTACTATGTTGCTATTTCTTATTCCGAGATGGTAAAAGTAACCAGAAACACATAGAACAACAGATGCCGAATTATGAAGAGTATTACGAAGAGCGGAGACGGAACTTTCAGAATCCTTACGCTGTGAAAGAAGAATCTGAGACAGATGATACTATTTGGGAAGAAATGAACCCTAGCGATTACACCATGCCGTTGCCAGCAGTGGATGCGACGGATTGGAACGAATCCCAAGGTATTGTATCCAAAGAATTAGTGAGTGCCGTTAGTGAGCAACCACTAGAGGAAGCGGACGATGCCACACGGATTATGCCGAAGATTACAGAAGAGTTAGTCAGAGAAGAACAAACTCTAGAAGAACCAACGGTAGAAACATTTGCCACAACAGAACCATCTACGATTGTAGACAAAGCGGTAGCACAATACGTGGCAGCTTTTGGCATCTTAAATCCAAAATCAGAAGCGGCGGCGAAGTACATCACAGAATATGTATTCTCGCAATTAGGAACTGAATCGGAAGAAGAAATCACTACATTATTGGAAAATATTGCTGTTCAAGAAGCGTTATTACAAGTGCAAAAAGCGTACGTAACGAACCCAACAGAGTGGTTACGAGACGTGCTAGCAGATGCCTTCCGAGATGTGGTGAAACGGCCGCAATCCAGTACTTGGTACTTGGTGGCAGTGGATGCATTGAAATGCTTGGTGAATATGCAAAAAGGTCATTTACAAGCCTTGGCATTAGCTTTGATCGTGCAATATTCTAAAAATTCCAATAACTATTCATTAGAGAATTTTCAACATTATGTGGAGAAATATTTAGAACCACTACTCAGTGAATTGCCAACTCGTGAAGACATGTACCAACAATTAGAATACTTGCGTTGTACTTCGTCCACAGGGGAAGTGCGGTTTGAACAAATTTTGCGCAACTCCTATCCGTTGGTGTTCGATTACCGTGGCTTTACCATGGAAGAATTAGAATATGTCATGCAAAATGCGCCAGTACGCACATCCATTACCGTACCGAGCCTTAACTCGAATTTGCTAAAATTATCGGCTGTAGATGAATACATGTTGCCAAGCTTATTCCAACGAGCAGGTGTCACTGATCAAGACACACAACAGGCGTTGACAGGGCTAGCCTTCAGCCGCGCCTTCGATTGGGACAACACATCCTTTGAAGACGTGCTAGAACATATCTCTCCAGTCTTGCTAGACTTATGCCAAACATACAATCGCATCCCATTGTGCCGCTTGAACCTAACCTTGTTAGGATTATACCTAGGACGCAGTATGGTGAAAGCAACTATTCACGAGGACTTTGACATCTCTCCGTGGTTTAGCTAATAACAAAATAATACAGTAAAACAGGTTCACCCAATACAGATATAAGGTCTGGTTGGGTGAATTTTTTTCGTCTTGACACTCCCTAGGGGGAACCCTATAATGACAGTATAGGACGAGGTCAGTACGCAAGAGTAGGCTGACCATTTTTAATAAGGGCATGAAGATGAATCGATATATAGACACGGGTGTTGATACAAACACCCGAGAGTTTAAAGAACTGGAGTTTGCTGTGTTCTGCATAGAGAATGTAGCAAAAGAACTATCCGTAGATGGAACCATGGCTTATGACATGCTAGCCGTACAAACAGATATACTGCAACAATATATCATCCCTTGCTATGACGTGCTGCATACGCAGGGAAAGGAATACATTGTAAATGATTTGATAGACATGCTGAAAGCGAAGGGGGTTAGTCTATGAAGGTATATCATGGATCCTATGTAGCGGTGCCTCAACCTGACTTAACACATTCTCGAGAGAATGTAGATTTTGGAAAGGGCTTTTACACAACGCCTATCTATGAGCAAGCTGAACAATGGGCGAAGCGTTTTCGTAAACAGAATAAGACTGGGATTGTGTCTGAATATTCCTTTGATGATAGTTCCCTTTCAGATGTAAAGGCGTTAATATTTGAAAGCTATTCAGAAGAGTGGTTAGATTTTATTTTGCAATGTCGTACCTGCAAAGATGCAACAGATTACGATATAGTGATAGGTGGCGTTGCCAATGATCGAGTGTTTAATACGGTGGAACTCTATTTTGATGGATTGATTGATAAAGCAGAAGCGATCAAACGATTGATGTATGAAGAGACCAATTTACAAATTACGTTTAGGACGGAAGCAGCGTTGTCGAAGTTGGTATTTGAAAGAAGTGTGGAAGTATGAGAGCGCATCCAGTATTGCTGCAGAAAAAGTATGCTAGAATTATAGCTTTGTTGGCTGAAAGGTTATCGATTACAACTATACGGGCTTTGGAACTGTTTTATCATTCGGATATCTATGAATTGATGCGAGAAGGAGTCGCAGATATGCATTGTAGGTCTGACTTGTATTTGGTGGATGAAATCGTCGATGAGATGCAAGGTGTAAAGATATTATAATAGTGAGTGAAAGAAGTTCACCCAATACAGATATGAGGTCTGGTTGGGTGAACTTTTTTGTTATAGTCTTGTTTACAATTGTCGACTTATTCAACTGTTTTTCTTATAATTATCATAAGTTTTATTAATAAATGGGGGGGGTAAAACGAAGTAACATGAAGAGAAGATGAAGAGCTTTATATTTCTTCATCTTCTCTTCATGAAATCTAGTAAATAACGGAATTACAATTCAACAATTTGAAGTTTTATACTATTTTTTGTTCTAAAAAGGCTGTTAAACTCTAGTGTTTTAGTGTATAATAAAAATTAATGATTAAAATATTTTTACTAGATTATGCAACGTTACGTGAATGCATGAGGATGTATTTGCTTATAAATAGTGAATGATCATCTCGTGAATGTAACGATACAGTTATGTATCGTATACTTACGATTCGTAGCCGGTAGCATAGAAGGAAACAATGGATGTGATTCTCTGATCGAGTGAGTTTACAAAACTGTAAACACAAGTGATGGAGTTGAAAAATAGTTATGTGTATGGAGGTTCTATGAAATCGAGTCAAATATTTTTGGAATGTGAACGCTTTCTAAAACGAGCTTTGAAAGACAAAGGGCGATATAGCAAAGGGGCGGTTATTGCCTTCTTGATTACAGGTGGCATTGCTGTACCTAGTGTAGTACAAGCGGTGATTCCAACGAATTTGTTGGGGTTGGCATTTGACCAAGCAGGGATATCTGGATACAATCGCTATGATATTGTGACATCTGAGGGTGGTGCTGATGGACCTAAAGGAAAGTTGATTATCAAACCTAAACATGTTGATTTTGGCGGAATGACAACAGCAGAGAAAAACGAAGCGATCTTAGATGAAAAAGTAAACAATCTGGGGCAGTTTTTAACACTTCGTCAGTTGTATGCTATGTTGTATCATAATCCATTAGCTACAAAAACTACCGATTTCTATGGGTTGCAAGATTCTAAAACGGGAACCGCCCTTAAGGTAAATCAAGGGTATGTCACATACCAAGGTGCTACTATTACTGGTGGTGAAAGTACACACGTAAATGGTACAGGAGCAATTGCCTTAGGCGGTAACTCTAAAGCGTCTGGAGAAGGTACGATTGCCCTCGGTTTGTATTCTGATGCATCAGCCAGTCCAACAGCAGTAAATAATGGTAATATCACATATGGACCGAGTCTGCATGATAATATCGCCATAGGCTTTAAGTCGGAATCTCATGACGACTATACAGTGGCATTAGGGGCTCGTGCTAACGCAAATGCAGCAGGTAGTAATGCCATCGGTTTTAATACCCAAGCAGCAGGTAAATCATCGTTAGCGATTGGTTACAACACCTATGCCAATGTAGCTGTTTCGGACACAAACAATCTTGCTAGCAAAATCGATGGAATGACGAATGCAGTAAGCGATAATACAAGAACCAAAATGAAAGAATATGCGGACTTGGTGTCTGATTATACAACTCACGAGACAAGATTGAATCAATTGGTTGCTATGGGCAATACGTCGGAAGCGCAAGCTGAACGAGAATGGTTGGCATCTCAATCTAGAGACATTGAGGCAAAACGAACTGAGTTGGAAGCTCTTCCTGATTACAATGCTTTGGTGGACAATGCGGGAACTACAAGTAATAACACAGATTTGCAAAATGCACTGAATAAAACAGGCGGAGTGTCAAAACTTATTGATGATAATCTAAATAAAGGCTTTGATTATAATTCTCCAGCTGCCTCGAATGCGTTAAACCTATCAGTTAAGAAAAAGATTTTGGGAGATACTAATGGTGTGTTTAGAGAGGTCACTGAAAAGCAAGGTGATAATGCAATCGCTATTGGTAACTATACGTTAGCTACAGGAAATGCAAGCATTGCTCAAGGGGTTGGAGCCTATACGAAAGCAGATGCTAGTATCGCCTTAGGCTCTTTAGCTCATGTAGGAGATAAAGCGGCACAATCGATTGCGATTGGTACAGGTGCACAAGCCCATGATGAAAACTCTGTGGCAATGGGTGTGCGGACAGCTACCTATGGTGCTGGTGATGTGGCAATTGGTAATAGAACTACAGTACTAGGAGATAGCTCTGTTGGTATCGGCTTTAATTCGGCGGTATTATCCAATAGTGGTACTGCTATCGGTAAGAGTAGCCGTATTAATGGTGGATCTATTCGGTCAGTTGCTTTAGGTGAAAGGGCTAATGTAGGGGGAGGCGCAGCCAATAGTATTGCTATTGGTTTTGACTCCAATGTTGGTGATAATGCTCTAAATTCAGTAGCAATTGGTACACAAGCGAAATCATTGGGTAGAAATAGTCTATCCTTTGGTAGCAATACAGAATCTGGTAAAGCTTCTATAAACAGTGTGACTATCGGTAACTTTGCAACTACAAATGCAGAAAATGCTGTGGCATTAGGCGGTTCCTCTTCAGTAGCAACAGGGGCTACACGTGGTATTGCAATAGGTCAAGACTCTAAAGTTAACGGCGTTGATACAGTGGGCTTAGGTACAGGTGTACGTGCTGTGGGCACAACATCTATCGTGATTGGTAATAAGGCGAGTGCTGGTGTATACAATACAAACCCAACGAAACAATCAGGAGCAGATAATGTTGTTGTTATCGGTCAAGGAGCTAGTGCACTCCGTAATAATTCTATTGTTTTAGGCCATAATTCTAACGATACTTATGAAGCACTAACGTGGAAGTTAAAGCCAGGTGTCAGTGCCTACGCTAATTTGGATCCAAAGCAAAAGTATGAATTTGACTCGAATGGTGATGTGATATTAGAAAAACGGGATGCTATGACAATTCCGTCATATTTGCCACGTGACTCTAAATTAGGACATACCTTAGAACAACTTGATAAACAAGGGTTAGGTGTCGTATCCGTCGGTGGTGGACTCGTTGAGATCACTAATGAATCAGGTACGAAAGAGCGAGTACCGGGCCTTCGTCGTATTACCAACGTAGCTCCAGGGGCGTTGGATAATGACGTAGTAACAGTAGCACAGCTTCGTGACTGGAGAGGTAAAGCGGGTCATTTCTTATCTGTCAATCATACAGTGGCGGGGTCCACAGCCACCATTGGTGAAAATAGCACAGCTAATGTGGGGTATAATGCAGCTGGTGATGCATTTGAAACTCGCCGTTCTAACTATAATAATGATGAAGCGACAGGTGCAGGTGCTATGGCACTAGGTGTATATACAAAATCTACTGGTGAAAGAGCAACTGCTGTCGGTTACGGTGCTGGTACCTACGGCAAAGATAGCGTAGGCATCGGTACGAAAGCCTATACAGGTGGAGAAGATGCCGTTGCCGTTGGGTCTCAAGCCAAAGCAAGAGCAAATCATTCTATTGCATTAGGCGTTAATGCAGAGACTAAGGTAGCAGATTCTGTGGCTCTAGGCGCTTATTCTGTGGCGACTATAGACAAAGGAGTAACAGGGTGGAATCCTGCTAATGGCCGTCGTAACCATTATGATAATAAACTAACAGGCATTACATTAACATCTACGAATGCTGGTATTTCTATTGGTAGTGAAAGAAATACGCGACAAATTCATCATCTTGCGGCAGGTACAGAAAACACCGATGCAGTAAACGTAGCGCAAGTAAAAGCATTAAATCTAAAAATCGCAGGTAACACAACTAGTAATGCGAAAGCTGATGTACGTTTACACGATCAAACGTTAACTGTGAAAGGTGATGGTAATTATATAACCACAAATGCGGATAATAATACAATCACTGTAGGTTTAACACAGGATGCGATTAATAAAATTAATGCAGCAGGAACACCTGTGCACTATTTATCCACTAAGGGTGGAAGTGCTACAGATGGAAACATAGATGTTAACGGTATCGCTACGGAATCTAACTATAACAATACAGGTGCTGTGGGCAATCAGTCAGTTGCCTTAGGCTCTTACGCCCGTAGTGCAGGAGCTGGTACCGTTGCAGTAGGTTTTAAAGCTGCTACATGGAAGGATAGTTCCATTGCTATCGGTGATTTAGCAAGTGCTAGAGAAAATAGCACGATTGCCATTGGTAAACGTGCTACAAGCTATTCGACGAATGCTGTTGCAATTGGTACTAGTGCCACTGGCAAAGGTAATAGTACCGTTGCTATTGGTGATAGTGCCGCTGTAAATGCCGATGCTAATGACAAAGCTGGTTCATGGAATGGCACATGGCAAGGTAATAATGCGGTGGCGATTGGTGCCAATGCAACAGCGAAACGCGATCAAGATGTAGCGATTGGTGCCAGTGCAACAGTCAAAGGTGGAGATGCGGTAGCGATTGGTTCCAGCTCTAACACATTGGGGGAAAACTCCATTGCTATTGGTTCACATGCACAGGTAGAAGATGCAACCACAGTTGTAAAAGATGCTAACAATAAAACAACAGATGAGCGGACACCAGCCAATAGTATTGCGATTGGTCGCTATGCCTATACGAATCAAAAAGAAACGATTGTTATGGGCACTAAGGCTAGTGTTAATGCGAAAGAAAGTGTTGCCATTGGGCAAACAGCTAAAATTGAAGCGGGTGCGATTGATAGTATTGCCTTAGGAAAAGAAGCTACCATAAAAGCAAATGCTGAGTACGGTACGGCGATTGGTCAAGGCGCTACCATTAATACAGGGGCCACCTATGGTATCGCAATTGGTCAAGGGGCTCAGATTGATCCAAATGCAACATATGCTACGGCCATTGGTCAAGGAGCTAGAGTACAGTCGACTGAGGGCACGGCATTAGGTAAAGGTGCTAACGCTGCTAATGCACAAGGTACAGCCTTAGGTACGGGTGCCTCTGTAACAGTTGATAAGGGCGTTGCTTTAGGTGCTGGTTCTGTAGCAGGTATAGCAGCGGGAGTCAATGCATGGGATCCAGCTGATGCAAGAAGGAATAATTATGCAGCCATTCGAAGTGGTGTAGCGGCGACCTCTGGTGCTGGTGCCGTATCCGTGGGCAGTGATACAGCAACACGACAAATTACGAATCTAGCCGGTGGTACCAATGATACAGATGCGGTAAACGTAGCGCAGTTGAAAGCCATGAACTTGAAACTTGCAGGCAATACAACTGCAACAGCAGGCGCCGATGTACGTTTGTCTGAACAATCATTGACGGTGAAAGGTACTGATGGATACATCACTACGAATGCCGATAACAATGAAATTACTGTTACTTTGACTGATAAAGCGAAAGCATCTTTGTTTGTTACTAGTTTTACTGGTGATCAAGGTTCTAAGGTAACACCAACAGCAACTAGTAACACAGTGAACGTGACAGGTAAAAAGTTTTCAAACCTAGATAAAGCATCAGAGCCTAATTCAATTTGGGCAGATGGAAACGTACGCTACGAGACGGGGAACGTGGGCACCTATACTACGGGAAATACAATTGGTATTGGATTACGACCAGATTTAAAATCCAAAAGCTTTACTACCTATAGATATGATGGTAATCATCAAACGAATGATGCCGGTCCATCCATTTCCTACGATGGCATCAATATGAACAACAAGCCAATTACGAACCTTCAAGCAGGAACGAATCCTAATGATGCAGTGAATAAATCGCAATTGGATGCCGTAACATGGGATTTAGGAGTTATGACCAATGGCAATTCGGCGAAAGTAGTTCCTACAACAGTGGCAAATGATAATAAACGTATCAACCTAAAAGGTGAAGGTAATGTGACTGTCACAGCAGATGGTAGCACTATCACCATTAAAGGTGAAACACAAGATGCAATTGTTGTCTATACTGATGCAAATGGGAATCGTGTATATAAACGTGAAGATGGATATTTCTATAAATCAAAAGACCCTGTAGCAGGGGAGTCAAAAGTTGCAGCAGCTAATGTACAATCTCGTTTAGTTAATGCAAATGGTAATAGCACTACGGCTCCAACGGTGTTAAATAATGTGAAGTCTGTGATTCAAACACACCCTGTTGCGGGTAATAATGCACCAACTTTCGCAGATCGTTTGAATGCCGCAGAGGGCACTAACCCAAGTGCAGCGGTAAATGTGAAAGACTTACATAGTGCAGTCACTACTGTGAAAAATAATGAACTGCATATTACACCAATGGAATATACTCCTAATGGAGATGGGGATGTTACATTAACATATTCCGATGGTAATGGAAGTGTTGTACCTAATACTACTGCAAAGATTAAAGGAGTAGCGAAAAAATCCGACCTTTGGAGCTTATCTGTTAATGGTGAAGATGTAACACCTAAGAATAACAAAGTGAACCTGAAAAATGGCGATAATATCAGCATTTCAAAAGATGCGAATGGTAATGTAACTATTGCTGCCACAGGACTGGCAAAAACAGATTTATCTAATATTGATAATGTAGGTAAGTCTACCATCACTGGTTTAACTGAGGTTAAAGCGGGCAAAAACATTACTGTAACTCCAACAACAGATGTTATGACAGGTAAAAAGACCTATACAGTAGCGGCGAATGACCAAGTAGAATCCGTTACAACAGCAACGTTAGCAGATGATGAAAACATTGCTACTGTGACCATGATGGATAATACTGTAGATAAAACAGCTAATGCTCGTTATGGTGTAGGCGTATCTAAAAAAGCTGTGGCTAATATCGCTAAAGATGCAGTAGAAGTAAAAGCTGGAGATAATGCAGATAATGTCACTGTAGATAAAGATACAAATACAGAAGGTAAAACAATCTACAAAGTATCTGTAGCTAAAACTAAATTAGCAACTGGTACAAATACAACTGTAGAAGGTAAAGGCACAGAAGCTGAACCATATAAAGTGAATGTAGAAGGTGCGTTAAGCAAAATTACATCCATTGCAAATGAAGCTGGATCTGGTAAAGTGACGTTCGATAACAATGGCATTGTAAAAGTAGATGGAGATAAAGCAGTATCCATCGACGGCAAACAAGGCTATGTAACTGGATTACAAAATACAACCCTAACTGCTACAGATTTTGCTAAGGCTAATCGTGCAGCTACGGAAGAACAATTAAAAGCGGTAAAAGACATTGCTGATGCAGCGTCTACAACAGATTATCGATTAATTGCAAATCCAGTAGACGGTAGTAATGGTGCCTATAAAGTAGATAATGGAACTATTTCTTTAAAAGTTAAAGATACTAAACAACCTGATAGTACACCTGATACGATTACCATAAGCGATGTGGCATCTAAACAAGCACTAGATACAGTAAAAGCAAACCAATGGGATTTGGCAGTTGCATCTGGTACAGATACTGATGGTACGAAAGTAACTCCAAAAACAGTAACAGGAGAAGACAATAAACGTATCGTATTAAAAGGTGAATCTGGCGTTACTGTTAAACAAGACGGTGGTGTCATCACAATCGGCGCTGAACAAGGTATAGACAACGATACAATCACAACGGTATCGAATGAAGATGGTACAGTTACAGTAACTCCATCTACAACGAATGCTCACGCATACGATGTGAAAGTGGATGCGAAAAAACTTGGAGAAGCACAAGCGTTAATCTTCGTAGATGATAAAGGTAAACAAGTATTCAAACAACCAGATGGTACTTTCAAAGATAGCGATGGAAAACCGTATAACGGTACTGTTCATACGAAAGTGAATACAACAGGATCACAACGTGTAGACAACGTTGGTTCTGCAATCGACGGAGCAAAAGTAACTACTGATGCTGGTCTAGAAAAACCAAATGCAACGTATTTAGAAAAATTAGAAGTTGCAGCAAAAGATCCTGTCACAGGAAAAGCAGCAGTTAATGTTTCTGATCTTAAGAAAACATCTGATGCAAGTATTGAAAAAGCCGTGAATGAAGCTACCACGAAAGGTATGAAATTCCAAGGCAATACAGGGGATGCGATTAGCAAAGAGTTAGGTCAAACCTTAGAAGTTAAAGGTGAAGGAACTCTTACTGGTAATACAGCAGCCAATAATATTCGTACTAAAAATAACGGTGGAGTATTAGAAATTGGTTTAGCAGAATCCTTAACAGGCATCAATTCCATTGCTGGTAAAGGTGGTACTACACCATTAACAATTTCCAATGGTGGCACAACATTGACTATCAATGCACCAGAAGGAGATAAACCTAGCACAATCTCTGTTGGTGATGCAAAAATCACGGATGTAGCCAATGGCACAGGCGATAAGGATGCAGTTAATGTATCTCAATTGAATGCAGTAGCAAATAAAGAACTGCACATCAAACCAACAACAGATACAGAAAAATACACTGTAGATACAGATGGTAATGTAACATTAACCTACGTCAATGGAGATGGAACAACTGTAGCTGATACAAAAGCAGTCATCTCTGGGGTAGCGAAAAATGACTTGTCTAACATCACAAATGCAGGCAAAAAAGTAATCACTGATTTAGGGCCAACGATTAATGCAGGAGATGGTATTACAGTTACACCTGGAACACTAGATGCTAATACAGGCAAACAATCCTTTACAATTGCAGCCAATAAACAAGTAGAATCCGTTACAACAGCAACGTTAGCAGATGATGAAAACATTGCTACTGTGACCATGATGGATAATACTGTAGATAAAACAGCTAATGCTCGTTATGGTGTAGGCGTATCTAAAAAAGCTGTGGCTAATATCGCTAAAGATGCAGTAGAAGTAAAAGCTGGAGATAATGCAGATAATGTCACTGTAGATAAAGATACAAATACAGAAGGTAAAACAATCTACAAAGTATCTGTAGCTAAAACTAAATTAGCAACTGGTACAAATACAACTGTAGAAGGTAAAGGCACAGAAGCTGAACCATATAAAGTGAATGTAGAAGGTGCGTTAAGCAAAATTACATCCATTGCAAATGAAGCTGGATCTGGTAAAGTGACGTTCGATAACAATGGCATTGTAAAAGTAGATGGAGATAAAGCAGTATCCATCGACGGCAAACAAGGCTATGTAACTGGTTTACAAAATACGGAATGGAATGTAAAAAATCCAACAGCTGTATCTGGTCGTGCAGCCACAGAAGATCAGTTGAAAGCTGTTAACGATGAAGTGAATAACAAAGCAGATAAAACTGCATTGTGGGACTTGGCGGTTAACAATGGTACATCTACAGATAAAGTAGATCCACAAGCAACTGGTACAGAAGGCGAAAATAAACGAATCACCCTTAAAGGTAGCGGTGCTGTAAAAGTAACTCAAGAAAATGGTGTCATCACAATCGGAGCTGAAAAAGGTACTGATAATGATACGATTACTACTGTGTCCAATGCAGATGGTACTGTTACAGTGACTCCATCTACAGCAGATGCACATGCTTACGATGTGAAAGTAAATAAACAAGCTGTTGTCGACGGTGCTCAATTACCGGTTGTATATACAACAAAAGATGGTAAAAAAGTAACCATCGATAAAGATGGCAAATTCCATACAGCGGATGGCGCAGAAGTAGCACCAGAAAATGTAGAAACACGAGTTCAATCGGCTGCGAAAGATACTACAAAAGGAGATACTATCCTTAATAACGTAGGCTCTGCCATTGCCAATACAAATGTTCCAGAAGGTGCAGGAAATAAACAAAATCCAACATTCTTAGAACGTTTAGCAGAAGCAGCGAAAGAGGGTAACCATCCAAATGCGGCGGTTAACGTATCTGACCTTAAAAATGCGTCTGACGCAAGCATTGCTAAAGCAGTGACTGATGCGACAGATAAAGGTATGAAATACGGTGCTAATCTTTCTGCGAAAACTGGTGGAGATAAGGTTGTCACTAACAAACTTGGTTCTACAGTAAACATCGTAGGTAGCGCCGATGTAACAAATGCAACAGAAGCAGATAAACAATACGATGGTAAAAACGTATTAACATCTATCGAGCAAGATGCTGATGGCAACACAACAGTAACTGTGAAGTTGAACAAAGATTTAACATCTAAATCCTTAACAACAAACACTATCACTGTAAAAGGTGACCCAGGAGCCAATGGTCAAGACGGCAAAGATGCGGTAGTGACTGTAGGTGAAAAAGGTGAACCAGGCAAAGATGGTTCTGATGGTAAAATCGGAGTGAACGGTAAAGACGGTTCTGCAGTTGTGATCAACGGCAAAGATGGCTCTATCGGATTGAATGGTCCAAAAGGTGCTGATGGACAACCAGGCAAATCCATCAATATCAGAATGAAAGATGGCTACAATGGTCAAGATGGAACTGATGGTGTTCCAGGCGTTCGTGGCGAAAAAGGTGTTGACGGTCAAGACGGCATCGCTCGTATCGTATACACAGAAGGCGGTAAAGAGCATCAAGTGGCTACAATGGATGATGGTTTACGTTTCACTGGTAACAATTCTGACACAGAAAACAAACATCGTTTGAATACATTAGTGAATATCGTTGGCGAAGGCGTTGCGAAAGAACAAGTAGATGGATTCAAATCTGCAAGTGGCAACATCTTAGTCGCAGCTGATGGTAAAACAACATTGACTGTAAAAATGAATAAAAACCTTGCTAATATCAGTAGCATTACTAATGCAGCAGGTAATGGTAAAGTTGAGTTCAAAGACAATGGCGTGGCTACTTTCAGTAGCGGCAACAACGATGCTAATGGTACAGATACACCTGTTGTTATCAATGGTAAAGATGGTAAAGTTACAACAGGAACTGTAGGCTTTGACGGTAAAGCAGGAACTGTGAAAGCTAACGATATTACAGTTGGTAAACAATCTGTAACACCAGGTGAGAATGGTGTAGCGCCTGCAACTGGTGGAACATTGACAGAAGGCAACTTCATTACTGGTTTAGATAACAAAGACTGGAATGTGGCAAGTCCTAGCTATGTTTCTGGCAGAGCAGCAACGGAAGATCAATTGAAAAAAATCTCCGAAGCGATTTCCGCTAAATCTGGCAGCGACTACCGTTTGGTAGCTAATAAGGAAGCTGGATCTGAAGGTAAATATAAACCGACTGCTGATGGTGATATTAACTTAACAGTAGAAGACCCTACAGATGCAACGAATACGAAAACGGTAACTATCACAGATGTGGCTAAAAAATCTGAACTAGATACTGTGAAAGGCCAAGTGGGTAACACTATAGCTCTTGGTGATGATACGGCTTCTGGTACAACAACGGCTAAATCATTGAAAGATGGCAATGTGAAGTTCAATATCAAAGGTGATGGCAAATACATCAGTACAGCTGCTAATGGCGATAATGTAACGGTATCCTTGAACACGAAACAAGTGGCTCAAGACCAAGCCTTGATTTACGTAGATAACACTGGTAAGCAAGTATTCAAACAACCAGATGGTACTTTCAAAGATGCCGATGGAAATGCGTATAACGGTGATGTTCATACGAAAGTGAATACACCGGATGCAAAACGTGTAGATAATGTAGGTTCTGCTATCGATACTGCTGTGGTAAAAGATGCGGCAAATCAACCAAAACAAGATGCAACGTATCTTGAAAAATTAGAAGCCGCAGCGAAAGATCCTGTAACAGGTAAATCTGCAGTTAACGTATCTGACCTTAAAAATGCGTCTGACGCAAGTATTGCTAAAGCAGTGACTGATGCGACAGATAAAGGTATGAAATACGGTGCTAACCTTCCTGCGAAAGCTGGTGGAGATAAAGTTGTAACTAACAAACTTGGATCCACTGTGAATATCGTAGGTAGTGCCGATGTAACGAATGCTAGCGAAGCAGATAAACAATACGATGGTAAAAACGTATTAACATCTATCGAGCAAGATGCTGATGGCCACACAACAGTAACTGTGAAGCTGAACAAAGATTTAACATCTAAATCCTTAACAACTAATACAGTGACTGTGAAAGGTGAACCAGGCGCTAACGGTCAAGACGGCAGAGATGCAGTTGTGACTGTCGGTGAAAAAGGTGAACCAGGCGTAGCTGGCAAAGATGGTTCTAACGGTACTATCGGCGTGAATGGTAAAGACGGCTCTGCAGTTGTAATCAACGGCAAAGACGGATCTATCGGCATGAACGGTAAAGATGGTGCTAATGGTCTTACTATGAAAGGCGACAAAGGTGCAGTTGGTTTAGACGGCACAGATGGCGCTAATGGTAAAGACGGCATGACTCGTATCGTATATGAAACGAAACATACAGATCCTAATAATGCTGGTAAAGAAATCACAGTGAAACATGAAGTAGCTACGATGGACGACGGTCAAAAATACAGCGGCGACAACTACGAAGCAGCGACTGCAACTAAAGCAGAAGCGAATGTGATCAACAAAAAACTAAACGAACGTTTAGAAATCGTTGGTGGTGCAGCGAAAGACAAATTGACTGACAACAATATCGGCGTTAATGCTAAAGATGGTAAGTTGAAAGTACAATTAGCTAGCGACTTAACAAGCATCAACTCCATTACAAACAAAGAAGGAAACGGTAAAGTAGCCTTCGGAGAAAATGGAACAACTACGTTCAGTAGCGGTGCGGAAACTGGCGATAAAACAGTAAGCATCGACGGCAAAGCTGGTAAAGTGACTGTCGGAACTGGTGGAAACCCTGTAGTTGTTGATGGTTCTATCGGAGATATCACTGGTTTAACGAACAAAACGTTAGATGCAGCTGACTTCGGTACAAAAGGCCGTGCGGCGACAGAAGAGCAATTGAAACTAATCCAAGGTCAATTGGGTACTGGTAAATTATCCTTCGGCGCTAACCTTCCTGCGAAAACTGGTGGCAAAAATGTTGTTGAAAATGCGTTAGGTTCTACTGTAAATATTGTGGGTACAGCTAACGTAACGGCAGATGATAACTACGATGGCAACAACGTAGTGACAACTGTTGAAAAAGGTACTGATGGTAATACAACGGTAACTGTGAAGTTGAATAAAGATTTAACATCTAAATCTGTAACCACGAATACAGTAACTGTAAAAGGTGAACCAGGTGCTAATGGTCAAGATGGCAAAGATGCTGTAGTGACTGTAGGTGAAAAAGGTGAACCAGGTAAAGATGGCTCTAACGGTACTATCGGCATAAACGGTAAAGACGGCTCTGCAGTTGTGATCAACGGCAAAGACGGATCTATCGGTTTGACTGGACCGAAAGGTGAAAATGGTAATAGCGTTGTCATCAATGGTAAAGATGGTAAAATCGGCGCCAAAGGTGAAGATGGTAAATCTGTTGTCATCAACGGTAAAGACGGCACAATCGGCTTAACGGGTCCGAAAGGTGCAGATGGTGCACCAGGTAAATCCTTAGATATCGGCATGAAAGATGGCTATAATGGTCAAGATGGTGCTGATGGAGTTCCAGGCGTTCGTGGTGAAAAAGGTGTTGACGGTAAAGACGGCATCACTCGTATCGTATACACTACGAAAGAAGTTGACCCAGTAACGAAAGTTGAAAAAGTAGTAGAACGTCAAGTGGCTACTATGGACGACGGCTTACAATTCACGGGTAATAACTCTGACACTGTGAACAAACATCGCTTGAACACATTGGTGAACATCGTTGGTGAAGGTGTTTCTAAGGAAGCAGCTAAAACATTTGAGTCTGCTGAGGGTAATATCTTAGTAGATGCAGATGGTAAAGATGCGTTGACACTTCGCTTGAACAAACATCTGAACTTGACGAATACTGGCTCCATGACGGTAGGTAATTCCGTGGTGAACAATGCGGGCTTGACAGTGAAAGACGGTGCTAACGAATCTAAAGTAGGTAGTACAGGAGCGACTTTCACAGATGGTACAAACACGACTGAAGTGGCACCGACAGTAGCTCATGTGAATGGCGTGAAAGATGCAAATGGCGCTGTGACAGGTGGTGTTGTAATTGGCAAACAATCGGCTACACCAAGTGCAGATGGCAAAACTCCAACAGCTACAGATACTGCGGTAGAAGGCAACTTCATCACAGGTCTTGAAAACAAAGATTGGAACGTAACAGATCCGAAATTTGTATCTGGCCGTGCAGCGACAGAAGATCAGTTGAAAACTGTATCCGATGCAGCGAAAGCAGTAGCGAATAACACAATCCAATTCGGTGCGGACAATGCGTCTAAAACAGATACACAAGCCTTGAACAAACAAGGTGGTATCGCTTTCAATATCACTGGTGGCGCAGATAAAGATAAATTATCTGATAACAATATCGGCGTAAATGCAAATGGTTCTACTGTGGAAGTGAAATTGGCAAAAGAATTGAAAGGCTTAACAAGCGCTGAATTTACGAATGCTGATGGCACAACAACAAAAGTAGAAGCTGGTAAAGTGACAACTGGCGATACAGTTCTTAGCACAACTGGATTATCTGTAGGTGACCAAACGACTGGTACATTTGTGACGAAAACTGGTACCGTTGTAAAAGATGGTGACGTGACGACTTCTACGACAGCAGGCGAAACTGTATATCGTGATGGAGACAAAGCAACTACTGTTAATACATCTGGCATCACCATCGAAAATGGCGACAAAACTGTATCCTTAACAAATACTGGCCTAGATAATGGTGGCAATAAAATTATCAACGTGGCTAGAGGTGAAAACGATACAGACGCTGTTAACGTAGCACAATTGAATGACGAAGTTGGTAAAGCGAAAACAACTGTTACTGTAAACGGTGAAGATAAAGATGCAAACAAAAATCTTTCCTTAACTGTTTCCACGGCAGATGATGGACACACTAACTACGATATTCGTTTGGCTGACAAAGTAACATTAGGTACTGATGCGGCTAAACAAGTGACAATGGATGGTACAGCAGGTACTGTGACAGCAGGCACTGGTGACAACATTGTGAAAGTAGATGGTTCTAAAGGTCAAGTGGTAGCTTCTGGCGTGACTGTAGGTAAACAATCTGTAACACCAAGTGCAGATGGCAAAACTCCAGCAGCAACAGACAAGGCTACAGAAGGTAACTTCATCACTGGCTTGGATAACAAAACTTGGGATGTAACAAATCCAAGCTTTGTATCTGGCAGAGCAGCTACAGAAGATCAATTGAAATCTGCTACGACTGGTTTAGTTGATAAAGGCTTAGTCTTTGATGCAAACACTGGTGGAGCTAAAACAAATAAACTTGGCTCTACTGTGAAAATCCAAGGTACTGCGGAAATTCCAGCAAACGCTACGGATGCAGATAAAAACTATGACGGTAAAAACGTATTGACCTCCATCGAACAAGATGACCAAGGCAACACAACAGTAACCGTGAAGTTAAACAAAGACTTAACATCTAAATCTGTAACAACAAATACCATCACTGTAAAAGGTGAATCAGGTAAAGACGGTAAACCGGGTACAGATGCAATTGTAAGTGTTGGTGAAAAAGGTGAACCAGGTGCTAATGGCAAAGATGGTAAACCAGGCTCTGACGGCGTTATCGGCGTGAACGGTAAAGACGGTTCTGCAGTTGTAATCAATGGTAAGGACGGCTCTATCGGCTTGAACGGTAAAGATGGCAAAAACGGTCTTTCTATCAAAGGTGACAAAGGTGTTGTTGGTGTAGACGGCACAGATGGCGCTAATGGTAAGGATGGTATGACTCGTATCGTATATGAAACGAAGCATCCAGATCCTAATAATGCTGGTAAAGACATTGTGGTGAAACATGAAGTAGCTACGATGGACGACGGCGTGAAATACGCTGGTGACGACGCACAAGGTACTGACAAATCCAAAGTTATCGCTAAGAAGTTGAACCAAACGGTAGATATTATTGGTGGTGCAGCTAAGGAAAAATTAACGGACAACAACATTGGTGTGAACAATGTGGATGGCAAGTTAAAAGTACAATTAGCTAGCGACTTAACAAGCATCAACTCCATTACGAATAAAGAAAACAACGGCAAAGTTGAGTTCAAAGATAAGGGAGTGACTACTTTCAGCGGTGGCAAAGCTGACGACAAAGCTGTGTCCATTGACGGAAAACAAGGATTTGTGACAGGCTTGCAAAACAAAGACTGGAATGTAGCAAAACCAACGGTTGTATCTGGTCGTGCAGCGACGGAAGATCAATTGAAAGTGGTTAGCGACCGTCTAGCAGAGGCTCGTAAGTTCACAGGCGATAACAAAGATGTGACAGCTGTGGTTGGTCTTGGCGATGTATTAAATATCAATGGTGGCGCAGATGCGACTAAATTGACTGACAATAATATCGGCGTTATTGCGAAGGAAGCTGTTAAAAATGCAGATGGAACGGTTAAAACACCTGCGTCCATGACAGTTAAGTTGGCGAAAAATATTCACATGGGTGATGGTTCTACTGATTATACAGGCGTATTTAAACCTACTTTCATCGATAAAGATGGCAAGGTAAAACCTGTGACTGATGAGAAAACAGGTAAGCCTGTGGAATTACCTACAACGGTAAAACATGACGGAGCAGCCAGTGAATACACTGTATATCGTCCTGGCAAAGATGGTAAACCTGAACCAGCGATTACGACGAATGTGACACCATTGGGTGTGGTGATTGAATCTAACAATTCCAATGGCAAAGCGAACCCTGCTGTGACGTTGACCGCGAATGGCTTAGATAACGGCGGTAACCGCATTATTAATGTGGCGCCTGGTATCAATGGCACTGACGGTGTCAACGTAGATCAGTTGAAAGCTACAGCGAATAACGTTCTGAACCAAGCTACGGGTGAAGCCCATAAAGCTGGTGCGAGAGCAGCCGCTTTAGCAGCGTTGAAACCATTACAATATGACCCATTAGAACCAACACAAATTATGGCTGGTGTGGGTAATTATCGTAGTGAAACTGCAGCAGCTGTAGGCATTGCTCATTACACGCAAGAAGCGACTATGTTCCACGTAGGTGTTACATTGGGTCAACATCAAAATATGGTGAATGCTGGCGTGACTCATAAATTTGGCTGGAGCCCAGAAGAAAAAGCAATTCCTGAACGTTATAAAGCGGGCCCGATTTCCTCTGTATATGTAATGCAAGATGAAGTCTCTGCATTGAAACAAGAGAACGAACGCACGAAAGTAGCGTACGAACAAGTATTGGTAGATAATGCAAATATGAGAGCAGAAAACCAAGAAATGAAGGAATCTTACAACAAAATGGCTCAAGACAATGAAGAAATGAAAGCACAAATCAAAATGTTGATGCAGGCTATGGGAATGAAATAAGTCCTGAAGATGTAACTTCCTAGAAGATGCAAAAAGCCCCTACCCTTCCGGGTCGAAAGACTCGGAAGCGGTAGGGGCTTTTGTGTTGTATGATCCGTATAGTATGTCTAGTCGGTGGTAATGTTTGGGATATAGTAAAAGGGACACAGGTTGTACTGCGTCCCTTTTACTAATTAAAATGAAAAATCTTCGATGGTTTCGATATCCACCAACTCAACTTCTTTTCCGTGGAATTGAATGATCCGTTCGTCTTGTAAACGGCCTAGTTCACGGCTGAGGGCGGTGCGACTTACGTTGAGGACATCTGCCATTTCTTGCCGATTATGTGGCAAGGTGAGGATGTTCTTTTTTTGTACCCGTCGAATGTCCATGAAGTAGGCAAAGATTTTCTCGCGCATTCCTTTGAGGGATAGGTAATGCACTTTGCGGGTCAGCTGCATTGCCTTTTCAGACAGGTCGTGCATGAGGTTTGTGAGCAATTGGATTTGACAGGATTGGCAGTCCGGGAATGCTTTGGTGAAAGTCTCGATTGGTAAAAATAAAACAATCGCATCTTTTGTGGCTTCAATGGTAGCCGGCCATAGAGGATGGTTACTAAAGAGTAAGGCTTCCCCGAACATAGAGGACGGCTGTAACTCTGTTACAATGGTTCGTTGTCCCAACATGTTCTCTCGCGTTAATAAGGCACGTCCTTCTAGCAAGATACCAATGCCTTCCATAGGGTCCCCAGCAATGGCAATGAACGAATTTTTTTTGAAACTTTGTACTTTCACATTCGCTTGAGATAAGAAAAGTGACAAATTTTCTGGCGCAATATGTGCACATAATGGGGATTGTTGAATCGTATGCATGTATGTTTCTAACGTTGGATGTAATGTCGACATGGAACCTCCGTGAATAGAAAATTATAATATGGATGTATATATGATGTATAGCAAAAGGGTCCAAAGGGACCCTTTTAGTATCGTACCAAGACAGTATATACTGTCATACAAATCGCTATATTGCAAACATTAAATTAAAGAGTGTGCTTTACCGATTTCCTTGATTTGCTCAATAGTGAGCTTAGTATACTTTGAAATGATGTCTAAGGATAATTTATCTTCTAACATACCAAGAACTACTTCGGCTTTACCTTCAGCTCTACCTTCAGCTTTACCTTCTTTCCGTTGACGTCTTAATTCCATTTCGAGTGTCATATATTCTAACCTCCATTCTTTAGAATGTCGTACTTTATCAACGACGGAGTCCATTTCTGTTACTAAATCATCTGAAGATGTTTTGCCATCTACATAATCTAAAAGACATTGTAACGGTTTTGAAATATCGTTTTCCGTACCTTTAGTACTCAAGAATAGTTTTGTGGTTCCATCGTTTAATTCGATATTATAATTTTCTAAACAAACATTTTTGAAAGTATACTTATGAAGATTACTACTAAATAGTGGAAACGTACATATAAAAATGATATAGGTATCATTGAGCTCGGTGTAATCTTGACCTTTTTCAATGTTGTGTAAATCGATAATACTTTGGTAGTACCTAACTCGTTTTACTAATTCTTCCATATTCTTACTAGTTTGCATTTCCACATTAAAGACAGTGCCGTTCTCATCATTGACGTAAACATCAAGTCGAATACCCTTACTGTCTGGGTTCATATGCAGTGACTTTTCTTCTTCGAGATAGGTGATATCTTTAATCTGGATATCTAGCAGACGTTCTATTGTTGCTTTACAAATACGCTTATTACGCATTACCTTTTGGAACATAAAGTTATCTTGTATGGTCAGTTCTTCAAAGGGTTTGATATGCATAGAATCACCTCCGGCTCTTATCCAAATTATACCATATATTTTAGATATATAATATTGCTCTTTCTTATATCTTCAACACAAAAGACGCTATCGTTTCCGAGTCTTTCGCCCCGGAAGGGGAGGGACGTATTTACTTACGTTACTATATCAATCCATGGGTACGACCAATTTCTTCATTTCTCAAAATGTTTTTAAAGTGTAGCCAAGGATACGTTTTTTCTGCTTTCAGTATACTATACTACATGTATAGATAACAAGACACTGCTAGATGGCCCTTGCGGGGGCTTTCACTATGAAAGTGATTGTCTAGTGAGATATCTAAGGAAATACAAAAAGTATGTTGTAGTATACATGTTAAGGGCAAAGTTCCCAAGGAGGTTATTATGAGTATGTTCTGTTTCCAATGTGAACAAACAGCGCAACCAAATGGTTGTACAGTACAAGGTGTATGTGGTAAAACAGCACCGGTTGCCAATTTACAAGACGAATTAACAGCAGCGTTGATCGGTTTAGCGCGTGCAATGCAAGCCACAGAAGTAACGTTAGAAAACGTACAATTGTTAAAACGTGGTTTATTCATGTGCGTAACAAACGTAAACTTCTCTGAAGATCGTGTACAAGAGTTCATCGATGTGATTAACAATGCACACAATAAATTAGATGCGAACATTCCTAACTTTGATTGGGAAGAATTGTGGAAAGGTCATGAAGACATCGTATCCTTACGTTCCACATTGTTATTAGGTATGCGCGGTATGGCTGCGTACGCATGGCATGCAGCAGTATTGGGCTACAATGACCCAGAAGTTGACGCTTGGTTCGTAAAAGGCCTTGTTGAAATGGCAAAAGACCACAGTGCAGAAGAATGGTTAGGCCTATTGATGGAATTCGGTGGCATCAACCTTGCTTGCATGGCGTTGTTAGACAAAGCCAACACAACTACATACGGTACTCCAGTGCCAACAACTGTACCTTTGACAGTAGAACCAGGTCCTTTCATCGTGGTAACAGGTCATGACTTACACGACCTTAAAATGTTATTGGAACAAACTGATGGCAAAGGTGTTAACATCTATACACATGGTGAAATGCTTCCATGTCATGCGTACCCTGAATTGAAAAAACATCCTCAATTGAAAGGAAACTTCGGTACTGCATGGCAAAACCAACAAAAAGAGTTTGATGGCGTTCCAGGTGCATTCTTGTTCACAACAAACTGCATTATGCCACCAAAACAAACATACATCAAAAACATCTTCACAACTGACATGGTTGGTTTCGATGGCTGCGGTCACGTGGAACACAACGAAGATGGCACAAAAGATTTCTCAGCAGTCATCGAACGCGCTATTGAATTAGGCGGTTACAAAGAGCCACAACACTTCACAGGTATCAACGGTGGTACAGAAGTGACAACTGGTTTCGGTCATGGTACAGTACTTGGCGTAGCTGACAAAGTAATCGAAGCAGTGAAAGCTGGCGCGATTAAACATTTCTTCTTGGTAGGCGGTTGCGACGGTGCTAAAGTAGGCCGTAACTACTACACTGAATTCGTAAAACAAACTCCAGAAGATACAATGGTATTGACTTTAGCATGTGGTAAATATCGTTTCAACGACCTTAACATCGGTGAAATCGGTGGCTTGCCTCGTATCCTAGATATGGGTCAATGTAACGATGCGTACTCCGCAATCCAAGTGGCTGTAGCATTAGCAGACGCTTTCGAATGTGACGTAAACGAATTACCATTGACATTGGTATTGTCCTGGTACGAACAAAAAGCGGTATGTATCCTATTAACATTATTGTCCTTAGGCATCCGCAACATCTACATCGGACCATCCTTGCCAAAATTCTTGTCCAACACAGTACTTGGCATCTTAGTTGAAAAATTCAACTTACATCCAATTACAACACCAGAAGAAGATATGAAAGCGATCCTAGGCTAAGACGTCTCTTGTTTCGCTATGCAGCCTTGTGGCGTTCGAGAATAGCATAAGGGAAGAGCACGGTATTCCTCTCACAAACGGTATTTCATAATGTTTGTTCGGGGGCACACCGTGCTCTTTTTGTGTTTGCGTGGATTAGGTAGTAAAGGGGCGCCACAAAGGCTGCTACTCGTAACGGCGTTCCTCTAGGACATGATTGGTTGCATTTGTTTTATATTTGTAATACAATATGAACTATAAGGAGGTGTTTTATCGTGGCTAAAACTGCAAATATTAATGTTCGTATTGAACCAGAGGTTAAACGGAGAGCAGAAAATCTATTCAATAGTTTTGGAATTTCTGTTACTGATGCTATTAATATTTTTTTACACAAATCTATTATGGAGGGAGGTTTTCCTTTCATTATTAAACAACCAAGATATAACGCTGAAACGGAAGCGGCTATACATGAAGCACGCGATATTATCTCTGGTAACATTCAAACAAAAACATATAGTTCTACGAAAGAACTCTTTGATGAGTTAGAGGTGGAGGACTAACTTTTATGTTAAAGATCCAGGTATCGACGAAGTTTCGGAAGGATGTTAAAAGAATTAAAAGACGGGGGTATAATCTTTCGTTATTACAAGATATTTTAGACAAACTATGTGCTGAGGAGCCACTTGCACCTAAATACAGAGATCACGCACTTACTGGTTCATATAAGGGGTTTAGAGAATGCCATATTCAACCGGATTGGCTTTTAATTTATGCGATAGATGATGATAAACTTATTCTTGTGGCATCCAGAACAGGGACACATAGTGATTTGTTTGATATGTAGTTCGTCTCTTGTGACGCTATGCAGCCTTGTGGCGGTGTTAACTGAATATGATAAAGGGAAGCCCATGGCATACTCCTTCTCAAACGGTATTTCATAATGTTTGTTCAGGAGCACGCCATGGGCTTCTTGCATTTGTTTGATTTAGTCAGTAAGACCTGCCACAAAGGCTGCTACGCATAACGGCGTTCCTCTGGGGGATGGGCGCTTGTTTTTTTTGAAAAGGGTTATTATTGACTTCACTTTTTTTACGAGAAGGCCCCAAATATGGTATGATATAAGATACAGATAATACATAAGATATTCCTACATAGATAATAGGAGGGACCTACGTTGAGTAGTATTTTTGATATCATTGGACCGGTTATGATTGGTCCATCTAGTTCACATACAGCAGGGGCGGCACGACTAGGAAAAATGGCGTTGTCGATGTTTCATGAACGCCCTGAAAGTGTGACTATGACATTATATGGATCATTTGCGAAAACCTATCGAGGACATGGTACTAATCGTGCGTTGGTGGCAGGTTTACTTGGCATGGATGCAGATGATGCACGCATTCGTGACTCTTTGGAAATTGCAGAGCAAGAGAACTTTCAGTATACCTTTATCGAGTCTGAAGTGGATGCAGGTCATCCTAATACGGTGCGGTTCAATATGTACGGCAAAGACGGCAAGCATATGTCCGTTACAGGCTCCTCTCTAGGCGGTGGTCGAGTGGCGGTGACCAATATTGACGGCATCGATGTGGAGATTACCGGAGAAGAGCATCAAATTATTGTGTTCCATACGGATCAACCTGGTGTCATTGCAGGGGTTACCCACATTTTAGGCTTGGAAGATATCAATATTTCCAGTATGCGCGTGTTCCGCAAACGAAAAGGATCGGAAGCGGTCATGCTCATTTCCACAGACTCTGATGTAGATGCAGTGGCATTGCAACAGATTAAGGAAGTGGCGGGCATTTCTTCGGTGATGTATTTTGAGCCATTGGAATAGAGGAAACTATGAGTTATTTATACGATACAATTGAAGATATTGTGCGTCTTGCAGACCGTGAAAGTATTTCCTTTTCCGAAGTAGTATTGCGGGCGGAAATAGAGAGTACAGGTTCTACGAAAGAGGACGTGCTAGATGAGATACGGCGTCGTATTCAGATTTTCAAAGAATCTGTTCGTGACGGTATTGAAGATACAAGAAAAAGTAAGAGCGGCATGTCTGGTGGGCAAGCCAAACAATTAGATGAACGGAAGCCAGTCTTTTTGAGCGACCTTACATACCGTGCATTACGGTATGCTATTTCTGTGAATGAAGCGAATGCGAAGATGTTCCGTATTGTCGCATGTCCTACGGCAGGGGCTTGCGGAATTTTGCCGGGAGTCATGCAAGCAGTGGGAGAAGTGTACAACTGTGATGACCAAGCGTATATCAATGGCTTCTTAGCGGCGGCTGGGGTCGGTAATGTAGTGACGAATCAAGCTTGTGTAGCAGGTGCTGTGGGTGGCTGTCAAGCCGAAGTTGGTACAGCAGCGGCGATGGCAGCGGCTTGTGCTGTGGCTATGATGGGTGGCACTACGGAAGAAGTAGTAACGGCTATGACATTGTGCATGAAAAATGTGCTTGGCTTGGTCTGCGACCCAGTGGCAGGCTTAGTAGAAGTGCCTTGCGTGAAGCGGAATGGCATCTATGCGGTTCACGCCTTAGCAGCTGCAGAAATGGCGATGGCAGGCTTACGTAGCCGTATCCCAGCAGACGAGGTCATCGGTGCTATGGATTCCATAGGACGAGCGTTACCAGAAGCACTTCGCGAAACCAGTGAAGGCGGTTTGGCGCGAACAAAAACGGGAATGGACATAACCAATCGCTTGGCTCATCAGAAATAGAGAGGGTTAGTATGGGACGTTTAGCATATAGAGAAACAAGTGCGTATCAAGGGGCTCTGCGTATTTTGCAAACTTTACAAGAAGCACAACAGGAAGCGTATATTGTAGGTGGTGCGGTACGAGATATCCAGATGGGACGCATGCCCCATGATTACGACATTGTCACCTCCGCTATGCCAGAGGTGGTCATCGATGTATTGCGAACGGCTGGTTTTACTACGACCAATGTAGTAGGCGCCTCTTTTGGCGTGGTGGTCGTATCTTATGAAGAACATTCCTATGAGGTGGCTACCTATCGCAGTGAACAATATGGCGATGACAGCCATCGACCTGTAGCTGTACAATATCCATCTACCTTTTTAGAGGATGTGCGGCGACGAGATTTTACAATAAATGGTCTCGCTCTTACTGAAAGTGGGCAAATCCGAGATGAAGTCGGTGGGTTACAAGATATAGAACATCGCCGTTTGTGTACGATTGGCTCTAGCAAAGAGCGCTTTCAAGAAGATGCATTGCGCATGTTCCGATTATGCCGATTTGCAGGGCAATTAGGATTTTCTATTGACCCTAGTACGTGGGCAGGCATAGAGCCTAATTTGTATCGTGTGGAAGGATTGTCTCTAGAACGAGTGCGTATAGAAATTGAAAAAATGTTACTCAGTGACCACGTGGACCTGGCGTTAGATGCGTTGGTGCGCAGTCGTTTGAGTGACCAATATTGCCAACAAACCATAGAGGCGAAGCCTCGTCGTATTCCTATATTGCCGGAGTTAACCCATTTAGTAGATTTACCACAAGCGCCAGAACATCATGTACATGATGGGTGGCGTCATACGTTAGCAGTAGTAAAAGGAGTACCACAGAACCTCGTATTACGTTGGGCTGCCTTGCTCCACGATGTGGGAAAAGGTGTAGAAGGTGTTCGAGGCTTTCATAATGGGCGTATTACGGATCGTAATCATGATCGAGTGGGTGCTCAAATGACACGTGATATACTGACGCGTTTAGGCTATGCGAAAGAATTTGTCAATCTCGTGGTATGGCTTGTGGAACGACACATGCGCTTTCACTTTTATGTGGCTAATGCTTCTGCGGATTTGAGGAAATGGATGCAAAAAGAAGCAAGAGTTGGGGTATTTCGAGAAACCAAGGATCTAGTCATGGCTATGGAATATTTAAGAGTATTGGGCGTGGCAGATGTGATCGGCGGTGGCACGAAGGATCCACAACCATCAGATACGTATGGCAGTCGTATGGTGTCATTGGCACAGACCATGCCAGTGCATACGAAAGATTTACACTATGATAAAGGACTGCCAGCTTTGGTAGGCCCCTATGTAAAAGAAGTGATGCAAACGTTATTGCAACGTGTACAAAGTGGAGACATTTTAAACACCCCAGAGGCGTTACAGGAAGCAGGACTTGCGAAGTATCGTCGACTGAAAGAAAAGGAGTAGTAACCATGACAGTGCAAAAAGCACGAAAACAATTAGATGAATATGCGTTAAGAGGGTTTGCCATTATATTTGTGATTGCGTCGCTCATTGTATTGCGTTATGGATATATTCAAATTGTGGCTAATGATACCTATTCAAAACGCTTTTCTAATCAATTTATTACAGATCGAGTATTGCAATCTCCACGAGGCACTATTTTCGATCGTAACGGCAATCCCTTGGCATTGAGCGTCACAGTTAACTCTGTCAGTGCGGACCCAACGATGATGCGTGTGGTGGCTAAGAAAACACCAGAAGAAGTAGCAGATGTATTAGCTCCCTATGTGCGTATTTCCAGAGAGGAAATCATCAAACGACTGAATGAGGATACAGCCTTTGTGTGGATTGATCGACTCTTAGATGTGCCGAATTCAAATGGTATAGAAGCGGCCATTAAGGAAGCCAAGTTCAACTTTATTACCTTGCACAAAGAAAGCCGACGGTATTATCCTAATGATACCTTGTTAGCACCGGTCCTTGGATTTGTAGGATTCAATGAAGATGGGCAGGCTGATGCAGAAGGTAAAGCAGGACTTGAGGCGGCCTTAGATGATGTGATTCGCAGTAATGAAGTGAAAGTTAGTATTTATAATGATACGGCAGGTCGTCCTGTTTTTGAGTCTGTACAATCTCAGTTTTTACCAGATCAAGAAAAGTCTGTGAATCTTACCATTGATACAACTGTGCAGTTCATTGCTGAACGGGCTTTAGATAAAGCGATGGTGGAAACGAAAGCACGCAGTGCAGCGATGATCATTATGGACCCGAAAACAGGGGAAATCCTTGCGATGGCCAATAAAAATCGAGGCATGGCATCGGATGTGAATAAATTAAAGTTTGAAGATTATCGCAATAATGCGGTGGTAAGTATTTATGAACCAGGATCTACTTTCAAACCGATTATTGCAGCCTCCGCACTGGCAGCTGGAAAATGGCAGCTAGATACGGTGTACAATGATACGGGTACCATTGTGATTGATGGACATCCTATGAAAAACTGGGATGGCAAGGGCAGTGGTAAAGTACGATTGCTAGATATTTTGAAATATTCCATCAATACAGGTATGGCCTATTTGGGTACTACCACAGGTGGAGATATTTTAACAGACTATGTGAAACGATTTGGCTTTGGTAAAGCTACGGGTATTGAACTTCCGGCCGAAGGGGATGGCATCCTCTTTGATCCGAAGACAATGAGTAAGCTAGATACTGCGACTATGTCCATTGGACAAGGGATTGCGGTGACCCCATTGCAAATGGTGCAAGCCTTTGGAGCGCTGGCCAATGGCGGTAAAATGATGAAACCTCATATTATTAAATCCATTGTCAACCCAGATGGAACGACGTATAAAGAGGCACAAGATGTAGAGCAAGGCCAACCTATCCCTGAAAGTATTGCGAAACAGATTACAGATATTTTAGAGAAAGAAGTCTCTGAAGGGGGCGGACATAAGGCGTATGTAGAAGGCTATCAATTTGCTGGTAAAACTGGTACGGCGGAAAAATTAGATGCTGAACACGGTGGCTATTTGAACGGCCGTTATATTGCGTCCTTTATTGGGTATGGACCGGTAGAAGATGCCCAATTTGTAGCATTAGTTGTGATTGATGATCCAGCAGGAACTTTCTATGGCGGCCAAATTGCAGCACCTGTGTTCCAAGACGTGATGTCGCAATTAGTGCGGTACTATAAGCTTTCACCGACACGTAGTAAACATAGCGACAAAGATAAGGCCAAAGGGAACGCAAAAGTATTGACGGTTCATCGGAATCAAGATGGTTCGGTCATCGTACCAAACTTTACGGGACATGCCTATGGGGAAGTGCGCGATTGGGTGCATGAAGCGGGATTAACATTCAAGCCGAATGGTACAGGCTATGCGATTTCGCAAGAGGAAGCCGTAGGTAGTACGGTAGAACAAGGAGGATCCATAACGGTTCATTTTAGTCGTTAATGTAGATAGAATGCTTATACATACTATGATAGGTGTGAGATACTGATGTAATAGAAATTCTGAATGCGAGGATACCATGATAGAATTATTAGGAAAACCAGTGGCACAAGCTCGTAAGGCTGTGCTACAAGAGAACATGCAAGTGTTAGTCGATCAAGGCGTGACTATCACCCTAGGTATTTTGTTAGTTGGTGACGATAGTGCTGCTAAGATGTATGCTACTTTCATGGAAAAGGTAGCAAAAGGTGCAAATTTCGATACTGAATTGGTAGAATTGCCGGAAACAGCTACGCAAGAAGAGGTAGAAGCGGTGATTCACAAATTTAACGCAGATGAACGCATCTATGGTGTGTTGCCGTTAATGCCGATGCCAAAACATATTGACAGTGAAGCGGTGATTGGCGCCTTAGATCCAGCGAAGGATATTGATGGATTAACCACCTATAACATTGGGCTAGTTAGTTCCGGTAAAGGTGGATATGTGCCGTGTACACCGAAGGCGTGTATGGCTATCGTAGACCATTATGGCATTGAACTATCTGGCAAAAAAGTTGTTGTCTTAGGACGTAGCCAAGTGGTAGGTAAACCCGTGGCACTATTGGCGTTAGAACGAAATGCAACAGTGACCATCTGTCATTCTAGAACCCAAAACTTAGAAGCGGAATTAGCACAAGCTGACGTGGTCATTGCTGCGGTTGGTAAAGCGCACATGGTGCACGGAACCATGCTGAAAGAGGGCTGTGTTGTGATCGATGTGGGAATCAATGAGTTAGAAGGACAAACCGTAGGTGATGTGGACTTTGCCTCTGCTCGTGAAGTAGCATCTGCTATCACTCCAGTACCAGGTGGTGTTGGTTCTGTGACGACCACTATGATGTTAGAAGGATTATACGAGGCGTATTATGCACGAAATGGACATTGCTGAGGGAATTGTAGATGTGGCGCTAGATACATTGAAAGCCAATGAAGGCACCATCATTCATGCCATACAAGTGCAGATCGGTGCCTTGTCTGGGGTAGAGCCAGAGGCATTACATTTTTGTTTTGATGCGGTCACACAAGGAACAGCGGCAGAGGGAGCGAAGCTAGAGATAGAAACGATCCCTATGAAAGGACGTTGTTTAGATTGTCACCGAGAATTTTCAATGGAACAGTATCGCCATGTATGCCCACACTGTAACAGTTTTGCTGTAGAAGAATTGCAAGGTCGAGAATTGCGTGTGGCATCGATTGATATGGATTAAAGGAGTACTATGGAAGTACAAGTAATGACAAATGTATTGGCTAAAAATGATGCCATTGCAGAAACACTACAAGAACAATTTAAAGATAAACATATTTTGGTAATGAATTTATTGGGCTCTCCAGGAGCGGGGAAAACCTCCCTATTAGAGGCAACGTTGCAAACCTTGTCCAAGGACTATCGTATTGCTGTTATTGAAGGTGATTTGTTCACTGATAAAGATGCGGAGCGTATTCATGCCACAGGCGTATCAGTGATTCAAATTAATACTGTCGGTGGTTGCCATCTAGATGCGAATATGATTCGCGAGGCTATTGCCGAACTAGATTTGGACGCCTTGGACCTCATCATCATTGAAAATGTAGGTAACTTAGTATGCCCAGCAGAATTTTTTATCGGTGAAGATATGAAAGTAACGGTCCTCTCTATCACTGAAGGAGAAGATAAACCGTTGAAATATCCATTGATATTCAAAGAATCTTCTGCAGTTCTATTAAATAAAGTCGACTTATTGCCCTACGTGCCATTCAAAATGGACGAGGCCATTCGAGATATTCAATCCTTACAACCAGGTGTGCCTATTTTCCAAGTGAGCTGTACGCAGGCAGAAGGGCTTTCACCGTGGATTACTTGGGTGAAAGAAAAATTAGAGGAGCGACGTAACAATGAAAGCTAATTGGAAAGCTACCATAGCGGCTATGGCAGTCGTAGGCTTGGTGGGGTTACAACCACAGCTTGCACTAGGTGAAGATGCTAGTAGCAGTACTATACATAAACAGGCAGAATCTGTTGTTTCTGAGCAAGATACCGCTGGGAATTCCGCTGTTGAAAAAAACGTAGAAACAGCAGAGCAAGGAAAAACTGTATTAGAGATGAAAGCTGCGGGTACTGCTATGCAGCGGAAGGTAACAGTAGGAACAGTGACCCTTGATTTGACGCCAAACCATGTGGCAGAAGATATGGCGGTGCGAAAATTTTTGCAAGAGAAAAAAGCTTCCTTTGTGGAAGATGATGAAGAAAATTTAGAATTGGTAGGAACTACTTTCACAGCGAAGCGCATACCGGAACTTGTCATTACGGACACATTTGTGAACGCTCTCAAAGAAGAAGCTAAAGCCCGAGTGGAAGCGAAACAACGTGAACCATGGACATTCCCAGATGTGGATGTGTTGAAAGAAAAACTAGAGGCTATTGGTAAAAAGAAACCAGTTGATACGCATGCTAGTGAAATGTTGGATGCGGATGGTGCCGATGATGCAGATGATGTTACTGATGTAGGCACAACAAGGAAGAAAGATTCCACATTGGTAGGGCATGATTCACTAGAGGCGCCATCTGAAGTGGAGAATACAGCAGAAAAAGATAGTTCCGAAACAGCTAAGGAATCTAACCATAGTAAAGCTGACAGTACAGTAGACCATAAGGTTTCTGATAAGGTTAAAAAACCTATCGAAGATAAGAAGGATAGTAAGGATGCAAAACAATCGAAAGCTCCTAAGTATCCTATTGAACTATTATGGACGGATAAGGCTAACATTTTTTTGCATGAAGATGTTCATGTGGGAGCCACACGTAGCGAAGTGCTCTTTGCTTGGGGGGCACCGCAGGCTATGTGGCGGGATAACAAAGATGGTTCATTGCTGTGGCTATATCGAGGTATGTTTGGTGAAGAAAAAACTATAACGAAAAATAAAAAAAGTTCTATGCAAAAAGAGGAGTTTTCACATTCAGTGAAGAATACTTATACTAGTGACTCTTTAGCAGGTTCTAACAGTTCTGTGGGTTATGTGTGGCTTTCATTGAAAGATGGGAAAGTGACACATTTGGGAATGATTACGGGTCAAGACTGGCCTCGTTTTGCTATACCAGCCACTACATTAGAAACGTTTAAGCCAAATACAATGACGGAATCAGATTTCTCGTTGATGGGTTACCGATTAGGCGACACATTTACCAATGATCCTAACCGATCTTGGGAAGAGCGGGGAAAACTGTATGGTCAGGAATTTTTAGGTTATAAGGATGTAGTTATCGCATATAACAAGGAACACGAAATCACTCGTGTCATGATCAACTCATCGCTTGGTACGACGAAACGCGGCATTTCACTGGGAGATTCTAAATACTTACTGCTCTATCTCTACGGAGTGCCAGATTTTGAAGAACCTGCTAATCATCATGATAGCACTAAAGGCGTAGTCTACGGCTATCGTCATCCGGTGCTAGAACATACCTATTTGTTATTTACATTAGATGATAAATTTGTTAGAGAAATATTATTGTCAAACCAAAAGAAAAGCGAACTTGTTTCGGCTATGTAGCCTGTGGCTTTCTTACTTGAATTATGTAAAGGGAAGACCGTAACACACCCCTTCTCAAGCTATACAGTGGTTATAATTACATAAATTTAAGACCCCCGTAGCTATGCGTATCTACGGGGGTTTCTAATTTTTGATTTGCTCTAATTTTACGCATTTTCTAGACGGTTGCTCAACCGTTGCTCAACCTTTTGGAGACTATCACCGAACGGAAGTTTATTCACGGCATCGATATACTGATCAATTGTTTTATGAGTATAAACTCCCTGAGTGATATTATTCTGTGTAGAATGCCCTACGATGTTTTTGATGATAATTTCGGGGATACTGTAATCGCTACATAACGTGATGAATGTATGGCGAGTATCATGTGGCTTGCGTCTATCCATCTCCAATCGCTCGCATATTTCGGTCAATTTTCTTCTATATCCATCTTGTCCAATAATGCCATCCATTAAGCATATTGAACGCTTAAATTTTGCTGTGGCGTATAACTCCTGGATGAATGGAGCGATGCATTCAGCAATAGGGATGATGCGGTCACGCCCTGCATCGGTCTTTGAACCGCCTACCATGTACCGTTCCTTCAAGTGAATATCATCCACCTTCATATGTAAGAGTTCGTTTAATCGAACTCCAGTGTAAATATAGATAAGAATGATACGGACAATTTGCTCATCCTGGTGTAACCATAATTGGTGAATATCTTCCTCACGAAATGGAGTTGCCTTCTTAATAGATGTAGCATTCTTGCTGATAATAATATCTTTCATGTAATTTTTAACGAGCACTTCATTTTTAATGGCTATATTGCAAGTTTTAATCAATGTTGATTTTATAACCTCTTGATATGATTTGCTGTATGTAAACTTATCAAAAAATGGTTGTACATGAGCTGTCCTTAGAACTGTGATATCCATTGGTAGAATGGGCTTCATCATCTTTTTAACAGCATGAATTACCTCTATTCGCCCTGCTGAAAGTCCCTCGCGCTCGGCTTCTTCAAAGTACCATTGAAAGCACTGCTCAACGGTAATCACTCGTTTTTTCTCCAATGCGGTAGGATCATTGGAGAATAGAGCCAATGCCTCGTAGGCTTCCTTTTGGCTAGCATAGGTGCCTAGGGTTTTACGGATTGGCTTGCCATCATCAGTCCATCCAGTCGTGATGACTGCACGGAATGGCTTGCGCAGCTTTTTATGTTTCATCTTGTAAACGGAGCCTGATCCGTTTGAGCGTTTTAATGCCATAAAAAATAACCACCTTTCATGTGTAGCAAATACACCTAAAAAGTGGTACAATATATGTGTTGAATATATGTGGATGTACCACCCTTTAGGTATGTTCAGAATTTACCTCTCCAGTTGGCGCTGGGGAGGTATTTTTTTATTTTAGATGTTTACAGAATTACACGCCTTACAAACTATTACCTTGTTTTAATTTTATGAGTGTTAATATGCCAATCTATAGGAAATCCTAGTTTTTTATAAATATCATTTATAGAAATTGAAATTAACTTATTGTTTAAACGTCTAAATAATTTAAGAACCTTATTATGTAAAGCTGCATACTCTCGTTCACTAATAAAGCATTGTAAAATTAAAAACACAGAATACACCGTATCTTGACGGTCAGAAGGAGTAATATTATATCTAGGGTGTAAATGAGACCAGAATTTACAAGCATTTTTACATTTAAAATCAATTAAGCGATTGGTGTGAGCGCAAACATTACGTATATCGTTAATAGTAGCTATAAATGAAATTAATGCTTCTGGCGTTAAGGGATCAGTGATAGGGTTTACATAGCAATGTATGAAAGTATATAAATCTTTCGCAATTGTACTTTGAAGAGATTTACCTAAGTTTAAAATAAAATATCGTAAATCTCCAAAGTCAAGATAGTTAATAAGTACCCATAAAGGGACGTCTTGATGTTGATTGATATAATGAAAAATGGAGGTCCCTTTTCTTTTCGAGTGTTTCAAAATAATTTGAGATAGCTTTGAAATTGTTGAAACAGCTTCTATTTTTCTATTAGGAGCATAACAGTTAATATCTAGATATGCATACTGCATGTTAGAGTATGCCTCAGAAAAACGATGAGAAACGATAGCTTTTAAATGAGTTTCTGCATGGATAATAGCTTGGAATAATGCTCTTTTTAGATCAAACTCAATAGTGTATAAGTCGGTTATTTCGCTTAAATGAGTATTATTAGAAAAAGTATTATTAGTACGTGGGAAAAAACAACCATATCCATTGATAATATTATAATAATTTTGTGTTAACAGATAATCTTTGGCTCGTTGTTCATCATCAACAATTAGTCCACGACTAGTCAATATATTTACTTGCTCATCAATTGATTTGAATGGTTTCAAAAAAAATAACCCCCTCTATTACTTAATATAATAGAGAAGGTTATTTTCCATACAGGCCCCCTGAGGGAAAACATCTGCACTTATCTTTGTCTCTATTATATGGAACAAGGCATAAAATGTCAATAATAAAAAATATGATTTAAAAGTAGTATAAGTTGTGCTACTTGATTGGTGTACATTTTGTTGACCTCAACAAATTCGTGCGGATACCCATTATATAGGGATCTCTCTTACTTCATCACCGTGGAGTAAGGGAGTTTTTTAATCTACAAACTGATAGAAGAAGTTTATTTCATCTTCGTTGAATCCAGTTTCATTTCCATGCAATAGGGATTCTATTAGCCCTGCATGCATGTCTTGCGTAAAATGTCCTTCCATGATGTGGCACACCTCGTGGGCGATGCTCTCTCTTAATACATCAATAGGCTTGTTCTTATTAACTAATATGGTGTAACAATCTGTATCCTCACTCGTGCATAGTGTAGCGTTGATTGAGCTTGGCAAGTCGTGGTAGATGATCGTTATGTTATAAATGATTATTTCCCCCTTAATCGTTTCACCAAATCAACCACATAATCTAAGTCTTCATCGCTTAAATCCTTCGCAGCATCTAGCAAAATACCCTCTTGCGTTCTTGCATATTCTGCTTTGGCGTTTACTGCGGGGTCGATATAATACTCTGTAGAAGTGCTGGATTCTATAGAGTAATCAGAAAATCGAGGGTCGATTTCAGACTTATTTACATTAAAGAAATTAGCAATTTTTTCTATATTCCCAGGAATCGGCAATGATCTTCCTTTGATATATCCTGTTAAAGTACTAGGTGGGATACCAGTTGCTTTTGATAAATCTACTTGCTTACATTTGTTAATGCGTAGCAGATTATTTATATTTTCAGATATTACTTTCATCTGAGCTAATTCATGTGGGGTTAGTTCCCCTCGACCTCTTGCCATTGTATTTCCTCCTTACGCATCTTATAGTTATATAATAACGTATTAAATCGTATTTGTAAATAAAAATTGCGTAAAAAATACGAAATATTTAGAACTAATCGTTGACATGCGAATTAATTCGTACTATAATTGGTGCAGGAGATATGGAAAGGAGGAATGCGTAATGTCAAAGTTTACGCTAAGAGCAATTAGAGTTAATTATAACTTAAGCGCTCATGACGTTTCTAATGCGGTAGGAATACACTATCAAACATTATTAAAATATGAAAATGATAGCACTAGGATTCCATTAGATTTACTGAAAAAATTGTCTGATTTTTATAAAGTAAAAATGGATGATATTTTTTTAGGTAAAAAATACGAATTAAAACGTATTAGTGCAAGTTAAAAACAACGGAAGTGAGGTGATGAGATGAGCAAAGAAAAAGAGGAATCAATCATTATAAAAGAAAAAGATGGATACCAAACACATCAGATTATAATCGTTAGATATTGGAAATTATTACAAGGGATAGAAATGATACTTTTTACATTGTCACTAGTAATAGTCCCGTATGAATCGCCCGAGTATTGGAAATTGTGGATAGCACATATCTTGATTACTTTATACATCCTTTATAAAAGGTATTGAATCGGTGTAAAAAAATTGAGCCCCTTGGTAAGAGACTCAATAAATAACTATATTTAAATTATTTTATCTAACATAAAATCGAATAGCCTTGAGCAAATACGATTCAATAAACAAAGAAAAATCCACTTAGCAACATCTTCTTTTTTCACATTTTGAATTTTGTTGGCACATATTTTCACATATTTATTAAACCAATTTAGATATGCTTCGTCTTTAATAATTGTATCAATAACTTCTTCTTCAGCTGGTGAAAGCTGGATGTTACTTTCAAAGCTTGAAAGGTCCTCAAAGACTTTGACATCATTATTTAAAACGATGAAATCAGTAATAGAAGTATCTGCAAGTGTAAGTTTAATATTGTTTAGAATTGCTTGGTATTCAACCATGGGTTGCATAATTTTATGTATCTGTTGTAACTGCTCAAACCCAGTAGCTATACGATCAAGTGAAGACATATTGGCAATCATCGCATTATTTGCAGATTGTGCGATAGACATCATATTCAAGTATGGTTGCATAGCAATTTGAAGAGGTTCTAGAGCAGTCATAACATTTTGGTTTACAAAACGGTTATTTATTGAAAAATATTTTTCCCACATGTCGCGATGTGCGAAATATTTTTCAATAGGCGATGGCTGTAAATAATCTTTTATAGTACCCATATAATCACCCCCTTTCATGGTGATTATAGCACAGAATGGAAAAGGAGGTGGGAATATGGCTACAGAAAAAGAGCCCCTACAAGAGAGGCTCGTTACAAAAAAAGATTTATACATGATAGCAAACCAAATTGTGGTCACAATATTGGGATATGCTTTAGCATTTTTTAATACCCCCAATAGTGACATAGTGTTTTATGGATTATTATCACTAGCTGTTTTTTCGCACTTAGTATTAGCCTTGCCTTTATTCTATAAATCTAGAAAAAGCCACTAGAATGGAGGCACAGTAATCAGGAGGTGGTTAGATGTATTTAAATGACAAAAATTTTAGAAAGTCATTGATACAAGATATTACAGATAAGATAGATAACATCTTATTAGGAATATCCTTTGGGGCAAGTATTATCTGCTTAGTTATCAGCTTAATCATTCTAGTAATGTTATCAACGAAATAAAGCATAGGCAGAAAAGAACAAAGCTACTATAGAAATAACAATAGGGACAATTCTAAGTATTCTATCTTCTATACGTACTTTACGGCGTTTAGCATAATCAAAATCATAATCTTCAATAGCTTTGATTCCTAGCTCCGTAATAGAAATAAAAGAAGTTCGGTGAGTTTTGGAAATACCTTCGTCACTTCGAATAGTTTCATAGTGAAAACGAATATAAGAAGTATTAGGAATAGCTTCATACGGAAATGATTTACGCTCAGGAGTAGAAAATAAAGTAATTCTATATTCAATAGATTTAAAAGAGTTGAACTCTTCTAATACTTCGTGAAAATGAATTTTACGATGTCGATTGGCTAGTAAGTATTTCAGAATATTCACATCAATAGTAGTTAGTTGATTGTAAGGAATCATATAATCACCACCTTTCACGGTGATTATAGCACAAATAGTTTAGGGAGGGAATTTTATGAAGGTAACACCAGCGCATATTGCTGAGATTATGAATGTCTCAGCTCAATTTGTTCGGTGCGGTTTACGTGCTAATAAATGGGAATGGGGTGATGCCGTGCAGATGCATGGCAAAACGTACACATATTACATCTACTGGCATAAGTTCAAGGAATGGTGGGGAGTAGATGAAAAAGTTAAAAAACTCGACCAAAGTCTTCAATATCTGTAATATCCGATGGAAATCGAGTGGAAATAATGAAGAAGACATGTAAGATTTGTGATGAAAAGAATAAAAGAACAAGGGCATATGTACGATGTGCTATGCATCAAGGAACAATCTGCATGGAGCACTGTGAACATTGCAGATACAGATACACATCAAGGGGCAGTACACACTGCACATATAAAGAAGGAGGCAATACACATGAAAACCAATAATTTTAAGCCACGATGGGGAAGAATCATCGGCGCCATTATTATCGTATTGGCATTGATTATGGGTGCTGTACAAGTATTTAGTGCAGACACGGAAGAAGTTACAACAAAGAAAACAATCACCGTTATGTACCAGGTGGAAGAGGGCGACACACTGTGGTCTATTGTGAAAGATTTAATGGGTGAATCTGTGAATGTACAACAGGTAATCTATCAAATCAAACAAGATAATAAAATCCAAGACACCCTTAATGCAGGGCAGGTAATTAAAATTCGGATGCCAAAGCAATGAACGACTTACTCATTGAATTACATGAATTACGTAGAGGGATGAATCAAGCCCTACGAATTGCCAAAGAACGAGGAATGGACTTGGCAGAAAAAGAAGCCACCTACAAGGTGGCCAAAGGGAAATTAGTATTATGTGAACGAGAAAATAAAACGCCAGTATCGGTAATCAATGATATCGTGCTGGGGGATCCTGTTATTAGTACATTACGGAAAGAACGGGATATTGCCAAAGTACTGTATATAAACGCACAAGAGGCAATCAATGTAAGAAAATTGGAACTACGTATAGTAGAAGCACAGCTAGGAAGGGAATGGAATGCGACAACGTAAGGGTTTACAACTGAGAACACCATTGAAGCGGTACACACCATTAGCCAAACGAGGAAAGAAAGGGGCGGAGTATGAAAAAGAATTAAATCGCATGCGAAAACAAGTGCGTGAAAGAGATGATGATAGGTGTATATTATGCATGAAACCATACCACGAGATTCACCATATTGTGCCAAGGTCAGCTGGTGGAACAAACGATTTAGACAATTTATGCTGCCTATGTTGGGAATGTCATCACACCAGGGCACATGGGAGCGATGCAAAAAAAATACAAAAAATCTTGCAAGCGATAATTAAAATAAAAAAATAGAGCACACGAATGTGCTCTATCGTTTTGCAGACATATGGTCATACAAAATAACTCACATATAGTATACAATATGTTTGCAAAAATTGCTATAGATAGCGGTCTTAAGCCGTTATTTATAACTTGATAGTATATATTATTAAGTCAGACATGAAGGAATACTATGCGTAAAAGAAAGATAATCAAAACAAGAAATATGCAGTTCACATGGGATTATCTTACGGGTAGATCCTACGTTAAGGGAAAGGGTAGAAGAAAAAAAGAAAATGTAAGCCCAGAGGCAATAAAAAAATATAATGCCAAACGGGCAGAGGTAAAATTATGCGCTTTGATAGATACAAATTTCGTACCAATGGACTGGTATTTGACATTTACATTTAAAGAAAAGGTGACATTTGAAGATGCAAAGCACTATATGCAGAATATGATAAAGCGCATGCAGAGGTTGTATAAGAAGAATGGTGCCAATCTAAAATATATCTACGTAGTGGAAGGTGTGAACAGGGTACACTTTCACATGCTCATAAACAACGCATTTCCTATGACAACGGAGATGATAGAAAACATATGGTCACATGGATATGTAGACATGAGAGTGTACCATGGCAAGGCAGAAGATGCCACAGCTTTAGCATCGTATTTGTTAAAGGAAACGAAAACAGAGAATCCTGAAAAGCTGGAAGTATTTAAAAGAAGGTGGTACGCAAGTACGAATTTAGAGAAACCAAAAGAAAGTACAAGAACTTTGGCATCGAATCGGTGGAGTGATGATATTCACGTACCAGATGGATATTACTTAGATAAGGATAGCCTAGTGGAAGGGGTAAACCTAGAAGGATACCCGTACAGGTTCTATCGATTAATTAAACTTGACCCAAGGAGGAACAGATGGAAAACGTAAACCAAGTAACGATTGCGGGGCATTTGGTAAAAAGTGCTGAATTGCGATATACAACAACGGGGAAACCAGTAGCGGCATTTGTGGTGGCCACCAATAAAAGAATTTCAGAAGAAAAACAAATCGTATCATATATTCCAGTAAACGCATGGAATCAGGCAGAAGAGTTAGGGGCATTAGTAAAAGGTGATGCGGTGCTAGTAACTGGAGAGTTGCGCACAGGATCATACGAAAAGAATGGACGGACCATTTATACCTGGCATGTGCAAGCATCGAATGTCATGGTGGCGCCATTTGTCAATAATAAAGGAAATGGAAGCGGAAACTTTGATTCATTCGCAGATGAACGTAGAGATGAAATACCATTCTAAGGGGGAAGTATGGGACGAAAAAAGGAACATAAGAAAGCCAAGACGTGCATCCACAGCCATGGAATGAATGAAAAAGGAATCGTACGCACTACAATGGAATGCCCATACCACATTCACAATGTAATGGTGGGCAGAATGCATGTTGTGTTGGCCAATAAATGCGACACGTGCAAAAGTTACCAAAAACGGAAGGAGAAATGAGATGATTATTCGTAAAATCTCAGTATTTGATGGAGTACAGAAATTCGAATACGTGAAAGAAATTGATACGGGCGGAAAATGTGGATATTCGATGACAGTACGGGAAGATGGACGTGAGTCATTTTATAATGCCTGGAACGACCTTCAAAAAATCATTGATGGTCATACTACAAATGCAAAAGACATTCCAGTATTTAATGGCACAACAGTAATTTTAAAACAAATTGGTATCAAATATTTAGAAACGAATGTACAGGGTAAAATCATGCGTATTCCTTCCTACATTAAAGCTAATGGATTGGTAGGAACGAAACAAACAACATTGAAATTTGAAACGGGATGGATTGCGCTGAATGAAACAGAAGTTATACTGGTAGAAATAATGATAAAGGAAACGGCTTTATTTATTAAAGGCCGTAGGGCACAAGAACAGTTATTTGAAGATGTACAGTAGGTGGCACAATGAATGATAAAAATAAGGTCGGATTGAAACCTTGCCCATTCTGCAACAATAAGGGAGTTCGCACAGTGGTAGGAGTAGGCACGGGAACGAAGCATAACATGGTGGTATGTGACTTGTGTGGAGTAACGGTATCATTCCAAGATAGTCCACAATACTTACAAATGGTTAAAGCATGGAACCGTAGATAGGAATAGCAATGAATATAGCGATGTTCCGATTGATATGGGGCAAGAATTGCAAAGAAATAATGAAAGATGTAGACATGACAGAAGATGAGGCAAGGATAGTAGATAATATACTAAATGAAAGTAGTGAAGAAATCTTACAAAAAATAAAGGAGCATAACAATGCAAAGAAAATGCCAAAGATGCAATAAGATATTCACACCGGCTAACTATTTGGCTAAATTCTTCTGCATATGAAGTAGAAATTAAAGGGTGGTGATATGAATGAAAGTAAAAATTAAAAAGACACATCCAAATGGGAAGATTCCAAAATATACGACATTCGTTCTTTACAGTGCAGAATCGGTGAGGTTTGATTATAATGAGCAAAAAGCCGTCAAATTAGGGGTTAAAATGGAAATACCAAAAGGGCATGTTTTGCTGCTATTTCCTGGGCCTGAACTTGGGAAGCACACAGGATTCCGAATGGTTAATGGCGTTGATGTAATTGACAGTGATTATACAGGAACGATATATATACTTTGCGAGAATATCCATTCACAAATTGATTACATCGGGGAAGGTAAAGGGATAGCAAAAGGTATGATCGTAAAAATTCCTGAAGTAGAGTTCGAAGAAGTAGAAGAGTTATTGTACACTGACAGTGATAATAGCAGGTTTGGCAACACTGGAGTATAAAAATGACAGAGTATGAAATACACGAATTAAAAGAAGAAGTCTTAGATTTAACCGTGACCATGGCATACTGGCAAGGTGAACATGATGAAAAATTCAAAGAGGTTATGGATAAGGCATGGGAGTTATTAGTGAAGCTAAGACCATTCATAAGTGAATACGAATATTGGGAACTCTATGATTATTATGACCAAGCAATTATATGGGATTGATTACATGGAGCTACATATGATGCGGAAGGTAATTTCATTAGAGAGTAAATAAGAGGGCGAGGGGATATGTTGACCATACAGGAAATGATGACAAAGATTAAAAATTTAAACAGAGACATCGACTATGTTTATAAACAACTGCAACAAATGAAATCACAAATAGACGGATTACGAGCCACAGATTATTCAGCATGTCATGTCGATGGTGGAATGCCCACAGATATTGCAGATAGGATTCATAGAATAGAAAAAAGACGATTAGAATTAATCGCCTTACAAAAAGAACTATATGAGTTTTTAGAAACCATCAACGATATTTTAGATAGTATGCCAGATCAAACCTATGCTATCGTAATACGACAACGGTATCTATTCCATGAGAATTGGAGAGACATTGCAGGCATGATAGGAGTTAGCCGTGAGTGGTTACGAAAAAAAATACATCCTATTGCTGTAAAAAAATTTGAGGAAGAGTTGGCACGAGTTGGCATAGTTGGCAAAAACAAATGATATAATAGTAATGTAAAGATTTTACACAAATCTACTTTTATAAAACACTAAACACACACAAGAAATGACGTCATTAGCTGGACGTCATTTTTTGTATCCAGTATAATATAGAATTGCTATACTTAGACAAAAATGAAGCGGTAAGATGAAAGGAGAAAACATGGAACATTACATACAAGTCATTATTATGTTGGCGCCTGGATTCATTGCAAAAGAAGTGAGCAAATGGTTAGGATATGTGCAGTTAAAGCATACTGCAATGGAACAAGTATTAGACTATTTTTTATATAGTGTATTCACCATGGCTCCTACCTTATGGGTGTTATATCTATGGGGATATAACATAGAGTATTTACCAATAGATATAAAGAGTGCAATAGTGTATGCAATAATTTCTTTATTCAGTGGTTGCCTAGTAGGGGCTATATGGGCCTTGTACGTAAAGCACATGATTCAAAGGCTAATTGATTGGGTTACATTAAAAAGATTTGGTTATGTATATGTACAAGAAAAAACGTTGATTGATAGCAACCTTATGGATGGACAAGACCATTTTATAGAAGTGATTAGGGATGGAAACCGAATTGCATTAGGACGGTTTGAGGGGATTACATTTAAGGATGATGAAAATTATATTTTAAAAGTAAATAGCCACCCTGTATATGAAGAGTGGCTAGAAAATACGAGATGGGAAGAACACTTTCAACATAAATGTAAGTACATAGATGCAACCCATAATATTGAGATTGTAGAGTATTACTTCCCAGATGGTTTTTTCTCAAAATCGTTTGATATAAAAAAGGTAGCTACTTCGATGGAGACGGAGTAGTTACCACAGGTGGAGATGGTGGATTATCTGGATGTTGTACTGGTTTAGATTGTCCGCCACTTCTTTCTTCCTTCGCATAAAAAAGATAATGCATATAAATCCTCCTTTCTATCATTCTATAATTATATCAAAAAAATAAAAAAGTTAATTATATTAGTTGACAAAATAAACAAGATAAGATATAATATAAACATAAGGTAAAGAAAGGAGGTAAACATATGGAATGGTGGAAAATTTACCAAGAAATAAAAGAAGCCGTTAGCTTCATAACCGATTTAATAACCATCATCACAGTAACGAGTGCATTTATAAGATGGATTAAAAAGAAAATGAAGTAACGGCGAGGGGAGCTTGCTCCCCTAATCTTTTCACTATAGTATACCATATGTACAAGGTATGACAAAATTTGAAATTGTGTTTTCCATATGTATCAGTATTAGCTTAGTATTACGAGACTATGAAAACCAAGGGTGGTTTGGTTGGATAGCAACAGTTTGTGGAGTGCTGTACTTAGTATTAATGGCAAACAAGCTATATGACATGAAATATAAAAAATAATATTATATAGCGATAGTTGCAACAGGAGAAATACAAGCAATGACTGAAAAGAATAATGGTTGGGGTGGTGTTCGTGAAGGAGCAGGTCGCAAGGTTGGATGGAGAAAAGGATTCTCTGAAGAACGGAAGCAACGGCAAGTACGAGCCCATGAAGACGAATGGGAAATGATTAAAGAGTTTGTGCAAATCGTAAAGAAAGATAAAGAACGAGCACGACGGATGTTAGAAACAGAATAAGGAACAAGGACGCTTAGAAATGGGCGTCCTTTTCTATTGCATGGAAAGAGGTGAGCATATGACGGATGTGCACTGTAGTAAAAAACAATGCTTAAACAATGTTAGAGGATGGTGTAGGGCTAAAGCAATACATGTAGATGGTATGTGCAAGTCATATGCTCCTGCATCGTCATTGATCAATAAGAAGAACACAAACATAGTGAAGCGGTCAGGACGATACAAACAAGGGCCAAGTGATGTACTGAAATAAGGGTAGACTTTCAAAAAAGGGGTATGCTTATAAAAATGAGTGAGGGTATTTTTAAAAACTTCTATAACTCAAGACGATGGCGAGGATGTGCAAAAGCCTATGCCAAGTCAAAGCTACATATATGCGAACGATGTGGCGGATATAAAACAGGCACTAAGGATGATGGTTCACGGCAACGATGGGTAGTGCATCATAAAAAACCAATGGATGCCGTGACGATACAAGATGATAACCTTGCGTATGGTTGGGATAACCTTATGTTCTTATGTATTGAATGCCACAACGCTATACATCATGAGATGGATACATATAGCAGGCATATATCGTTGACCAGTGGCGGTGACCTGCTACATGCTCGTAGACGTGAGGTTTCATTCGATGAGAATGGAGATGTAATTTATATCAATGATGTTGATAAGCTAGATAGGAACACCCCCCCATAAGGTAGCCTGAAGAAGGGAAAAATGCACGCCGGGGGCGCAGATTCGTAGAACATACAGGCCTCGCACGTGAGGGGTGTAGTTAACAATAGGGAGAAAGGAGGTTTAGACGGTTGACAAATGATGAAAAAGCCAAGGCGAAAAAGAAGAGAATATCTGAATATAACAAGACTTTCAAAGAATTATCGAAAGAAAAAAAGCAGTTAATCAAAAAAGCTATTGAGCAGGCAGTACATATGGAATTTCAACTGGATGAGCTCCAAATGGCCCTTGAAAAAGTCGGATTTGTTGAAGAATATCAAAATGGAAATAACCAATATGGCAAAAAAGAAAGCACTGAATCAAAGGCCTATAACCAGTTGATGAAGAACTATACAGCCGTTGTGAAGATTCTACTTGCTGAATTGCCACGCACTACGCCAGTTGATGAAGATGATGAATTTAAAGAGTTCTTGATGAAGCGGGTGAGCAATCGATGAACCCTATTAGAGAATACTACAACGCTATCGTAGATGGTGAGGTAGTCACATCGGATCGAGTGAGACGGGTGTATAAACATTTGGTAGAAAAGCTAGAGAATCCAGGGCAATATATTTATGACAAAGACCGTGCAGCGCTTGCAGTAGATTTTATAGAAATGTTTTGCAAGCATTCTAAGGGGAAATGGTCAGGTAAGCCTGTTATATTGGAATTATGGCAAAAGGCATTAGTGAGTGCCTTGTTTGGTTTTATAGATAAAGATACAAAGCTTCGTGAGTATACGGAGCTTATTTTAATTGTGGCACGTAAAAACGGTAAGTCCACATTATCTGCTGCTATTGGATTGTATTTATTGATAGCTGATGGTGAGATGGGTGCCGAAATCTACAGTGCAGCAACAAAACGTGACCAAGCCAAAATCATATGGGAAGAATCAGCCAATATGATTAAGAAGTCAAAGTCATTAAGCCGTGTATGCAGCATTCGTGTGAACAAAATTATTAGTGGCACGAATGAAGGGAAATTTATTCCACTTTCATCGGAATCGAATAGCCTTGATGGATTAAACGTACACGGGGCGCTAATAGATGAGTTACACGCCATCACAGATAAGAACCTCTATGACGTTATCGTAGACGGTATGAGTGCACGTGAACAGCCATTGACGGTAATTACATCTACGGCAGGGACTGTGCGTGAAAATATCTACGATATTAAGTACGATGAGGCATGTCAAGTAGTCGATGGATATGATGACCCAGAGGGATACCAAAATGAACGAATCTTACCAATTGTTTATGAATTAGACCAACGTAAGGAATGGACTGACCCTAGTTGTTGGCAAAAGGCTAACCCTGGTCTAGGGACCATCAAAAAAATAGAGCAACTGGCGGATAAGGTTAAGACGGCGCAGAACAATCCTATTTATGTCACAAATCTATTGACCAAAGATTTTAATGTGCGGGAAACATCGAGCGAAGCATTCCTTACATTCGAGCAACTAAACAATACAAGTGAGTTCGAGATAAGAGAATTAAAGCCACGGTATGGTATTGGTGGAATTGACTTATCAGCTACTACGGATCTTACATGCGCCACAATGTTGTTTATGGTGCCTAATGATCCTGTGAAGTATGTAAAGCAAATGTATTGGATACCAGAAGAGGTATTTGATAAGCGTGTGGCAGAGGACAAAGTACCATATGATGTTTGGTATAAACGTGGATTCATTCGTAAGTCACCAGGTAATAGAATAGATTACCGATTGATTGTGGATTGGTTCACGGAATTGCAACAAGAGGATGACATCTATTTGTATAAATGTGGTTATGATGGTTGGAGCGCAGCTTATTTTGTGGAAGATATGAAAAATGAGTTTGGTCGCTCCGTCATGGAAGCGGTTATACAGGGTAAAAAAACACTTAGTGGTCCCATGAAGGCCCTTGGAGCAGAGTTAGAGGGTAAACGTATTAACTATGGGAATAACCCCGTTCTAAAGTGGTGTATGGCCAATGTAGAAATAGACGTTGACCGCAATGGGAATATACAGCCAGTCAAATCGATTCATGCGAAGAAACGTATAGATGGTTTTGCATCGCTGTTAGATGCCTACGTGCAATACGAGCGTTGCCAGGAAGACTATCACAACATTATATAAAGGAGGTGAAATAGTGAATTTTAGAGGATTATTCAATAAAATATTTGGATATTTTACAGATGAGCCTAGAAACTTACAGAATGCAGAGTTTCTCGACGGCTATACGAATGTATTTACACCATTCCACGGTGTTCCTTATGATGATGCAACCTTTAGAGACTGCACAGACTCCATTGCACGGCATTTGGGGAAAATGAAGTTAAAACACGTCCGAAAAACAGCCAATGGAACGATAGAGGGCAATACAGCATTAAATTATTTGCTATCTACAAGACCAAATCCGATGATGACGGCTACAGAGTTTTTAGAAAAAGTTGTAGCGCAGTACTACAACTACAATAATGCTTTCATTTATATTCAACGCGATGTAAATGGCATTGTATTAGGGCTGTATCCTATTGATTTTGGAAGTGTAGAGATAAAGACAGATAGTAATGATGATTTGTATGTAAAATTCCAATTCCTAAACGGCAAGAATATTACTGTAAGATATGATGCGGTAATCCATATCAAGCGACATTTCTCCACACACCAATTATTTGGTGAAGATAATTCCAAAGCAATTAAGGAAGACCTTGATATGCTCCATGCGGTAAAATCATCCATCATCAATTCTGTAAAAAATGGCAGTGCACTTCGAGGAATTATAAATTTTGAAGGGACATTACGTGAAGATGATCAAGAAAAAGCATGGAAGCGGTTTACGGACACCTACGCCAGTAGTAAGAATGGGTCGGGCATTGCCACATTAGATAATAAGGCGAGCTTTCAACAGCTGACAACCACCATTAGCACGTTCAACAAAGGACAAATGGATTTTGCAAGGGATACAGTATATAAGCATTTTGGCATCAATGAAAAAATCATCACAGGCAATTATACAGAAGATGAATACATTGCATTCTATGAATCAGTGTTAGAGCCAATTGCCATTAAGCTGACACAGGAATTTACAGAAAAGCTATTTACGAGCCGTGAAAAAGGTCATGGCAATGAAATCATCATGGAAAGCAATCGACTATCCTACATGAGTGTTGCCAGTCGTATCAAGGTATGTGAAACGTTGTTACCGACGGGGGCAATTACAGTGAACGAAATACGTGAAATCTTTGGTTATGAAGGAGTTGAGGGTGGAGATGACAGGCTTGTTAGTCTAAACTTCACAAAATATTCAGACTTAACACAGTACCAATTAGATGAGGAGAAAGGAGGTGAAGGGAATGAAGAAGAAAAAAGAGTTCCGAATGATGGAGATTCGAGCAATGCCACTGAATCAGGCGGAAGAGACTCAAACGAGAACGATTGAGGGATATGCTGCCGTATTTGATGAAGAAGCTATTATGTATGTATCAGACTACACGGGATATACCTACAAAGAAGTTATTTCACGTGGAGCCTTTGATAATACAGACTTTAGCCATTGTGTATTGAATTACAATCATGGTGGAATGATGATGGCGAGAACACAAAGTGGTACATTACGACTTACTACGGATAGTAGAGGGTTAAAGGTAGAAGCTGATATGGCCAATACCTCGAATGGAAATGATGTGTATGAACTTATCAAGCGTGGAGACTTATCAAAGATGTCATTTGCATTCACTGTGGCAAAAGAATCAGAAACAATCGATAGAGAAAATAAAATATACACACGATACGTAGAGAAAGTAGATAGTGTATATGATGTATCTATTGTAGATAATCCAGCGTATGAAGGGACTATGGTTGCATCCAGGAATCAGCAAGCCAATGATTGGGCTCATGAAAAAGAACAACGGAAACGATTATTATTGAAGTTACGAACGATGTAGAAAGGAAGCACTATGAGATTAGAAGCTATTTTAAAACGTAAAAAAGAAATTCGTGCATTATTAGAAGATACAGAACAACGCAATTTGGATCTTGATGCATTGGAAAAAGAATTAGGGGAATTAGAGCAAGAAGAAGCTGAAATTCGCCGCCGTATGGAAATTTTGGAAAAAGTACCACAAGGAACAAAAGATGTTGAAAAACCAAAACAAGAAGAACGTGAAGCGGTAGATATCTATGATTCTGTAGAATATCGTAATGCATTCATGCACTATGTTGTTAAAGGTACGCCAATTCCACAAGAATATCGTGCTAATCAAAATACATTAACAACAGATATTGGTGCCGTAATTCCACCTACAACAATGAATAAAATCATTGAAAAGATGGAAAGCGTTGGTATGGTATTACCATTGGTAACGAATACCTCCTTTAAATCTGGGTTAGCAATTCCTACATCTAATGTAGTACCAGTGGCAACCTGGGTGAACGAGGGTCAAGGTTCTGATCGTCAAAAACAAGCACCTGTAGGTAATGTAACGTTCAGTCATTTCAAATTGCAGTGCCGTGTATCTGTATCTTTGGAAACATCTGTAATGGCATTATCTGCATTTGAATCCATGTTGACAGCGAACATTGCTAAAGCAATGGTAAAATCCATTGAAACAGCTATCATTAATGGTACTGGTACAGGTCAACCTACAGGCATTTTAAAAGAAGCTGCTGAAGGTGTAAAAATCGATGTGAAAGCCTTTGATTATGCGACATTAGTAAAAGCGGAAGGTGAATTACCAGAAGAATACGAGCAAGGTGCAATTTGGGTAATGTCCAAGAAAACATTCATGGAAATTGCTGCTATGGTAGATACAACGGGTCAACCAATTGCACGGACTAACTTTGGCATCGGGGGCAAAGTAGAACGCACTATCTTAGGTCGTACTGTATTATTGGTTCCATACTTGAAAAACTTTGATGTAGCACAAGCTGGAGATATCGTAGCGTTCATGTTCCGTTTTGAAGACTATGTATTGAATACAAACTATCAAGTAGGTATTAAAACATATGAAGATAATGAAACGGACGATATCGTACGTAAATCCACAATGATTTGCGACGGTAAACCAGTTCAGTATCATTCTTTGGTTAAATTAGCCAAGAAAGGCTAGGTATTTAGATGGTTATTCTTGAAGATTTAAAATTGTTCTTGCGAATTGATGAGGACATCACAGATGATGACAAATATTTGGAAGAGTCAATTTTAGCTGCAACAATTTACATCGAGCAAATGACAGGAAAACCATATAAGAATGATCCATTGTACGATAGAGCCATCACATACATGGTGGCTCACTGGTACGAAAATAGAGATATTAACTCAACAAAAACTTTCGTACATGATTTACCATACACACTAACACCTATCATTCAACATATTGCACTTTCACAAGCCTATTTGACGGCTAAGGAAATAGAGGATATGAAGAATAAAGCAGACGAGGTGAATACTCATGCTTAACATGGATGGAATTGGACGATTAAATAAGCAAGTAGATGTATACCAATATAAAGATGAAAAAAAGGATGGCATTACTAAGCAAGTCTTGGTAAAAGCCATCCCTAATCGTATATGGGCAAGAATTGAACCATTACGTGGACGTCAATATATGGAAGTGTATAAAGAAAAGCTAGAAGAAGTCCATAAAATCATAATACGATATCGCAAAGGAATTACGGCAGGGATGTTGATCAAGTACCAAGATACAACATACAAAATCAATACAGTGGTAGACCCTTATATGGGTCATGTAAAATTGGAACTCATGTGTAGCATTCATACAGCAGGTAAAAATAAATGAAGATTGAAGAGTTTATTTCTAAAATGGATTCTTTTATTAAAGAATATCCAGAAGAATCAAAGAAAGCCTTGCGAAAAGAAGCGAATGCCATGCGCAAGGATTTAGTAGATGCATCACCAGTTGGGAGTGGAAAGAAAAAGAAAATTTCTAAAAGCTGGAAAGTCAGCATGAAAGGATCTACAGATACCACTCAAGAAGCAACCATACGCAATACATCACCGCACTATCACCTGGTAGAACGGGGGCATGTAATGCGACACCCATCGGGCAAGGTGTTAGGATACAAGCAAGGGAGCTATTTCTTCAAGAACACGGTCGATAAAAGGCAAGACAGTTTCACAGAAAATATTGCTGATAATCTATTTAAACAATTGAAAGGAAAGTTGTAATGGCCAAGCGAGTATCACAAGTAAAATTGTGGAAAAGCGTCGCAATTATGATTGAAGATGAATTTGATAATAATGTGTATTCCGATGAAGTACGAGAAGACTTTGAAAAGCCGTGCTTTTTTATAAAATCGCTCATGCATTCACAATTACAGAATAAATTTTATATTAAAAGAAACCTATCGATCATATGCACGTACTTTCCTGATGAAGAAAACAAAAACGAAGAACACTACATGGAGATGACTGACAGATTCTTACTATTATTCCAACGAGGAATACATGTAGAGGATAGGCATTTCGATGTCACAGATATTCACGGAGATAGAATTGGTGAAGATGAGGATATCATGCAATTCACAATTGAAATCACCTATATGGATACAACTGGAGTTCTTGAAGAAAAAGCAGAGAATGGAGAATCAATGGATACCGTTCAAGTACGATATGAAGTAGAAACCGAGGAGGGAAGAAAATGGCAAAATTAGGAATGCCTAGTGTAGTAGTTAAATTTGTAGAAGCGGGGATTGAAGCAATCCAACGATCACAACGTGGCATTGTTGGCTTAATTCTTGAAGATACAAAAGTATCTATTACTAAGTTAGGGCAGAAAACAGAGCAACATGAAGCATTGAAAAATCCATTTATCGTATATACGGTAGATGATATTCCTGCTGAATTGAGTGAAAAAAACAAAGATTACATTTTGAAAGCATTGAAAGGATACAATAAGCCACCGTTAAAGATTGTTGTATATATGATGGAAACTGTACAAGGTGGTGGTGCAGATAAATTCCAAGACCCATTGAAAGCAATGCTTACGGAACGATTCGATTATTTGGCAATTCCTACAATCGAAACGGCTCAATTGGAATACCTAGGAACATGGGTAAAAACGGCACGAGAAAACAAATTTAAAAAGGTTAAAGTAGTGTTACCTAATTATCCTGGAGACTTTGAAGGGGTCGTAAATTTTGCTAATACAAAAGTTGTTACAGCTGACAGAGAGTATAAGCCAGCAGAATATACGGCACGCATTGCGGGTTTAATTGCTGGAACCAATATGACACAATCAGCAACCTACGCACCATTAAATGAAGTCATTGATTGTGATCGTTACACACAAGACGAAATGAACCAAATGGTCAATGAGGGTAAATTCTTTATTTGGTTTGACGGTGAGAAATTTAAAATGAGCCGTGCCGGTAATTCTTTAGTGACTACGAGCCAAGGCAAGTTAGAAGGATTCCAAACGATGAAAATCGTAGACATCATGGACATGATGTACGATGACATTAAGAAGACAGCAGAAGATTCATACATTGGCAAATACACCAACGATTATGAAAACAAATGCTTATTGATTTCTGCAATTATGGGATACTTTAAGCAACTAGAAAATGAACGATTACTTCAAAAAGGATACAGCACATGTGAAATTGATACGGAAGCGGTTCGCACATATCAATTATCCCATGGCTTGTATACTAAAGAAGAATTGGTGAAAATGTCCGATGATGAAGTGAAACGATTGGATACGAAGAAAATTGTATTCTTAAAAGCAAAAGTAAGACCATTAGATGCAATGGAAGATATTCAATTGCCTATTTCTATTTAACAAGGGGGTAACATGAAGAACTTTGAAGCACAACAGGTGATGACAGGCTCTCACGGTCAAGTATGGATTGACGGAGACCTAGTTGCAGAAGTCACAGCGTTTAAAGCGGTAACAAAATTAAAAAAAGAAGAAGTAAAAAAAGCAAAGACAATGTCTACGCAATATAAATATGTAGGGTACGAAGGTTCGGGAAATATTACGATGAACAAAGTATCTTCGTTATTATTAAAAAAATGTGCGGAAAACATTAAAAAAGGAAAAGCCACAAAGTGCCATGTTGTAGCGCAATTGGATGATCCTGATGCAATCGGAGTAGAAACGATTAGTATCTACGACGTGACATTCGATTCAACTACATTAGCAAATTGGAAAGTTGGAAGTATCGTTGAAGAATCTGTAGATTTTACATTCACAGACTTTGACATTATTGATATGGCTACAGGAGAATAGGAAAATGAGTTTATTAGAAAAATTATTATCTGCTGATGCAGGCATTATCTTAAAGGAAACAAAAACAGAAGTAGAAGTGCCAAGATTAACAAAGTTATTGGGCGAACCATTTATTGTAGAATTAAAAGAATTACCATACCAACAAATTGAGGAAGCACGGAATTTTGCGACTAGCGGTAAGGGAAAACATCAAGTTATTGATAATGGGAAATTCACATCCATCGTACTATCTAAAACAATCGTAACACCAGATTTAGCAGACCGTGATTTACATCAAAAGTTTGGGGTTACAAACAAATTGGATTGCATCAAAAAATTATTTAAGCCTGGAGAAATCGAACTACTAGCAACAAAAGTATTTGAATTATCTGGCTACAGCGATGAAGCGGTGCAGGATGTTGTTGAAGATGTAAAAAACGGATAACATCCGATAGTGACATGAATTTGGCATTTTATTTATTTGCCAATCACCACATGAAACCATCGGATGTATTTAAAATGGGTCATGGAGAAAAGACAATTCTTCATGCCTTTGTTGATGAAGAAATAAGATTACACAAGGAGGCACGGAAGAATAATGAGTAAAGTCATAGATTTAGTCATGCGCCTTCAAGATGGCGTTACATCCGTGCTTTCAGGTATTAATGCACGGATGCAGAATACGGCAGTAGCAGCGAATAGTGCAGGTAGGCGTGTGCAAAAAGTGGGCGAAGGTATTACAGGCATTGGGGATAAGCTAATGCCTGTAAGTGCGGCTATTGTTGGCGCTGGAGCTGCTGCAGTTCATGCATTTGCAGGCTTTGATAGCGCAGTTACATCTGCAGGAGCAAAAGCAGGTGCTACCGCAGAAGAAGTAGTGAAATTGCGTGAAGTTGCCAAAGGCTTAGGCGCTGACTTTCCAATTAGTGCCACAGAGGCAGCCGTTGCGATGGACGGATTAGCCGCTAGTGGCATGAATGCCAATCAAATTATGGGCACATTACCATCTATCGTAGAGGCATCTGTAGCTTCAGGAGAATCGCTAGAAACTACATCAAATGTTGTAGCAGGCGCCTTAAATACATGGGGCCTTATGACTGGAAATGTAGCGGAAAACTCACAACGTATGGCTGATGTAATCCAAATGGCGGCGAACAAGTCGAAACTTGGAATGGCAGACTTTGGTATTGCTATTCAATATGCAGGTGCTCCAGCAGCTGCACTAGGAGTACAAGTAGAAGAACTCGCAACATCTATGGCCATTATGTCTAATAGTAACATTGAGGCAAGCACCAGTGGTCGTGCATTACGAATGATGTTAAGCCGTTTAGTGGACCCGCCAAAAGAAGCACGTGAAGCATTAGCCAAACTTGGGGTAAGTGCAGTGGATAGCAGTGGCAAGTTTATTGGATTAGGCAATGTGTATGATCAATTGCGATCTAAAATGCAAGGGTTAACAGAGGCAGAAAAGTTCAAATTAGCTGGTGATATTGCTGGTACAGAATCAACATCTGCATTATTGGCGGTACTAAACACTAGTACGGAAGATTACAATGAATTGCGACAAGCGATGGATTCAGCAAGTGGTTCATCAAAACGGCAGTCGGATTTGATGAAACAAACGTTGCTAGGAACATTTAAGGACCTAGCAAGTAAAGTAGAAGCATTAGGAATTGCATTTGCAGAGGTATTACAGCCTAAAATTAAGAGCGTAGCCAATACATTGGGAGAATTAGCTAACTGGTTCAAAGGATTAAATCCAACAGTAAAAGATATGATAGTAAATATTGGATTAAGTGTTGTAGGGTTTACAGCGCTTACGAAAATATTAGGACCCGCAGTAAGTGGTGTAGGAAGTCTAATGCAAGTGTATGGAGATATTGGAAAAGTATTGGCAGGATCCCCAATTCAAAACAAATTGTTAGAGGTATCCATTCATGGTATAACTAAGGCTTACAACCTATTAGGCAGTGTTGCGGGAAGAGTAATACCATGGATTGCCAGAATGTTACCAATGGCATTTACAGGTCCAGTAGGATTGGCAGTTGGAGCCATTGCATTAATTGGGATAGCAATTTGGAAGAATTGGGATACAGTAAGACCAGTGTTAGAATCGTTCGGTCGAGGATTCATGGGATTAGCTAGATATATTGGAGATGTAGTCGCTAAAATATGGACACACTTACAACCATTCGTCACCAAACTTGCTGAAACGTTTGGGAAAGGCATAGACCGACTTATGGCATCTTTCCAAAGAATTGGAAAAGTGTTATCACCTGTATTAGATTTCATTATGTACACAGTAGGGGCTATTGCTGCTGTAATTATAGGCGGACCATTAGCCGTTGCCATTGGCCACTTAGTAATAGGCTTTACTATTGCCGTATCAGCGATTGAAGGTATACTTACAGGGTTAGTGGTTGCCATTACAGGCATTATAGACGGGATTTCACAAATATTGAGTGGAATCATCGACTTTATTACAGGAGTATTTACTGGTAATTGGGCATTAGCATGGAGCGGAGTTGTAGGAGTATTTTCAGGAATTATTACAGGAATCAAAGGTATTTTAGATGGAGTGATTGAAGGAATTAGAGCTTCTATCAATAGTTTAATTTCATCTATCAACGGCATTTCATTCACAACACCAGATTGGGTTCCTGGAATCGGTGGAAAATCATTTGGACCACTGAATATTCCGCTACTTTACAGTGGTACAGATAATTGGGGCGGCGGTCCTGCTATGGTACATGACCGTGGAGCCGAGATTATCAATTTACCTAGTGGTTCTCAAGTGATTCCACACGAGCAATCATTACGCAGTGCTTACGATCAAGGGAAACGAAGTGGAAACGGTGGAGGTGGATTACAACTCACCATCCAAAATCTAAATGTACGTAATGATGGTAAAAGTGTAGAAGAATTGGCCAAAGAAATTATGGAGCATATTCATTATGAAATGTCGATTCGGTCGATTAACAAAATGGAAGGAGCCGTATAATGTCATTTTTTGATACAGTCCTATCCTTTTTTGGTGGTAAAGAACTCCCACAAGGTTGTACATTCACTCTATCATGTGCAGGAGAAAAGGTAGTCATGCCAGTGACCCCAGAGTCATTTAAAGCAGGCATTACATACAAGAATAGCACAATAGAAATCAATGCCATTGGTGAAATCAATATGATAGGTAATAGAGGCCTTGAGGTTATTTCATTTGATGGTTTTTTTCCTGCACAAAAATATGAATGGTCAGAAACAAATGATACAATGCCTTACAATTTAGTGAGGAAAATTAAACGATTTGCAACTATGAAAAGGCCGTGTAAGATAGTTATCTCTAACACGGCTATTTCAATGCCGTGCACAATAGAATCATTTAATTATGATGAACATGATGGAACAAGTGATGTGTACTATAGTATTTCCTTGAAAGAATACAGATATGTAAGGCCTACATCCGAAGTAAAGAATGACACAACAGGCTTGTACAGTCGCATCGCAGAAGCGCCAGAAGAAAAAGACGTGGTTGCTTATGAAGGAAATCACCTACTTGATACAGCAAATAAAATGGTATCAAAAGTGATGCCAATTGCAGAACAAGGGCAGAAGGCTATTAAAGCCTATAAAGCTATGGTAAAAAGTGGAGTAAATCCAATCAATGCCGCCATAAAAGTTAGTAAAAGAAGCGCAACAATTAAAGGAAAGGTAATACCATTATGAACACCTTAATTGAGCACATTACATATGATGGCCACACGCATGATATGACCCATTTAGTAGAGTCTTTCACCTGGTCGGGAAGTCAAGAGGAAGCGGCACGAAAAGTTGAATTGACTTATGCATATAATCCTAAAGACTTGAGTTTCTACAATCATCAAATACATCTTGGCGATAAGATTGCAATCACAGTGGGTGATCATAAAATATTTGAAGGTAGAATATTCTTTAGAAAACGAGATACAAATGCATTCACAATGGCTATCACTGCATACGACCCAATGATCTACTTAGCAAAGTCAAAGGTGTATTTAGTATTTAACCAGGTAAAGGCAGTCGATGCATTCAGACGACTATCTGCAGAAGTAGAAATTCCATTTACAGCATTACCTAACATAGGGACAGTCGTAAATTTTGTGGCAGATGGCAAAAGCTGTACCGAAGTCATGAAAATGTTATATGACAATATCAAGGCAGATACAAAGAAAGATTTTATGGCTGTGCACTTACTAGATGGCATACATTTAGTAGAAAAAGGAACATTGATAGATGGATTTATTGCCAGCGATTCTTACAACGTAATAAACTCATCACATTCAGAATCAATTGAAGATATTGTGAATCGTGTAAAAACCGTTAATGAATCTGGAAATGTAATATCCACAGAAAGTGATGCGGAATCCATTAAAAGATACGGAATTTTCCAGGACATATATAAGCAACAACCAAAACCAAAAGGGAAAACAGTTAGTAATGTTTCTATGGCCAAGACAAAACCAAAGGGCGTAAAAAATGATTCTAGCATATCAGCACTAGGGAATATTCAGTGCATTTCAGGATATTCCATTATGGTAGAAGAAGAACAGCTACGAGGAAAGTTCTACATTAAAAGCGACACACATAGATTTCAAGGAAATATACACACTATGGATTTAACATTGGAATATATAGAAGAACAAGGGGGTGGAGATACAAATGGCAAGCAAAAACAATGATCCTTATTTAGGGGTAATTGACTTGATGCACAATATTGGTGGTACAGCTGGAAGGCAAGCAATGCCAGGAATAGGAACAGTTGTATCACCACCACCTAATCTAGTCGTAGCATATAATGGGATGGAGTTAAACAAGGCATTCTTATGGGTCGATGAATATTGGCTACAAGGACATTATAGAGAATCTAAAGGGCATATCATAAGTGAAACACAACCACGTGCAGGGGGCACGGGTGCTGCTGAATACCAAAGCCATACTCATGATATCCATAATGATTACACCAAAACACGGATTATGACAGACACCTGGCATGTTGGTGACAAGGTTATGCTAATTCCCATCGTAGGGGATGATAACTCTACGGCGGAACAATATTTTGTTTATGGTAAGTGCAGGAGGTTAGATGGCAATGGCTAATCCATTTATTAAAGGTGGCACAATTGCTACGTCAGACATTCAACGAAACTTACCGTTATGCACGGAATATGCTTGGGATTTCACTAGAGATAATTTCATCTACGGGAAAGATAAACAGCCAAAAATTGTGACTGGTAACAAAGCCATTCAAATATGGGTGTGGAAAGTACTCCGTGTAGAGCGCTATCGATTTAGGGCGTACTTTGATGACTATGGAATTGAATTAGAACGATTCATAGGTAAGGTTACGAATGATTCTATCAGCCACTTTGACTTATTTGAATACGTGAAGGAAGCATTATTGGTAAATCCATATATTATTGAAGTAGAAGAAGTAGATTTTACGCAAGAACATAAGAAAGTAGTGTTACATATTTCCTTACAAACGGTATATGGGCATACAACGATTGGAGTGGAGGTATAATGTTTGAAGTTCAAACTAGACAAGATGTATTAAAACGATTGCTTCAAGATTTTAAATCAATTGATACAAATGGAATGTCAATACATGAGGGAACATTCGTATTTGATACATTGAGTGCTAACGCTGTAGAGTTTGAAAAAAGCTATGCTGAAATGCAATTAATACTAGATGCGGCATTTCCACAGACATCATGGGGGAAGTATCTAACCATGCATGCAGAAGCACATGGGGTTATTCGGAAGATAGCTACTAAGTCAAAAACAGTGCTAAAACTAACAGGCATTGAAGGAACGATAGTACCTATTGGTGTAAGAGTAGCCACCGCAGAAGGCAAATTATTTAAAACTATTGAAGCGGTAACCATTGGGAATACAGGCGATGTAATGGTGAAAGCAGAATCTGAAGACATTGGGAAAGATAGCAATGTGAACGCCAATACAATTACAGAAATTGTTACACCCGTAGATGGATTAAAAGCAGTAATTAATGAACAAGCAAGCTATGATGGATTCGATGAAGAAAGCGATAAGGATTTATTGCAAAGATTACTATTCAAAGTACGTCAGCCAGCCACTAGCGGCAATGTGTATCATTATATGCAGTGGGCACAATCCGTAAACGGTGTAGGGCAAGTAAAAGTATTGCCATTATGGAATGGTGCGGGTACGGTGAAAGTGCTATTAGTGGATGTGAATAACGAATCTGCTAATACATCGTTATTGGATCGAGTAAAAGCGGTTATTGCAAAAGAAGCGCCAATTGGGGCCACGGTTACGGTGACTACACCAACAATTATGAATGTAACTATTTCATTTAGAGTAACAAAAGGAACGGCTAATCATGAAGCGGTTAAACGCATACTCAATGATGAGTTTAAAAGACAAACTTTCAGTATGAACTATATTTCATATGCAAATATTGGCAAGGCATTATTAGCAAATGCAGAAACAGGAATTATTGATTACTCTGATTTACGAGTGAATGGAGGAACAACAAACATAAACATCACAGACGATCAACTCCCACGGGTTAGTGAGGTGACAATCAATGGATAATTTTATTCGTTGGAGAACGGTAGATATACTTGAGTATCTACCATTTTTTATTACAAAAGATGAATTGTTCAAAATGACCAATGATGCGGATAGTCGAGAGCATGAACGCATTAGAGTACAGTTGTTGGAATTGTTAAGTCAACTAAATATACAGAATGCGACAGATGGAATTAAATTGTGGGATACATTCGTAGGAATAGATACATCTGCAGATGGCATTGATGTACGAAGGGCAAGAATTATAGAACGATTGAATCACAATTCTACTAGTACAAAAGAATTTCTTGAATACATCGCTAATCAATACATATCAGATGATTCAGCAAAAATATCTCTATTCAATGAACAATATGGGATAGACCTCGAATTTAATAAAGGGATGTGCTTTGACTTAGCTAGGATGAGAGAATCAATTGATACATATAAACCTGCACATATTGGATATAGAACAATTGAAGCAACGAGCGTGAATCATGATATTCAAATAGGCATATTTCCATGCATTTCAGAAAGCACCTATATTGGATTTGACTCATCACTTAGAAATGAAGTGATCTCGTTAGAAATAAAAACGGTGAATGCAGTAGCAATCACTGAAAATACAATTATTTAAGGAGGTAATCATGGCGCAGTTTCCAGGGTTGCGACTAACACAGCAGGGCAACCAAATGATTATACGATCTACTAGCGGTAGAGAAAGTGACCAATTGATTGTGACAAAGGCTATACTAGGAGATGGCAACTTAACGAATTCAATTGAACAATTAACAAGCGTTGTAAGCGCTAAGTTAGATGTTAGCCTTACAAATATGTCGAATGGAGAAAATGGAACAAGAGTTTTCAAGTTTGAGTTTGACAATCAAAGAGTAAATACTGGATTCTACTGGAGAGAAGTAGGTATTTATGCGAAAAATGGACAAAGCGGTGAAGAAAAGCTAATCGCATATTCTAATGCAAGTGGCTTAACATCGTATATCCCAGATAAAAACAGTCCAATTCCAATGCAATCATTACAAATTGCATTAGCAGTGGGAGATTCTACAAATGTGGCAGCTCAAATTGATTTAGGAGTATCTGTTTCACGAGCGGATGTTGAGGCATTAATTAATACGCATAAAGCAGATATAACGGCTCATGGATTGGAGAAATATGCAGGCGGTGCAACTATCCCAAGCAACATCCGTAATTGGAATGACCTTACTAAGCCAGGCATTTATGAATGCAACGCAGGAGTGCTAGGGTGGGCGAATGCACCAAGTTCTAGTAAAATCTACCCATACGGGCAAATTCATGTGACTAAAACCGATGGAAACGTCATCACGCAAACGTTTTATTCTCACGGACAAGGAAAAGCAATAAAACAAGCCAGCCGTACGTTCTATGTTGCTTGGGGTGCATGGCAATACTTTGGAGATTGGGACAATACGATTACAGGTATTGCCAAACATAACGAGGGCATTAATGTGACTAAAGGCGATGCAACGGAACTTGTTAAGTTAATCACTAACAACAAGTCCGACTCTAACACCTTGTTAGCGCCTACATTGGCTGTAGTTAAGGCGCTTATTGGTGATGTGAATATTGATGTAACGAGTATCTTAAAATCCCAAGGAGTTCGTTACGATTTTAGTAACGAAAATGCTTGGTACATATGCTTAGGGTCCTCGTTCGGCGGCCTAATTATCCAAGGGGGAAAACGCCAAGAAAGAAACGAGGATTTAGTAACATTTCCTATTGCATTCTCTCATAAAATTTTAGGCATACAATTAACAAAAGGGTGGGGCGTTAATGCTCCAAGTTACAAAAATGCCACATTAACAAATTTCACCATGTATTCCCACGACAATAGAAATTATCTAACTACATGGCTAGCTTATGGAAGTTAAATTCCTATCGCAATCCAGCAACCATTATTGCGAGATTTAGGGTAGTTAGTACTCACACTACCACTAATTAATTTAAACCCACTTGTTGTTATTGATTTCCCTCGAACAGTCATTTCATACCACGCTGTAGGCTCATCTAACAAGATTGGAATCACGGCTAATACTTTAGTAAATCTAATGGAATACGTAATATTTGCAGTTTCAGGAATGAATTTTCCCCCTTGGCTAATGTCCGATGGAAATAATACCTAATCTAAACCCTTTGTAACTCCACTCCCAATCTGTGTAACAGTGAAAGGTGAGTTGGCTGTTTGAGGACTTACTAGGAGAATGATTAATATTGATGTATGTATAACCACTATCTAAATTAGTCTCTACAACTCCAATCGCTGCTAAGCATTTAGACTTATAAGCGATTGGAAGTTGAAATTTATATTCTTTACCCGCTTGATTATCAGCGAAAGTAGATGATTGCATTCCCCCTTGGTCATTTAAGTAGGCGAATTGCCTTACGCAATTGACACAGGGACTTATGTGTATAAACTCCATCGGTAACATTGCCACTGGCGTGGCCAAGTAGTAATCGCTTGGCATTGTAGTTGGCGCCCTCGTTATCCAACCGTGTAGCGAAGGTATGGCGACAATCGTGGGTGGTGTGATTGGCATTAATGGCTTTCATTGCCTTATTGAACTCACGGCTAAGTGATGAGTAGGTACGACATTCTTGGATAACGTAGACCGAATCAAGTCTTCGTTCAATAATGGGCCATATACAATCGTGTACTGGAATAGTTCGGATGCCTGATTTCGTCTTGGATGATGTGATTTTAATCGTGCATTGCTTACGATTGATATCACGAGCTTTGAGGTTAAGGAGTTCAGAGGCTCTCATGCCTGTGTATAAAAGAATTAGAGGAATGTCATGCAGTGGTGATTCTAGTCGCCATAAACGGTTGATAGCTTGCGTAGTGAATGGCTTATGGGGGCGAACGGGCTTATTGTGGCCAAGGTTTAGGAACTTGGCATAATTAGTGGTACACCACCCATTGATTATTGCATAGTCAAATAATTGACTAATTAAGGTACGGACCTTCTTGCAAGAACTGTAAGAGAGTCCAGCACTAAGCATAAGGTCAATGATTGACTGCAATTGCAAATAGGTGATGTCATTCATTGTTACATTATGAATGCTAATAAGGTGCGCAAAGGCTGAACCGTAGTTATTTAGGGTGTTAGTGCTAACACTCTTAGCATGTGACGGTAGCCACATTTCATAGACATTAGTAAGGGTTGGGGACTGGCGAATTTGCTGGAGTGCATCCACCGCTTCATCGTAGGTGGCATAATAGCCAACTACAGAATAAACAACATAAGGGCGCTTGCATGCACCTTTTACTTTTTGTATGAGTTTCATTGTATACCTCCACATAATAAAAAAGCTCTCATCATTTGACGAGAGCGGAGAATGTGATATAATAAGGTTACAAACAAGAAGAACCCGATGTGTGCAGGCGTTAGGTTCATCTTAAAATTGGATAGTTTATGATGACCCTAACGTGTAAGCGCTAGGGTCGTTGTATTATCAGAAACTATTTAAGCAACTGTAATACGGCAACTACTAAAGTAAGAATGGAAATGATTAGTTGAATCTTTTCATAATTACGCATAGTATCACCACCTTTCGGTGATGAACCTAACTCACATCGAGTTCTTAGAACAATTATAACATACTAGGCACCTCAAGGGTGCTTTTTTTATGAAATTTTTGCCTTAGAAAGGAGAACAAATATGGAAAATCGATATGTATTTATTTTAGACGATAAGGGAACGAGAATCACGTCCCTATTAATTGGGGTCCATGGTGAGACGGAAGAAGCATGCCTTGAGGTGGCAAAGCGTGACTACCCTAATCATACGTACGTCACTGGCGGTGACGATATGCAAAGTCAGTTTATTGACTACAAATGCTACATCGATGGAAAGTTCATTGACTACGTTCCCGAAGTTATCGAGACTACTAAGAAAGACAAAATCGAAGCCTTAAAGAAAGAAGCTGAGGCTGAACGGGAAAAGCTGAAAGAAGTCTTTTTAACAAAGCAAATGAAAGGCTTACCTACTGACGATATTAAGACCCAGTTCAAGCAAATTGATGTTGACCTTATTAAGAAAATTCGTGAGTTGAAGTAGGAGGTAGTGACAATGAAGGAACAATATTGCGAATGGTGCGGTTCGGTGCTATTAGAAAACGGCCGTTGTCCTGTAGAGGATTGTGTGCAAAACGTATTGCTTGACGCCTTAGCCGAAGCTGAAAAAGAGGAAAAGAAAGATGAAAATACAACGGCATGATTTCGTGATGGAGCAAGGAGTTTCAAAGTCTATTGTGCTCGAATACAACAAGGAGATTGCTGCTAATGACCTATTCGCAGTTGTACGATCAAACGCAGTCGATGAGGAAATTGTGGCGAAGTTCGATGTTGTTAAAATCGAGAACACAGATGAAGCTGTAACAAGCACGTTCAAACTGACATTAGATGGTGATATTTCACCAGGTCGGTATGTATATGATGTATTCTCTTACACGGCTGATAAGCCTAAATCCAAACTTTTAAAAGGATACATTTTAGTAAAAGCTAGTGTATCAGATAGGGGGCGAGACCGTGGCAATACGGGTGTATGATGATGAACTTGAAGACATCGTTCGGATTAAGGAAGTGCAAGTTTGCGAGCACACTGAAGTGAGTGAGCAACCTTTCCGACCTATTGGTGAAGATAGGGACTTCCTAGCTATGTATATTTTAGAAAGAGGTAATTAAGATGAAATTAGTAGAACGCATTACATTAGTAATTAAAGAGATTGGTAAAGATATTAAAGCATTAAAAGGCCGTGTATTAGCATTAGAGGGTAGTGCAGGAAGTGGCACTGTAGATGAAACCGTAGTTACAAATAAGGTAACAGAGCAAATCAACGTGTTGAAAAGTGAGTTACCTACATTAGTAACACCTACGATTAATGCAGAGATTGCAAAAGTAGTAGACGGTGCTCCTGCTACGTTTGATACATTGAAAGAGATTGCTGATTACATTGATCAAGACAAAACTGGTGCTAGTGCTATGGCGGAAAGTATCAACAAACGATTACGTGTTGATGAACAACAATCTTTGACGGAACAAGAGCAATCCAACGTATTAGGTGCATTAGGATTGACGGATAGCGATTTTGTATCAGTGTACAACACAGCAGTAAACGGTTAAGAGGTGGCATATGGGAATTATCGAAGAGATAAAACAGCTGGCAACAACAATCGGCACGGACATTAAGGCTTTACGGGAACAAACAGCAAGCAAAGAAGATGTTAGCAAGGCATTAGAATTGCTAGACGGCATTGCAAGTGCGGTTAGAAAATCGGAGATAGATGAGGAGTTTAAAAACTCTTTATTGTCAAAAGCAATTGTGAGAGCCATCGGAGATAAGCAAACGATTCCATTTAAAGAAATCAATGAATCGAACTTCCAATTATTTGTTGATTTTATTTCTAAAAATGTGAGAGTGCTTAACCCTACCACTGAATTTAAGGGTAGAGTATTCACATTATTAAAAGACGGTCAAATACACTTGACAATTAAATTAGATGATAAAGCTATTACAGATGGCTACAAGTTGAAAGTTGTGTGTACGAAAGACGGGGAAACAATAGAGACCATCACCAATAAAGAGTTTACTGTCATTAACCCTACTGACTGCAAATACTACGTATTTAAGAATGAGGATGTAGTGGAGATAGAGTTTTGTACGGTGTATTTAAAAGAGTTAGAAAAACACGATAATGTCACTGTGGAAATGAAAGAAGAAACAAATGGTAGCGTGACAATTACTAAAATCATAGATAACAACGATTATGATATTTACGACCTATCAAACCATGGTATGTATGTTACGGCTATTGAAAAGCAATTTAAAACCCAATTCCCTACCAAAGATTACAATTCTACAGACATCAATTTTTTAAAAGAAAGAATTGAAATCAATGGACAAATCAAAATATTAAAATTCCACAAAGGTAACGTATTCTTAGAACCTAAAGTTGGATTCAAAGAGAAAAGTGGATATGGAGACCTTTATTTCTTCAAAAACAATCCGAAATACATCTCGGTGTATTCAAAGACGGAAACAGGTCTTTTCTTAAATGTGAATGGTCGAGTTGGGATTGTATCCAACAATAAACTAGGTGGAAAAGTGAATGCAAATTCGTTTATTTCTAAATTTAGTTCAGAAGATAGGAATTTAAAACGATACACGGGAATTACACGTGACAGTCTAGAAGATTGGCTCAAGTCGAATCCGTTAGAAACACTGTAGTAAAACAACAGCCCCCTTAACGGAGGGCGTAATGAAAGGAAAAACGATGAACTTAATCAATGAAATCCTAACGACGTTGATTGGTGGTGTATCGCATGAACATGTCGTAGATATGGGTGTAATTATCATCCTAACTACGGCATTGCTATTTGTGGATACCACTCAGCGAGTGGCAACAGAAGTTTTACGTTATAACAAAGATAACGACCGAGCCAATAATGCCTTAAATATTCTCACCACGCTAGTATGGTATGGATGGGGTAGAGGGAAGTACCTTAATAAGAAAACGAATGAAAGCAAGAGATATTTGATGAGTGAGCGCCTACGAGGTGACTTGCTTATTAAGCTATGCGTGCAATACCCAGCATGGATGGTGTTATCAGTGATATTCGTTTCACTGCCAGACATTCAAATCCCAAATACGGCAATATACCTCGACCATCTATTCGCATTCGTATTTATGTTGATCCCATTCTTTTCAGAATGCTGGTCAATCATAGAGAATTTGCGTGAACTGGTTGAGGATGATTTAATCGACTTCAATAAGTTATATTTAAAACTATTGGAGATTGTCAGAGCATGGAGGGGTAATGGTTAACATGTGATAATTGAGATTTTATGATTAAACAAGAGTTAATTAATAAGGCTAAGGGTGTATTTAAAAATACCCCAAGAATGGCCTTATATGAACGTGACCAACATATGAGATTGGAGATTTTATGATTAAAGAAGAGTTAATTAATAAGGCTAAGGGTGTATTCAACAATATCCGAATCGCCAATATCCATCCTACTGGAGTATTGGCGACACGATTATTGGTACTGGTCATGCTAGTACCAATATTACTAGTAGTTGTTGAATACGTGCTTGCCTTTACCAAAGGACAAGTATCCGATGATTTAAGCAAGTTGATTACGGTTGGAATCAACATAATCGACCACATTTTTATTCCGTCCGTTTTAACAGCACTTGTGGGGTTCCTTGCCCTATGGGTGGATAGAGACGGTGACGGAATCCCTGATCAATTAGAAAAGGAGGAAAAGAAATGAAGATTTTTATTAATCCAGGACACGACCCTAGGGTAGATAGTGGGGCGGTAAACCCTACTTATGGAACACGTGAGTGTGATGTAGTTCGAGAAGCAGGCGAAATGCTTGCTGACTACTTAACTAATGCAGGGTGTGAAGTTAAAATCATGCAAGATGATGACCTTGATATGGTATGCGCTACATCCAACGAGTGGGGTGCAGATGTATTTGTATCCCTGCATTGTAACGCATCGCAACAACGCAATGCACGTGGTACTGAGACATGGTATAAATCATTCAACGGCCAACGACTTGCCAATTACATTCAATCCCAAATTATTCGGAGCACTAACACTATTGACCGTGGTGTTAAACAGTCCGACGGCTTATGGGTGTTGAAACATACAGATGCGGTTGCAGTGCTTGTAGAACTTGCATTCATCGACAATGATGATGATTTGGAATTTATGACAGAAAATTTAGATAAGATTGTACGAGCAATTGCACGTGGAATTACTGATTACGAGGTTGCATAATGTATGAAACTATCAAAAACTATATTAGTCGGTATTCTTGGATTTATTACATTTGCGCTGCCGTGCTCATTCTCTTATTCGGCAGGTTTATCTTCGGCGGAGGTAACGATTCCGACTATCAACGTTCCGTTGACGACCTGGAACGAGCTCAAGAGCAACAACGCAACAGCCTTGAACTTAATCAAAGCGTCTCGAATTCCGTTGGCAGAAGCGCAAGCCTTAACCGTGAAGCAAGCGAGCGAATTACAAGAATTGAAGTCTATCAACAACAAGCAAGTGAGCGAATTGATGAAAGCACAAAACGACTTGATGATGCAGAAGCAATCCTTAAGCGAAATGAACAACTCATTAGAGATGTTGAGCAAGGACATCAAGCGCAACAAGGCGACAGAACAACGGTTACACCGACAACGCAACACGTGGGCGTTGATTAGTGGATTATTACTTGTTGGATTAGCTGTGAAATAAAATTTTATATACTAGGAAAGCCTACCGCCTGTAATAGGTTAGTAGGCTTAGTAGGCTTATTTATATTTAAATTTATATAATATAAATTCACTCTAATTCATTCTAATTTAATTGCGGTTGCTCAACTGTTGCTCAACCTATAGTAATGAGAATTCGATAATATCAATGGTTAATCGGGATACTCAACTATACAGTGGTTATGCTTGTTCAGGGGTATGTTACGGTCTTCTTGTGTTTGTGTGATTTGGTCAGTAAGAGAAAGCCACAAGGCTACTACGCATAACTGCGTTCCTAGGGAATTGTTTGCTAATCATAGCACTTTTAGATTTACTAGATAAGTAATGAAAAAGCCTAACGAATAAGGTCAGGGCACCTTAATACGTTAGGCACGTTTTCATTTCAAACTTTCTTGAGATGAGCCTAACGCCGTTCAAACGTTGATGGCTCTTCTTTTTGTATATTCAGTATACCATATTTTGTTATGAAATACTACTGTTACAACAGTAAGCTTTATATAAAAAGGCTAAATACGGTATTTGACGGGGTTCTTTCGGTCAAGTTATAATATGTATCATATAATCATGTAAAGCGGATATGATTAGGATCTTTATGATAAGAGGGGGACTATATGAATAGAAAGTCTACGTTAGCAGTGTTAGCAGTAAGTGCTTTGACTACGAGTTGGGTGAGTGTGAATGCCGTAGGAATGTCTGCTTACGAAGCTGGTGAGGGTGCAAGTGCAACTGGCAGTAAGGCTGTGGCAGTTGGGTTTAATGCGAGTGCGGTTGGCGATCATGCAGTAGCTGTTGGTGAATTAGCAGAAGCAAGTGCAAATAGTTCTCTTGCCATTGGAGATGCTTCCAAAGCTTCTGGGGCAAACGCTGTGGCTATTGGCACTGGAAGTAAAGCTAAGAATCTTAATAGTGTAGCTATCGGTAATGGAGCTGTGGTTAATATAGTTAATGGCATTGCTATTGGTACTGGAGCTGGTAACAATGCAAGTGATGTTGCGAATAGTTCAGTTACTATAGGGAGTATCTTCGTTGGTTATTCTGCCGGTCAAAATACGACGGGGAATATTAATACACTTATAGGTTATAATGCAGGTAGCGGTACACGAGGTTCTAATGAGATTTCTATAGGTAATACAGCAGGATCGAATGTACAGGGTGATCATAATATTTCCATTGGTTTTAATGCCGCTAATACTTTAAATGGACTAAACAATGTCTCTATTGGTCAAAATTCTGGAACACATATAACAGGAAACACGAATGTATCGATTGGCTCTATGGCAAATAATTTTACTAAAGAAACTTCCATTAATAATGCTGTTGCTATGGGGCATCAAAGTGCAACTACAGCAGATGAGACCGTAGCTTTGGGTGCAGCTGCTAAGGCTGGCGCTACAGGTGCATTAGCGCTTGGTATGGGAAGCCAGGCGAAAGGAGAAGTTGCTGTAGCATCCGGTTATGCAGCAGAGGCCAATAAAAGTGCTACGGCTCAAGGTGGTTTTGCGAAGGCAACAGGAGTACAATCCGTTTCGATAGGTTATGCAAGTAAGGCCATAGGGAATTATGCAGTAGCGCAAGGGGCGTTCGCAGAAGGTAATGGTATTTTTGGTACAGCAGTAGGCTATGGGACAGAAGCAAATGGTGCGCGCTCATCAGCGATTGGTGCGGTAGCTATTTCAAATGGTGAAAGAAGTATAGCATTAGGGAATGCTGCAAAATCAGAAGCAGATCAGTCTGTTGCTATAGGATATAATGCATTGAGTAATCGTAATGCTGATGTGATTGGGTATGATCCATCTGAAACTTCTGTTGTAAAAGGTGCTGATGATGCCTTGCAATTAGGTGCTGATTTGCAAGCGCAATTTGATGCAAAGGATGCAGAGTATAAAGCGTTACAAAAAGAAGCTGAAGCGATTCAAACGGAACGCAATACACTATTAGAAAAACAAAAAGAGTTGACGGCTGCCAATAATGCGACGGAATTAGAAGCTGTCAAAACACAATTAGCAGAGAATAAAACTAAGTTAGATGCGAAAAATAAAGAAGTATCCGACAAGGAAGTAGAAATCAATAAGCTAGTAGGTACTTGGAAGGCAAGAAAAGGTGCGGTATCTATTGGTAACTCTACCACTGGAGAAACTCGCCAAATTATCAATGTCGCAGCAGGTACGGAAGATACAGATGCGGTGAATGTGGCGCAATTGAAAGCTGTGTCGAATGGCGGTTTTACAGTGTCCACAAACTCTTACGATTCGAAAGATGAAACAACGAAAGCGAGTACAAAGGATACTCTCATTAAAACTAAAATTGGTGGCATTCTACCAATTGAGGGAAAAGTGAGTACTGTCTATGGCTCTACCGCTGCACCAGCTGCGAGTTATTCTTCTGATAATTTGATTACCTATGCGGATGCGGAGACTGTGCGTATTGGTATGCTGAAATCACCGACTTTCACAAGCGTGTCCATTGGTGATACAAACCCAGTTACCTTGGCAAACGATAATGGTAAACTTACCGCTAGTGGTAGCGAAGTAGTGACGAAAAGCAATATCACTAATATCATTAATAATCTGTATGAGTTCTCTAATGGTCTTACAACTGAAACTAAAGATGGCAAAACCATTGTTAAATTAGACAAAGAAGCACTGAAAAATGATGCGGATTTTAAAGGGCCAAAAGGCGACGACGGTAAATCTGCTTTAGACGTATGGAAAACCATCGCAGGCAATGAAAACAAAACTGCTGAAGATTTTGCCAAAGCTATGAAAGGCGACAAAGGCGAAAAAGGCGAGACAGGTACAGTTGGCGAAAAAGGTGCTGACGGAAAATCTGCTTATGAAGTATGGAAAGCCCAAGCTGGAAATGATAGAAAAACAGAAGCTGAATACCTAACATCCTTAAAAGGTGAAAACGGTGCTGACGGCAAATCTGCCTACGACCTATGGAAGAAACAACCAGGTAATGAAGGCAAATCTGAAAAAGATTTCGTAGATTACATGAAAGGTGCAAGCTTACCAGACTTTATTTCGATCGTAGATCCTAAGGGTAATCCTACACCAGGTGGTACAAATACTGGTACAGGCACTCATGGTGGTGCAAATACCAATGCGACTATTACAATTTCCAACGGTACAGATGCGTCTAATCCTGCGCCAACAATTACTTTTAAAACGGATGATAAAGGCAATGGTACAGGTACGATTACAGGTATCAAAACGCCAGATGGCAAGGATAAAACAGCGGCTGCAAATGTGGACTATGTAACGAAGATAATTGAAACATCTGCGAAGTCTATGGATAAGGCGTTGCAAACGTTAAACAATACCATTGGTGATGTGCGTGATGAAAGTCGCTCTGGCAATGCCATGAATGCGGCGCTTTCAGCGTTGAAACCATTGGATTACAACGAACATGAACATACGCAAGTGATGGCGGGCGTTGGTCACTATGAGGATAAAACGGGGTTTGCCTTAGGTGTGGCTCATTTCACAAATGAAAGAACGATGTTCAATGCAGGTATTGCTCTTTCAGGAAATAAACACATGTACAATGCAGGGGCTACTTTCAGATTTGGATCTAGTAGTGACGAAGTTCAAACAGTGCCTAAATCTGAATTAGAGATGCTTCGTGCTGAATTAGAACGTGAAAAGGCAAGAAATGCAGAGCAAGAAGCGGCTATTGAAATGTTGAAACAACTTGTTTTGGCTAGAAAATAGCGTGACGTTTTAGCTTAATATTGAGCAAAGGGAAGAGCACGACACATTCCTACGCAAACTGATACAGTGGTTAGGTTTGCTTCGGAACATGTCGCGCTCTTCTTATGTTTGCAAATGTAAGCAAAAAGAACGCCACGCTATTTCCTATCCTTAATGGCGTTTTAGGGGATGAGGGATATTACTGTCTTCTTATATTTGTGTAATTTGGGGAGTAAGAGAAAGGCGCAAGGTTGCTATGTAAAATAGCAGTTCCTAGGAGGTCGTACAAACTTTTCCCAAAAAAGTTAAAAAATTTTTTATAAAACACTTGCATTATACATAGGGGTATGTTATTATATACAAGTAGTCAGGAGCACCACTACAGAGTAGAAAAAGTTCTTGACAAACTACATAAGGACATATATAATAATATATGTGAATGTGCTGGCGTAGCTCAATCGGTAGAGCAGCTGACTTGTAATCAGCAGGTTGTGGGTTCAATTCCTATCGCCAGCTCCATTTTTTTGGAGGGATTCCCGAGCGGCCAAAGGGAGCAGACTGTAAATCTGCCGTCTTCGACTTCGAAGGTTCGAATCCTTCTCCCTCCACCATTTTTATCGCGGGGTGGAGCAGTTGGTAGCTCGTCGGGCTCATAACCCGAAGGTCGCAGGTTCAAGTCCTGTCCCCGCAACCATGTTAATTCGTTAGTGATTGAATGTGCTGGTGTAGCTCAGTCGGCAGAGCGTATCCTTGGTAAGGATAAGGTCACCGGTTCAATCCCGGTCACTAGCTCCATATACTTGGCGGCATAGCTCAGTTGGCTAGAGCAATCGGTTCATACCCGGTGTGTCCGCGGTTCAAATCCGTGTGCCGCCACCAATAACCTCACTTAGGTGGGGATTTTTTTATGCCTAAAATTAGATTCAAGAAAGGTTGGGGATGCGCTTATATGAGCATCCCCAACCTTTAAGTATAGAACCTTTATATATTTGTAACTAGTATTTCGTTTATATTACGTTTTGCATAAATAAGTCGACGGACTTCCATAGTATCGCCGATAATTACATAAAAAATGGAGAAATTTCGCACATTGATTCTGTAGTATGGATACTCTCTTGCTTTTGAAGAGCGAAAAGGCGCAAAGGAAAGCGGCGCTAGTAGCCTCTTTTCGATTGCAGTTTCTATATCATCCAGCAGCTGATGAGCAGCATCTGGATTTTGTAGGGTGTTCGCGATATACGATGTAACTTCTATTAAATCTTTTTCAAAGATAGGAAGAAACGTTAGTTTATATGTTGGTTTGTTCATCGATATAGCTCCTTGCCGCATTAAATACTTCAGCTTTAGAAAGTCGTGTTGTTGAACTTCTAGCTAATGTATCTGCTTCATCAAGTTTTTCTTCTACATCCATAGTGAGTGTGGAATATTGCTCGATGCTCATCAGCACCATGGTACCATATCCATTTTTTGTAAGAAATACAGGTGAGTTTGAGTTAATCACGGTTTCTTCAATTTCAGGAAATTTATTTCGCAAGTCAGAGACTGGGCGAATATGAATCATAGTAAACACCTCCTTATTATCATAATTATATCTTTATTTTATCAGAATATTAGATAAAGATAAACCAGGAGATTAAGAATTATTTTGTTAACTTAGTTAGATGTCCATTGAAATCCATAAATTGAATTTGTATAATGAGAGTATAGAAAGGTAGTGGCTCTATGGCTAAAGCGATAGATATGGACTACAGGTATTAACTATACGAGGTACATATGACAACATGGTTTAATGATTTAAAAGAATTAATTTGGCACCCTAAGAGTAAGGGTTTTGATCAAATTGCAGAGCATGGAACGGTGAAAAAAGGATTACTTACCTATTTTGGGCTTGAGCTAGTGTTTTGCCTGTTAGTAGCTACGCTAGTGTTACCGCTAGTGGGCTTTTTCATGCCTGCCTATTATCGAGAAATTAACGCTTTAGGATCGGCGATTATCATTGGCTTGGCTATCGTCTTTTTCCTATTTCAAGCGGTGTCTATCTTCTTTAACAGTGCGATTTTCTACGGTTTGTACAAGTTGACAAAAGGTGAGGCGACTTGGACGGATGTGGTGAAAGGATTCATCTACGGCAAGGTCATCACCAATGTGTATGGCGTCGTATTAGGCCTGCTCTTGCTTCCGTTTTTCGGATCCGGGCTATTTCTAGCAACGTCCTACGGTATGGAACTTATTTTCCTTTTCCTAGCGGCTTTCTTTGCCGTGGCCATCTGGATTTTCTACATGAATCTATCCCTTATGGCTTGCATTATTAAAAGTACATTAATAAAAGCGTTCCTATTATTGCTAGCCACTGGCATTGTTCAACTTATTTTAGAATATATCTTAAAAGGGTTGTAAGCTATACAGTTGATACATATACAGTATGTACTCGGAATGTATGTTGCCACACCTATACAAGAAACACTTGGAATCTTAGGTTAGACTTTCGCAGAAATTATCAAAAAGTGAAGTAGAAACATATGTAATTCCTATAAAATAAGTAAACTGTATTTGTATTTCTCTATTTAATCATATATAATAAAGGTAATTAGTTTTTTTGTATTGAAGGAGGCTATTTTAACAATGGCAAAAGCAAAGTTCGAACGTAATAAACCACACGTTAACATTGGTACTATCGGTCACGTTGACCATGGTAAAACTACTTTAACAGCAGCAATCACTAAAGTTCT
>NZ_RQVE01000008.1 GCF_003992315.1 Veillonella sp. 3891
ATTTAATATCTAATTCAATTTATATTCATAATATTTTTTATTTTTATAAATTTATACAATCTATCAATTATCAAGATTGTATTGATAAATTTTATTCATATCGTTGTGTTTATTCTGTGTGTATATCATTTTAATAATTATTTTTCTTTACTATCTACTATGAAATACCATAATATTTATTCTTTTTGCCTATTTTATTCAGAACAAATTATATAAATGTACATACAATAGAACTCAAAATTTTTATCCTTTATATCGCCTATAATGTACTACGATTATATGGCTATATATCACGGTAATACATACAAGCATATATATAGCCATATACGTCAATGCACTGGAATACATTGAAAATCATTTAGAAATATAATAACGGCAAAGCAAAAACTACCCTACATAGGAAACTCCGTTTATAGGGTAGTTGTTTTTTATATACATATTCGTAGTAACAATTCTTATAGAAAAAAACTAAATTTGCTATCTAAAGCGTAACAAAGAACCAGTCCTTACCGAATCACTTTTGATAAAAATGATTTTGTCCGCTCATGTTTTGGTGTATCAAACACCTCTGTTGGTGTTCCTTCTTCCAAAATTTCGCCACCATCTACAAATAGTACGCGAGTAGCTACTTCTTTAGCAAAGCTCATTTCATGAGTAACGATGACCATTGTCATGCCTTCTTTTGCCAAGTCTTTCATAACGTCTAATACTTCGCTAACCATCTCTGGATCTAGAGCAGATGTAGGTTCGTCAAAGAGCATTACTTTCGGTTTCATTGCTAAGGCACGTGCAATGGCTACACGTTGTTGCTGGCCTCCGGATAATTGTTCTGGGTACGCCGCTGCTTTGTCGGATAAACCTACTTTGCCCAATAAATCATGAGCAATGCTTTCCGCTTCAGATTTTGAAAGTCCTCTAATTTTTTGCGGTGCTAGGGTAATGTTATCTAGCACGGTCATATGAGGGAATAGATTAAATCGTTGGAATACCATGCCCACTTCGGCACGTACATTGTTAATATTTTCTTTCACATTTAAGTTTTTACCATCCACAATTACGTCGCCTTGTGTGGGCTCTTCTAAATAGTTCATGCAACGCAATACTGTACTTTTACCAGAACCAGATGGTCCAATGATAACTACTACCTCACCAGCATCGATTTCTGTAGAAACGCCTTTTAAGACATGCAATTGTCCAAAGTATTTATGTACATTCTGTAATTGAATCATTTGATATTATATTTCCTTTCTAAGTACGCTACGAGTCGGGAAATGGTTAATGTCATAATCAAGTAAATCACCGCTACGGCTGTCCATATTTCAAAGGAACCATAGGTACGAGCGATGATTAATTGTCCTCGACGTGTCAATTCTTCAAAACCGATAACTGCCACTAAAGACGTATCTTTCAACATGGCAATAAATTCATTGCCCAATGGTGGGATGATCGCTTTGAAAGCTTGTGGCATAATTACATAGCGCATCGTTTGGAACCAAGTTAAGCCTAAAGAACGACCTGCTTCCATCTGCCCTTTATTAATGGATTGGATGCCGGCACGGAAAATTTCAGATACATAGGCCCCAGAGTTAATAGAACATGCCAATACAGCTGCTAAATACGGTCCAATTGGTTCTGGCGCACCATTGGCATTAACGATAGCCCCCAACAATTTAGGACCACCGAAATAAATCATAAAGATTTGAACTAATAATGGTGTACCACGGAATAATTCTACATAACATTTTGCGATTAACCGAATCACTTTAAATCGTGATAAGTTCATCAATGCCACTACAAGGCCAATAAAAAAACCAAACCCCACACTCATGAGGGTGATTTGAATCGTAATTCCAGCCCCTCCAATTAACAGGGGTAAAGAGTCGACAATTAACTGCCAATTAAAATCCATCGTTACCTATCCATCCTTTCATTTAACACAGATAAGGAGGCACAAAGCCTCCTTATATAGTACATTATTTTCCTTCATATGTCACGGGAATATCCTTCGGCATATCTGTTTTAAACCATTTTTGATATATTTTGTTTAGTGTACCATCTTGTTTCATCTCTGTTAACGCTTTATTTACACTATCTATAAGCTCTTTATTCTTTTTATTCATAGCCAATCCAAAGTATTCTTTCGTATTTGGATATTCGATTACCGTTAAGTGTTGATCCCCATGTTTAGCTACGTAATACTGTGCTACCGGCAAATCAATCAATGCCCCTTCTACACCACCATTTTGTAACTCTAATAAGGCATCGCTAGTATGGTCAAAGTTTTTTACCATGGCCCCATTGATTTTGCTCGCTAAATCTGCTCCTGTAGTCCCCATTTGTACAGCAATCGTTTTGCCTGTCAAATCATCTAACCCTTTAATCGCAGAATTTTCTTTTACCACTACAGCCATACCAGATTCATAATACGGCATACTGAAACCAACTTTTTCCATCCGAGCTTTTGTGATAGTCATACCTGATGCCGCTAAATCAATCTCACCATTATCTAAGGCTGGTACTAGTCCATCAAAGGGAACATTTTTAAATTCAATAGTTTTCCCAGTCCGTTTTGCAATTTCTTTAGCTACCTCGATGTCAAAGCCTTGTAATTCTTCTGAACCTTCTTGCTTAAACTCGAATGGTACAAAGGTTGCATTAGTACCTATTTTTAATATATTACCTTTTTGTGCTTGTTCTCCTCCTTGAGAACCACATCCCCCTAGTAGTGCTACTACACCTAAGGCTAATAATCCAGTACATATTAGTTTTTTTACATTTGTTTTCATGATGTTTCTCCTTTACTAAATCACTCATGTTGTATCTTATGCACTAATTATACATCTATATGAATATTTAGTCAACATATTTTTGCAAATTTTGTGTATTTTTATTAATCATTGTTACATGTACTAAATTGCATAAACTAGTTCCAAAAACTGTTATACCGAAAAAGCATAAAAAAATACACAGCAGAACAATTTCTGCTGTGTTTCATACGGCTGACCTGGTCTTTGCCCCCACACTCGCCTGCTGGAAGGTTCGCTCATAAGCCGTGCTCCCCACTACTACCCCTCTCGACATAGTTTGTCGGCAGGTCTTACATCTAAGCCGCACCATGCTCACAATTTTTCATTGCTTATGTGGATCGTTTTGCCTGCGACTGGCCTCGACTTTCAACCACAGACCCGTTATGTACTCTTATTATATCTATATTTCTTACTTTTGTCACTTAGGAACCATCATGATTTTTTTCATTCTACTTATATCATTTTTGTATAGTACATTCAGAAAAAAGACTTGCTTTTTTTCACCAAATATACATCAACTTTAGTATACCCCATGCTTATCACATTCTCACTTTTTCAATGAATGATGAGAACTTTTCAGTACATTTTTGTCCACTCCATAGGGTATATTCAAGGATAAAATTTTATTGTATAATGTGTGTACTTAAGTAAACGAAGAATATAAAAACGGTGATTTTCCAGAAGAGAGTACACCGTTTCTATTTGTTAGGAAGGGTTTGCGCATGTTTATGTTATCACTAATTCAGGAATCAGGAGCTTACGAGCAAGATAAGAGCACCTTAGAGTTGATCACTTTACAGCTCTTACAGATGATTCAAATGAAAAGCCAAACTTTATATGTGCATTCGGTGCAGGTTGCCAATTATGCCGTAGCTATTGCTGCTAAAATGGGATTGCCAAAAGGTGAAATCGAATTGATTCGTCACGCAGCATGTTTACACGATTTAGGCTTAATTTGCCTACCTTCCACTGTGTTAATGAAGTTTCCTTACTTCAACCGTCAGGAATTGTCCAAATACAAGCAGCATCCTGTATTTGGGGCTAGCATGATTGAAAACTATCCATGTTGCCAACCTATCATTCCTTACATTAAATACCATCATGAGCGTTGGGATGGTACAGGGTTTCCGAAACATCTAAGAGGTGCCAATATTCCATTAGGGGCTCGTATCATCGGTATTGCTGATTATTATGTAACAGCGATCGACCCTGCTTCAGATACAACATTACAACCTCGTAGTGAAATCAAACAAGAGCTATTTAGACACTCTGGTACACAATTTGATCCAGATGTGGTAAAAGCATTTATAGAAATATTAGGATAATCATTAGGCTCCACTTGCTAAAGTGAGAGCCTTTATCTTTGCCCTGGGCAAGACGGTGTGGATTGTGTCCGCCGCTTCTAGCAAGGTAGCCCCTGTTGTATAGATGTCATCTACTAATAATATACTAATGTCCTTATCTGCATAGGCATTCACCATATCAGATCGAACTAAGAAATGACCCTTCATATTTTTCCGTCGTTCTTCTTTCGTCAAAGTCCACATCGGTTTGGAGCCATCTAATTTCACCAATAAATCTATCCACTTCCAATTTTGTTGGTTAACCCAATCTTTAAACAGCATATCTACTTGATTATATCCTCGTTGTTTCCGTTTGCTGTCGCTAATGGGAATGGGTACAACAATGGTTGGTATGTAATTCATATCCAAACAAGTAACTGTAAAACGTTGCAAAAAAGGAGCGGCTCCTAGAGCTCGCTCCTTTTTTCCATTAAATTTTATATCGTGTAGCATGGTTTTCATACCACCTACATAATCCGTTAGAATATATATACATTCTAAAGACGAGTATTTTGGACCCATTATACAACGTTCATGCATAACTGCTCGCAAGCATGTATCACACCACTCACCTTGGGTATATACATCTTTACCACAATGAATACAAGTAGGTGGACACAATAAGTCCCATAACCTCATTAGATCGCCCCCTCTAAGCGTTCCTTAAATAATGTATATCGATAATTTGTATCTACTCGATTTACCGCTGTATCTATAGCTGTTTCGCTACCGATGAGGAGTACCTTATCTTTAGCACGAGTAATTGCCGTATAAAGTAGATTCCTTTGTAACATCACATTATAGGCAGAAATAAATGGCAAAATAATCCGTTCATATTCACTCCCCTGTGCTTTATGAACCGTAATGGCATAGGCAAGTGCCATCGTCATCATATCTTCTTCATCAAGTGTCATGGATTTATCTGGAAATTTCACATGTACTTGTTTTCCAAGGATATCTGTAATAACACCAATTTCTCCATTATACACATCTTGGTCGTAATTATTCTCCATTTGAATGACTTTGTCACCAACACGATACACAGTCCCATCTACTTTCAACTCTTCTTTGCCACTTCGTTTCGGATTTAATTCCTCTTGCAAATATTTAGAAATTGCTGCACTTCCTATAGAACCTTTACGCATAGGACAAACAATTTGAATATCCAAATCAGACTCTACGTGTTGCAACTCTTCTTTATAGTGCTTAGTAATTACTGAAAGAACACTTTCCACATCATGAGCACTTTCAAATTGAAATTCATCACAACTGGACAAATCGGGTATCTCACCATGGTTGATAGCATACGCATTATCGATGATACGATTTCCTTCTTGTTGACGATAAATTTGTGTCAATCCTTGGTACGGAACTACGGAACTAGTCAACATATCCCGTAGGATAAAGCCTGCACCAATCGGTGGCAATTGATCCACATCTCCCACAAGCACCACATATGCACTAGGTGGAATCGCCTGTATCAGGGCATAATAGAGCTCCAAATTAAGCATAGATGATTCATCGACGATAACTACATCCACCTCTAATGGTTCATCCTGATTACGGGCAAAGGTATAGATATTATTCTCTAACTCCGGTTCTAACAAACGATGAATGGTGAAAGCCTCCATTCCTGTCGCTTCCGACAATCGTTTCGTAGCACGCCCCGTAGGTGCACAGAGGACAATACGCTTTAAGTTTCCTTGCTGGAATCCTTCTACTAAGGCTTTAATAATAGTAGTCTTTCCCGTACCTGGGCCACCAGTGATAATAGAGAATCGATGACTAAGCGCCATATTTATCGCTTTCTTTTGTTCTTTGCCTAACTCCATGGAATGCTTAATTTCGTAACTTTTACAGAAATCATCACCATCCAACAAAGGTAGCACACCCTCATCTAAAAAGGCTTCTGTGAACTCTACGCTATCAACTTCTGCTCGATATACAGTAGGATGATAGATATACAAAACATCATCGTGATCCACCTGTACATAGCGCTTTGTTTCAATTAAGGTTTCTAAACGATCTACGGTTACATCGATATAATCATCACCTAATAGATTCGACAACTGCACCATCAATTCCTCTATGGGCATACAAGAATGTCCAGAAGAACCTATCTGTTCCATGGTAAAGCGAATACCTGCATCGATGCGCTTAGGGTTATCAAAGGGAAATCCTAATTCCTCTGCAAAATGGTCCACTACATGAAAAGGTAAATTGGTATCTACGGTCAACAAATAATACGGATTATCCTGTAACATTTCAATCGCTTTGGCCCCATATATTTCATAGAGTTGGCGACTCCAACGATTACTCATATTGTACTTAGCAAAGAAGTCATTAATTTCCTGTAGAACACCTTCGCCCAGCAGTACTTTATACAGTTCTTGCTTAGTTTTACGAGAAGAAATCGGTGCCTCGAGTATTTCCATAGGATTTTCTTTTTTTAGAATCTCTAGTATAGAAACTCCAAAATAATCCAACAGTTTCTCTAATGACTTCGGGCCTAATCCTTTTACACCAAGACTTTCTAAATATCGTCTTGCACCAGCCAAGGTATCCGGCATTACACGTTGTATGCTTTGGACTGAAATCTGTTTGCCATATTTTTTATGGATAATATAGTTACCTTTGATTTCTACCTCTTCTCCTACCTTTGGAGGAGTAATATTACCGGTACAAATATGGGTATCTTCTTGGTAATCCCGTAGTACAAATACGCAAAAATTCTCTTGCGGAGACTTATAGATCACACGGTATACCGTTCCTAGTAGCGTTATCATAAGGATGCATTAGGCAATGCAGAAATGACAGCTTGCACCACATCTGCTACATTGCTGATGTTTTCAATTTTAATATGACTCACACGTTCGTAAATCGGTTGTCGCTCTTCGTATAAGCGGAAAATATATTCAATACTTTCTTTCAATAATGGACGAATTTCCATATCTAAATCATCGAGAATTTGTTTTACATCACGTTGAATCAATACCACATAACCAGATTCACGCATCAATTCAGCCGTAGCATCACACAATACCGTACCACCGCCTGTAGCAATAACACTGGCATTATTTTTACTCACTAAATCTTGAATTACATTGAGTTCTAATTGATGGAATTCATCTTCTCCATCATGAATGATAATATTTTGAATAGATTTTCCAGTACGCTCTTGAATTTCTGTATCCACATCAAAAAACTCTAATCCCAATGCTTGCGCTAAGGCCTTACCAATGGTTGTTTTACCCGCCCCTGGCATACCAATCAGGAAAATATGTTGATGAATGTGGTTCTTTTCATAATCTTTAGAAATACGGATTATCTCATTCATAAATTCTTTTGCGTAATCTGCTAATTCAGGATTTTCCAATGCTTGTACAGCGGATGCAAGAATTTCCTGTTCTCTCTGTACATCATGAATTTTCATCTGATGCTCTTCTTTATACTTCGCAATATCTACCACGATACGTAAACGCTCTTCAAACAAGTGAATTAACTCTTTATTAATAGCATCAATTTTTTTGCGACTTTCTTGTAATTTCATGAACATACTCCTTAGAATTTTTTATAGATCGTACTATGTAAATGGTCTAATGCAAAGGCCTTATCATCTTCCATTTGATCAATGAGGGCTTGGAGGGAATCAAACTTTACTTCTCCACGGATGAAAGCAAGAAATTCTACCGTAGCCACTTCTCCATACACATCATCGGAAAAGTCAAACAAATGCGTTTCAAAGCGATGGTATTGGTTGGTAAACGTTGGATTATCTCCCATATTCCCCACTGCACCATACCATTTGCCACCGATGTATACTTGATTTACATACACACCATCCGCTGGCGCTGCCATTGTATCGGGGAAATGAAAGTTTAATGTAGGAAATCCCAGGGTACGTCCCCGTTGATCCCCTTTCACTACGGTCCCCGTAAAACGGTACGGTCTGCCTAACATTGTATTAGCTAGCTCAATATCACCCCGTACAATGCTACTGCGTATAGCCGTACTAGATATAGGTGCATCAATCCAGTCATAGCGAACCAATTCTTGATCATGGACTTCAATAGACGGATATAATTCTCGAATTAGCTTTGAACTTCCTAAGCCTTTATATCCGAAATTAAAATTTGTACCGACTACTATTTTCCGTACCTTACGATGGGCACATAAACCATGAATAAACTCTTCCCCTGACTTTGTGACTAATTCTTCTGTCATAGGTAGTTCTAGCACATAATCAACACCCATGGCCTCTAGCATGGCATATCGTTCTTCTCGTTGTAGCAGACGAGGTGGAATTTGTTTCGGTTGTAATATAGTAAATGGATGCGCATCGAAGGTAACAATCACAGAAACTCCATCACATGCCTTCGCACTGTCACAGACTTCTTTAATAATCGATTGATGACCTAAATGCAACCCATCAAAAGTTCCCATACCATACACAATGGGTTCCTGTATCGTATCTAACTCTGATATCGTATATAAAATATTCATACTAATCCTTATCTTTTGAACTATGAAATAGAACTTTTATTTCAGTGTACTCTTTATTATAACACAACCGTAGACTATAGAAAGTGTATACATAAGAAAATGGCCAGGATCCCATAAGGTTCCTGACCATTTCTTATACGTATATTATATGTATATATTTTTTTCCACTTTCAAAGTGCTATCCAACCGTCGCAAGATACTCATAAATCCATTTGCATCATAGGCTCTGACTAATGTATCTACAGGGATTTCATCTGGTGACACACAGAACGTTCCATTCGGCTTCACTGTTTGTACTGGCACTTGCTTACCCTGTACGAGTCGGGTTCGATTGATATCATTGATATACACTGCTGGCAAGTGGGTCAGCAAAGTATCTACTGGTTGTACAGCCTGTTCTCCTAATGTCTCTAATTCTTCGATAGTCACAGACTGTTCAATATCACATTGTCCTACATCAGTACGGCATAATTGTGTCATCATACCACACAAGTATAATTGCTGGCATATATCTCGTAACAAAGCACGCACGTAGGTGCCGGCAGAGCATCGTACACGAATGGTAAAGAATGGATACGCATACGCCAATAGCTCGATATCATAAATATGAATCAAACGAGATGGTAGTGTAAACTCCACTCCTGCACGGGCTAAATCATAAGCTCTTTGCCCATTAATTTTAATGGCTGAATACTTGGATGGTCGTTGCTCAATAGACCCTTGAAAGGACTTAACTGCCTGCTCTAGAACATCCCAGCTAGGAGCCTTAGAGATATCCATTGCCCGCAGTACATTCCCTGTACTATCTTCTGTATCTGTTTCTATACCTAATTTACATTCCGCCACATAGGTTTTACCAATGGACTCCGTATATTCAATGGCACGAGTAGCTTTGCCCACAAAGATAGGCAACACACCGTATGCTAAGGGATCTAAAGTCCCACTATGACCAATACGCCGTTCTTTCAGAATGCGTCGACAAATACCGATCGCATCGTGACTGGTAATGCCTGGTGGCTTGATTAAAGAAATAACTCCATCCATTACTCAATCACCGCTAAGATTTGTTCCAATGCTTCATGAATAGGACGATCAATAGAGCAACCGGCTGCACGAATATGTCCACCGCCACCAAAATGGCTAGCAATTTGGTTCGCATCACGCACTTTAGAGCGAATGCTAGCACGAGTTAAGGTCTCTGTTTTAGACTTCAACACGATAGCCAAGTCCACTCCCTTGATATTTCGGATCATGTCCACAAATCCATCTGTATCATCCCCAATGCGCTCCATCAAAGGTAAGGTCAAACACATAGATACCACTTGCCCTTCATGGTGAAAGGACACATTATCTAAGACTTCTTTCATCACTTCAATACGACCTGGTTCTACCATTTCTATGGCTTCAGAAATCACATGGGGCTCTGCTCCTGCTTGTAAACATAGTCCCGCCATTTCCATCGTATGGGCTGTGGTGTTGGAGAATTTAAAGAACCCTGTATCAGTAGCCATAGCCATATACAAGGCTTGCCCCATCGATTGAGTCATCTCCCAATTCCACATCTTACATAGGTATGCCACAGTTTCCCCAGTGGAGGAGAAATCAGAGCGCAAATATAAACCGTCTGCAAATTCTGTATTAGAAATATGGTGGTCTATATTAAAAGTAGGTGCACTCACTCGTACACCTACTTCTCCAATTCGTTCAAATGTGCTCGCGTCCAAAATGAGTAGCATATCTGATGTATAGCCCTCTTCTAAACTTTCTACAGGCTCAATCTTAGAGCACAAGGAAAGAAAAGAAAACTTTTCAGGAACTACATCATCTACTACCATGCGGACCATTTTCCCTTGAGTTACCAAAGCTTCATACATAGCAAGCATAGAGCCTATGGCATCCCCATCGGGACTGACATGAACGGTAAGAAGAATGGAATGGGCTGTATCAATCGATGCTTTCAGTTGATCAATACTAATTTTCGCCATTATTGTTCCTCTTGTTTAATAGAATTTAATAATCCTTCAATGTGCATGCTATAATCTAAGGATGTATCTGCATCAAAGGCAATGCTAGGAATGTGGCGCAATTGAAGCACCTTTCCTAGTTCAGAACGGAAATAGCCCGCACTTCTACGCAAAGTGTCTAAAGACTGCTTTTTCTCCGCTTCACTGCCGAATAAGCTCACATAGATAGTCGCTTCTCGCAAATCACCTGTCACACGCACATCGGTAACAGTGACAAATCCGATGCGAGGGTCTTTCAACCCACGCAATAAGATTTGACTTGCTTCTTGTTTAATAAACTCTTGTAATTTTCGTACACGAACTTCGCTCATGGATACCTCCTATAATTCTGGGGCAATTTCTTCCATTTTGTACGCTTCGATTACGTCGCCTTCTTTCACGTCACGGTAACGTTCCAAGGAAATACCACATTCAAAGCTTGTAGCTACTTCTTTCACTTCATCTTTGAAACGGCGCAAGGAGTCGATATGACCTTCATGGATAACGATACCATCACGGATTAAGCGAATTTCAGAGTTATTAGTGATTTTACCTTCTGTTACGTAGGAACCAGCTACGATAGCTTTCGGTGTGGAAATCACTTGGCGAACTTCTGCACGGCCTAAGATAACTTCTTTAAATTCAGGAGTTAACATACCACGCATAGCGGCCTCGATTTCATTGATAGCATCATAGATGACACGGTATGTACGAAGGTCAACACTTTCTTTTTCTGCTTCTTTACGTACATTTGCATCTGGACGTACGTTAAAGCCGATAATAATCGCACCTGATGCAGAGGCTAACATCACGTCAGATTCGTTGATAGCACCTACTGCACTGTGGATAATATTGATGCGTACTTCTGGATTTTTAATGCCCTCTAAGGATTGACGTAATGCTTCTACAGAGCCTTGTACGTCACCTTTGATAATAATATTTAAGTCTTTCAATTCCCCTTGTTGCATTTGGTTGAACAAATCATCAAGAGTGACTTTTGTTTTCGCATTCATTTCAGTAATGCGTTGTTTTTCGATACGTTTTTCTGCAATGGAACGTGCTTCGTTGTCATCTACAGCGAACATCACTTCCCCTGCTAATGGAACGTCGGACAAGCCCAAGATTTCCACCGGCATAGATGGACGAGCTACTTTCACTTTTTCACCACGTTCATTCGTCATAGCACGTACTTTACCATATGCTACACCAGCAAGGATGGTTTCTCCTACGCGCAAGGAACCTTTTTGTACCAATACAGTACATACAGGGCCACGACCTTTATCCAATTGGGCCTCGATAACGATACCTTGTGCCTTACGGTTAGGGTTCGCTTTCAATTCTTGTACTTCTGCTACAAGCAAGATTGTTTCCAATAAGTCTTCAATACCTTGACGCTGTTTCGCAGATACAGGAACCATGATGGTATCGCCGCCCCACTCTTCTGGTAATAAGCCATGCTCAGACAACTGTTGTTTTACATAATCAGGGTTAGCACCTGGTTTATCCATTTTATTAATAGCCACGATGATTGGCACTTCTGCAGATTTCGCATGGTTGATGGCTTCGATTGTTTGTGGCATAACACCGTCATCTGCAGCTACCACAAGAACGGCAATATCTGTAGATTGAGCACCACGTAAACGCATCGCTGTGAAAGCTTCATGGCCTGGTGTATCTAGGAATGTAATTTTATTGCCTTCATAGCGAACTTGGTATGCACCGATATGTTGCGTAATACCACCCGCTTCAGAAGCTGTTACATTCGTAGAACGGATTACATCCAATAAAGAGGTTTTACCATGGTCAACGTGACCCATGATAGTAACAACTGGTGGACGAGCTACTAAGCTTTCTGGGCTATCTTCGATTTCGATGATTTCTGTAGGGTCTTGTTCAGGCTCTACTTCTACCACTTCTACGCCGAAGTCTTCTGCCAGTACCATAGCTGTTTCTACATCAATTTCTTGGTTGATCGTAGCCATAACACCTAGCATCATCAATTTTTTGATAATTTCAGATACTTCACGGCCCATTTTTTCAGCCAATTCTTTTACTGTTAACGGACCGGACAATTCAATAGAAGTAGCAATCGCAGCTTCTGCTTTACGGCGCTCTTCTTCTTTTTGTTTGATATGTTGTTCATTACGTTGTTTAACTTTATTTTTATTTTTTTGCAATGCAGAAGATACTAAGGATTGTGTACGTTCGCCTTTTTTGCCTTTTTTATCTTTTTTATTGCGACGCTCGTTACGATTTTCATTGCGATGTTCAGATTCATAACGGCGATTTTCTTTTTGACGATCTGCTTCACGGCTAGCTTGACGATCACGACCTTCTGGTTTTGCTGTCATCGCTGGATCCACTTGTGGAATCTCTAAGCGACGTTCACGACGTTGTCCATCATTACGACGATCATGGTTACGGTCGTTATTACGATCATTGTTGCGGTCGAATCTGCCACCATTGTTAGGGCGATTACCACCATTGCGATTATCTTGACGTTGATCATTGCGACCTTCTGGACGACGGCCATCACGGTTTTGACCATTTCGTTGATTAGAGCGATTATCGCCGCGGTCATTTCTGTCATTGCGATGATCTCGTTGACCATTATTTTTACCATCACGATTAAATGAGCGGTCACGCTTTTCACCACGGTCATTGCGATCTCCACGCTCGTTGCGATCATTACGATGATTTCTATCTTGTTTTGGTCCACGTTTTTCACCTTGCTCATTGCTATGGTATTCGTGAACTTTCTTTTGCGGTGCTTGTTGCGTTGCTTTTGGTGCCTCACTGTGTGCTTGTTTAGTGCCACCTGCTAACGATTGTTTAATCATAGATACTTGTGAATCCTCCACTGTACTCATATGGCTTTTCACTTCTACATTGTGTTTTTTTAAAGCATCAATAACGACTTTATTTTCTACACCTAGATCTTTTGCTACTTCATATACTCTTTTTTTGGACATCTACATTCCCCCTCTACTGATTCTTATCTATTTCAGCTAGCAAGGATTTAGCAAATCCAGCATCATTTACTAATATAACTGCTCGCATTTCTTTTCCCAATGCTCTGCCTAATTCCTCTTTGGTCCCTACCAAACGAAGAGGTACCTGATGAGACTCGGCTAAGTGCCTATATTTGTTAGCATTATTTTGCGCACAATCTTCCGCCATAATCAACAGTGGATAGGCTTGTCGTTTCATGGATCGTTCCACTACAAAATCGCCAGATAATAAGCGACCTGCTCGCTGTGCTAATCCTAATATATTCAACACTTTTTCTTTATTCATGGGATATTTGTTCCTTTAAAGATTCATAAATTTCTTGTGAAACTTTATGTTTCAACGAACGCTCTAATCGTTTAGCTTTATACGCCATATCTAAGCATTCTACTTTCATTTCCATATACGCTCCCCGTCCAGGGGCTTTACCTGTAGGGTCAATAGAAATCTCTCCCGTTGGGCTCAACACAACACGTGTCAATTCTTTCTTGGGAAGAAGTTCTCCACATCCCACACAGACTCGCATAGGCTGAGACTTCTGTTTCATATTAGTCTTCATCTCCAAAAGCATCTAAGGAAATCATATCATCAGATTCCACATATTCACCAGCTTCAGCGGCTTGTGTTTCACTTTTAATATCGATTTTCCAATTAGTTAGTTTCGCTGCTAAACGGGCATTTTGACCTGCTTTACCGATAGCTAATGAAAGTTGGTAATCAGGCACCACCACAGAAGATGTTTTTTCTTCATCGCGAGCCACTACACTTACTACCTTCGCTGGGCTCAAGGAATTAGCAATGTATACCGCTGGATCTTCATCCCATTTCACAATATCGATTTTTTCGCCATTTAGTTCATCGACGATATTTTGTACACGTTGTCCTTTAGGACCTACACAAGCGCCTACTGCATCCACTTCTTCCTCGCGAGATACAACAGCAATTTTAGAACGCATACCTGGTTCACGAGCTACAGATTTCAACTCCACTGTGCCTTCTGCAATTTCTGGTACTTCTAATTCAAATAAGCGTTTTAATAAACCAGGATGTGTGCGGGAAATCATGATTTGAGGACCTTTTGTGGTCTTTTTCACTTCCACAATATAGCATTTAATGCGGTCTCCCACAGCATAGCTTTCACTAGGAATTTGTTCGGACACAGGTAAAATCGCCTCAGTTTTTCCTAGATTAATAAATACATTTCGGCCTTCAATACGTTCCACCAAACCAGTCAAAATATCGCCTTCACGGCTGGAGTATTCATCATAGACAATATTGCGTTCTGCTTCTTTCAAACGTTGAATCAATAATTGTTTTGCCGTATGAGCCGCACTGCGACCGAAGTTTTTAGGCGTTACATCCACTTCGATAATATCGCCGATTTCCATACGCTTATCTAATTGACGAGCATCTGCTAAGGCAATCTCTGTTTCTTCGTTTTCAGGAGTGTCCACTACGGTTTTCTTAGCCAACACCTTGTAATCTCCTGTTTCACGATTGAAATAAATATATGCCTCTTGATTTGCTCCTACTTCTTTGCGATAGGCTTGTAATAATGCCACTTCAAGAGAATCAAAAATAATCTCTGGTGCCACACCTTTTTGTTTAGTAACTGCTAATACCGCTTGTACTAATTCTTGACTCACTGGTTTCCTCCCTTAAAAATCTAAATGCAAACGAATTTGTGCAATTGCTGCGCGTTCTAGTTCAATACTTTCCTCTTGCACCTGAATCGTAATGACTTCATCAGAATATCCTTGTAAGGATCCTGTATATTGTTTTTTTCCATCTATGGGTTTAAACAATTGAATGTCCACATCACGTCCATGGTAACGAATGAAATCTTTTTCTTTCTTCAACACACGATCCAGTCCTGGAGACGATACTTCTAACAAGTAATTCTCTTTGATTGGGTCCTTTGCATCCAATACTTCGCTTAATTTTTCACTCACCATTTGGCAGTCATCTAAATCGATGCCACCCTCTTTGTCTAAAAATACGCGCAAGTACCATTCTCGCTCATGCACGTATTCCACGTCCACAAGCTCTAACTCCGTAGACTCTATAATCGTTTCTACTACACCGGACACAAATTCCTCTACGGCGTCACGTTTCATCTTATCCCCTCCTTGCCACAGTATAAGAGAAAGAGTGAGCCGCAGCTCACTCTTTTAATAGATTCTATAAAAGTTATCTTTAGTATACCACAACTCTCTAAAAATAGCTACAGTAAACCATTGCGTTTTAACGCTTCTTCCCACTCTGCTTCTTTGAATCCCACAAGCACTGTATCTTCTAAAACTAAAATAGGACGTTTCACCAACATACCATTAGTTGCCAATAAGGCTAATTTTTCATCTTCTGTCATAGTTGGCAATTTATCTTTAATGCCTTCCCCACGATAAATTTGACCAGATGTATTAAAGAAGGCTTTAATATCTGCTTTTTTACTCTTAGGATACCATACGCCTAATTCTTCCGCTGTTGGATTCTCTTCTTTGATGTCACGGTGCGTATAGCTAATACCATGATCATCTAAATATTTTTTTGCTCGTTTACAAGTCGTACATTTTGGATATTCAATATATAACATATGTCTGTCCTTTCTATTTTTCTGTTTTAGATTCACAAAATTTTTCTTTTAACACCTGTAATAACACTTCTGTCATTTCGCTAGCAGCAAAGACGTATTCCTTTAGTTTGCCTCGCTCCTCTGCGACTTTCATGGCGGATACTTCAAAAGGATCTAGTACCACAGATAACACGGGGGTTTGATCTTGTTCCATACTTTTCGTCAAGTACGCCGAAATACTTTCTCCCTCTGTAGGCTCAAATCGTTCTACCTTTACTATGGGACAATATTCATACATCAATTTGCGAAGAACCATCATAAAGTAGGCTTTATCTTTCACAAACTGTGCTGCATCCTCTTTGGTCATGCTAAAAATATCTACTTTCACACGTTCCGCTTCACCATGTGTTGTCATAGGATTATTCCCCTTTCGCCGCTAAGAAGGCTAAATAACAACGTTTTGCTTCATAAATATCAGCTTTGCTCGTCACCTCCCAAGGAGAGTGCATACTGAGAACCGCCACGCCACAGTCGATAACATTCATACCATACAGAGCCATGATATACGCAATCGTACCGCCACCGCCAAGGTCTACTCGACCTAATTCAGCTGTTTGATAAGAAATATTATCTCGGTCCATCAAGTGGCGAATACGAGCCATGTATTCTGCGTTAGCATCATTAGAGCCACTTTTACCACGGGAACCAGTAAATTTATTAAATACTACACCACGACCTAAGAAAGCAGCATTTTTCTTTTCAAAGGCACTCGCATAGAGTGGATCAAAACCGGCGCTAACATCAGAAGATAACATGTGACTGTTAGATAAAGTACGACGTACTGCTAATGGAGAGGTATGGCCCATAGCTTCCAATAATTCTGCCATGAAGTTTTCAAAGAAACGAGATTGCATACCTGTTGCGCCAACAGAGCCAATTTCTTCTTTATCCACCAATAAAGTACATGTAGTTCGGCTCACATTCTCTGTTTCTAACATCGCAACTAAAGATGTATACGCACATACACGGTCATCTTGACCATAACCGATGATCATAGAACGATCAAACCCTAATTCTCTAGCAGCACCAGCTGGCACGATTTCGAGTTCTGCAGATAAAAAATCTTCTTCATCAAAACCATATTGCTCTTGTAGCACTTGTAATACATAGGATTTAACACCATCCTTTAATTCCCCTTTCACAGGGCGGCTACCAATAAGAAGGTCTAGTTGTTCCCCTTCTACCACTTTAGCAGCCTTTTTCTCCATTTGTTCCTGTCCCAAATGTGGCAATAAGTCGGTTACGCAAAATACTGGATCCGTTGAGCTTTCACCGATGGCAAGATTGATGACAGTGCCATCACGTTTTACCACTACCCCATGGATTGCTAAAGGCATAGTCACCCATTGGTATTTTTTGATGCCCCCATAATAATGCGTATCTAATAGAGCCAAATCGCTATCCACATAAAACGGATTTTGCTTCACATCTAAACGCGGAGAATCGATATGTGCACCAAGAATATTCATCCCCTGTTCAATCGGTTCTGTACCAATGTTCACCATAGCTACCGCTTTTTTCATATGCACATAATACACCTTATCCCCTGCTTTTAGGGTAGTACCTTCTTTGATAATACTATCCATATTACGGTATCCAGCTGCTTCCGCGGCCGCTACAATTTGGTCCACACATTCACGTTCAGTTTTACCATGATCTAGAAAATGGCGATACTTCGTTGCCAAAGTATCAATTTCTTGTAATTGTTGTTCTGTATATTCATGCCAAGCATTTCTACGTTCCATACTTAGCTCCTTTCTTTCTTAATGCTAATTGTTATTTTTTACGCGCATACAATTCACGCAATCCTTTAGGTGCATTCGTAACCATTTTGGAAACATAATATCGTTTCCCTAAATGCTTGCTAATCGATTTTCCCACATACCAATGAACCCCAAATGTACCATGTTCCTTGCAAGCTCCCATTGATAAAAAGCGATGTTTTACCACCCCCACAATAGGGTCTAAGTGCAGGGGTTCCTTACAAACAGGACATGTGGTTTTCGCTCGATTGCTTTGTCGGAATATACGAGGCATGGTCACAATGGACTCAAATATTTTATGTTCATGCCGTGAAAGTCCGTAAAAACATCGTTGTTTCCCTTGTTTTTCTCGCTTCTTTTGTAATGCTTCTAAAAACGGAAATCGTTGGCATACCATGGCTGTACAGATGGCATCATGCAATCCATTATGAGCTTGTAAATTAGGCGCTTTCACATGCATCTCATCCATCGCTTTTTGCAATGCATATTGTTGGCTACAATTGTGCATCGTTTTTGCATATAAAGATTGTGCATCAAACCAAGGCACTTCCTGATGTACATGTACCTTGTGACAAAGGGCATTATCCATCAACATTTCAATATCATCGGGTCCCCAAGATATCAAAATACCATCAGAACCAATAAAGCGTAAAAACTTCTCACATCCACGGCGGAAAGACACCCCTTCTTTACGCAGTTTATCCATAGTAATATGAGTTAACTTCTCCACGGAATGATGCATAACAGGTAAAAATTTAGGAGTAATAAACACTTCAAATTGGTCTACAATTTGCAAACTTTCATCCAATTTTACGGCGCCTATTTGTATAATTTCACCGATGAAGGGAAAGCCCGATCGTCGTATCATATTCGGTTCTAATGTATAGGGCTGGTTCCATTCCAAGTCAAATACAATATAGTGCATCCTTAGTTCATACCCTTTCTCTCTAACATTATCCGTATGCCTGCTAATACAGATTCCTCAGAAATGACAGACAATCCTTTATAATTACCTTCCTTCAAAACCTGTTTCATATTTTTATTCACGTCGTAATGGTCCATAGACTCTAAGACCACCGCATTCTCTGTGAAAGGACCATACAAGGCTGGATTCGACGGACCATAGAGCGCCACGATAGGCACCCCCTGGCTTACCCCTACATGCATAGGACCCGAGTCATTAGTCACCAAACAATCACATCGTTTCATGGCTTCTGCCAATTCTCCAATGCTGAATTGTCCCGTTCCCTTAATGGCTGGTTCTGTCATCGTATCTAGCACGTCCTGCACCATATCTTCATCCATGGGACCACCGAAAAATACAATTTTATATCCTTCTTTAGCTAAGGTATCTGCAATGTGGGCAAACCGTTCCTTAGGCCAACGTTTTTCCGGCACCGCACTACCAATATTAAATCCGATGAGGTGATCCGTTTCCGCCACTCCTTGGGAGGCATAAAATTCCTGTACCTTTTGGTTCCACTCAGAACTAGTAAAGATTTCTAATCCTTCATGTTCTACCGCATATTCTAACTGTTCTAACACATTCATATACATCTGAGCGGCATGCAACGTTTTTCGGTTCAACCGCGTCACCTTCGTCATAAATGGACGGAACAGAAAATGACTCATCCCTGTGGTCACCTTGGCTTTCAATTTCCAAGCTAAATAGGAAGTCCGTTCATTAGGGTGCAAATTAATGACTACATCTACTGGTCCTTGTCTCCGAATGTCTTTAGCAATTTGATTCAATCCACCAATGCTATTATGGATGCCTTTTTTATCCACTTCCACTAACTCATCAATGTAAGGATTATGACGATATACATCCGCTAGCTTCTTGTCTATCACATAAGTAATATGACTGTGAGGCGCCAACTTTCTAAGAGCATGGATAAACGGTGTGGTAAGCACCACATCGCCTAAATGCATCAAGAAGGTTACCACAATCCGCTTTCCATCTAACTCTATCATAGATTCCTCATTTCTTTCACTGTATCAAATACAGTGTCCACTGTAATTTGTGCCATACACTCCAAATCTTCTACCAACGGTTGTTCTAGAGTCGCCCGTGATGTAGGTGACACAATAATATGAATATGATCGCCCCCATACGGACCTGTCCGTTCTGGGCAAGTCGTCCCAAATAGAGCAATCAATGGTACTTTTAAAGCATTCGCAATATGCAGAGGACCAGTATCAGCACTGATGTACAAAGCGCTATGACGAATGACCTCAATGAGTTCTTTTAGATTCGTATCCCCAATGAGATTCACCACATTGTCACTACCGACTCCGTCCACAATGGCACGCCCTTTTTCCTCATCTTCTTTAGCTCCAATGAGCACCACCGTCTCACTGGCTGCCACCAAGCGTTTACCGAGGTCGATAAAATGAGAAATAGGCCATTCTTTCACTGCCCAACGCGCACCTGGAGCAATAACAATATAAGGATTTTCGATGAAAGCGCCTCTATCATTTAATTTCTGTGTTACCGTAGCTTCTGCCTCTGTGAAAGTCGGCAAAGGGAACACGATGTCATCTACGTTACAGCCCAAGGCACGAGACGTATCTAAATAACGCTCGATAACGTGATCCATTTTATGGTCACCTACTAGTGCTATGTTCACCAGCCAACTACCCTCACGAAGTTCCCAGTATGCATAACGTTTCTTCGCTCCACTAAGAGCAGCCACGATGGCACTTTTTGCAATGGATTGCAAATCTAAAGAAATATCAAAGTGCTTGTCATGCAATAACTTCCATAATTCTTTCCAATAGGAAAGACATTTTAATTGTTTTTTATCTATGATAATGATTTCATCCACCCAAGGTTTTGGAGGAATAACATCTTTAAACTGTTCATGAACGGCCCATGCAATATGTGCTTTTGGATATTGCTGGCGCAACGCATACAGCGTTGGTAAGGCATGAATAATATCACCTAGAGAACTCATTTTAATGATTAAAATTCGTACATCTTCTTTCATACTCCATCCCTTTCATTTACCTATAACTATACTCTATTAGTATACCATAAGATAGAAACAAAGATGACAAAGTATTTTATATTTTTCTTTAGATCCTTTTAGTACCTATTTCAATACTTCAAGAATGAGAACCTCACATAGCAAACTTAAAATATCTACGTATAACAACTGTCATTCATTAGATATCTTTTCTACAATCAAGATTTAATAAAATTTTAGTAAAATGTTATTAAAATTTAGTAATTTATTATTATATCACATGTGAAGAAAACTTTATAATACAATACATGCATAGATTATCTAAATTGATTTATTTATGTATATAATGTATTTTCTGTATAAAGGGTATATAATATCTTCATTAGGTTTACCTATTCATATCAAATATATATGGCATATAAGAAATCCCCATACTTCAAGGATTACTTATTTCACGCTTATATATATTTGCTATGCAGCTTTACAAACTGTGCCATGTGTGATTAGATAAACGATTTAAATGCATATCTAAATGATGCATATACTGTATATTATGTATAAAGACAAGAAAGGACTTACTTATGTTTTCTAAACTTTTTGATACTTTTTTAGTACACTATTTGGAACGATTCAATGATCATTGCTTTGTTGTAAAAGTTGGCGATAAAGAATATACCATCGGCGAAGGAGATCCGGAGTTTACAATTATTGTCAATAAAGATATCCCTAAAAAAGATATATTAGTATCCGCAGAATTAGCACTGGGTGAAGCCTACATGCGTAAAGATATAGAAATTGAAGGAGATTTATTCAAAGCACTTTGCGTCGTATTAGGTCATGTTAACAAAGACTCTATTAACAAAAAAGTACTCAGTTCCCTCTTTAATATGGGGCTTAGAAAGAAAGACCAAAAACAACAAGTTTCATCTCATTATGATTTAGGTAATGATTTCTATAGTTTATGGCTTGACGAAACTATGAGTTATTCTTGCGCCTATTTCAAAGAGGAAGATGACAGCCTTAAAGATGCACAATATCAAAAAGTACATCATATTCTCGATAAATTACATTTACAAGAAGGAATGACACTCCTTGATATTGGTTGCGGTTGGGGCTTCCTACTCATTGAAGCGGCCCTAAAATATGGAGTCAAAGGCTATGGCTGTACATTATCAGAAGAGCAATGGAAAAAAGGTCAAGAACGAATTAAACAATTTGGTCTTGAAGGTCAAGTGGAAATTGATCTAATAGATTATCGCGATGTAGCTGCCTCTGGTCGTCAGTTCGATCGCATGGTAAGTGTAGGCATGTTAGAACATGTAGGTCGTCCTAATTTACCTATATACATGGAAGATGCATCTTCCATGCTAAAAGAAGGAGGCTTATTTTTACTTCATTACATCAGTGATCCAGCGGAAAAAGAAACCAGTGCATGGATTCGTAAATATATCTTTCCAGGTGGCTCCTTGCCTTCCCTAAGAGAAATCGTTGGCCTTGCCTACGAAAATGATATGAATGTTATAGATGTAGAAAATTTACGCTTTCATTACTATAAAACATTGATGCATTGGTACAATAATTTCCAAGGTGTTCGTGACCAAGTAGAAAAAGTACGAGGCACCGAATTTGTACGTATGTGGGATTTATACCTTTGTGGCTGTGCCGCTGGCTTTTATATTGGCAACATGGATTTACATCAAATTCTGATGACAAAATGCATTAACAATGAACTACCGTTAACACGCTGGTACTAAATCATATATTGTAGCATTTAATACTATAGGGGCTGTCACTGTATGTGTAGGATTTACTACATGTGAGTGACAGCCCTTTATTGTGCAAAAGAGCCATTCTATGGAAATAATTTATGCCAGTCCTGCCATCGATCGCATGACCAAATCGATGTCCCTATTTTCCAATTCTTGAATGATATGGATATATGTCTTCTGCGTTGTGGTCATACTGGCATGCCCTAACCGTCTAGCAACACTAGCAATAGATACCCCTGCAAAGAGCAATAGAGACGCATGAGTATGGCGTAATCCATGAATAGAAATAACAGGAATCCCTAGGCCTTTACAATATCGCTCTAACCTATCATTTACCGTTGAGTTGTACACAGGGCCTTTCACAAAAATTGGTTCATCCTCCGGCAAATCTCTGATTAATTCAGAAAATTTAATAATCGTTTGCCAATCCAATTGAATCTTTCGCACAGAAGACTTGTTCTTCGTAGGTAAAAATCCACCACTTCCTTTATAGTCCCAAGTTTTATTAACAATGAGCGATTGGTGTGGAAAATCAAAGTCTTTTGGCGTCAATGCTAAGGCCTCTGAAAAACGCATGCCTGTTTTGGCGATAATAAAAATAAACCAGTCCCAATTAATTTCTGGCGTAAGATGTAGATGCACTAGCAACGTGTGCAACTCAAATTGATTTAAATACTTAATCTTCTTCTCTCGTGGCGCCTTTCCTTTAATGATTGCTTTTCGTGTCGGATCTCGATCAATAAATCCTTCATCTACCGCATCTAATACAGCTGCTTTCAATTGATGGTGAAAGTCCATCGTTGTTTGTCGCTCATGATACACTGCATAGTCATTCAATAATTGTTGATAGCTAATGCGATTTAACTCTGAAAGTCGCAAGTTAGGCACTAACCTTTGCAACCATACCAAAGTAATCTCGTACTTCTTCATAGTCACTTCTCGAATAGCACCTTCCTTATACATCCGAATCCACCGTTCATAATACTTGCAAAATAATTCCGTTCCTTCCTCAGCGTTTACCATATTTATACCTCTTCATTTACGTGACGACATAGAAATGGCTCTTATACATATCTTACCCGTATATTTCAAAAAAAGCATATATGAAGTTATGTGATAACTATCTCGTATTGTGAAAGATTAGGAAATACTTACGCTGATGAAGGGTGATGAGGTTATCCAACTGGTGTAAGAATTGACCTATAATAGTTTGTTCTACTTTTGTAGGTATATAAACTTCAATTTCCATTACCTTATTTTTTGATATGTTGTATCGTGATATACCTTGAGCAAGAATTTTCATTTGTTCTCGTACACTAGGTGATCTCAATAAATATCCCATAAAATAGAGGTCCGCCTCAATAGATAATCTATAGCCAAAACAGAAACTATTAAGATATGTATAACTCTCAGTACCAAGCCATACCGATGTCATCCCTACTTCCTCTGGTGTTTCAGATGAAGTTGTAAATAGAATATCACCATAACAAACTTCATTTTGTGTTTTATCGATTTCTATACTATCGACCATAGATAAATCAGACATTGTATTTTGGAAAACATTCAAGTACGTTATATATCGTGCTTCTCCATGTCCAAAATCTTCTTTGGTTTTACCAGTTAATCCCGTATAGGTTTTCCCTATCTCTCCCAACTTACGCTGTTCCCAAGTATTGGTATGCACACAACAAAAAAGAAAGCTGATACACCATCATCAGCTTTCTTTTAATAATACTCATCACTTCATCTACTACAAAGTTAAAATTATCTTAAAGCATCAAAATCCATCAAAGCGCTACAGAGAACTAATCTTAAAGTTTATAGCAACGCATTAGCCTGTCCGATTTCTTTTATTTGCTCTACTGTTAATTTCGTAAGACGAGCAATCATTTCTAAGGATAGCTTTTCTTGCAACATCTGAATCACAACTTCAGCCTTACCCTTAGCTTCACCTTGAGCAAGTCCTTCTGCAATCCCCTCAGCCATTCCTTCTTTCCAATATTTATAATGATCCATAGATAACATCGAGTATTCCTCCTTCCACGCTTCACAATGCTTGACCTCATACACAGCATCGTCAATATCTCGCAACAACTCATCCGTTGCTTCCTGTCCATCAATATAATTTAAAAACGCTTGCAACGATTTTGACACATCATCTTGCGTTCCCTTTGTACTTAAAAACAACTTTGTGGCTCCATCATTCAAGGCAATATCATGATCTTCGACACAAATGTTTTTAAACGTATACTTATGACAATTGTCTGTAAACACTGGGAATGTGCAAATAAAAATGACATAGGAATCATTTAAGGTAGTATATTTTTGACCTTTTTGAATGTGATACATATCTAAAATACTTTGATAAAACCGTGTCCGTTTTACAAGTTCTTCCATGTCCTTGCTAGTTTGCATTTCAATGTTGAATACCGTTCCTTTATCATCATTCACAAACACATCAAGACGTACACTTTTAGTATCCCACCGTACATCAAGATTTTTTTCTTCATGAATATATACGATGTCCTCAATCGAAATGTCTAACAACCGTTCTAATACCGCCTTGCAAATGTGTTTCTTTAACATCACCTTCTGAAAGATAAAATTGTCTTGGAACGTCAGTTCATCAAATGACTTAATGTACATGGAATACCTTCCTTTCTTAAATTATATCATACCTATTAAAACTAGAGATAGCATAATATTTCTAGTAAGGGTATTCCATATCTTTATCATTTTCCCTAGAAAATTTCTTAACAGTGCTACATACTACTAACAGTGAACATTTCACAAATAAAAACGATGCGACCAGCCCCCACTAGCCGCATCGTTTCCCTATTATCCACCTATTTTACTATCAACAGATTCGCATCCATTAATGATGTCCAACAAACATTCCTGCTTTAAACTATTCTCTTTGAAAACTACAGTTTCACCCCCAACAGTGCCAACTGTTCTGCAATTTCTTTTTCCAGCGCTGCAATATCACGGTTATCTTGCTCAATCATGCGATTGATTTCATCAAGATCCAGTTCTTCCTCTTCTTCAAAGGTGTCCACATAACGAGGGATGTTCAGGTTATAATCGTTCTCCTTGATTTCCTCTAGGCTCGCCACATGCGCATATTTCTCCACGTCCACACGGTTGCGGTAGGTGTCAATAATCTTAGCGATATGTTCTTCGCTTAAATTATTTTGATTTTTCCCTTTTTCAAACTCGTTGCTCGCATCGATAAACAATACATCACGGTTCGTACGATTCTTTTTGAACACTAAAATCGTGGTCGGAATGCTTGTGCCATAGAACAAGTTCGCTGGCAATCCAATGACCGTATCCAAGTAATTTTTCTCAATGATAGTTTCTCGAATTTTACCTTCCGCTGCGCCACGGAATAGCACCCCATGCGGCAATACAATGGCCATCGTGCCTTCCGTATTCAAATGGTACAAGCTGTGCAAGATGAAAGCATAATCTGCTTTGGACGCTGGTGCCAGCTTGCCATAATCGCTGAAACGAGGGTCTTTCAATTTACTTTCATTATTGTCCCATTTTGCAGAGTACGGAGGGTTCGCTACCACCGCATCAAAGGATCGCGGACGGTCGATACCATCGTGGTCCACCCCATCTGGCCAATCACTTTCAAGGGTATCCGCATTGTGCAAGTTCATGTTGTTGTAGGTCACGCCGTGCATCATGAGGTTCATGCGCGCCAAATTGTAGGTCACCGTGTTCAGCTCTTGCCCGTAAAAGCTCACCGCCCCTTGACGGGAACCATCAGGAATCTCGTTGCGCACCGTGAGTAGCAATGAACCTGACCCCATGGTCGGGTCATAGACTGTGAAAGTATCTTCTCGGTTCTCCAAATTTGCTGTCACCAATTTCGCCAAAATGATACTTACCTCATGAGGCGTGTAGAACTCCCCACCTTTTTTACCCGCATTCGCTGCGAACTTGCCGATTAAATATTCATAAATTTCACCTAGAATATCTTTGCCACTTTCATCCTTATACTCGATTTCATCGATTTTGGATACCACCGCATTCAACGTTTTCGTACGGCCAGCTGTAGTAGCACCCAAACCAGAATCTCCTAAGTTGATGTAGTTAAAAATGCCTCTGAAATCTGCAGATGCTTCTTTGTTGATTTCCGCATTTGTATTAAAGTTTTCAAAAATGCGTTGGTAATCCCCAGGAACAACCGTACCATTATGAATACTTTCCGTTAACGATACCCAAGTATCTTCCGGATTGATGGCATATCCCAAAGAACCTGCAATATCCATCAGGCAATCTTCCAAGCCCTCTTGCTCCACAATCTCCTTATACAGTTCGTTGACAGATTTCCCCTCAGAAGGATCTACCAAACCGCTGTCCACCAAGTATTCTTCTTGATGTGTGGACAAGTATTTATAGAATAAGAAGGGAAGAATATAATCTTTGAAAGAACTTGCGTCCATTGTGCCACGTAAATCGTTAGCAATCGCCCATAATTGGCTAGAAATCGTTTGCGCTTTTACATTTGCCATAAAAATCTCCTTTGTCATATCTCTCTTGTATCTGTTTTTGTATATTGTATTTTATGTTTTGTGAAAGTATTTGAACGTAGGCATACTAGTTTACTCGCTGAAAGTTAGTTTAAATGCCTTACTATCCGAAACTATCTGTATATTACTGGTGACACCCCTAGACAAACATCTGTTGAAGAAGAGCCTTCTTCTGAAGTTGTAGGTGTTCTAGCTTACGCTGATGAAGGGTGATGAGGTTATCGAAGCTTTCGAAAAGCACTCCTATTTGATTTTGCTCATTTATATTGTTAGGGATCCAAATATCAAAATCATTTATATCTCGTGACGATATATTAGGTTGTGCTCCAGCAACTAAAACAGAATCTAGTTGCTTTTCAAATAACTTAGATTTAACAAATGTACCTATAAATTTATAACTCCATTGATCATTTGGTTCAAAATATCCTACTCGCTGATTTTGGTAGAACTTTTGATTCTCTTCACAGTGTAATATACCTACTTTACCTGTTGTTGCGCCAGACATAGCAATAAGTATAGATTTATCTTTTACTATAAAATTTTCTTCCATTTCTTCTTCATAATAATGCGCAAATTCTCCCCCAACGATTCCATCCGATAAAATATTTGAAATTCTTATTACTGGTATACCTTTTTTTAAAAACTTACCGCTTTTAAATGCATACCCTCCTCTCAAGGATGCTACTTCCCCCAACTTACGCTGTTCCCAAGCATCAGTAAATCCTGGAAAACGAAGTTCTGGAAATTGCTCGCCATTTTTCGGAAACAATTTTTGAAGTAATGCTTTTTTCTTTAATTTTAAGTTTTCTAACTTACGCTGATGAAGGGTGATGAGGTTGTTTATTCGGTCAAATAACATAGAGATCCTATCTTGTTCCTTTTTATCTTTCGGTATATTTACTTGAATACCATCAATAGTTGATTTCGATAAACTAGGTACACCTGTAGACTCATCAAATTTTTTCCATGGTATAAGATTAGATAAGTGATATAAAAGTGGACACGAATATTTCTCTAATGGCACCAAATAAAACAGTGTATCAACTGTCCAAAAAGGTGCCTTTAAATATTGAGGCTTATCTATTGTACCTTTTCTTCCAATCCCTATCGCATCAATATCAGACAGCGCTTCATTCACACTAAGCATATATCCGCCAGTCCCATAAACTGGAATATCTCCATTTTCTAAATGTTTATAATCTTTTCCAGAATTAACTTTTAATATCTCCCCCAACTTACGCTGTTCCCAATCTTCCGTAAACCCAGGAAATCTGAGTTTCGGTACGTTTCGTTTTGTTTCACTCATTGTGACACCTCTCTTTATCCTTCACTTACGTAGGCATCGGCAAAGTCATAGATAGCCTCAATTAATTTGTTCCCGTACGCAATGGTTTTCATCTCTTTCACCGCTGGGTCTTGAGCTTTTACCACATACTCTTTCCTTGCTGCTTTTTTTAATTCTGTCATGCGACCTGTGTCGTCAAAGTCCTTTTTACCATACACATGGTTCACAAACAACTCTAGCAATTCTTCGCTACGAATGCAATCGACGATGCCCCACTTTTGGCGGAACTCAAAGATTTCATCTTTCACAATCATGGTGTTCGCCTCTTGGATGATATCCTTGCTGTCATCTAATTTTACAGGATACGCAACATCGCTACCTTGTGGCGGATATTCACCTATATAGATAGCCTCTGCGGCTTTGTTGATTTGTTTCGCATATTGACGATCTTCCAGTGCCATGGCAAAATCTTGAATCCGTGTGCGGTACGCATCTGCATCATCCATACGCTCTTCGTGAACGGCATTCATCAATTCTTCCACTAGTTCTGTCAAATAATCGTAGTTGACTTTCACATCTTTCACATGGGTCATACGCAGTTCGATTTGTGCCACTGGTAAATCATGCGCTTTCGCCAATCGCTCTTTCAAATCGTTATACAAGGACGTGGTCAACACTTCTTCCTGTTCCACCGTCATACCTACCATAGCTACCAAATCTTCTGGTTTATCGTAATCGAAACCGATAGTTTCCCCATCCAGCTGCTCCGCGTCATATTGTTTTAACTTGGACATGCCAGAACTATACTTACGCATCAGTTCAAACATTTCCTCTTGCTTCCCTTCGCTAGGTGGCACTTCTGTGAAAGTATCTGTCAAATCCGCTAAGCGGCTCACCACATGTTGCACTTCCGCTAATTGGTCTTTGAATTGTTTTGCCAATACGCCGATACCTTCCAAATCACCGTCATCACCACCATTACTATCTGGTCCCAATGTGCCCTGTTCATTCGCCGATGCACTGTTCGCATAGATACGTAAAGCCTCATTCATCAACTTTTCGTTCTGTACAGGCCAGCGATAGTTCACAATCCGTCCCCACGGTTTGCTATGGGTATCGGCGATACGGTTCGTTCTCGAGTATGCCTGAATGAGCAAAGCCCCTTTCAGTGTACGGTCCACATACAAGGTATTCATCTGTGGCGCATCGAAACCGGTGAGCAATTGATCCACTACGATGACAATGTCCAAATATTGGCCATCTCTAGCAGTACGATTCAAGCGTGTCGTCAAATCTTGGGTATACCCCGACACATCATCGAGGCCAAAATTCGTTCCAAACAGCTTGTTATAGTGATTCATTGCCCGTAGTAACCCATTGTTCGTATCTAGTTGGGTATCGTTGTTATTCGTGCTCGCACTGAAAGTAACCCCTACTTTCAAGGTAAACTCGCCCCGTGCTGCTCGCTCTTGGTTCACTCTTTCAAATTCGTCAAAGTACATCATCGCCATGGGCGTACTAGGGCGGGTACCACCTACATGGGTGGTGAGCATCGCATTATACTTGCCCTCCACAGAACGATTTTTCCAATATTTAAAGATATCTTCCACCACCAAACGGACGTGGTCCTTGTTGTTGTCGTAGAAACTAGGTTCGATCATATCGTCCATATCATCGGGAGTGAGATTGTTGATACGATGCTGTATATCTGCCTCTGACCATTTCGGGTGAGTATGGCGATAGAACATAGGCAAATAATGTTCTTTCATATTCACTTCGTCAATGGTGGTCTCAAAGTCTACTTTAAAGCCTAGTACATTTTTGTCTGCAATGGCTTCTCGTATCGTATACCAATGAAGTAATTCGCCAAACACTTCTCTTGTTTTAGTGGTGTTTTTCCCTGCTACTTCGTCAAACATGGGTGTCCCTGTATATCCAACCCAAGCTGCACCTTTAAATACTTTTTGCAATTCTTCAAAACTTTCACCACCTGTAGAACGATGAGCTTCATCGACGATGAACACAAAATTTTTCTTCGGTAAGGTAAAGTCTTTTCGTTGGATTAACTTCGTCAATTTTTGTACAGATGTGACGATAATACCATTGCCTTTTTCATTCAATTTACGTTTTAATACATTTGTATTTTCTGTGCCACCTACCGCATCAAACTGTCTACCGTCTACGTCGATAGTGCCCTCTGGGTCATAGGCTTTGTAATTTTCTTCTGTTTGTTTCGTCAATGCAATGCGGTCCACCACGAACACTACTTTATCTACATGAGGCATACGGCTCGCGAGCCACGCTGTTTTAAAACTAGTAATGGTTTTACCAGATCCAGTAGTGTGCCAAATGTAGCCCAATTTATTGATAGGCAATGTAAAGTCTGCTTGTTTCAATTGGCTCAACACTGCTTTGGTAGCATACACTTGGTAAGGTCGCATGACTTTTAACATTTGCTTATTCTTCGTACCATCTAAGATGGTAAATTGCGTAGACATTTGGTGCGCCATGGGAATGCTGAGGAACAAATCGGAGAATACTTTCCAATCTGTTACGACCTTGTTAGTTTCTGGATTTTGCCACTGAAAGGAAAAGTCCTTGTTGAACATCTCCGCCGTCGTATTCGCCATGTATTTAATTTGCGTAGGAGTCATGCCCACCAAGATTTGAACAGTAGAGAAAATATCGCTGTATTGCCGTTCTTCAATGTATTGATGCATTTGGTTTAATGCCTCATTGGCAGCATGTCCCGATGCTTTTTCCTCGATTTGGATGACAGGTAATCCGTTAATTAAGAGTGTTGTATCAAAGCGACGTTCTGGCCGTCCTGCAATCTTAGGAGCTCGTTGTATTTGTGTTACCACTTGGTACACTGTATTGCCTGCGCCAATTTGTTTTTGGTCAAATACAGTAAGATATACATGGCGTCCATCATCTAAATCCACTTCTACTTGGGATACTCCATTCACACCATACAAAAACTGCCCCGCTAGATACGGTGTATATAACTCGTTGATCACTTTTTGGACTTGTTTAAACTCTGTATCGCTCAAAGGCTTATCCAATTTATCTTGGTTTAGTTGATATAAAATACGACGAAAGTTATCCCACAATGCTTCTGTAGTCTTAATATGAGGTTCATACTTCCATAATTTACTTTTATATACAGACCGTCCTCCGTAAGAAACTAGCTCCTCGCCTATATCTTGAGTCAGTGTAATAGAACCTGTAGATAATTGCTCTACTAATTGTTGTTCAAACTCTAATTCGTTCATTTTACCCATCATTTACACCCCCTGTAATTGTGCCACTCGCAATGTATACATATTATGTGCCACTCGTTGTTGCAAAGATCGCACTCGTAATTCCTTGTAATACACATCGCCGATTAATCGTTGTATTTCAATCGGTGGTAACTTCGGCAGTTCTATGTCTTTCAACAGTTTTAAACTGTACCGAATCACTTGACTGCCTTGCAAATTTTGTTGGAACTGACGTTTAATACTTGGATGTTCATTGATGAGGAACATCATGTATTTCAAGTCAATCTGCTTAGACGTAGGCACCATACGCACATAGTTCTGAGTGAAAATGTACCCTTCATGGTCTTTTCCGACGATAGTAGCTTCCCCAGAGATGGCACTAAATAGCAAATCACCTTCTTCTAGTAAATCCCCTGTGAAAGTCGTTTTAATTTGTTTCCGATCTTGTCGTTCACCAGGCACACCATGTATATCTTCATACAATTCATTTTGACCATACAATGTATATGTTTTTGCCTCTCCTGTTACATCTTCGTCCAAGCGATATTGAGATACCCCCGTATTACTATGAAATAAATCTTTGATACATACCATAGAAACCATCTCCTTTTCTCTAATTTTGCATTTAAAAAAATTACCGCGTATAACTTATGGTTTAAGTATACACGGTAATTTCAAAAAAAGCAAGTCTATGTATTTGTAATTTTTAAAAATTATTTTTTTGCGCCCTTCACGCACTCTAAGCTTGCTTGCTTAGCCATAATTTTTCTATTCCCAATCCAATTGCCACACTTAAAGCAATGGCACAGATCTCAAATATAGACGGCGTAATATATACTAGTGGGCTACCTGTAAACGCTGGCAATGCTTTTCCTGCCCAGACTTTCACAATGTCTGGAATGTATCCACCAAATAGGATATGGGCATTGGTTGCCACCCACCACACTGCCATGACTACGATGGCAGTCACACGAGGCCACAATGCTGTGCGACGTGGATATAAGTATAGGACCATACTACCAATAGTGGTAAGTATCATGAGCACTACCCCGATATATAGGCTAGCAATGAGTCCTGCAAAGCCCTGTGCATCTAACGATGCTTGAATGATAGGATCCTCTAGATTGAGGTACATCACATCCCCTAAAAATAGCATCGGCAATGGCAATGCATAGGTAGAAATGTTCAATACTGTATCGATAAAGTAATGACGTTCTTTTCGTGCCATCCAGCAATCTAATAGTTTTGCTGTACCGATCATGAGTGCCACCACAACTAACATAGTCAACACCCAAACTAGCATCACATAGATAGGTTCTTTTGGCAAGGTAAAAGGCAACACACCATTACCAAAGAAAAAGAATAGATTCCACCAAAGCCAAGAATATGTATAATGGCCTTTACCTAAGTGAAAGTCAAATTGTCCCGCCAGTCTTGGCACCGCTTTCAGACCCAAAGGGATCCCCAAAGAGGCAATGACGAACATAATAATGCTAGATGTGTCGAACTGCCCTAAGCTAAATACCAAGCTGAGCGGAATAATCCAGAGCATGGACCAACTATAAAATTTTATATAACTTCTCATATTACACCTCTGTATTCTTTCCACCTGCTAGTGCTAATACTAAAGACAAGGTCACTTGGCAATACATGATAATGGCAAATACCACATCACGACCGATAGTAGATAGATTCCATAACCAAGATAAATCTAAATTGTTAAACACCAAGAAGGTACCACCTTGTACCAATGCCCAAGCTAGTACGTATACACAAATCGGTATTCTGCGAGCCTTAGGACCAAAGCCACTTTCACTAGAACGCAAGTAAAAAATAGGAATGAATAGAGACAGCACTGCATAGCTCACCCCTGCCACCATGGCGCTCATCCCCGTATGAATCGTATAGGCCCCTAGAGGAATTAATATAAAAAATATACTCATATACATCGTGCGTTGCACTACATCTTGTATGGTTGACATATAATTTCCTTTCTACAACAAATTATCTCTTCCTATAGTATAACAAACATCGGCCATCTTATAAATACATATGCATTTCAATTTTACAAACAAAAAAGCACCCTTACGGATGCTGATTATGATATACTGATTATAAGAACTCGACGTGAGTTAGGTTCATCACCGAAAGGTGGTGATACTATGCGTAATTATGAAAAGATCCAATTAATCATTACTTTTCTTACCTTAGTAGTTGCCGTATTACAGTTACTAAAATAATTAGTAGTTAGTAATATAACGACCCTAACGCTACACACGTTAGGGTCATCATATTTTGCTTGATTCTAAGATGAACCTAACGCCAAACACACATCGGGTTCTTCTTGTTGTTACAACTATAGTATACCATATTTTAGGCTCTCGTCAAAGACGAGAGCCTTTATAAATATGTTATGCTACAACTGCTTCTACTTCGATGCAGTCATCGTTTGTTGTTTTAGGTTTTTCCAATAATGGAGTCATGCTATACATACCCACACCTAGTGTAAACAAGTTGTGAATCCATGCAGTGGAGCTAGGAGGCATTACACCTAATACGCCCAATCCTACAAGACCACCATTCACACCTACGATGGAGTTATAGTTAATTTTAATACGATCCATTAATTTCATGGAAATACGACGTAAATCAACGATGGCAGTCAAGTTATCGCTAGACACTGTGACATTGGCAATTTTTTGTGCAATTGGTGCACCTTCATTCATACCAATACCTACATGCGCTTCAGACAACGCCAAGGAGTCGTTAATGCCATCCCCTACCATCATCACTGTGTAACCTTCTTCTTTTGCTTTACGAACATAATCAGCTTTATCAGTTGGCATTACTTCAGCATGTACTTCGTCAATACCAATTTCTGCTGCTACACGCTCAGCATTTTTACGGCTATCGCCAGTCATCATAACAATTTTCTTCACGCCTAACCCATGAAGTTCTCGGATAACATCTTTTGCTTCTTCACGTACTGGGTCTTTAATACAAATAACCGCAGATAAGACATTAGAAATTGCTAGATATAGATAGGAACAACCTTCTGGAAGGTTTTCAAATTTAGCTTCTTCTCCTGCTGGAACTGTTGTTTTTTCATCTTCAAAGATGAAATGATGGCTACCAATACGCACTTTGCGGTTACCCACTTTAGATGCAATACCATGTGCCACAACATATTCTACTTTGGAGTGCATTTCTTTATGTGGTAAATGATGATCTTGTGCAGCAGACACAACTGCTTTCGCCATGGAATGAGGGAAATGCTCTTCCAAGCAAGCTGCTAATGTCAACATTTCATCTGCATCATTACCGCCAAACGGAATGATTTCTTGGAATACAGGTTCTGCTTTTGTCAATGTACCTGTTTTATCGAAGACAATCATATCTGCTTCTGCAATGCGTTCCAAGAATTTACCACCTTTTACAGTGATACCACGATTGGACGCTTCTTGCATAGCGGATAATACCGCCAATGGAATGGACAATTTCAATGCGCAGGAGAAGTCTACCATAACGAAAGATAAGGCTTTCATCAAGTTGCGAGTTAATGCAAAGGTAGCAAAAGCACCTAAGAAACTCACTGGTACTAATTTATCTGCCATGCGGTATGCTTTTTGTTCCATACCAGATTTCATTTGTTCAGATTCTTCAATCAAGTTTACGATTTGCTCGAAACGAGTGTGTTTACATGTAGTGCGTACTTCAAAGGAGCATTGACCTTCTTCTACAACAGTACCTGCATACACAGATGTACCTGCATCACGACGAACCGGTTCAGGTTCCCCTGTCATAGAACTTTCGTTTACAAGTACAACACCGTCTACAACTTGGCCATCCAATGGTACCACTTCACCTTGACGAACCACTACGATATCGCCAACTTGAACTTCACCGATTGGTTTACTTACTTCTACGCCGTCTACAAGAACCCAAACTTTGTCTACGTTCAAGGACATGCTTTCAGCAAGGTTAAGCACGGATTTACGTAATGTCCACTCTTCCAAGATTTCGCCGATGCCTAATAAGTACATCACAGCGCCCGCTGTAGAGTAATCTTTTTGCAATAATGCCGCACCGATAGCTACGCCATCCAACACTTCTACAGTCAATTTGCGTTTCCACAATGTTTTGATAGCTGTACCAATGAACTTGATACCATCGAACCAAGACCATGCTGCTGCAATAGGTGCTGGTAAAACGATTTTTTTACCGATATAAAGCAATGTTTTATCGATCATTTCTTCTTTGTAACGCTTGTTAACAAGGCGAGGTGAAAGTTCATGCAATGCTGGTGCATTGGCTAAATCCAAATCTTGCAATCCGAATAAAGCAGTTTTCACTGCACTTTCATCACCAGTATGTTTGATGATGATATCACCAGAACGCGTATAGAAGTTCGCTTTGTTAATGGCTTCACAGGCCATCAATGTATCTTCGATATATTGAGCCTGTGCGTCATTAAACTTACGTCCCTCAATACGTACATGAAGACGACGGGACAAGCGTTGCAACATTTTAAATTGCATCATGGATTATTTTCCTTCTGTTAACACTTCTTCATCACGAGTTTCGTTGATTTCTTGTGCTTCAGCTAAAATGCTGTCTGTGGAAGCTTGCAATTTTTCAGTTGTTTTTAAGATGCTGTCTTTTGCACGAAGACCTGCTGCTACTACATTAGCATATACTTTGCGAGCATCTTTGGAAGTTAATACTTTTACACCTACTGTGCCTAAAGCTAAACCAGCTGCGAATACATTAGCATCTCTTAAAGTTTCTTTTTTTACGTTGAACATTGTTAGTTCCTTTCTGTGATCTCTGTCACATTAATACATGAAAATATATTACAATTAAAAATTATAAAGATAAGAGGGGCCCGTGTTATCGGAGTCCCTCTTACCATACTTATGGTATCGAATTAGTTACTTTTGATCTTGTTCTTCGTGACCACCACAGCCACAGCCGCATCCTGATTCGGATTCAGAAGAGGAACCACATCCTCCGCCGCATCCGCCGCCACAACCGCCTGCGCTTGTTGCGCTTTTATATACTCGGTATGCAACATAGAGAACCGCTAGTAAACCAATTGCGTATACAATAACACTATCCATAGTATACACTATCTCCTTCTCATTTTCAAGTGCTTTTTGAAAATTATTTTGCGAATGCAACAAACCGCATAATATCAATGAATTTTGAAATAAAATTTTTCTCAATCTCAATTATATTGTTTGTTTACTATCAATATTGATTAACCTAAACCTAAGGCACGACCGATATGAACTGCTAAGTATGCACCTACCCAAGCTAGGATACTAGTGTAAGCAAATACGGCACCGAACCATTTCCAGGAGTCAGTTTCACGTTTTAATACCGCCATAGTCGCCAAGCATGGTAAATATAGCAAGGCGAACACCATCAAGCCTAAACCGATAGCTGGTGTGAAGTCTGGATCAGTAGACAAGAATTCTTCCAAGGATTTAGAATCTGCATCACTTGCTTCGATCGCGTAAATAGTACCTAATGTACTTACCATTACTTCTTTCGCTGCTACTGCGGCTATTACGGCAATGTTCACACGCCAGTTAAATCCAAGTGGTTCCATTATAGGTTGAATAAAACGTCCTAATTCAGCTGCATAGGATTGTTCAATTTTTTCTTTACCTTGTTGAAGATCTAATTCTTTGATTTCACCTTCTTCAACTTTATGGTTTACATATAAAGTCCAAGCTACTGGATATAATTCGTCAGCTTTTAATTCTTCGAAGTATGCAGGTTCTTCTACAGTTTCTTCTTCAATTGTTTCTGCACCATCTTGAGTTACTTCTTCTACAGTAACTTCTTCCTCTTCAGCTGGCGGGTCATCTTTATGCTCTTCGTCTAAAGCAAGCATTTGATCATAAATAGCAGCGACTTTATCTTTGTCTTCATCATTTGCTAATTGCGCTTCATCTAGAATTGTGGCAGCTGTTTGCTCATGCATAGCAGTTACTTCTGCTTTTGCTGCATCATAATCTTGAGAATATTCTACATCTTGTGGGAAGGATGTTAAGAACCAAATCAAGATGGATGCTGCCAAGATAAATGTACCTGCTTTTTTAAGGTACATCACAGAACGTTCCCACATATGAATACCTACAGAACGAAGTGTTGGCATGTGGTATGGAGGCATTTCCATTACAAACGGTTCTGCTGCCCCTTTAAATACGTATGTACGAAGTACTTTTGCAGTCACAACGGCTACTATGATACCCAATACATAGATACCCAATAAGATAGTTGGTGCATCTTCTGGTGCAAAGAATGCAGCTGCTAGCAACGTATATACTGGCAAACGAGCACTACAACTCATGAACGGAGATACTAAGATCGTAATCATGCGGTCTCTTGGATTGTCAAGAATACGAGCACCCATGATGGATGGAACGTTACAACCAAAGCCCAATAACATAGGGATGAAAGATTTACCATGTAAACCTACACCACGCATCACGCGGTCGATAACGAATGCCGCACGAGCCATGTAACCAGTATCTTCTAAGAAGGAAATACATACGAATAATAGAACGATATGAGGGATAAAGCTAATAACGGCCCCTACACCACCGATGATACCATCGTTAATCAAGGATTTTAATAAGCCGTCATCCATGTTAGCTCCGATAAATTCTGTTAATAGTTTGAACGCATCTTCTAACCATCCTTTTGGATATTCCGCTACGTTGATAACCAAGTAGAACATTACCCACATGATACATAAGAAGATAGGAATCCCTAACCAACGGTTCGTTAAGATTTTATCGATGTTATCGGATTTAGAATCTTTATGTTCAGGTACTACTTCTAGCACGGCATTGAATACGTCTACTGCAAAACGGTGACGATATTCTTGGAACACGATATCCATATCAACAGATTTATTCAATTCTGTGCGCAATGCTTCTGCTTTGCTCAACACAGCACCAGATTTGTCTAATTCTTGCACTTTTTCTAAGATATCTGTATCTTGTTCTAACAATTTGATAGCTACCCAGCGATGTGGATAACGACCAGTGTCAAGTTTCGCTACTTCTGCTTCCAATTCCGCGATAGCTGGCTCCAATACGTCGCCATAGTTAACGCGAACGTTAGGGATTTTTCGTTCTTTAGATACTTTCACGATACCACGTAGTGCACCTTCTGTACCTTTATTGGAGCGACCGATAGTTTCTACTACTGTGGAACCTGTTAATTCTTCTAATTTTTTATTATTGAACTTTAAACCCATTTCTTTTGCCACGTCTACCATGTTCAAAACAAGTAGCAATGGTTGTTCTAATTCAATTAATTGGGCTGTTAAGTATAGGTTACGTTCTAGATTGGACGCATCCACTACATTGGCAATCAATTCTGGATTTTCATTGATGATAACGTTACGTGCTGCCAATTCATCGAGAGAACGTGCTGTTAAGGAGTACGTACCTGGTAAGTCGATGATTTCAATATCATGACCATCAATTTTTGCATCCCCAACTTTTTTCTCTACTGTAACACCTGCGTAGTTACCTACGTGTTGACGGGATCCCGTCATATTGTTAAAAATACTTGTTTTACCACAGTTAGGGTTACCCGCTAAAGCAACCTCAATCTTGGTATGTGTGTTGTCTGCCATCTTAGCAATTCTCCTTATTGGACTTCAATTTCGATCATTTGTGCTTCACTTACGCGTAGTGATAATTCGAAGTTTTTCACTTTGATTTCCACTGGGTCTGCTAATGGCGCATACTTCATAACACGCACAGCCGTTCCCGGTACTACACCCATGTCCACCAAGCGATGCTTGATGTTGCCAGATCCATTGATAGCTACAACAGTACCAACTTCACCGGGCTTCATCTCGGATAATTTCTTAACCATAGTACACCTCCTACATATAAAACATAACAACCAAACCTATCATATATAATTATATGAGTAATATTTATATTATAGCACATTATAAAATATTATCAATAATGAATCTCGTTTTATTTTTATCGTTTTGTGAAATTATAAATCTATTTTTATCAAGTAGTATGTACATTATACAGCTATTTATAAAGGTTATATCAACTATGCTATTTTATTATTATCAATATTACTCCTTAATTAATAATGATATAAGAGCAACATGTTTCTCATTATCTATTATTTAAACCTAATTTTCTAACTTATTCTGTTTTTCTAGCTTATTCTGTGCCTTGCCCCTCTTGTCAGGTCCCCTTTATTTATAACTAGACTATCTATTTCCTATTGTTCCTTTCCTATGTGAAAGAACTTTCACAGGTCTACCTAGCTAGAAGTATGATATAATAATACTATTAAGTCATTTAGAAACGGAGATACATTATGAAATCTTTTCAATCCTTAGGCATCGTGCCCGAACTAATACAAGCATTACAAAAGGTGGGCGTGAAAGAACCAACGCCGATCCAAGAAAAATCGATTCCCCTCATCTTCAAAGGACAAGATGTAATCGCCAAAGCCCAAACAGGGACAGGCAAAACGCTGGCATTCTTGTTACCACTATTACAACGCATCCACGTAGATGTGCAACAGGAGCAAGCCCTTATCATCGCCCCAACTCGTGAGCTAATCCAACAAATTGCAGAGGAAGCACGCCATTTAGGTGCTATATTAGGGGTAGATGTACTACCTCTCATAGGGGGCAGAACAATAGAAGGACAATTGCAAAAGCTAGGTCGCCGTCCTCATGTTATCATCGGTACACCTGGTCGTTTGCTAGATCACGTCAATCGTGGCACTTTACACTTGAACTCCATCCGCCGTGTTGTGTTGGATGAAGCAGACCAAATGCTTCATATGGGATTCTTACCAGATATCGAAAAACTTATTAGTGGTACCGACGGTAAACGTCAACTATTAATGTTCTCCGCTACCATACCAGATAAAATCCGCAACTTAGCAAAAGCTTATATGCAAAAACCTACCTCTGTGACTGTACAAGGGGAAAACATTACCCTCGACACTATTGAACAAAAAGTATACATGATGGAAGAACAAGATAAAGTAAACCGTCTTGTGGCAATGTTAGAGACAGACAATCCGTATCTTGCTATCGTATTCTGTAATACAAAAGAAGGCGCTATTAAATTGGCTTATGATTTAGCCCGTAAAGGTGTCGAACTAGGTGAAATCCATGGCGATATGACGCAAGGTCGCCGCACGCAGGTATTGAAAGAGTTCGCCAAAGGCAATCCACCAATCTTAGTGGCTACCGATATTGCAGCGCGTGGTATCGATATCGAAGGAGTGAGCCACGTGTACAATTTCGATGTGCCTCATGACATGGATTACTACATCCACCGCATCGGCCGTACAGGTCGTGCCGGTTCTACTGGTGTTGCTGTAACTTTCGCTACGCCAGCCGAAGAAATTTGGGTGCGCCGCATCGAACGATCCATCCAAGCAACATTAACGAAATATACAAAAGATGGTCAAGTAAAAACAAAGGGATCTGGCTTAGCACCTAAGAAGGAAACAGCTAGCAAAAAACCTAAAATTAAAAGCACCTACCAAGCGACAAAAGCGAAAGCCCATAAAGCTCGTGGCCACAAAGGTGCCAATACAAGAGTGCGCCGCGCGAAATCCAGTGGCACTAGCGGTCGTGGTAGAGGGAAACGATAGATTTCTAATGTGCCCTATTTTTCCAAAAGGTTAGCATTCTATCATTTCCTATACATAAAGAGCACTATAGCAAACTAACCGCTAATAAAATAGAGGAAAGTTGATCAACACATATCAACTTTCCTCTATTTTTTATATTTTGGTAGAAAAAATCTTTTATTTATATCCTACTAGGACGAGCCAGTATGTTTATTTCCGATTCACATAGATAGCAGGCTTCCCCTCTACATCGGCACAGCTTGTTCGACATCCTTCTCCTTCGCTACATTTCCACACGGGCTCTGGTTGTGCCTCATACTGTACAAGGTATCCTTTTTTACATCGTGGGCACGTATATTCCTTATGCGTATCATCCAAGATTTTGCCGCTTGCCATTGGCATCGGTGGCATCATCTCTTCCCTAGGTCTCTGTGGCATAACCGCTTTAGCCACGAAGGGCTGCTCATCTTTAGTAACTCTTGAATCCCTAACACCTGACACATTTTCCGTGTATTTACAGGTCGGGAACCCAGAACATCCATAAAATTCACCAAACTTTCCTTTCCGTAAGAGTAACTCTCCCGTTTTACACTTAGGGCAAGACCGTCCAGTTGTCTGCGCTGTAGAAGGATTCCGATTTGTACCTTTTCCATTCCTAGCTATCTCTGTTTTAGGCATAGCCACCTTAGGTGTGCTTCCTACTCGTTGTTTGACATCCTCAATGAGCTGTACAACGAATTTTGTTTGATCCTCTAAAAATACATCAATCGCTTCGTTTCCTTCACTCATCTTTGCCAACCGCTCTTCCCACTGCGCCGTCGCATCAGGGTATAGCAGGGAATCTGGCAATGCGTCTACCAAAGCATAGGCAGACTCTGTAGGAAGTAAGGTTTTCTTTTTTCCCTCTTCTTTCAAGAAAGGGTTCTTCTTGTTATGAATTAAATCTTCAATAATCGTAGCCCGTGTCGCCTCTGTACCTATACCAGACACATCTTTTAACTGCTTCTTTAGTTCTTCATCTTTCACATATTTATGAATTTCCTTCATCGCTTGCACCAAGGTGGCAGACGTAAAACGACTTGGTGGTTTCGTCTTTCGTTGGTCCACCTTGCTATCCTTCGCTGTTACAGAATCACCTTTTCGTACAGCTGGTAAAGATTTTTCTTCGTCCTCTTGACTCTCTTCTGATTCTTCTGTAGATTTTACCTTTTTATATAATGCCTTCCATCCCAAATCGATAACGACACGCCCCGTTGTGGTAAATAGTTCCTCTTGGTGTGTCACTTCAATGCGAGTATGCTCATACACATGCTCTGGATAGAATTGCGCAATATAGGCTTGAGCAATAAGGAAGTAAATATTTTGCTCCCCCTTGGATAAGGTATGCAAGGGACAACGCACTGTGGTTGGTATAATCGCATGATGGGCTGTGACCTTACTATCATTCCAAGCACGACTTTTGATAGTAGGATTACTATCTTTTGCCCACCCAGCTAATTCCTTATGTCCCATATTCACCAAGTTTGATAGAATGGCTTTCCCATCTGAAAGTTGGTTCACTGGCAAATATTCACAATCTGACCGTGGATAAGATGTATACTTTTTCTCATACAATTTCTGTGCAATATCTAATACTTCTTGTGGCGTATAATTGTATAATTTACCAGCCACAATTTGTAGTGATGATAAGGAAAACGGCAACCGCTGCCCTTCCTTTTTCTTTTTCTTTTCTACTAGAGAAATCGTACCTTCTGGGGCCTGCATTAATCGTTCACGCAAGTCATTGAGGATAGCCTGATCCAACATATGCCCATCAGGGTCTAATCCTTGTTGCGTATCTTTCGGTTTCCAAGTGGCCCAAAACTCTCCCTTTTCATGACCATATTGTACTTGCAACACATAATATTCTACAGGCACAAAGTTTTGTAGCTCCCGTTCTCTCCGCACCACTAGTGCTAAGGTTGGCGTTTTTACACGACCAATCGGAAAAGTTACTTTCTTTCCCATATGCTGTTGCTCTAAAGTATAAGCACGGGATAAATTCATCCCCATCAACCAATCCGCACGGGAGCGTGCTAAGGCCGAATCTTTTAAAGGTTGGTATTTCTTATTATCCTGCATATGTTCTAGGGCATAACGCATCGATTTTTCATCTAGGGCATTGAGCAAGATACGCTCTACCGGTTTAGTATTGCCCAAATAATCTAGCATTTCATCGATCAACAATTGCCCTTCCCTGTCCGGGTCACCTGCATTGACAATGGTGCTGGCCTTCTTAATTAAACCACTAATCACTTTGAACTGTTTAGCACTCGATGATTTAACTTTCAACTTCCAAGAGGTCGGCAAAATCGGTAATGAATCAAATCTCCAAAATTTATATTTTTCATCATAGTCACCTGGCTCTACTTGTTCTAGCATATGACCAAAAGCCCAAGTAATGACATCGTCGCCTTGCACGATATACCCATCATGTCGCTTAGCACTCTGTGGGTTCGGTAACACTTGGCTTAATTCTCGCCCTACACTGGGTTTTTCTGCAATAAATAAACGCATATGCTCCCTCTTCCTATGTATCACTATCTATTATTATCTTTATAATTATGTATTACTTTTTTACTATACATCTTCTTTATACTAGCTTTTATTATACTACGATTGCTCCCAAAAATTAAACAGATACCTACTTTCTCATTGATCTGTAAAACAATCGATTTCTGTGTATTTTCAACTTCTATGTCATAAACATGATACTCACATATTTTTTCAATATACAACACATTCCACAGTAAGCCCCCTCTAGATATTCTAGGAATATACTTTTCAGTATGCCGTACATTCTACAAAATACTTCTTTAACTATCTGTCATAGTCCTTTAAAATTTCCTACCAGTACTACTTTTACATAAATATAGCAAATGCACTGTACTGATGCATTGCAACTATACAACACTTTTCCTAACTTTCACCATCCTATCCTATACAGGGAGGGCTCAAATAGTATATAATTTTAAAGATATGAAAGTATATACCATACACATGGATTAATAGAGGTGAATTATGACATTTTTAGAAGAAGTAACTCGGCGCCGTACGTTCGCCATCATTTCTCACCCAGATGCGGGTAAAACAACATTGACGGAAAAACTATTATTATACGGTGGTGCGATCCATTTGGCAGGTTCTGTTAAGTCTAGAAAAACGCAAAAATATGCTGTGTCTGACTGGATGGAAATTGAAAAGCAACGTGGTATCTCTGTTACCAGCTCCGTATTACAATTTGATTATGATGGTCATCGCGTGAACATCCTAGATACCCCTGGTCACCAAGACTTCTCTGAAGATACATACCGTACCTTGATGGCGGCAGATAGTGCTGTCATGTTGATTGACGTGGCGAAAGGCGTGGAGGCACAAACGAAAAAACTATTCGCCGTTTGTAAAGAACGTGGTATTCCTATTTTTACCTTCGTTAACAAGATTGACCACTTCGGTCGCAATCCATTTGATTTAATGGAAGAAATTGAAAATTCTCTCGGCATTCGTGCCGTCCCTATGAACTGGCCTGTAGGTATTAACGGTGAATACCAAGGTGTATACGACCGGGAAACGAATACTGTAGAGTTATTTGAAAAAGATGAGTCTCACGGTCAAAAGAAACTAGCCTCCACAAAGGGCGATGTGCATGATTCAGCGTTCCGTGAACTGCTAGGCGAAGAAGTACATCAATCCTTAATTGATGACATTGAACTTCTCGATGTGGCTGGTGATGCGTTCGACTTAGAAAAAGTCAAAGCTGGTGAATTAACGCCTATGTTCTTTGGCTCTGCTATGACAAACTTTGGGGTCAAACCATTCCTTGAAAAATTCTTGGAACTAGCTCCTATGCCAGCGCCTCGTGTAGCCCGTGAAGAAACGGTAGAGCCTACATCTGAGGACTTCTCTGCCTTCGTATTCAAAATCCAAGCGAACATGAATCCAAACCATCATGACCGTATTGTATTCATGCGTATTTGCTCCGGTAAGTTTGAAAAAGGCATGAACGTACTTCACCAACAATCTGGTAAAACATTGCGTTTGTCTCAACCACAACAATTCTTAGCCACAGAACGTACTATTATCGATGAAGCCTATCCAGGGGACATCATCGGTGTCTTCGATGCAGGCACTATGGGGGTAGGCGATAGCTTATGTGCATCCAATCACAAAGTGACATTCAGCGACTTCCCTGTATTCCCACCAGAGTTCTTCGCTCGTGTAACGCCAAAAGATTCCATGAAGCGTAAACAATTCTTGAAAGGCATGACTCAATTAGCACAAGAAGGGGCTGTACAAATCTTTGAACCTCTCTACTCTATGGATTCCTTTGTAGTCGGTGCTGTAGGTATGCTACAATTTGAAGTATTGCAATACCGTTTGAAACACGAATACGGCGTTGACCTTGTGAACAATTCCTTGCCATATGGCGTAGCTCGTTGGATCGATGGTGAGGTCGATGTGAACAGTCTAAAAGGTATGGACAATGCGATGATTGTAAAAGATAACCGTGGTCGTCTCGTAGTTCTTATCTCCAACGAATGGCAAATGGGGTGGGTTGTAGAACGCAATCCTGATGTAACATTCTTGCATGCTCCTAAGTTAGAGGCATAACATATTCTATACTTAGATATACAAATCACTAAGAATCATACTACTTGTAGCACAATAAAAGATAGTATATATCATTTCTAAATAAAATAGAGGCTGAACAAAAGAGATTCAAATAAAAAAAGAGGAAAGTTGATCAAAAAGTATCAACTTCCCTCTTTTTTTAGTTTACACACCAAAAGGGGTACATGACCTCTGTATTATCATCTCTTCTAGTATGTCAAAGATACCGTATAATAGACTAAAACAACGGTTCCAAATCTGCTAATCCTTTCAAATTCCATTCTAACAATTTATCATGGATGCGCCACATAAATGCATTTTCCCATGGATAATGTAATCGAACCCAGAAATTTTCAAAAGGTGTATCATTGAAAAACACGGCTTGTCTTGGCAAATTAAATAGATCTTGGCCTGGCTCTACATTCCCTGCTTGCACGGTAAAGGCCATCCGATAGCCACTTTCTTCAGAAATCTTATCTACCTCTTTGTTAGCAAATCCACCTGGATATGCAATGTACCGAACAGGATGCTTCATGCGATCTTCTAAGACTGCTTTTGAGCTAATGAGTTCATCCCGTGCTTGGTCTAAGGACATATTGCGCAAATCTTTATGATTCACTGTATGACTTTGGATATCGATACCATTCGCTTGCATTTCTTTCAATTGTTCTACATTGACAAATCGATTTTCTCCAATGGAACTAGTAATCATAAACAAGGTTGCTTTCATATTATATTCTTTCAGAATTGGCATAGCATGTTGATAATTATCAATATATCCATCATCAAAAGTAATTAGTACTGGCTTGTCGGGCAAATCAGTTCCCTTTGTCACGTACTCGTATAACTCATCCAACGTAATGGTATGATATCCCTCATCATGAAGATATTGCATTTGCTTTTTAAACTCTTCTGGTGGTACCACTAAAGAATGTCGAATCCCTGTATCAATACGATGATAATTTAAAACGGGAACACCTACTGCCTTATAATCCCAAGAACGTTGGTATTGTATTCCCAAATATACACCTACGGCTACAATAAGCCCTAGTATACCTATAATAATCCGTTTCATATTAACCTCACATGTTAGTAACTTTACCTAATGATTCTATATTTACAAAACCATGTAAATCTGACTGTACTATAGTACCACACTTCGCTAAATTTATCAGTTGTTTTTCATAAATTTATCCATCTTTTATATAAAACACCCTATTTTCTACTTTTTAGTTATATTATTTTTGCAACTATTATATTACCAAAAATCATTGGTAGTATGTAATGTATACATCATGCATCATCATGTACCGCCTTTCATACGTTTATATTTCTACATTCTATAGAATTCCTGTTATAATTGTTTACAATTAATATGACATATCCTATCTTCCTTATCTATGAAAAGAGCTCATACATAGCGCTATAGTGGAAAAAATCACTATGACGAATGCCCCTATTTCATGCTATGATAAGAGCATAAGTTTTATCTAATATGCATCTTGTTCCAAAGGGGGTTCTACTATGAAAGGTCTTATCGACTTGAGTCTAGTCAATGGAATCTGGACATTAAAACTGTCTATGATTCAAACAGTAGCCTTAGCTATTGTTACATTATATTTAGGAGAATTCATCAAAAAGCATTCTCCATTCCTACAACGTGTGAGTATGCCTGCACCAGCCGTAGGTGGTTTACCATTTGCATTTTTATGTGCTTTCTTATCCTATTATAAAATTGTAAATATCACTTTCGATAGTGCCTTGCAATCATTCTTAATGTTAGCCTTCTTTACTACTATCGGTCTTATGGCAAGTTTAAATGTTCTTAAAAAAGGTGGCGTCGCTATTATCTTCTTCTGGATTGTATGTACCATCTGGATTGTCTTCCAAAATGGCGCAGGCATCATGATTGCTAAAGCTATGGGCATTGAACCAATCTTTGGTATCATGGCAGGTTCTGTTTCTATGATGGGTGGCCTTGGTACAGCAGGTGCTTTCGGTCCTCATTTTGAAGAGTTAACTGGTATTCCAGGCGTGGCTTCTGCCGCTATCGCAGCCGCTACATTCGGTATGGTAGCTGGTACATTGCTAGGTGCTCCTGTAGGTGATCGTATTATCAAAATGCACAACGTCCCTACTCCTGTCGATCATCCTGAATTATTAGAAGCTGACGGTATCGATATTAATGAATCCGACTCTGAAAGTAAATTATTCGATTTACAGTCGTTAATGCATGTCATTGCCTTCGTAGGCATTTCCTTAGGACTTGGCACATTAGTCAGTGCTCTACTATCTTCCGTATTCGGTCCATTACCTGCTTATATTGGTGCTATGATTGTCGGCGCTTGCATTCGTAACTATGCTGACTTCACTGGTCACATTACTATTAATAGTGCTGCTCTTGATGCGGTTTCCAATGTATCTTTGAGTATTTTCGTTACTATGGCTATTAACAGCTTGAAATTAGCACAATTAGTTGACTTAGCATTACCTTTAATGGCAATCTTAGCTGCACAAATGGTGTTGATTACAATCTTCGCATACTTAATCTATTGGTTGTTCAAACGCAACTACGATTCTGTTATGTTAGGTGCTGGTGCTATTGGTTTCGGCTTAGGTGCTACACCAAATGCGTTGGTAAACATGTTGTCCTTGGCTTCTAAATACGGTCCATCTCCAAAAGCATGGTTAGTCGTATCTTTAGTAGGGGCCTTCCTCATCGACTTTACAAACGCATTCTTAATCACATTTATGGCAAAATTGATTTAATTAATTCTTCCACATGCCATCCTAAAAAAAGGATTCTATAACATCTGTTGTAGAGTCCTTTTTCTATGCAATAGATGTATTGTACTTTAACTCTAATCATATTATGACTACTACTACATAGCAAATGGGGATAGCTAACGCTATCCCCTAATTTCTATCATACGGCTTTACTAGTTATATAAGACCTATATTTTTATTTAGTTTCTTGGTCCAATTCATACCAAGCATTACCAATAAGAGCAAATTCATCTAATGTAAATGTCTCACCACGACGTGATCCATCAATATTAGCTTTTGCCAAAATAGTTTCTATGGCTTCTTTACTCAATCCAGTGGTCTTCATAGTGTTGCTGAATGTTTTACGGCGTTGTGCAAAGCCTGCTTTCACAGCACGGAAGAAATACGATTCACTGTGGACTTTCACAGGTGGTTCACTGCGTAATAGACAGCAAATCACGGCACTAGTCACCTCAGGAGCTGGTAAAAATGCCTTAGGTGGCACATCCATGACAATATATGGATCTGTGTAATATTGCACCGCCACCGATAAAGCACCATACATCTTTGTACCTGGTTTAGCAATCATACGCTCTGCCACTTCTTTTTGCACCATTACCACTAACCGTTCAATAGGTAATTTAGATTCCAACAAAGACATGATAATTGGTGTAGTAATATAGTATGGCAAATTGGCTACCACTTTGAATGGTTTGTGGTCCATCAATTCTGGAATATTAACTTTCAATACGTCCCCGTGAATGATACGCACATTATCGTATGACTCTAGGGTTGTGTCTAACACCTCTAACAAGCGTCTATCTAGCTCCACAGAGGTCACATTAGCTCCGCTTTGTGCCAAACCTTGCGTTAAGGTCCCAATACCAGGCCCTACCTCTAATACAGCATCCCCTGCTTCTAATTCCGCAGCTTGCACAATCTTATCCACCACAGTGCGCTTAATCAAAAAGTTTTGCCCTAATTTTTTACTCATTTGAATGCCAAAACGTTTACATATATAATGTACAACCTCTGGACTTGCTATGACTGATTCTATCATGAACACTCCTATTACTTATCTTCATCTTCTGAAAGTGCTTGGAAAAATGCATCTCGACTAATTCCATAATGGTTCAAACGGTACAAAAACTGCTTTCCATTCCCATAGCCTATTCCTAGCTTAGCACCAACGCGCGCCCTCATAGCAGCACTGCTTGGCCCGCCACTCAAATCATGTTGTACTAAATCTTGCATGCTAAATAGCTCAGATGATTCCATAGATTCTATATGCAGCACTTCTAAGGCCTTACGGATGGATTCAGGATTTGCCTGCTCAATCCCAATATCATCATTGGCATAGGCTTCTTCACGTGGTACAAAGGCATGCTGAGCCAAAGGAAATCGTTTTGTTAAAAACCGACGAATCCGTTCACCTGCATAATCTGGATCCGTCAGAATAATGATCCCCCTCTTTTCATAGGCATCCTTAATCCGACTCAGCACGGGCTTACGCAAATTAAACCCCTCCGTAGCAATACACTCCACCTCTAAAGCTTGTTGCACCCGTTGAATATCTGATTTTCCCTCAACCACCAAGACCTGTTTTAACATAAGCTCCTCCACAATATAGTATTTTATTATTATACCATATATCGAAACCTATAGCATGCCCTAACAAATATAACACATACTAACAGCGAACCACACGTAGCAAAAATTGCCAAATAACATCCATCCCTCCTCGAGACGAACGCAATTAGGCGTAGTAGTCTATGGCGTTTTACTTTTTAAATTCTAATCATGCAGAAGAGCACGGCATACTATACTACAAATAAAAATTTGCAACGTAGCTATTAACTATTTCCTTGAGGAACGCAGTTATGAGTAGAACGTCTTGTGGCACTTTATCCTCATACATGCACATGCAAAAGACCGCAATATACCTCCGAAGAAACATTATGAAATACCGTTTCTGAGGGGGTGTATTGCGGTCTGATCTTTATTCATTTATCCACAAACTGCCACAAGACAGAATATCGTTGCAAGTGACAATTCATTATGAAATACCGTTTGCGAAGGAATGTGCCGTGTTCTTTTATTGCACTATACAGAAACATCTAAACGTGACATTATCGATAAAGTATATTGCGGTCTGACCTTAGGAACTTTTACAATAAAACGCCATAGATACATAGACTAAGAAGAGAGGATATATACGTCTACCGTTCTCCGTCCAAATTGCATAGCAGATCCATAATCTTCCAACACTACATCGATACGATTCCCCACGATGTCTCCTCCTGTATCGGCAGCAATGGCCTCACCATATCCAGGTATATATACTCGTGTTCCTAATGGTATCACATTTGGATCCACAGCCACTACGCCATGACGTGCTGGTATACCCGTTGCTGTAATACCATCTCCACCACCATCTGTTGGTAAATAGGCAGTCGCTTCCATAGTAATCACTTCTTTCACACGATTATAGGAACGTGATACTTCTATATCTCGTGTACCTGCTCGAATGATTTTAGGTTTCATCGGTGTAATCGTTGTACGCTGTAGCTCTTTCGTATCTACTACTTCACCATGGTTATAGTGGACTTCTTCTTGTACTTCATCAAGTCCTGGCGTGCCTTCTTGTAACACTTCTTCCATTCCTTTTGGTAACGTATCCACTCTTTCATATTGTACCGCTACCGGTACTTCCACTTGATGTGTTTCTATCTTTTTAGTTTGGAATCCATGATTCCACATAAAGCCTGAGACTGTAACAAAGACTATTAGTAACAGTGTGAGCATAAGCACTGCTTTTTGCTTTTGCTGTAGTAATCGGTTTGTCATCTAGTACCTCCATGGGTGGTATTCTACCATAGACGGATAGATAAGGTCAAATATATGGTCCTAAATCGCATTGCAAAGCCATTCTTTAAGCAATTATAGTTTTGTATTTTTTATTCAATAATATTTTTAGTCCACCATATAAAGACATTTTAATTTGATTAATACTTTTAAATATTATGCTCAAGAATTCTCATTATGATATTTTTTTAATTATCCATAGTTTGCATGTATAACATACTCTAAACTTATGCACAGCCTAAACCATGTGTATAACTATATCCACAGGGTTCATCTAGTGTACAATCCAGCTCTAAATAAGTCTACTACATTTTCAAAATAATACTTTCTTATTGATAATGCAAAATTGATATGATACGCATTTTAGTAATACCCCATTCTTAAAACTCATAACTTGTCCACATCATTTTCAAAAAAATTAGCTACAAATTACACGAATTGTGTGTTTTGCAGCTAATTTTATGTATTATATATTGTTTCTGTAACAATATAGATAGATTTAGGCATACATGTTCAATCATATAGATGCGTTTTTACATTGTAATATATCCAAAACTTTTTATCACCTATATGTATTACCCACTAGATTTTGACCATACAAGTCATACCATTACTTAATCTCATCGGTAGCGGTAAATTCTAAAATAGGATCCCATGAACCTAACTCAGATATACTTTCAGTAGTATCTATCTCATTAGGATTCATAAATGAAAGTTGGGCACATACCTTATCTTCTTTTGCAATGACCTTGCGATAGGATCCGTCCGCACGCATAATATGAGCTTTTTGATTATCTGCTAAATATACCTCTAAGATATGTTGTAATTCTTGTTGTAAATTCTTATCTTCCACTGGTACCATTAGTTCCACTCGATCATTTAAGTTTCGTGGCATCCAATCAGCACTAGAAATATAGTAGGGACTTTCACTGTGATTTTTAAAGTATAAAACACGATGATGTTCTAAGAAACGTCCAACAATGGATCGCACTGTAATATTCTCACTGACCCCTTCAATACCTGGTCTAAGGGTACAAATACCACGAACAATGAGATCAATCTTGACCCCCTTACAGGATGCCTCATATAGCTTGGCAATGATTTCTTTATCTAACAAAGAATTCATCTTCCCAATGATATGCCCTTCTTTTCCATGCTCTACAGCTCGGATTTCTCCATCAATTAACTCCATCAAAGACGAGCGCAACGTCAATGGGGCCACAATAAGATGTTGCCACTGCTGTGATTCTGTATATCCTGAAATGGTATTAAAGAATAGAGAACTATCATCTGCATAAGACTCGCGACAGGTTAATAAACCGCAGTCTGTATAATATTTTGCAGTCTTACCATTGTAATTACCTGTGGCAAAGTGCATATATCTTCGCAGTACTTCTCCCTCTTTACGCACTACCATAGTAATTTTAGAGTGCGTCTTAAGCCCTCTCAAACCATAAATCACATGACAGCCGGCTTTTTCTAATCTCCGTGCCATAATAATGTTATTTTCTTCATCAAAACGGGCTTTCACTTCCATTAATACTGTAACTTGTTTACCCAATTCTGCCGCTTTCACTAGAGCTGCTACGATAGGAGAATCCCCGCTAACACGATACAAAGTTTGCTTGATAGCTAGCACATCAGGGTCTACAGCTGCTCTAGCTATAAACTCTTCCACTATTGAAAAAGAATCAAATGGATGATGTAAGAGCCTATCTTTTTCACGGATATAATCAAAGATAGCTGAAGTCCCTCGTTCCGTTACGCAAGGAAGTTCTCTCCGTGTAAAAGTAGGATATCGCAAATAATCGTAGCCAGGTAAATTACAGAACTCCCCAAAGGAGGCGATATCCAAAATTCCTTCCGCTATATAAACAGCCTCTTTTTTTGCTTGTAAGCCTTGCAAAACAAATTCTAATAACTGTGGGTCATACTGTTCACATACTTCCACACGTACCACTTCACCACGACGACGTCGTCGAAGAGATTTTTCAATCTCCCGAAGTAAATCCGTCGCTTCTTCTTCAATATCTAAATCGGCATCCCGTGTGACACGGAAGGTAGTAAAGGAATCGATATGATGACCTACAAAAAAGTCTTCACAATAATAGTTGATAACATCTTCTAACATAACAAAGTGACGATGTACATCATTCGGTACTTCAATAATCCGATTCAATACAGAAGGAATCGGTAATATAGCCATTTTTTCTTGTTCTTTATCATGGATGGGATGTATTTTCACCACCGAGTTTAATGTTTTATTCACCAAAAATGGGAAGGGATGGCTCGCATCCACTGCTAGTGGCGTAACGACGGGAAATATATGAGTGCGAAAATATTGGTATAACCAACGCAGTTCACTTTCTTTTAAATCTTTTACTTTGACGAAATGTAATCCTTCTTTTTGTAATCGTTTTAAAATATCATGAAAGTACATATATTGCAAAGACACTAATTTTCTTGTAGCCTCACTTATCGCTTTTAGTTGCGCTTTTGCATCCATATGAGCTGCATCGTATTTAATGATTCCACTCTGCTCTTGATGGCGTAATCCAGATACGCGAATCATAAAAAATTCATCTAAATTAGAGCTTCCTATGGTTAAAAATCGTAATTTTTCCATAAGTGGATTGCTTCTGTCGATAGACTCTTGTAGGACTCGCTGATTAAATTTCAGCCATGATAATTCACGATTAAAATAATACTTAGGATTGTCAAAGTCTTTCATAGTATCACTCCTAACGGACATTCCAATGTATCACTAGTTCACGTTTAAATTCTTTTTTACACTGTTTCTTTAATTTTTCGATGGCTATCTCCATCATAGGAATGTGACTCAACTCTTGCACTTCTACACGCATATCGATTTGTTTATCTGTAATATAACTTTGGATAGAACGGACCGTCCGTTCATGGGTTTCTTCCAAGGCTTCTGCTAAAGCTAAAGGAAATGACAATTTTTGTATCAATTCCCGATCTCCTTCTTTTAGTAGGGACAGATAGGGAGACTGCTTGATAAATTTGCTGTTTGCTCCATGGGAATAGGATGCAATAAACGCGCTTAACAACTGCTCTCTATGGGATAATCCATATAGATTACTATTAATAATCATATACGCACTATGCCTTGCATGGCTATAATAGTTAATTTGTTTTCCTAAATCATGCAGCAATGAGGCTACTTTCAATAGTAGTTTCAGACGTTCCCCTTCTGGCATTAATTCTTTCCATTGTTTATAAATTAGTTTCGACAGCTTCGCAATGTATAGGGAATGGTCCACATCGTGCGGAGTGAAAGAACGCAATACATTCAAAGTGGAGTGGGTCACAATATCATCTACAACACCATTTTTTTGAAGACATGGTAGGCTATACATCTCTCCCGAATAGTGGGACCCATAGTATTGAAAGAACAATCCTTCTCGCAAGCCACAACCACTGACAATCATGGACGATGCCTTTGTATACTCCATCAGTTCCATAATGATAGCCATACCTGCCACGATAATATCAGCTCGCTCAGAAGATAATCCAGAAATCTTTTTCCGTTCTTCCCATGGCGTTTCTTTCACCCGTTGAAACAAAGCCTCCATGGTCGCTTTTTTTACCTTATAATTGTGTAATTTAGGGATGGGATAGTTTTTCTCACGTTGGTCCATCTTGGCAATATTCCGTGCGGTCCCTCCAATTCCTATAAGTGGTAGTTTCACATTTCTAAGCCATGCTTCACGATGTAAGACATCCTGAATATGAGAAATCATACTAGTATACTCTGCTTTCGTAAACTCGTGCTTCGACTGAAATTGTCCTGTCATGACAAGCGCCCCCATAGGAAGGCTGACAGATTTTTTTAATTGTCTATTTTCAATTAAGCTAATCTCAATGCTCGCCCCACCAAGGTCAAAGACGATAAAATTATCGAGTCCTATGGTATTCACAACCCCTAAAAATCCTAAGTACGCCTCTTCCTCACCACTAATAGGACGTAAAGGAATCCCCGTCTCAGCATAGACACGACGAATAAAACTATTACCATTACTAGCCAATCGTACGGCTGCTGTAGCAATACCTTGAATCTCTGTGACACCCATAGCTTTCGCCATATGAGATAGGGCTTTTAATGTTTTAATGGCTCGTTCCATAGCGGGTTTCGTCAACATTTGGTGGGTCCACATCCCCTCGCTAAGGCGAATCGACTCCTTCTGTTGATATATCAAACGATAACTGCCGGATTCGGTAATCTCTGAAATAACAAACCGTACTGAGTTTGATCCTAAATCTATTAATGCTACTCGTTTCATAGGTCTCCTGTGTGCACAGAAAGGCACTTTCCGTATATGCTACTGTGAAAGTGCCTTTCTAGTTCTATATTACTCAATACCAAAACAACGTTTGCCATTCTCTAAAGCAATGGCAGCTAGTTCTTCTACATCCATACCGCGCAATTGGGCAATTTCCTGTGCCACAAATTGAGTTTTGGATGGGTCATTACGACGACCTCTAAATGGAGGGGGAGTCAAATAGGGAGAATCTGTTTCGATAAGCAAACGATCCAAGGGAATGTGCTTTGCTACTTCTTTTAGATTCGTAGATTTGGGGAATACTACCGGTCCTGCGAAAGATATGTAATAGCCCATTTTAATAAATTCTTTTGCCATGTCTAAGCTTGTAGAGAAACAATGGAAGACCCCATAATTGCCTTTTCCATGTTCTACTAACATATCTCGAATGGCTCCATGTGCATCGCGATCGTGGATAATAATTGGTAAATCCACTTCTCTTGCAATGGCTAGTTGACGTTTGAAAGACTCTGCCTGCACATCTCGATCAGAAAAATCATAGTAATAATCTAAACCGATTTCACCAATGGCTTTAACTTTAGGATGGGATGCCATTTGTTTGAACCATTCATAATCTTCTTCTGTGGCATCTTTAGATTCGTGTGGATGTACCCCTACAGCGGCATAGACACGGTCATACTGTTCAGCCAAGGCAATGGCAGATTCTGCCGTTTTGCGGTCAACGGCAGGGCACATAATATACTCTACACCTTGATCAAAACAGTCTTGTATCATCTGTTCCCGATCATTATCAAATCGTTCATCATTGATATGCGCATGTGTATCGAACAATCGCATTATCTCACCACACTTCCTGGAGTTAAGGATTCAATATTCGTTACTTCTAATTGATCCTCTTCATTAGATGCTGACAAAATCATACCTTCTGACATATGGCCCATGATTTTCTTCGGTGCTAAGTTCGCCAAATAAATCACTTTTTTGCCAATTAATTCTTCTGGTTTGTAAAATTGGGAGATACCGCTCACTACCGTACGTGTTTCAATACCTAAATCTAAGGTGAATAGCAACAATTTTTTAGATTTTTTCACCGCTTCACAAGTTAACACTTTCGCTACCCGTAAATCTAATTTCGCAAAATCGTCGTATTCGATGGCATCTTTGATTGGAGGAATATTGCTAGTATCGACAGTTTCCTCAGTGGTTTCTTCAATAGCTTCTGGTGCTACCTCTACCATTTCAGGAATTTCAAAGCGTGGGTAGATTGGATCTCCTTTCACCACTTTTGTACCTGTAGGAAGAGCACCAAATGTGCGTACATCATCTAGCATAGCTTGTGCAAACCCTTGTAAGCCAAGTTGTTCCCAAATTTTAGGAGCTCCTGTTGGAATCACTGGGTCCACTAAGACAGCGATGATACGCAAAGATTCTGCCAAATGATACATAACAGCTTCCAAGCGCTCTTTGTCGCCTTCATTAGCACCTTTTGCCAGTACCCAAGGCATAGTTTCATCAATGTATTTGTTCGTACGACCGATGAAAGCCCATACAGCTTTGAAAGCTTTGTTGTACTGCATATCTTCCATCAATTGTTCGTAGTCTTTTACCGTTTGCTCTGCTAAGGCAATTAAATCCTTATCAACCTCTTCTGTTGGCTCATGTTTTGTAATGATACCACCATGATATTTTTCAATCATCGCTACGGTACGGTTCAATAAGTTCCCAAGGTCATTGGACAAGTCTGCATTGATTTTTGTAATGAAATTAGGCAAACTGAAATTACCATCATTGCCTAAATGCACTTCATTCACCAAGAAATAGCGTAACGCATCAGATCCGTAGGTGTCAATCAATGGAATTGGGTCGATCACATTGCCCAAAGATTTACTCATTTTTGTGCCATCTACTACAAGCCAGCCGTGACCATATACTTTTTTCGGCAATGGCAAGCCAAGGCTCATAAGCATAATCGGCCAAATAATCGTATGGAAACGGACAATTTCTTTTCCTACTAAATGCAAATCTGCAGGCCAGTAGGTTTCAAATAAATCACTGTTTTCATCCAATGGGTTTAAAGCAGAAATATAGTTAATCAACGCATCAAACCACACATACATGACATGTTTTTCATCAAATGGCACTGGAATACCCCAGTTAAAGCTTGTTCGAGACACTGCCAAATCTTCCAATCCTTGTTTGACGAATTGAATCATCTCATTACGGCGAGATTCTGGTTGAATAAAATCAGGATTTTCTTCGATGAATTTGAACCATTGGTCAGCGTATTTATTCATGCGGAAGAAATAACTTTCTTCTTGTACCACTTCTAATGGACGACCACAATCAGGACATGTTTTTTCAGGGCCTAATTTAGATTCTGGCCAGAATGTTTCACATGGTACGCAATATAAACCTTCGTAAGAAGATTTATAAATATCTCCATTGTCAAAGGCCTTTTGGAATAAATGTTGGCAATATTTAATATGTCGTTCATCCGTAGTTCTAATGAAATCATCATGGGAGATGTTCAACTTTTCCCATAAATGTTTAAATCCATCTACGATTTGCGTTGTATATTCTAAAGGAGTAATACCCATCGATTCTGCCATACGTTGGATTTTTTGACCGTGTTCATCAGAGCCTGTTAAAAATCGCACATCATAGCCCGCTCTGCGTTTGAAACGAGCAATTGTATCAGCAATGGACGTACAGTATGTATGCCCAATATGTAATTTCGCACTTGGATAATAAATTGGTGTCGTAATATAATACGGTTTCTTAGTCATCTGTTCTCTCCTTACTATACAATTCAATTTCATTATATATATCGCGCCGTGAAAGGCCACGTTCTTTTGCAATTTGACGGGCGGCCTCCTTTTTAGGTACTCCCGTTTCGATTAAGGCTAAGGCTGCCTCTAATGGTGAAAGAACAACTTCTTCTACCATCGTTTCATCTGTTACTGTTTCACTACCACCTACTAAGAGGACAAATTCCCCTTTTTCTACGATTTGACTAAAATCATTTTGTAACTCTAGCAAAGTGGTTCGTGTGAAAGTTTCGAACTTTTTCGTCAGTTCACGACCTACTGTAATAGGACGATTTCCTAAGCCTTCATATAAGCTTTGGAGCGTTTCTTCTATACGATGAGGCGCTTCATAAAAAATAAGAGTTCCTTCATAGGTAGCAATCCGTGATAGCACCTCTTTTACATGCTGCTTTCGCTTCGGTAAAAATCCGATGAAGTGAAACTCCTTCGTATTTTGCCCTGATGCAATGAGTGCCGTTAACCCTGCATTCGCCCCTGGCAAAGGTACAATCGGTATACCCGCATCGATGGCTTCTTTCACCAAATCTTCGCCGGGATCAGAAATAGCCGGCATACCCGCATCGCTGACCAAACCGATGGATTGACCATCTAATAAACGCTGGATGAGGTCTGCCCCCTTCTCCGCTTTATTGTGTTCATGATAGGAAATCATAGGCTTAGCAATATTAAAATGTTGTAATAACACTCCCGTATGACGCGTATCTTCCGCTGCCACCACATCTACTTCTTGTAATGTACGCACAGCCCGATAGGTCATATCTTCTAAGTTCCCAATGGGTGTGGGAATTAAAAATAACGTCCCTTTATGACTACTCATAATATGCTTGTACCTCTTCTGAATAGGAACCATCCACTTCGTAAATATATAAAGGTGGTTCCACAATCATACCTAGTTTTCCACCATATTTTAATTCTAGTAATACCAATTTGCTCACTTTATCTTGCTTACCATGAACAAAGCGCATTCGTTTGACTCTAAATTGAGTCTGTTCAATAGCATGTAACAAGGATTCTAAGCGTGGTGTGGTATAAATCATCCACAAAGTACCGCCAAATTTTAAATACCGTTGAGCTTGTAGCAATCTATCTTTCATAGAATGTTGTTGTTCATGCAAGGCTAATGCTACACTTTCTTCTTGCGATAAAAGTCCACTATTCGGTTCAAAATAGGGCGGATTCATGTAGATACCATCAAACTGACCATAGTAAACTTTACCTGCATTGATCATGTAATCTAGCTCCACCATGGATACTGATTCTGCAATGTCATTATGAATGACACTTTTCTGAGCTAGCTCAATGACACGAGGATTACAATCAACCCCTACTATATGACGGGCTCCACGATGGTACAGCACATGGGGAATCACCCCTGTGCCTGTACCTAATTCTAAATAATATTTATTGGATTTCGCCTCTCCAAAATGAGCCAGTAAGATAGCATCAATGGAAAACTTAAACTCTTTTTCATCTTGGAATAGCTGAAACTCACTCAGTAGCAATTCTGTAACTGTAATATTACTCTTCATCCGGTAATGCCACTTCCGACCAATGTAAGTCGATTGTACGTCCTGCTTCTAATTGTACTTTTACTGTCTTTTTCATGTTATTGATTTTTAAGACTTTTCCTAATCCTTCATCAGTAACGACTTCTTTACCGATACCAGGGGGCTCTGCTACAGGAACTGGTTGTTTTGCTTTTTGTGAATACAAGTCTCCCCCTTTTTGGTAGGAGTCATTTTCATAGTTCAAACAGCACATCAAGCGACCACAAATACCAGAAATTTTTGTTGGATTTAAACTTAAGTTTTGATCTTTCGCCATCCGAATAGATACAGATGCAAAATCACCTAAAAATGTAGCACAACATAATGGACGACCACAGGCACCAATGCCGTTTAGTACCTTTGCCTCGTCACGGACCCCTACTTGGCGCAATTCAATACGCGTACGGAATACATTGGCCAAATCTTTTACAAGTTCACGAAAATCAATACGACCTTCTGCAGTAAAGAAAAAGACAATTTTATTCATATCAAATGTGTATTCCACATTGATTAATTTCATCGGCAATCCACGATAGGCAATTTTTTCTAATCCGATTTCAAAGGCTTTTTCTTCTCGCTCTCTATTTTTCTCTACTTGCTTATAATCTTTTGGTGTTGCTTTGCGCGTCACTTCTTTCAGCGGTTGCACCACGCTATCTTTCGATACTTTCCGTGGCCCAATTACGACTTCCCCAAATTCCAAACCACGAGAGGTTTCTACTATGACACCATCTCCTATCGTAAGGGTTACAAACCCAGGGCTAAAGTAGTAGATTTTGCCTGCTTTTTTAAAGCGTACTCCTACTATAGTAACCACTATATATCCTCCTTCACAGCCTCCCTTAAGGCCAATATAACTCCATCTATGACAAGGCCTAAGCGCACATTAAGGCGCAGTGCCTGTTCTGCTTCTAATGTAATGGGCACAATTCGATGCAAAGATTTAGACGACCATCGTTGTAAAATCATTTGCATGCGGAATCGATACTCACTAAGTATCATCTTCTCACTCTCTGTACCATATCGCAAGGCTAACATGTCTCTTGCTAGCACTCGCAACCAACTCAATATATCTAACACCGTTTCTTTTGAAAGTCCCTCAAAGGATAAAGTTAAGGTGGTAAAGAAATGATTTCTTTCAACCACACATTCTAGCACTTCCATCGCCTTTTCTAAACTTTCAATACCACCAGCCTGCGCCCACTGACGAGCTAATGCGGGATTTCCACGAGCACTTCGCACAGCACGTCGAATGTCCCCTGTATAGCCTTCCTTGATTAAGGCCTTCACCAATTCCTCTTCTGGCACTGGTTGCATACCAATGAGCATACATCGTGACACGATGGTGGGTAGTACAGTATCGATATTGGTAGTGACAATGATAAAATACATATTTCTCGGTGGTTCTTCGATCGTTTTCAGCATCGCATTCGCTAGAACAGTATTGGCCGTCTGAAAGCCTTCTACGATAACCACCCGTGGTGTATCACTAGATACATTGATATACTTCTCTAGTAATGTATACCATTGTTCTACACTGAGCTGTGTTTTCATAGGGCGAATCCAAAAAGCTTGACCTTGATCAATATAGATTGGCAAACCTTTCTCTTTGACTGCGCTCTCACTTTCACCAGACTCAATGCGTTGTTGCTCTATAGCGGATAAAAAGGTCCGTCCCTCATCAGGAGAAAAAATCTGACGTCCTACTATTAAGGATCCAATGGCTATAGCCATAGAGGTAGATTCTAAACCTGTTTCTCCGTAGAGCAGTAAACTATGGGGTAAAGTAGAATCATGGATTAATGTAGTAATTTGTTCTTTCACTTGGTGTTGACCAAGTACAGTTTCAAAAAATGACATACGCCCTCCTTTACCTCATTAGACTACCCTTTATTATAGCATGTTATGGCAATAAATACACGAATAAAAGAAGAAACACCACATGGTTTCCGCAAAATATTTGCACTCTATGTGGTGTTTCTATCATATCCTTTTTTAACGTGTATCGTACCATAACAGACTATCCATGATACTATACTATTCACACTATTGAATAGGTACGACACATTTTATTAGCTAGGGACTAGCCTTTACATATATATTGTTTTGCAATACTATAGACTTCCTCATGAATGTCTTCAATGGTGCGCAATTGATTACTTTCATTCTCACAGTGCACTCGATGCCAATCATAGGTATCCACCAACATATCATAGGCATCATGAACCTCCGTCAAGTGAGAGGTATCTTGCTCATGAATATCACCTGTATTGCCACCTGTTTTACCTGTCCGTTCCGCTAACAGGGATTTTGATAATGACAAAGGCATATCCAATAAGATGACCGCATCCGGCCTTGGTAACCCATATAACTCATACTCTAATTGATCAAGCCACTCTAAAAATGCTTTACGTTCTTTCGTATCCGTGTACTTTATCATTTGATGCACCATATTAGAAGTGGTATACCGATCAGCGATGATAATGCCACCTTCTTCATAAAAGCGCTGCCAATCTTGGCGATACGATGCAAATCGGTCTATAGCATAGAGGGTGCTAGCCACATAGGCATTCACGGAGTTTGCCTCTTTTCCAAAGTCCCCACGTAAATACATTTTGATGGGCTCTGCCGCTGGACTGTCGTAATTAGGAAAACTTACAGACCGCACGGGATATCCTTCTGCTTGTAACCGTTCCAACAATTTTGCAGTCTGCGTGGCCTTACCACTGCCGTCGCCACCTTCAATAATAATTAATTGTCCCATATATATCTCCTTATGACATCGTAATTCTTCTCGTATACTCTTTCAATCCCTTATATAAATCGTGTGTATCTTCTTACTAAATACATTTTATTTCTATACATAATATATCTATATATCTTTACATACGAGGATTGTCTTCAGCTGGCGGTCCCTAGCACCATTCGGCACATACCCATCACGTTGTTTCTGCTCAATATATGTCAATACATCTTCCGTTATGTTCTCACCTACACCTAAACAAGGGATTCCTGGTGGGTAATAGGTAATCGTTTCTCCACTAATTCGTCCTAGGGCTTCTTCCAAAGGGATTTCTTCTATCTCTGCATAAAATGCTTGCCGTGGTGAAAGTGCCACTACAGGTGTCGGTAATATTTCCATTATACTTGCATCTACATCACTATCATGCGTAGCATATGTATCATCTACACTATCTATGATACGATTCTTTGCACTATTCACTGTATTGAAAAACGTATGATTACTTTGTTCAAGTAAACATGAGTTATCTCGTTGCGCATATGCTCTACCACTCTTTGTGGTACCTTCTGGCTTATGTCTATACATGTCTGAGATATCCTGCACCGCCTCTATGACCTGTTGTATAGATCTTTCTGTATCACCAATGGTAATCAACAGCAATACATGATAGGCTTTCATCAGTTCCACTTCAATACGGCGTTGTCGTAACTCTCGTTCTAGCTCCTGTGCAGTGAGTCCAAGATTTTTCGCATCGATGATGATCTTTGTTTCATCAAAACTGAAAGCCCCTTCTATATCCTCATGACCAGGGCAAGCAATGCCAGGAATTTCATTCAGAGCTCTTCGCAATGTACGAGCTAATTCCAATGTTTGCTTCATAAGGGACTGCCCCTCTGTAGCCCATTGATGGCGTGCCATATCCAAAGATGCTAAGAAAATATAATTCGGACTAGTGCTCATCAAAATTTGTTGCAATCGTTGAATACGGTTGATATCAATATGAGACCCTTGCCCATGGAGCATCGAGGTCTGTGTCAATGAACCTAATAATTTATGTGTGCTTTGGGCAACTAAATCTGCTCCACTTTCTAAAGCAGACACTGGCATACCTAATGATGGCATAAGATGTGGTCCATGTGCTTCATCCACTAACACAATCATATGTCGTTTATGTGCTGCTTCTACAATCCGTTTTACATTTACACCGATTCCATAATAATTAGGATGAACCAGCAAGATGGCCTTTGCCTCTGGATGAGCATCCATCGTAGCAATAGCCTCCTCAGCAGTCACCCCTGTAGGGATGCCCCAACGTTGATGAAAGCGCCCTCTCATATAAATTGGTTTAGCTCCACTTAACACCAGGCTATTATGAACAGAACAATGGGCTTCTCTAGGAATAATGATAGAGTCACCTTCTTTCACAGCACTCATAATCATCATTTGAATTGCACCCGATGTACCGTTAATAGAAAACCATGTATGATCGGCACCAAAGGCCTGTGCCGCCAATTGTTGTGCTTCCAGTAATTCACGCTCTGGCTCATGATAATCATCAATGGCATACATTAACCCTAAATCATAAGGCAGCGCTGAACCCATCCACTCTGTGAGCAATGTAGGCGCTCCCACACCAATTTTATGACCCGGCGTATGAAAGGGCACCATATGTTGTTCTTTATATCGTTCTAAAGACTCCACAAAAGGAAGTCTGTGTTGATTTATATTTTGTTTCATATATTTACTATTGATTCTTTCACAATATCATTAAGCTTATAGTTCTAAATACTCTATCTAGTATTCTACCCTACTCTGTACATCCATTCAACTAATTCCATCACCTTTAGCATAGATTTCTATTCCTCTATGATATGACATAAGTATACACACATATTGATATCAATATATTTTATATACAGGATACTATAAAAAAACTGCTACAATTTGTAAGTTCTTACAAACTGTAGCAGTTTCTGATTATTTACTATATTCCGCAACGTATTGGGCACCTGCTTTTACATAGTGTTCCATTGTGTTTGCCACATGGTGTAAATCTTGACCAGTCAACGCATTAATGTCTTGACCGCCCGTTGCACTATTGATAATTTGTGTAATTTCGTAACCACTATATCCTAGCACAGACAAGCGGTTGGATAAACTTTTAATTAAGCTCATTGCTAACCTCCATTTGTGTAGTAATTATTTGAATTCATTTCCAAAATTGGATCCTTCTGTGGTCGGGTTGAACCACCATAGCTCATAAACCGTCATAAGTGTGTACACTGTAAGCATCCATTCGTATACCTATCTTATCCTAGCATCAGTCTACTTTGCTATGTTAGGTAGTATTATAACGATATCTTTCGATATTGTCAAGTAGTTCTATAGAATTAAAAAAAATCGACCCCAAAAGGAGTCGATTTTCCATACTAACTTGTAATCAAAAGCGCTTAGCTAATTAAACTCAGTAGTATTAAGAACGTACAACTATTTTTTATTTTTAGTTGCTAATGTAGCTAACATAGCTTCCTCAGTACGACGTCGTACTGCATCTACTAATGGTTTGACTTCAAGAAATTCAGCATCAGTCAAACGGAAAGTACGTCCTTTACGTTCAAATAAGGATTTTTTGCGACCTGCACCAGCCCGCTTGCCGCCCCAATTATTACCTTTCATGATAATGCCTCCCTCACAATAAGTAAAAATAAAGACGATTCACATTAAATACTAATTATACTGCTCTAAACTTAGTATATACTTTTATTTTCATAATTTCAAGATGAAAAAACATATATAGTGAATTTATTTGATTGAATTATGCCAACAAATCAAAAGTAATACAATAGTTGATCAAAACTACCCTGATATACACGATATATGCATAATAAAAACCAAAATAGAACAGGTGCTCTATTTTGGTTTTTTACTATTCTTAACGAGGACGACCTTTTTTAGGGTTGTATAAATTCATTCCTTTATCAATACCTACTTCTACACAGCCAAGGACTGCTTTTACCATAGCCTTAATCCCTTTTTGCACTGTGTCTTGTTGGTCTTCAGGGAACCGAGATAATACATGGTCTACCACTGTCCATTCTGGCAAAGGCCTACCAATGCCAAAGCGAAAATGTGGAAATCCATCCGTTCCTAAATGACTAATCATAGACTTAATGCCATTATGACCACCTGCACTGCCATTTGGTCGAATCCGTAATTTGCCTACCGGCAAATCCATATCATCATATATGACATACACATCTTCAGGTGTGAGCTTATAATATCGCATCAGTGGTCCCACCGATTCACCACTAAGGTTCATAAATGTTTGTGGTTTCACCAATAACACTTTTTCACCCTCTATGGTACAGGAGCAAATTTCTGCCTTATAATCTTCTCTCCAAGGTGTATGACTTATCCCATCGGCTATAGCATCTACTACCATAAAACCGATATTATGACGAGTTCCCTCATAGTCCCTGCCTGGATTTCCAAGTCCAACGATTAATTTCATCTTATTTATCGAACAAAGAGCTTACAGACTCTTCTTGAAAAATACGCAAAATCGCTTCTCCTAATAATGGAGCCACGGACAATACTGTAATATTTGGTAGGCGACGTTCTTCAGGAATATCGATTGTATTTGTGACAATCAACTCTTTAATATTGGAGTTTGCAATGCGTTCACAAGCTGGATCTGTCAATACTGCATGTGTGACACAAGCGGTTACAGATTTTGCACCAAATTCTTGCAATGCTTTTGCTCCTTCCACAAGAGACCCAGCAGTATCTACAATGTCATCGATGATGATACAGTTTTTACCTTTTACATCACCAATTAAATTCATTACTTTTGCTACGCCTGGTTGTGGGCGTTTTTTCTCGATAATCGCAATTGGTGCACCAATGCGGTCCGCTAAATCACGGGCACGTGTTACGCCACCAAGGTCTGGAGATACAACGATGACATCTTCCATTTTCTTTTCATTAATATAGTTTGCAATGATAGACGCACCCATTAAATGGTCTACTGGCACATCAAAGAAACCTTGAATCTGACCTGCATGAAGGTCTACGGTTACAAGGCGAGTAACACCAGCAGTTTGTAATAAGTCTGCCATCAATTTTGCTGTAATTGGTTCTCTACCACGAGTTTTTCTATCTTGGCGAGCATATCCATAATATGGTACAACGGCTGTGATATGACGAGCGGATGCACGTTTTAATGCATCTGCCATGATGAACAATTCCACTACATTATCATTCACTGGATAGCTAGTAGGTTGCACGATAAATACGTCTTTACCACGTACACTTTCATCAATCATGACTTGTACTTCCCCATTGTTGAAGCGTCCCACAAATGCTTCCCCTAATGGGAGGTCCAAATAATCACAGATTTCTTTGGCTAATGCGGGATTTGCATTACCTGTAAAAACTTTGAGTCGTTTACCATCTTCTAATGCCATGTCATTACTCCTCTAAAACAATTGACTTACAATTTGATGCACAAAGGCTCTCTATATATTGTACTTCATTTTCTCAATTTTGTGTAAACAATTTTATGAAATTTCCGTACATTTTTACTTTTTGAAAGTATCCTCTGTAACCCAGTTCTCTTTTACCACTTGGCGAGCCCGTCCAAATGCCAATCCACGGCTTGGCACATCCTTCGTAATCGTAGAGCCAGCAGCTACATAACTTTCACTACCAATTGTGACAGGTGCCACTAAGTTGGAATTACAACCTACAAATACGCCATCTTCAATGGTTGTACGATGTTTCTTTTTACCATCATAGTTGACAGTAATGGTACCACAACCGATATTTACCTTGGATCCTACATCACTATCGCCAATATAGGACAAGTGTGGAAGTTTTGTGCCTACTCCAACCACGCTATTTTTCACTTCTACGAAATTGCCGATTTTCACCTTGTCTGACAATACTGTATCTGGGCGCAAATGAACGAATGGACCGATGACTGTATCATTTTTAATTTCACAATCGTGGGCGTAGGAATCATGGATGTGGTTATTATCGCCTACTGTCACATTGGACAGACGTGTGTTAGGGCCCAAAATATTATTCGTACCCACCACCGTATTGCCTTCTAAGGTTGTATTTGGATAGATGATCGTATCTGGCCCCACCACCACTTCTGGAGCAATGTAGGTACTATGTGGATCCACCAAGGTAACACCGGCTTCCATCAAAGCTAAGTTTGTGCGATTTCGCAAAATCAATTCTGCTTGTGCCAATTGCAAGCGGCTATTAACTCCTAGAGATTCGTCGCTATCCATAGTCATGTATGCGCTCACCGTTTTGCCTGCTTGTACAAGGATGCTCACCACATCTGTAATATATAGCTCTCCTTGCGCATTGTCATCTGAAAGTTGCTCTAAACAAGGCCATAATTCTTTGGAATCAAAAATGTACATCCCCGTGTTCACTTCATGCACTTTTAATTCATCCAATGTGCCATCTTTTTCTTCTACAATGCGTTCTACGGATTTAGTTTCATTGCGAATGATTCGACCATACCCATATGGATTATCCATATAAGCCGTTAACACTGTAGCTGCTGCCCCTGTTTCTTTATGGTGCGCCAACAATTGCTCTAATGTTTGTTGCGTGACCAATGGCGTGTCACCGCATAACAATAAAATCAATCCATCATGGTTACCCAGCACAGATTCTGCTTGTTGTACCGCATGACCTGTGCCTTTTTGTTCTAATTGAGTAACGTATTCCACACGGTCCCCTAAATAGGCTTTCACATCGCCACCGCCAAAACCAACGATGACCACATTGCGCTTAGCCCCGACAGATTGAGCCGCTTCTAATACACGTTCCACCATAGCTTTACCAGCTACTTTGTGCAATACTTTCGGAAGTTTAGATTTCATGCGTGTCCCTTTACCGGCCGCCAAAATCAAACCTACTAATTCATTCATATGCATCCACCTTTATTGTTATTGAATAATAATTATATATAAATTAGCATACCATATTGTGGGAGATTTTTCGACTGTTAATTATAGTATGTATCGCCTAACATGTAACTGTGATACACACTAGGATGGTATACATTGGTCTGATTATCTGCCCTTGTCATCTTACGATGGTGTGTCTAATAACCATTCTAATACATGTTTTTGTTGAATCCCATTATAGCTTGCATTCTTATTAATCACATCGAAGGTTAATAAGAACTTAGGATAATGATCTTGTATTTGTTTTAACGGTTTAAGTTCTCGTTCTAACGTATGAGGATCTAGTACACTTTGGCTTACTTGGTAATATTCTATGGTACCGTGCTTTTGTGCGATAAAGTCGATTTCACCTTTTTGTAGATGACCTACATACACCTTGTATCCTCGACGGATCAGTTCTAAAAACACGATGTTTTCTAAGATATGACCTGTATCTTCGCCACGATTGGATAACAAGAATTGTTTTAATGCTACATCCGCTGCATAATACTTAGCGTTTAGTTGTAATACTTCTTTTCCTCGCACATCATAGCGATTCACTTGATACATGAGTAAAGCATCTTTTAGACCACTCAGATAGCGTTCAATGGTTCTACCATCCACTTTACGTCCTGCACTGATAAGAGAATTCTTAATCTTTGTAGGATTAATAAGACTTCCAATATTGGCAAACAAATATCTAGCTACACTTTCCAATAATTGAGGATCTCCAATTTTACTCCGAGTAATGATATCTTTCAACACAATGGTGTTAAATATGCCTTGTAAATAATCTAAGATCATAGGTAGATTATCCCCTAACGTTAAAGTGCCCGGGAAGGAACTATATTGAATATATTTTTGATACAATTCCTCTAATAATTGGTGCTCATCGTTTCCATGAGCCTCACAAAATTCTTTGAATGAAAGAGGTAACATATCTAACTGCACATAACGCCCCGACAATAAAGTAGCCATTTCAGAAGACATAAAATACGCATTAGATCCAGTGATGTATACCTTCACCTTATCTTTGATATACAAACTGTCCACCACTTTTTCAAAGTTAGGTACGTGTTGTATTTCATCAAGAAATATATACATCTCTTGATTCAGTATAAGCCGTTCTAAAATGTATTGGTACAACTTACGATACTCTTGCAAATGCTCATACTCTAAATCTTCAAAATTAATGCTTACAATCTGCTCCGGCTGAACACCTTGGGCTAACAACTCTTCCTTATACAACTGAAAGAGCGTAGACTTGCCACAACGGCGAATACCAGATACTACTATGATGGCATCCGTGTACCGATGATTGCGTAGAAAATCTAAATACTGTTTGCGTTCAATTAATTTCATCATGTTCCCTCCTTTATATTATAGATTTTTATTGTTTTGTGGATTCTATAACATATTATACCCTATGCTTTATTATTTTACGGATTAGAATGTAACTTTTTTATTTATTTTAACATTTTTATGGAGTCTGTGACAAATTCTATTCATTCTTATACTACTGTATGTTATAGAATATTATTTCATTCTAGTATCATCTATAACATAAGTCTATATACGTTCATATTGTGCATACTCCGAGTATCTACACTACTACCATAAATACAACAAAGGAAAGCCCCCTACTGAGGCTCTCCTTTGTAACTTTCACTAGCACATTCTACTAGCGCCTATTCTTTTATCAGTATTGTTTCATCTGTCTAGGCTTTATCAGCAGCCGCATAGATTTTTTGTACCCCTCTGTTGGATAAGTAGCAAGAGAACATACAAAGAACTACGCCCACTAATAATGTGTAGAAGCCCATGTCCCAGCCCCAATGGTCTACAACAAAACCAAAGAGTGTTGTTCCTAAGGAACTTCCCACAAGGTAGCTCATGAAACCACGCAAGCCTACGGCAGATCCTAGAGCAAAGGTTGGAATCACTTCCATGGCTTGTACAGGAATCATAGATTGTGGAATATAAATCAAGCATCCAGTGATACAAGCAAATACAGTAGCCCATAAAATACTATCAGAGTTCATATATCCAATCACGCAAGCAAAGATGACCACTAAGCAATAGATTGGTAATTGCATGATGCGTCCTTTGAAGTATTTATCTACCAAATAACCTGCCAAGATAGTAGATGGAATAGCCGCCCATTCAAATAACATATAGGCTACACTCATCTCTGTTTTCGTAAATCCTTTCACTTTCAGTAAGTATAAAGGAATCCATGTAATCATACCAAAGCGGACCATGTATACGAATACGTCGATCAACACCAAATACCAAGAGTTTGGGTTTTTAAACACAAAGTTATAGAACACTTGGAATGCGTTCATGTTCTCTGGTTTACCTGCTGCCATTTTAGCAGATTTTTGTCCTGCTGCTTCCTCTTGGAATACTTCCTCTACCGTTGGTAACCCTTCTTCTGTTGGACGTTTACGAACAAAATACAAGACTAATAGCACGCAAATGGCAGCTAATATAGCTGGTACTGCAAATGTGCCAAGGCGCCAATGCTCTGTTCCTAAATAACCAATGGCTACACCCACGATAGGAGCCACAATGCCACCACCTAAGTTGTGGGACATATTCCAAATTGTACTAGCACGACCACGTTGTGATCTAGGGAACCAATATCCTACTGTAATAATTGACGGTCCAACGCCCATTCCTTGGAATAAACCTAATAAAATAACGAGTCCGATGAATAAGGAATAATGTGTAGTAAATCCCATCAATACATTCAAGATTACACATAAAGTCAAACCGATAGCCATAAAATACTTCGGATTTGCTTTATCTGCCAACACAGACATGAATCCTTTGCTAAGTCCGTATGTAATCAACAAACAGCTAGACAATAACCCTAATTGCGTTTTACTTAAATCTAGTTCACCAGATAAATAAGGCAACGCTAAATTAAAGTTACTGCGCACTAAGTAGTAAGCTGCATATCCAATCCATACACCAATCAGAGAATTCATTTGCAAGCGTAAAAAACGACTTTTTACCTCTTGACTAACTTGTTCCATTCTAATGCCTCCTTTACAATGTACACTATGGCATAGTATATACCTTTTTTAGATGATAGGCTAGTAGTTTATAAACGTAAAAATGCATTTATATATAGTCTTTACTTTCAAAGTTTGGATACAAACCACGAATCATAATATCTAATCCATCATATATGCGGACCCCCGCACTATAGACCATAAACAAAGGAATCCCATACACTCTATGGTTACGAATAGCATCCACATGTTGCAAGGCTAGGTTATCATATAAACGTTGTATAATCTCATCTTGATGTTCATAATCATCTTCTTGTAACACTACAAATATGACAGAAGGATTTAAATCAATCAATTCTTCTATATTGATGGTTTCCCCAACGTCGCCCAATAAATTACCACCAATCTCTTCTATCATTTTCCCACCAAGTGTATCGTCATCATACACACCAAACTGTCGCCCTGCCGGTTCCATAATCATCACTGTATCCTGTGTAGGATGCGTTTCTCCATATTCTTTAGCTGCTTTCACATACTTCTGTATACGATTAACAATCTCTTCGGCCTTCTCTTCACGATTGACCACATTTCCTAAATCTAAAATATATTGGTATTCTCCCTCTACAGTAGCTAAAGAAGACTCCGCTGATGAACTTGCTATATACGCATGAACTCCTCTGCTCATCCAAAAATCAGTACTTTTTAATCTATCATTTTGAAATGTAGTATACCAACCTACTATTAAGTCAGGCTCCCATAGCAAAGTACTTTCCACATCTGGAACTTGCATACTTTTATAAGGAATTTTTTCATACTCTGCACGATACTCTTTCGCAATATATTTGCTATCAGGCACTCCAATAGCTGCAATGATTCTATCTCCCATACCTAATGCCAATAAAGTTTCTACTGAATTTTGCCAAACTGCCATAATTCGATAACTTTCATCATCATAGGCTATATCTTGGTAAGTAATTTTGCTTGTCAATTGATGTACAATACGAGGACTTGTCTTACTACTTCTTTCAGTAGTAACAACATAACTGGGCATGGGAATAAGTTGGTTTATTCCTTGTAAATATGCCGTATATACACTAACCAAAATGACACTACTAAGTAGCAAAATATATATTTTTTTCATTCTATCTCCTAAATAAAAGAGCTACAAATTGTAGCTCTTTTACGATAATTAGAAGTTATATTTAGCACCCACCATAACTTGTCGTCCTGGCATTGCAGCTCCACCTGCACCAAAATAAGAATCTGACATTGTTTCATAGGCTTCATTTGTCAAATTTGTAATTGCTAAATATGTGGTTATATCTTTAGTGATATTGTAATTTGCATTCCAATCTATTACAAAGAATCGTTTAGAAGTAAATCCTACTGTATTAGCACCAGTATAGTAATTCATCAATAGACCAGAAGAAAATTTATCACTATCGTAGTTTAAATTTAACGTATAATGATTAGCTGGTCGTAAATTATTAATACCAGAGTTAATATCTGCTGGATCATTAAAACTCCAACCTTCTTTAGTAGTATAACCATGTTTTGCAGACCAAACATCTTTTAAATGGCTATAGGCTAAACCAATATTCCAATGGTCATTTAACTTATGGTCTAAAGTAACATTAAAAGATGTTCTTTTTTGTTTTGCATTTACTGCATATTCTTCATCTTCTTCACTTACAAAAGGAACTATTGCGATAGAATTAGACATATTCATCACACTATAGTGAGCACCAAATGTAGTGTTTTTGCCAAATTCTTTTTGATACCCTAATGTATATATATTTCCCTTCTCATCTTGTAATGGAGTATTATTATCTCCATATACTGCTTGATAATCACTGGCATGTAACGGACGTAACACACGAGACCAGCCTGCATATACCGTACTATTATCAGCAAACCGATATTGTAGATTTAATGCCGGTGTCATGACATGTGTAGAGCCTCCTTGAGATTCTTTTGCTTCCGTTGTAAAATCTGTATACTTAGCAAAACGAAGTGCTGGCGTAATATCAAAGCGATCAGTAACATGAATTTTATCTTGTACATATCCATAAATAGAATTACGTTTTACAAAGGTTTCTCGATGACCTTTTTCGCCATTGCTAATATGATAGTTTGCCGCTTTATCATAGGTAATATTACCAATCACATCATGTTTTCCTAATGAGCGAGTAACTTGTAATTGAACTCCTCTATTTCTCTCACTTTGATAGGAAGTAGGAGCTGGTGCTTTTCCTCCAACTTTTGCCACCCATTCTTCGAGTGCCTCTTTACTGCCTCCTGGAAACGGAGCTAGGTGTTTACTAATCCACTTGTTTAAGGTCTCTTTATCCTTAACACCATCTGGAAAGTCTGCTTGAAATTGCTCTATACTACCTGGCAGCGCCCATGTACCTAACATAGATCCTAAATATTTATGATTTTGATTATATAATCTTACGAAGCTTTCCATATCTCCTTGACGATCAAAAGTATATTTTATATCTAGGTCATTATTTTGGAATTTATTATACGAACTAAAGGCTATTCCGTGTAGTCCAAATAGATTACGGAATCCCGGAATAACGTTCTCACCTCTTAGGTAGTAAGATTTTCCTGTGTTCGGATTAATCATTAATTTGCCTTGATCATCCAATTTACCCACACCTATAGCAAATATAATACGATTCCAGTCATTTTGGTTCCAATATTGTAAATTAGGTGTTGATACAGGATACCCATCTTTACCTTGCTTATGTGTATAAGAAATACTCAAACGATGGTTCTCATCAAAATCCTTATCGATGCGTACGTTAGCGCCTTTTTCTTTAAACTCAGACCCACCAAGTGTAGCAGATTTACCTGTATATCCATCCACAAACTTTGTGTCGCCAGAGGTAATTTTATTTAGACCAACAAAATAATGTAAGGAGTTATCATTACCCGCACTCCCCAAGTAGGTGAAGTCATATTTATGCTGCTTCCAGCTACCTGTTGAAACATCTAATGTAGCCTGTCCACCACCTTCAACTCCTTTACGAGTCAAAATATTAATGACGCCACCTGTAGCATCTGAACCATATGCGGAAGCTCCAGGTCCTTTGATAACTTCAATTTTATCAACAGCATTCATATTGATGACTTGATCTAAATTTACTCCAGTACTTTTGCTACCATTTTCATTCAAAGAGCCAATATTTTCACTGGTTAAATTATCTACACGACGACCATCTACAAGAATAATCACTCGAGCATCGCCATTAATAGTCAAACTATTATTATGTGAATTATATCCATATTCTCCACCACGATATCCGGGACTTTGGATGGCTACGCCGGGAACACGTTTAATGGCTTCACTTAAATCAGTATAGTGACGTTTTTCAATCTCTTCCCGAGTAATAACTTTCACATCACCACCTGTACGATAATAGGATTGTTCCGTTACAGTATTACCAAATTGATCCTTTGAACGGTCTCCCTTCACGACTTTAGGGTCTAATTGATACTTATCTAGATGCTCATCAAATGCCGCTTGTACTCCACTAAATGTGGTAAGTGCTACGCAAGCCAGCAAAGCTGCTGACACCCCTTTTTTTGTAAATTTCATGAATATACCTCCCTTAATTATTCCGTACGCCCTACGAAATATAAAACACCCCTTATTCTTATAAGGTTTCATATCAAGTATAACTCTACAATACGTTAAAATTCAAGTTTTTATTATGAAAGTTTTTATTTTCTAGCATTATACTATGTTATTTTTATCTTCTCAGAACTAACGATATGTAGTATTACCATTGATATCCCATATCAATACGTACTTATATCATGATATATTTTATAAAAACGCCATATCATTCTTAATGTATTACATCTATTAAGAACCATATGGCGCTATATACTTCATTTATGGTAACGCATAAACGTATCTATTTAATTTTATAATGCAAACCGGTAGGTTCTCGTTGCATAGGCTCGAACTGGTCGTCCGTTTCGTGTGGCTGGCACAAAGGTCCATTGATACGCCACGCGCATCACTGCTTGTTCAAATTCAGGTTGTCCGCTTCCGCCAATAACATCCACAGAGCTAACGGAACCATCTTTTTCTACTACCAATTGAACAACCACAGTGCCTGTTTTACCTTGGCGGAGCATTTTAGGAGGGTACGGTGCTTCTACATCATTTACAAGTGATAGGCTGCCAGCATCAACAATCACTCCATCGTCATTACCATCTGCTCCATTTCCGTTTCCGTCACTGTTTCCATTACCATTACCATTACCATTTCCATTTCTATCACCGGTGTCCGTACCCTCGCCACCGCCTCCAGAATTTTCTGAAAGTGCTGATGTTGGTGCTACAATGGCCACTGTCTTCGGTACCGCTACCTCGGCTTTCACTTGTTCCAAGATTGCTTCTGCATCGGCTAAATTCGTAATCGGTGGTGGAATTTCACGTTTTTCAGTATGGGGTGCCGTAATCGCTGGTCCTGCACTCGGTTCCCCTGCACTACCTTTATCCTCATGAACCAACTGCACCTCTACAATTTCATCCGATTCTGGTGTCGGTGTTTGGATATGACCCAATACGCCTAGAAGTACTACAAGACCTATATTTGTCAGTCCGGATATCACTGCGGGTATACGCCATCGTCTATCCATAGTACCTCCTTATTTACTATCTGTCGCAATGGATACTTTAACAATACCCATTTGTTTCAATGTGTCTAAGACAGTAACAAATGCGCCATATTCTGCCTTCGCATCACCACGCAAGATAACGACCATGTCATCGCCCTTTGCTTTTTCTGCTTGCAAATAGCGAATCATTTGGTCTAGTGTCACTGGCTGCGCTTCCACATAAATTTGTCCATTACTAGTCACAGTGATTGGGATTTTACGTTGCAAGTCCACTTTCGATGCCACCGCTTGTGGTAATTGAATAGGCACAGATTTTTGTACGACCATCGTCAACATACTCATCATGAAAAACACCAATAAAAAGAAAATAATATCAATCATTGGAATAATCATGAGTTTCGGTTTAGACGTAGTCCGTAAGGATCTAAGCCGCATGGTTGTCACCTGCCAATTCCGCCATATACATAGCACTTGCATCTTCAATTTGACTAATCAAAATATCTTGTTGTTGTACTAGATATGTATGCAAAATTAAAGCAATAATGGCTACAATCAAACCGGTCGCTGTAGCAATCAAGGCTTCCCCTACACCGCCAGTAATGGCAAATGGTTGACCTTCAGAAATAGATAATACGCTGAAAGAACCAATCATACCAGTTACAGTACCCAACAAGCCTAATAATGGAGCCATGGTAACGATAGATTCAATGTAGTTCAAATATTGTCGTAATTTTGCAGATTCACTAATCGCTGCTGCTTCCAATAGTTTTTCTTGTTGCTCTTTGTTGTTACCGCCACGAGCTGCTTCTGCAATGACATGCGTAGCCATACCTTTGTTAATTTCTTTTAAAGCTTGTAAAGCCTTCCAATTGCTTTGTTGTACTAGTGGGATAATCGTTTCACGCAATGCATTTACATCATCTAACATAGAGCGATAGAAACGCAAACGTTCTACGAAAATAATCACAGCAATGAAAGAACAAAGTAACAATGGATACATAACATATCCACCCTTAATAAATAATTCAAATAATTCCATGTGATACCTCCTTATAGATAATTACTGTTCACATAGTGTATGCAATTCCTAGCCCTAACTTAACATGTTACCACTATTTTGAATTAGGTCTAGAATACTTATTTTACCGTTTCCGTAAAAATAATATGAATAGAATCTTCTGTCGGACCTTCTACGATGCGACTATGTACACCATATAAGTTTTGAATGAACTCTGGTGTCAGCAACTCTTTCGGCGTACCTGTGCCAACCACTCGTCCCTTTTCTAGGGCAACTAGACGATGACAGAATTGGGATGCCAAGTTTAAATCATGAACAGCCATCAATACAGTTACACCCGCATCACGAACGATTTCCAACATTTCCAATTGGTACTTTATATCCAAATGATTCGTTGGTTCATCCAAAATCAAACATGGGCTTTCTTGCGTTAAAGCTCTGGCCAAGATCACACGTTGTTGTTCTCCTCCTGAAAGGCTCAAGAAATTCCGTATTTCCATATGGTCCATCCCCACCTGTGCTAAGGCTCGTCTAGCTATAGTATAGTCTTCTGAAGAATCGCCTTCAAGTAATTTTTTATGTGGCATACGTCCCATAAGAACAATATCCATCACTGAAAAGTCAAATTGGTATTGATTATGTTGCGCCACTACTGCCATTTGTAAGGCACTTTCACGGAATGAAAGTTCATCTAAGGATCGTCCATTCAGCTCAATGCGCCCTGCATTGGGATGCAATGTACGATAGATACACTTTAACAGTGTACTTTTACCACTACCGTTAGGGCCTATTAGTCCGACAATTTCACGGTCTTGCACTTTTAAATCTATACCTTGTAAGATTTGCGTTTGTCCAATGCCAAAGGCAACTTGTTCTACTTGTAAATTCATTAATTACCTCCGAACGCATAGGTTTGCTTAATCATTAAGTATACAAAAGCTGGCGCACCGATAACAGAAATTAAAATACCAATCGGTAATTCCGTATGAGGAATAATCGTTCTACTGAGTGTATCTGCTACCACAAGTAATAAAGCGCCTCCTAATGCAGAGATAGGAATTAAACCTTTATGATTTGTGCCTAAGGCTTGACGTACAATATGAGGAATCAGCAACCCAACGAATCCAATAATACCTGCTGCATATACGGCGAAGCCTATCATAATCGAACTCATTACAAGGTATAATTGACGATATCTGTGTAAGTCTACCCCTAATGTGATAGCTACTTCATCACCTAGTAACATCAAGTTCAAAATGCGGGTTTGGAACCAGAAGAATACAATTGGCAATAGAATAACAAATAGCATAATACCAATCAAATCCCAATTAGCCCCTGCTAGACTACCCATCATCCAGAAAGCTACGTTTTGAATCCCTTCTTTATCCTTCGCGAAATATACGATAATACTCGTAAAAGCACTGCAAACGGCGCTCAATGCCATCCCGGCTAACAACAATTTAATCGCATTAGCTCGACCACCCATATTAGCAATAATAAGAACGCCGAAGGAAATTACCATAGCACCGATAAAAGCCATAATACCTACATATTCTTCACCAAACGCAATGCCTACACCCATTAGGATAGCCACAGTGGCCCCTGTTGAGGCACCCGAAGAAATACCCAAAATATATGGATCTGCTAAAGGATTTTTTACAATAGCTTGCATAATGACACCACTCACAGCGAGTCCCGCACCCACCAAAGCTGCCAGGATGACACGTGGCATCCGCAACGTCCATACAATATCATTCAAAGCGCCTTGTCGTGGATCGTCAATGACAATGGAGTCCACAAATTTAGAAGCTACGACTTGCCATAATGTTTGGGCTGGAATATGGACTGTCCCCAAAAACAAGGACCATGCCATCCCTGCCACTAGTAAGGCGATAAGTACGAGACCTACCCCTACTACCGTTAATGTATGTGTTCGATTACTCATGAATACCTCCGTTAAAATTAGGATACAATCCGTGAATCATAAGATTCAATCCATCATGGATTCGTGTACCTGCGCTATACACCATAAATAGGGGAACTCCATATACTCGATGATTACGTATGGCATCCACATGTTGTAATGTAGGATTCTTATATAGATTGTCTATGAGTTCATCTTGTCGATCATAATCATCCTCTATGAGCACTAAGAATATAACAGATGGATTTAACTGAATTAACTCCTCTGCATTAATGGTCTGCCCCGTTTCAGAAATAAGATGTCCTCCTATTTCTTCTAACATGTTCCCTGCCAATGTTTCTTTGTCGTATACTCGATATTGACGCCCTGATTGCTCTATTATTAACGCTGTATCCTTTGTATGCTGTGCTTCCCCATAGGCTTTTGCCGCTGCCACCGCACGCTTTGTACGATTCACCAACTCTTTAGCCCTTTCTTGTCGATTCACAACAGCCCCTAAATCAAGGATATACTGGTATTCTCCTTCTACAGTACGCTTAGAGTTTTTATAGGATGATCTAGAAATGTAGGAATGAATCCCACGCTCTGACCAAAAATCCGTACTTTTCCAGTTGTTTTTCTGAAAGGTGGAATACCATCCTACTAATAGGTCTGGTTCCCATAATAAGGTAGTTTCTACATCGGGGATTTCCATACTTTTATAGGGAATCTTTTCATATGCATCACGATATTCTTGAGCAATATATTTACTATCTGGCACACCGATGGCTGCGATGATACGCTCCCCCACACCTAGGGCTAACAATGTTTCTACAGAACTTTGCCATACTCCCATAATGCGTCGTGGCTCACCTTCATAGGTGACAGCTCGATCAGTTCCTTTACTCGTTAACTGATTCACTATACGTGGTCCTACGTCATGAGCAATGGAGGTACTTTCCACATAGTCAGGCATCGGAACGAACTCTTCCATACCATGCAAGTGTGCGCCATACAATCCCCCTAGTAGAGCCACCACAATGCCTGTTATATATATTTTCTTCATTCTTTCACCTAAACGAAAGAGCTACACTAGGTAGCTCCTTCTAGAATTACTATTAGAATTTGTATTTAGCACCAATCATTGCTTGTCGTGCTGGCATTGCGGAACTACCTGGTCCATAATTAGAATTACTTGTTGTTTCGTAAGCTTCATTTGTTAAATTAGTTACTGCCACATAGGTAGTTAAATCCTTATTTACATCATAGTTTAAATTCCAGTCTAATACCAAGAATCGTTTAGATGTAAAGGCTTCTGTATTAGATCCAGTATAATAGTTCATTAAGAATCCAGATGACAATTTACCAGCATCATAGTTTACATTTAATGTGTAATGATTTGCCGGACGCAATTTGTTAATACCTGTGTTAATATCACCAGAATCGTTATAGCCCCAACTTGGATCTACCATATAACCCGGTTTCACAGCCCATTTATCTTTTAAATGACTATACGCTGCTCCCAAAGACCAGTGTTGATTTACTTTATGGTCTATCGTAATATTAAAGGCTGTTTTCTTTTGTTTTGCATTCACTGCAGTACTTTCAAACTCATTTCCTACACGAATTGGGAATGATGCAATAGCATTGCTCATATCTGTTAAACTATAGTTTACACCTATTACTGTTTTTTTGTTCAATTCTTTTTGGTAACCCAATGTATATACATTACCTTTTTCATCATGCAATGGTGTTTTAAATTCACCATAAGTAGCTGTATAATCTCCACTACGTAATGGGCGTACTACTTTCGTCCAACCCGCATACACAGTATTATGATCGCCAAAACTATATTGTAGATTTAAAGCTGGAGTAATTACATGACTAGCTCCACCTTTAGATTGCTCTCCATTTACAATATAATTTCCATATTTCACAAAACGGAGTGTTGGAGTGATATCAAAATTATCATTCACATGAATTTTATCTTGTACATATCCATATAACGAAGTACGTTTAGTTACAGTTTTTTGAACTTTACCCTGGCGTTTTGCTACTGCATCATTAAATGCCTTATCATAAGTTACATTAGCAAGTAAATCATGTTTACCAATAGAACGCCCTACCTGCAATTGCACACCACGAGTTTTTTCATTTTGATAGCTTGTTGGCTCTGCCGCTTTACCACCAGTTTTTTGAACCCATTCTTCTAAAGCTTCTTTACTATCCCCTGGGAATGGTGCTAAATTTTTAGCAATCCATGCATCTAATAAAGCGGGATCTTTTACACCATCAGGAAAATCTTTAGTGAACTTAGCCCCAATATCTTCTATTTCAGGTAAATGCCAGGAATAAGTGTCTGTACTAGAGTATTTATGATGTTGACTATAGAATCGAACAAAACTTTCCATATCGGACTGACGATCAAATGTATACTTTACATCTACATCATTATTCTTAAATTTGCTATAAGAATTATAAGCTAGTCCATCAAGGGCGAATAAGTTATGATACCCAGGATTATTCGCATTTCCCCATGTTGTAGAATCAGGAATCAACTTTCCATCTTTATCTAATGACCCAACATCTGCTGAGAATATGATACGATGCCAATCTTTAGTATTCCAATACTTTAAATTTGGAGTGGAGATAGGATATCCATCCTTACCCTGTTTGTGATTGATAGATACTGTTAAACGTTCTGTATCACTAAAATCCTTATCAATACGAACATTAGCCCCTCTTTCATCAAAACGAGCGCCACCTAATGTTCCCACTTCACCTGTATGTCCATCACGATATTTTGTATCACCAGATTTAACACGATTTAACCCAACAAAATAGTGCAAAGAATTGTCGTTTCCTGCACTTCCAGAGTATGTTAGATTATACTCATGCTTCTTCCAAGAACCGGTCGATAAGTCAACCGTACCCTGATTGGCTTCTGCACCTTTACGTGTGATGATATTAATAACTCCACCAGTAGCATCTGATCCATACGCAGAAGCTCCCGGTCCTTTGATCACTTCAATTTTATCAACTGCATTAATATTTGTCACTTGATCTAAATTAACACCTGTAGATTTACTACCGCGCCCAGTTTTACCTGAAATACGTGTACTTGTGGCATTATCTACACGGCGACCATCAACCAATACGATAACACGAGTGTCACCATTGATAGAGATCCCATTATTAAAGAATTGGTATCCATATTCACCACCACGATATCCTGGGTTTTGGAACGTAACACCTGGAATACGTTTTATGGCTTCTGTTAAATCAGAATAATGACGTTTTTCAATTTCATCACGAGTGATAACTTTTACGTCACCGCCTGTACGATAATAGGATTGTTCTGTTACAGTATTACCAAATTGGTCTTTAGACCGATCACCTTTCACTACCTTTGTATCTAATTGGTAGTTGTCCAAATGCTCATCAAATGCTGCTTGTACACCACTAAATGTAGTCAATGCTACACATGCTAACAATGCTGCAGAGACGCGTTTCCTTGTTATTTTCATGAATATACCTCCAAAAATTTCGTACGCCCATACGAATTGATAAATTTATATTGCCTTTACTACATAGTAAAGCACTGTTTATAATTATACTTCATGATATCTTCATTTTTCAATATGCTTTTCAAATATAACTAAATTTCATAGTTAGCTTTTTCTATGTTCTATATTGTATTTTTAATGCCCATTAGATGTATTGGTATCTTTTCGACTTCTTATTTATACCCCATATAATGATTTCCCATAGAATATGTATGCAATCTGTGGTACTATGATAACTGAATACAGTGAAGGAGGTATCTATGCAACGAACTAATAAAAAAGGTCTCATCACCGCTTTAAGCTGCTATTTTATTTGGGGACTTTTACCCATTTATTGGGGGCTTCTCCACCATATATCAGCCTATAGCGTACTGGCTCACCGCATTATATGGTCTGCTCTCTTTATGTCCTTTGTGGCTATTGGACTAAATTATCAACAATTTAAGAAAGACTGCATACATTTAAAACAAAATATATCCCAATTGGGTTTATTGATTCTAGCTTCTATTTTCGTATCTAGTAATTGGGGATTATACATTTGGGCCATCTCTAACAATCGTGTGATGGATACTAGCTTTGGATATTATATTAATCCGCTCCTCAATGTAGTCTTAGGGGTACTTGTTTTCAAAGAAAAGCTAACCTTCCCACAGTGGTGTAGTGTAGGCTTAGCTACCATCGGCATCATCTTCATTTCTCTACAAATGAGAAGTACCCCTGACTTAGCCCTAGCAATTGCCTTAACCTTTGGACTCTATGGTCTAGTGAAGAAAAAACTATTGATCCATCCTTTTACAAGTATTGCCTTTGAAGCTTGGCTCGTAGCGCCCCTAGCACTAGCATACACAACATACATCGACGCTAGCTCTTGGACAGCGTTTCAAAACGATTCCTATACAGCTGCACTATTCGTAATCTCTGGTCTAACCACATCGGCACCTCTCGTGTTATTCACTTATGGTGCACGATTGTTGCCACTTAATCTATTAGGATTTTTGCAATACCTATCGCCCACCATCGCTTTGCTTATCGCCATCTTTTATTTCGGTGAAAGCTTCGATACCAATAAAATGATTTCTTTTTCTTTCATTTGGGTAGCCCTTGGAATCTATACAGTATCAAATTACTCTAAATAAATACAAAACAGCCTGTGCATTCTCCGCACAGGCTGTTTTCATAGCATAACCTCCGTATTATGAAAAATATAAATACTCATCAACATGCACATGAGGAAATGTAGATAACCCTGTCGTTACTTTTTCCAATATATTATATAGTACTAATGTTTTTAACGTATTTTTATGATATCCTAAGTCTAAAACGTCTTACAAATCATTCTCTTTCCTACAAAACTTTTACAATTCTGTATCCCTAGCAACTGAAAATTATTTTTATTTACTGTATACTAAGACTATCAAAAGGTGTGGTTCCTATTAGAATCCGCCCCATATGCTTTAACACGTTAGACTCATGGTATCTACACTAGCAGCAATGAATGCATTCTTTCAGCAGCTTTCAGTCAAAAAGTATCTGCAAATGATGATACCATACCAATAATTATACTAATAGTAAACACAGAAAGGATACACACATGGATACAATGAAACAAGCCCTTGGTCTTACAGGCAATGACAGAATGGAAGTTATGATTGATATTAAAGACCGCTTTCTCGGTGGCACCTTAGATTTGGAAACGGCTCGTACATTATTGAAAGAAAAAATCGGCACTTGTACGCCTGATGAATTTGCCTACGGCGAACAACAATTAAAAGGTTCTTACACTGACGAAGAAATCACCCATCGCATGGATGACTTGTTAGAATTATTCGATGGTATTTTAATCCGTGCGAACAATGAATATCCTGAACATCATCCATTAACAGTGTACCTAAATGAAATCAACGCAATGGAACAACAGTTAACGGAAATGGAAACTTTGTTACAAGCACCTCACTTCATCCTCAATCCTTGGCTTGGCGTATATGATGCCCTCACTACTTGGCGCATCCATTTAGCTCGCAAAGAAAATCAATTATATCCTGTTTTAGAACGTTATGGTTTTGACCGCCCTACAAAAATCATGTGGACTTTCGACGACGCCGTTCGTGATGCTATCTCTGAAAGTAAGCAACTCCTAGAGTCTGGGCAAGAATCTGAATTTTTAGCGAAACAAGCGGATGTCATCGATATTATCCATGACCTTAACAACAAAGAAAAAGAAGTATTGATTCCCACAGCTTGGAAGTTATTACAGGACAGTGACTTCATCACTATGAGCCAAGGCGATCATGAAATTGGATTTGCTTTCATCGCCCCTCCTCCATTTTATAAAGGCCGCCCTGATGCGGAACCTAAGAACCTTGGAGAGGTGTCTGCCAATGCAGGTCATGTAACAACACAACATAATCATGCTGATGTGGAAAATCATGAAAACACCCAATTAGGTGTTACTGGTAACCCTACCGCTTTGTTACAAGAGTTAGCTCAATTAGTAGGCAAATATGGTATCAATGGAAGCCCTGAACAAACACATGACCTAGCTGTTGGCGCTTTAACGATTGAGCAAATTAAATTAATCTTTAAATTCTTGCCAGTAGATATTACCTTTGTGGATGAAAACGATTTAGTTCGTTTCTACAATGATACGAAGCACCGCATCTTCCCTCGTAGTTCTAATATCATCGGTCGTGTGGTGCAAAACTGTCATCCAAAGAAAAGCTTACCATTGGTACAAGAAATTATCGATTCTTTCAAAGCTGGCAGACAAGATTACGCTGAAATGTGGATTAACAAACCTGACCTATTCATCCATATCGAATATATCGCTGTGCGCAACGAAGAAGGCCAATTTAAGGGTATATTGGAAATGGTTCAAGATTGCACACATATTCGTAGCTTAAGTGGTTCCCGTAAAGAATTGATTTGGGAAGGTTCTAATTCTGCATACCATGCAGTGGAACACATAGATTACAAAAATATTCGCAAAGAAGATAGCCCTACCAGCACAACTGAAGAAGGTACTGTGCAAGAAAGTGCACCACAACCTACAGTCTACGAAAATGACCTAGGGTTAACTGGTGATACTAAACTATTCCCCCTATTTGATGTAATCCCTGGCCTAAAAGATCACATGATTCATATCAATCCAAACTTTAAAATGCTAAACTCTCCACTGGCTAAGTTGATGAAACATAAAGCTACCTTGTCCATGGTGGCAGAACGTGGCGAAATGTCATTAGACACATTAATCCAAGCAATCTTAGCTTTCAAGCATAAGAATCAATAATATCTATTTGAGGACTATCAGTGATAGTCCTCTTTTTTATCTCCTCAATGCAGTGTTACGAGCGTTACCAATATATATTTTACACCTTGAATTGTCAAGTCAAATGCAACTCTACTGAATGATAAACCTCGTATGGGGTTTTCCAATTTAAGCATTTGCG